>NZ_JBEGHU010000001.1:0-674912 GCF_040676415.1 Sphingobium sp. LSP13-1-1.1 | reverse complement strand
TGACCCCGCTGTCGCGGATCGCGTCGATCAGCCGTTCCGGTATCCCGCACAGCCCAAATCCGCCCGCGCACAAATGCATCCCGTCAAAGAGAAGCCCCTCCAACGCGCGCGCAGCATCGGGGTAAAGTTTCTTGACCATGAGCAAGCCTCTCCTTCGTGGCCTGTTCTGGCGCAGGTAAATTATCATTTCTAATGATTTGTTTTTTGGAATAATAATAAGTGATGGCTATCAATCGCATCGGTCTATTTCATCTGGAAACCCTGTTGTGGATCGACCGGCTCGGCACCTTTGCGGCGACGGCGGAGCGGCTCAACACCACGCAGCCGGCCATTTCCGCGCGGGTGCGGGAATTGGAAGCGCATCTGGGCGCGCGCCTCTTTCGCCGGGAGGGCCGGACCATGTCCTTCACCCCGGCCGGGCGCCAGTTGGTGCGCGATTGCGCGCCGCTCTGGAGCGATCTGCAGAGCGTGCTGCTGCGTTGCGGCGGATTGGCCGAGGCGAGCGGCGTGGTCCGCATCGGTACGGGCGAGATTGCGGCGGCAAGCTGCCTTCCGGACTTTGTGGCGCGACTGAAGGCGCAGATGCCGCATGTCAGCCTGGAGCTGGACATCGACCTGACCGCCAATCTGATCCAGCAATTGCTGTTCGGGCGCGCCGACATCGCCTTCGCGGCCGGGCCGGTGGCGCATCCTGCGCTGCAGTCGAGTCCCATTGGCGGCGTACGGCTCGTCTGGCTTGCCAGTCCGGCGATCGCCGCGTCATTTCGCAACGGCGGAGGGGACCGCACCATTCCGATCTGGTCGCTGGCCAGCCATTCCCCGATCTATGGGCGGATGCGGGACGCGATCGCCGCCTCCCGAATCGCCCACAAATCGCTCAACCTGTGCAACAATGCCCGGATGATGATCGACATCGCCAAGGCGGGCGGCGGCATCGGCATCTTTCCAGAACCCATGGCGCGCGCCGACATGATGAACGGGGCTCTGGTGGAACTGGGCGACATGCCGGACCTGGCGCCGATCGAATTCCATGTCGCCAGACGGGTGTCCGACAATGATCCGGTGGTCGCCGCGATTTTCGAGCAGGCCAGCGCCCTGAGACTGGGGCAGGGTGGGGCAGAGGCGGGCGTGCCGCCGCCCTGGAGCGGGTTTCGATCTGATTGAATCAGATCGCCGCTCTGGATTCCTTGTTTTCCCCGATTTCTTGACCAGCGATCGGCTCCGATCGCTTGGAAATCGCTCTAGGAACCGAGTGCCTGATTGGGATCGACGGTTCTGATGGCCCCGGACGTCGCCCCGGTTTCGGGCGGGACGGCGATCGCGGGTTGGGCCGGCGCCGTGCCAGTACCCAGAGACAGCTCCTTGTCCACATAGACCTCGAACTTCGTGCCGGCCGGTAGCTTGACATCCTTGCCGTGCACGAGGACCGCGAGCGGGAGGAAGACGATGCCCGCGCCGACGGCGCCCAGGGTGCCGGACTTGCCCTGCGCATTGCGCTGGCCACGCACGGGCACATCCGTTCCGCCCGCCTTGACGGTGCTGACCTTGATGTCGAGCTTGCCGGAGCGGCCGAGCAGGCCATTGTCCCTGACCCGGCTGACTTCCCCGACTGCCGGGCTGCCCGCAGGGATGAGCGTGACGCCGCCGATGGTCACGGGCCTGGCCACCGCCAGTTCGACCCGGTCCCCGACGCGGGCGGATTTGGAGGATATTTCCTGACGCGTCTCCAGTTGGATCGCCATGCCTTCGGGAAGGATCATCGACTGGGCCAGGGCTGGGCCGGGGGCGGCAGCCAGCAACAGGGCGGCGGCGCTCCATGAGCCGCTCCAGCGCGTCGGCGACAGGCCAGTCATCGGGTCATCCTCTCCGCTTCGGGCACGGGCTATGCAGTCCATGGCAATTTACGCCTGCCGGGCCGCGGCTTCAAGGAATGAGTCCGGTCCGTCGTGCCCAGACCCCGGAGCGCGACCTGCCTCTGATCTATCGCAGCGCGCTCTGGCCGGCAGCGGATGCGCCTTGTTCGGACGGCCCGAACGCCTGCGCCAGCGGGCCTGCCATGGCGAGGACGGTCAGTTCCCCGTCCATCAGCATCCGGCCCGCCTGTTTGCGCTGCACCTTGCCGCTGGTCGTCCGGGGGATCGTGCTGGCGGACACCAGCACCAGATCGGTGACGGCCAGTTCCAGCCGTTCCATGGCCATGGCGCGCAGCCGGCCAGCCATCTCCTGCACCTTCTCGTCGGACAGGGCGCGGGCGTCGTCGCGCTTCATTTCCGCGATCAGGACGATGTGCTGGGTATCGCCCATCTCGATCTCCACGGCGGCGGCGCTCGCCTGGCCTACCGTTCCGGAGAGTTCCGACCAGATCTGCTCGACGTCGCTGGGCGCATGGTTGCGGCCGCGGACGATGATCAGGTCCTTGAGACGGCTGACGATGAAGAATCCTTCGGCCGCTGCAAAGCCGAGATCGCCGGTGCGCAGGAACGGGGCCCCTTCGTCCAGCCGGCCGAAGCTTGCCTCCGTCGCGGCGGGATTGTCGATATAGCCGGCGGTGATGTGCGGTCCGCGCAGCCAGATTTCGCCCACCGCCCCGTCGGGCAGCGCTGCGCCGGTCGCAGGATCGACGATCCGCGCCTCTGCCCCCGCCATGGCGGGGCCGCAGCAGGCGAGCTCCAGCACGCCTTCCCTGTCCTTGCTTTCCTCCGCCCGTCCCGCCGCCAGAGCGCGGCTGTCATAGCTTTTGACGATCGGGTCGCTTTGCGGCGGGACCGCGATGGTCACGAGAGTGGATTCAGCCAGGCCGTAGCAGGGCAGGAAGGCGCGTCTGTCGAATCCCGCATCGGCAAAGCATTCGGCAAAGCGGTCGAGCGTGCCGGGCCGGACCCGTTCCGCGCCGTTGAATGCGACGCGCCAGCCCGACAGGTCGAGATCGTCCGGCATGCCCCGGCGCGTGGCGAAATCGACGCAGAGATCGTAGCCGAAATTCGGGCCGCCGCTGGTATGCGCGCCGTAGCGGGTGATGAGCTGAAGCCAGAACATCGGCCGGTTGATGAACGCGGCGGGCGAGGTGATCACGCAGGTGGAGCCCAGGAACAGCGGCTGCAGGATATTACCGAACAGGCCCTGGTCGTGATAATGCGGCACCCAGCCGACGAAATGGGAATCCTGGTCATGGCCGAAGGCGACCTGGATCATCGCCTCATTGGCGATGATGTTGCCATGGCTGATCATCACCCCCTTGGGATTGGACGTGGTGCCGGAGGTGAACTGCAGTACGGCAAGCTGGTCGGGCCGGAGCGTCAGTGCCGCAAAGGGGTGCGGTTCGGCTGCGAGCGCGGCAAATTCCAGATAGCGCACCGGGCCGACGGCGAGGGCGGCGGACAGTTCGTCCCCGAACAGCGCGGCCATGCTGTCGTCCAGCAGGATGCAGTCGGGCCGGATGTCGCCCAGCATGTTCAGGATATTCTGGAGCCTTGCCTTGCGCCGGCCGACCGGGGCGAGCGGAATGGCGACGCCGCCGGCCGCAAGGCAGGCGAGCAGCGCGAGTGCGAAATCAGTACCCGCCGAGAAGAGGAGGGCGATCCGCCGACCCGCCAGCCCCCGGGCCGACAGGGCGCCGGCAAGCTGCGTGATCCGCGTCGCCAACTCGGCATAGGTCAGGCTGCTCTGCGCGCCGTCGCCCTGGTCGAATATCAGCGCCGTCCGATCCGGAATGCTGTTGCCATGATCGAGGACGATGTCGACGATCGACCGGCTGAAGTCTATCTGCATTTCTTTATGCGAACCCGATATTCTGGTCATTCCGCGGCGAAGGCTATCCGAAGCAGGCCGATCTTGCGCATGCGGAAACCGGCTGCCGACATGCGCAGATAGCGGGAATATTTCTCGACCGGATGGACCGCGGGATCGACCACGCCGCCGCGCACCGCGCTGCGCAGCCGGTTGCTCCACATCTCGCAGGTGCGCGCATAGTCCAGCCCATCGTCGCGCAGCCTTTCCATGCGGAACAGCCCCTTGGATGCGACGACGATATCCTCCAGCGTCGGCAGTTCCGCGGCCGGGAAGATCTCGTTCGAAATGAAGGGATTGGCATCCTCCGGCGACATCCTGCCATAGGCGATGGTCTGGAGCGAGAGGCGGCCCTTGCCCTTCATCCAGTCGCGGCAGGCCTGGAAGAATTCACGGTACACGCCGCGACGCTCCTCCACGCTCTGCTGCGGATGGGCGAAATGTTCGAACGCGCCGACGGAGATGATCGCGTCGAACGGCCGGTCGGGGCAATAGTCGTGCCAGTTGGAAAGGACCGCGCTGATGCCGGGATCGCCCAATTGCTCGATATAGGCGAGCTGTTCCTCGCTCAGCGTCAGGCCGACGCATTCGCTGACGCCATGGGTGCTGCGCAGGTTGCGCATCATGCCGCCCCAGCCACAGCCGACGTCCAATATGCGCATGCCTTCGCCCGCGCCGACCGATTCCGCATGATAGTCGAGCTTGCGCTGCTGCGCCTCCTCCAGCGGGGCGTCCTTTGGCAGGCCGTCCCACATCGCGCTGGAATAGGTCATGCTGGGGTCGAGCCACGCCGAATAGAAATCGTTGCCGACATCATAATGGTGGCGGATGGCGGCGGCCGAGCCGCCATATTCGATCTGTTCGTCCTGGATCATTGCGGGGCGCCGCCCTGCTGCATCGCCATGTCGCTGACCGCCGCGGCGATGCCCGTCGCCGCGTCGCGGATCGATTCCGCCTCGAACAGCAGTTCCAGCGGCAGTTCGTCGGGCAGGTTCAGCCAGTTTTCCAGCTCCACCATCAGCGAGATCGCCTTGGCGGAATCAATCCCGAAACTGTCGAAAGGCGCATCGGGCGAGATGGCGGCTGGCGCCACATTCACGATTTCGGCGATGTGCGCGACGATCCAGCTTTCGATTTCCTCTGCCGATGCCTGTCGAATAAGGTCGGAATTCATCAATGTCCCCTTGAAGCCGAACGGGATGCCCCGAACCTGCCATAATAGACGTCCGCCCCGGTCGTGGCGGACGGATGTGTGCCGGACTCGATCTCCGGCTGGGCGGCGATCTTCTGCAGTTCCGGATGCTCGCGCGTCAGCCGGGCCGCCGCGACATGCACATTGTCTTCCCCTGGAAGCAGCTTGTCGATCAAGATGTGCGAGGGCCGGGGCAGGCCCCACATCTGGCGCATCTCATCGAGCGCCGCCTGCGACACTTCCACCTCATAGGCGACGGCCTCCCCCTGGCCATAGTCCGTGGCGGAGCCGAGCAGGGTCAGTTTCCAGCCGACGCCATAGCAGAAGCTGAGCATGCGCACGTCGGTGAAGCCCACGCAGCGGTCGATCCCGGCCTCATAGGCAAGCTCCAGCGGCGCGATCATGCAGGCGGCCTTGCGCCGCAGATTGTGACGGCGCATACCCCGCTCGACGCAGAACCCGCGGCTCAATTCCCAGGTGCGCCCATCGTCGATCGGACGGATGCCGGCCGGCAGGACATGCGAAAAATGGTCGAGCAGCATGGAACAGTCGTCCGTGGGGCGGAAGCGCAGCCCCATGACGACCTGGTTTTCCGCCGAAAACCCTATGATGTTGCTCGCGCGCGCATCATCATATTCGTCATATTCCAATCCGTCCTTGACCGTGAGATCCCAGCCAAGCTGGTTAACGAACACCTCCGCGCGGGCCTGGTGCAAATCTCTGATCTCTTCCTGGTAAAGGGCGGAATTGTCCTTCGAAATCAGATGAATCAAATCCGTCGGTCCCCCGCAAGCAGCGGCAGCGCCTCTAGCATATTATACGCGGCAGGTCATCGGAAAGTTGCGCTGTACAATCCATCCGAGCGCAAGGAATTCGGATGCTTTCAGGCGCCCTGCTTCTGCCGGGCGCGCTGCACATGGACCTTTATCGCCTGCACGGAGCGGTCGAGCGCTTCTGCAATGTCGAGGTCGCACCATCCGGCCTGCCGCCGGTCGAGGCAGAAAATTTCCGTCTCCGTCAGGTCTGTGGCGGCCGGATCATCCCGCGCGTCGAGCAGGGCGATGCCCCTGCACAGATAGAGCGTCGCCATGGCGTGCAGGTTCGCATGCTCCTGCGGGCTTTCGAGCATGCTGAGCAGGCGGATCTCCACCTCATAGGGCCGCTCGTCCCATCCGGTGATCGGGAAACACAGCCGGGGAAGGGCATCGGGCTGCGCGATGGGGCCGCGCCAGCCGGCCTCCCCGAACAGGCCGGTTTCCCCGAACAGGAAGCGCCGGCCGCCGTCGCTGACGTCGTAGCAGGCATGACTGGCGGCCTGAAGGCCCAGCGCCTGGCTGAAGCGGGTCACGAGGCTGTCGATGCTGAGCATGCCGTCGACCCCGGCGATGAAATCGGCGGCGGTCGTCGAGCTTCCGGCGCGAAGCTGGGTGCTGGGGATATATTCGCTCATGGTTCCTCGCGCAGGCTATGCCTGTCGTCATGCAGCGCCAGGTCTTAAAGGCGGGTTAAGCCTGCTCCCCCGCGCCGTGCTTCTTCTTTGCGGCAGGGCGAGCCCTGGGCGGGATGTCGGTCGACCGGCGCTTGACATGGCGACGGAAAGGCAAAAGGTCGGCCACAGACCGGACATCAACGATGGGGACAACATGCTGCCGACATACCGAACCGAACCTTCCGCCGATGATGCGGTCGATGCATGGCTGGCGTCGCATGGACAGGATGAGGGCGCGCCGGCCATCGCGGGCGACACGAGTCGTCCGGAACTCTATTCCCAGGCGCGTTGGGAACCGCTGTTCCGGCAGATGCGCGAGGCGGCGCCACTGAATCGGGTGGAGGGCACGGCCTATGGCGATTATTGGAACGTTTGTTCCCACTCGCTGATCATGGAGGTGGAAGGGAAGCCGGACCTGTTTTCCTCCTCCTGGAAATATGGCGGCATCACCATTGCCGACCCCGCGCCGGGCGAGGAATTCCAGCTTCCGATGTTCATCGCCATGGATGAACCGGAGCACAGCGCGCAGCGGAAGACCGTGGCGCCCGCCTTTACGCCCGCGCATATCGCCGAACTGGCGGTGAAGCTGCGCGCGCATACCGCAACGGTGCTGGACAGCCTGCCCGTGGGCAGTCGTTTCGATTGGGTGGAGAAGGTTTCGATCGAGCTTGCCACCAGCATGCTGGCGACGATCCTGGGCTTTCCGTGGGAGGACCGCCATCTGTTGACGTTCTGGTCCGACTGGGCCGGGCATATGGAAGCGGCCCGCATAGCCGAACTGTTCCAGGTGCGGCGCGAGATGCTGACGGAGATGGCGACCTATTTCCACCTGCTCTGGGAACAGCGCCGGGCCAGTCCGGAGGGGACCGACCTGCTGGGCATGATGATCCGCAGCGACAGCATGTCGGAAATGGGGCCCATGGAATTCATCGGCAATCTGGCCCTGCTGATCGTCGGCGGCAATGACACCAGCCGGACCAGCATGTCGGCCGCCATATTGGGGCTGGACCGCTTTCCCGATGAGCGGGCGAAGCTGATCGCGGACGAGAGCCTGTTGCCCAACGCCGTCCAGGAGATCATCCGCTGGCACACGCCCATCGCGCATATGCGGCGGACGGCGACGGCGGATTGCGAACTGGCGGGGCAGAGGATCGCCGCGGGCGACAAGCTGGCGCTGTGGTATATTTCCGCCAATCGCGACGAAGCCGTCTTTCCGGACGCTGATCGGCTGGACCTGTCGCGCGCCAATGCCAGGCGCCATCTTTCCTTCGGGCATGGCATTCATCGTTGCGTGGGCGCCCGCCTGGCGGAATTGCAGCTTCGGATCCTTCTGGAGGAATTGATGAAGCGGCGACTGCAAGTGAATGTGGTTGGCGAGCTGCGCCGCGTTCACGCCAATTTCGTGAATGGTTTCCGGCAGATGGAGGTCGAACTGACGTCCTATTGAACACTGCTCGAACATTGCCGCGCGCGTCCGATCCGGAGAAGGATGGGGATGGCGTTTAACCTGTAATTTACCAAGCCCGGTTACAGGAAAGGATCATCAAGAATATAACGGATCGTGGGCCATGCATATTTGGGGTTATAAGGGGTGTTGGAAGCGGCTGCTTCTCACGTCGGCTGTGTTTGCGATGGCGCCGCCCGGCGCTGCATGGGCGCAGGCCGTTCCTGACGCCGACATATTGGTGACAGCGCGCAAGGTGCCTGAACCGCTGCTCAAGGCGCCCCTCTCCGTCACCAGCGTTTCGGGCGACACGATCGTCGCCGCCGGCCTGCAAAGCATTACCGACCTGACCCGCTTCGCGCCCAATGTCGATATCAGCGGCGGCATTGCGGGCCAGTTGCAGGGGCAGATTTCCATTCGCGGCATTTCCACGCTCGTCCGCAATATCGGGCTGGAAACCGGCGTGGGCATCTATGTCGACGGGGTCTATGTCGGCCGGCCGGAAAATTTCGTCCAGCATCTGCTGGACATCGATCGGGTCGAGATCGCCCGCGGGCCGCAGGCCACGGAATATGGCAAGAACACCATAGCCGGCGTGATCAATGTCCAGACCATCCAGCCGGACGCCGATCCGGGCCTGTCCGTCCGGTTGGACGCGGGCAATTACGACTATCGCCGCGGCGAAGCCGTGCTGGGCGCGC
Source organism: Sphingobium sp. LSP13-1-1.1 (assembly GCF_040676415.1). Taxonomy (NCBI): domain Bacteria; kingdom Pseudomonadati; phylum Pseudomonadota; class Alphaproteobacteria; order Sphingomonadales; family Sphingobiaceae; genus Sphingobium; species Sphingobium sp. LSP13-1-1.1. The sequence continues at coordinate 666,300 of NZ_JBEGHU010000001.1, read as the reverse complement.
GCCTTGACGACCGCTTTTCGGTGCGCGGGGCGGTCGCCTATGCGCGGCAGGACGGTTTCTACCGGCATCTGTCGGGCGGTCAGGATGCCGGGTCGACCGACCTGTTGACTTGGCGCCTTTCGGCCAAATTCGCGCCGACCGACCAGTTGTCTTTCATTGCGCGCTGGGACGGCCTGCGCGACCGGGGCGTGCCGGCCTTTTTCCAGGCGGATGCGCTGGCGGGCTATCCGGCCGACTTTCCCTCGCGGCAGCCGCTGCATATCAACAACAACCGACCCAACCGGCTGCATCGCGACAGCCAGGGACTTTCGTTGACGGCCGAATGGACGTCCGACACGATGTCGCTGACGTCGATCACGGCCTATCGCGATTCTTCCTATGAAGCGTCGCTGGACGACGATCAGGAACAGGTGGACTTCGTCTCGGCCGACAATTTCAGCGATGATTCGCATTTCTTCAGCCAGGAATTGCGGCTGGCCGGCGGGACGGGGAAGCTACACTATCTGGTCGGCGCCTATTATTTCGACCAGATGGTGCGGACCGACCGGGGACTGGGACTGGGCGCCGACACCGGCGTTCCCGGCAACCCCGTGCTGACCACCATGGGCAGCGTGAAGACGGAGAGCGGTGCGCTGTTCGGGAGGCTCGATTATGCGCTGACCGATCGTCTCTCCCTGTCGGCGGGCCTGCGTTATACGCGGGAGAAGAAGCGCGCCCATTTCGTGCAGGATGACGTTTCCGGCATATTCCCGCTGCTGGGATTCCCCGCGCTGACCTTTGACGGGCATTCGACCGACAATGATCTGTCGCCGAGCGCAACCCTGTCCTATGAGATTGCCCCGGACGCCAATCTTTACGGCCGCTTTTCCAGGGGCTTCAAGAGTGCGGCCTATAATGTCGACATCGCTTCGTCGTTGAGCGGCCTGACCGCCACCCCGGAAAAGGCGACCAGCTATGAGGTCGGCTTCAAGGCGCTGACCTTTGGCAAGCGGTTGCGGCTGAACCTGGCGGCGTTCGTGACGGATTATGAACGGCTGCAGGTCTCGCAGGTGCTGGGCACCGGGCTGGCGCTGACCAATGCCGGACGCGCCCAGATCCAGGGGGTGGAGGGAGAGATGGCCCTTCAAATCTCCTCCCGTCTGCGGATCGAGGGGAATGCGGCGGTGCTCGATGCGCATTACAAGCGGTTCGACAATTGCGGCGTGCCTGCGTCGGTCGGTGGCGGCAGCATGGACTGTTCGGGCAAGGACCTGGTGCTGGCGCCGCATTTTTCGGCATATGGCGCGGTCACCTATGAGGTGCCGGTCGCGTTCGGGACGATCTTCACCCGCGCCGACATGGATTACCGCTCGACCGTCTATTTCGAACCGACCAATTCCGACAGCTTCAAGTCCGGTCCGCGTACCCTGGCCAATCTTCGTCTCGGGCTTCGCCACGACAATTGGGAGGTCGCTGCCTGGGTCAAGAACCTGACCGACAAGATCTACAAGACCTATGCCGACGATCGATCCGGTTTGGGCGTTTTTCGCACGGCCGCCTATGGTGCGCCCCGCACCTACGGCATCAGCCTTTCTTCGACATTTTGAGCATGCTGGCCGCCGGTGCATGAGGGCCGGTCATTAATCAAATCTTAGCCAGCAGATGGTGAATCATTTGCAACGCCCCTGGCGTCGGAACAGCAGGAGTATAATGGCGGACCACATTTCATCGCGGTCACCTGACGAATGGAAAGGCAGGCAAGACCCGATGGATGGCGACCAGAAAATTCTGGCGTCGGCTGGCGTTCTGCGGTGCGTGGTGGATGGCGATGGCCGGCTTCACCCTGATCCCGCCGCTGCGCATCATTTTGGCCTGGCGCCATCGCAACCCCTTTTTAACTGGCTTCGTGGGGTTCGGGGCGCCCTCCGCAAGCCGATCTTTGAGATTATCCGCGTCGTTCGCCAGGAGCAGCAAGCCGAAGCGACTCTTACGTTGCACGGCGGTGCCGGCGACCTCAGGCATATCCGCGTTCTTGCGCAGGCCCGGCATCGGGGGCCGGATCGGCCAGTCGTCGATCTGGTGGCGGTCGACGTGACGTCGGAGCATGCGGAAATCGACCTGCTCCGGCGCAGCATGGAAAATCTGCGGCTGATCGTCGAATATAATCCGCAACTGCCCTGGATAGCCGATGCGGAGGGGCGGATCATCGATTTCACCGATCGGTGGCTGGAGAATACCGGACTTGAGCGGGATGAGGCGGCAGGTTCCGGTTGGCTTTCCGCCACCCATCCCGACGATGTCGAGCCGGTGACGCAACGCGTCGCCCATTCCCATGCGACCGGCGAGCCGTTCGACGTGCGCGTTCGGCTGATGGTCAACGACCAGTATCGCTGGATGCGGGCCCAGGCCTATCCCCGGCGGGACGATGAAGGCCGGATCATCCGCTGGTATGGCTATACCGAGGATATCCACGAAAGCGTGCTGATCGAGGAGCAGATACGCTGGAATGCCGACCATGATTCGCTGACGGAGCTGCCCAACCGCGCGATGTTCAACGCCTGCCTGGACAAGGCGCTGGGAAGGGCGCTGACCGATTTCAAGAAGGTCGGCGTGTTCCTGCTGGACATCGACAATTTCAAGGACGTCAACGACCTGATGGGCCATCATGCCGGTGATGACCTGCTGAAGAGCTTTGCCGCGCGCCTGAAGGCGATCTTCGCCGGCGAGGGAGTGGTGGCGCGTCTGGGCGGCGACGAATTCGCCATATTGATCGAGAATGCCGACAACCGGCAGCAACTGGCAGATCTTGCCGATCGCGCGCTCACCATCCGCGAGACGCTGTTCGCGGCGGGACGTTCGCTGGAATGCCGGGTCAGCGTCGGCGTCGCCGCATTCCCGGAGGACGGGCGCGTGGCGACCGAATTGCTGCGTCATGCCGACCTGGCGCTGTACCGCGCCAAGTCGCTGGGGCGCGGGCGGGTGCAGATGTTCGAGCAGTCGTTGCTGGAGGACATGCAGGAACGGGTGGCGATGATCAACCGGGCCAGGACCGCTGTGCGCGACGGCACTATCATAAGCTATTATCAGCCCAAGGTGTCGTTGCAGACCGGCGAGCTGGTCGGATTTGAAGCGCTGCTGCGGTGGCGCGACAGTTGCGGCACCATCCGGTCGCCGGCCGAGATCTACGCGGCTTTCGACGATCATGACGTGGCCGACATGATCGGCCAGACGATGACCAGCCAGGTCTTTTCCGACATGGCCGCCTGGCGCGCGCGCGGCCTGGCCGTGGGGCATGTCGCCATCAATGTCTCGTCCGCCGAATTGCGGCGGGAGCGCTTTGCCGGACGATTGATCGAGACGATGGAGCGATTTTCGATCGCGCCCGATTCGATCGAGATCGAGATCACGGAGGGCGTGTTCCTGGGCGCCGGATCGGACGCGGTCCGCCGTTCCATCGACGAACTGCACATGTGCAACATCCCGCTGGCGCTCGACGATTTCGGGACCGGCTTCGCTTCGCTCACCCATTTGCGGTCCCTGCCGGTCAGCACGCTGAAGATCGACCGATCTTTCGTCAGCGGGGTCACCGCGCGCGAGAGCGACGGCGCCATCGTATCCGCGCTGATCACGCTGGGCCGGGCGCTCAACATGAAGGTGGTGGCCGAAGGTGTGGAAGAGGCGGACCAGTCGATCAGGCTGCGCGAGATGGGCTGCGATTATGCCCAGGGTTTCTATTTCAGCCGCCCCGCCCCTTCGGAGACCATTCCCGCGTTGATCCAGTCATGGAGCGAAAACAGCGCCGTCATCAGCCTGAACCGGCGGGCGGTCCCCCGGTCTTCACTGGGAAGAGGGGGCGAAGGCTGGGCGGGATCGCGGATCGCCTGAGAGACGGCGCGGCAACCTCCGATCATGCCGGCTAGAGCGATTTCCAAGCGATCGGAACCGATCGCTGGTCAAGAAATCGCGGAAAACAAGGAATCCAGAGCGGCGATCTGAATGAGCAGAAACGCTCCGGTCTTTTGATGCCGCATTTTCCGAGCCGCCGACCGTAAAACGGTCAACTTGAAAATGCTCTAACCGTTGACGATGGTGCCGCCATTGGGGTGCAGCACCTGGCCCGACATGTAGCTGGCGTCGTCGCAGGCGAGGAAGAGGAAGGCGGGGGCGACCTCATTGGGCTGGCCGGGCCTGCCCATGGGCGTGCTCTCCCCGAAATGCGCCAGTTTTTCCGGACTGGCCCCGCCGCTGGGGTTGAGCGGGGTCCAGATCGGCCCCGGCGCGACGGCGTTCACCCTGATGCCGTCGCCCACCAGATTTTCCGACAGGGACCGGGTGAAGGCAGTGATCGCTCCCTTCGTGCTCGAATAGTCGAGCAGTTCCTTCGATCCCTGATACATGGTGACGGAGGTACAGTTGACGATCGCCGCCCCGCGCTTCAGGTGCGGCCGCACCGCCTGCGTCAGGAAGAACATGGCGAAGATGTTGGTCTGAAAGGTCCGGCGCAGCTGTTCCTCGCTGATGTCGGTGATATCGCTGTCGGGATGCTGTTCGCCCGCATTGTTGACGAGAATGTCGATCCGGCCGAGCTCCTTCACCACCTGCGCCACCGCCCGCTGGCAGAAGTCCCGGTCGCCCAGGTCGCCCGCCACGGCCAGCGCCCGCCGTCCCTCCGCGCGGACGATCGCCGCGGTCCGGGCCGCATCGTCATGTTCGCAGAGATAGAATATGGCGACATCGGCGCCTTCGCGGGCGTAGAGAGCGGCAACCGCCCGCCCGATACCGCTGTCGGCGCCGGTGACGATCGCCACCTTGCCCTCCAGACGGCCGGAGCCGGGGTAGCGGGGTTCCCATTCGGGCCTGGGTTCCAGCCGGCTTTCATGACCGGGCAGGCCATCTTCGTGGATCATCTCCTGGATTTCGGGCATTGCAAATCTCCTCTGCCCGAAGAACTCATCCCCCGCCGGGGAGTTCATTGGCCGGAACCCGATTCGCCGTGCGAATGGGGCAGATGGAGATAGGCGATGGTTGTGAAAGCTCTGGCTCTCAATTCTACCCGGAAGGCGGTGGAGGGGCGGTCGAGCTCTACCGATGCGATGATTGCGGACGACGTGGCGCGTGCGGCGCGCCTGTTCCAGTTCGCCCCCTATCCGGGCTGAACGTTCGTGGAGAAGGGTGGTCGCGCCGCGCATGTCCGGGAAAATATCGTCCTTTATGGCGCGCTGCTGGCCAATGTCGGGATAGCAGTCGCCAAATTCATCGCCTCCGCGCTGACCGGCTCCTCCTCCATGCTGACGGAGGGGGTGCATTCGCTGGTCGACAGCGGCAACCAGCTGCTGCTGCTTCATGGTCAGTCCAAGGCGAAGCGGCCGGCCGATGCGGCCCATCCCTTCGGCTATGGGCGCGAACTGTATTTCTGGGCTTTCGTCGTCGCGATCCTGATCTTCGCGGTTGGTGCGGGCGTATCGGTCTATGAGGGCTGGCTGCATGTCGCGCGGCCGGAGCCGCTGCGCGATCCGGCCGTCAATTACGCGGTCCTGGCCATCGCCTTCCTGCTGGAGGGCACGTCCTGGACCATCGCCGTGCGCGAATTCGGGCGCAGCCGGGGGCCGAGCAGCTGGTGGCAGTCGATCCGCCGGTCGAAGGATCCGGCGGGTTTTATCGTCCTGTTCGAAGACAGCGCCGCTCTCATCGGTCTGGTCGTGGCGGCGATCGGCGTCTGGGCGAGCCATTATTTCGGCGATGCCCGACTGGACGGCGTCGCCTCCATCATCATCGGGCTGGTGCTGGGCGGGGTGGCGGTCCTGCTGGCGCGGGAGGCAAAGGGCCTGCTGATCGGGGAGAGCGCTGACCGAGCGATCATCGACACCGTGCGGCTGCTGCTCGACCGGCGGCCGGAGATCACCGCCGTCAATCACATCCGCACCATCCACACCGCGCCCGATGCCGTCTTCGTGGCGATCAGCGCCGATTTCGACGACGACCTGCTCATGGGCCGGGCCGAAAGCCTGATCGAGGAGATGGAGAGCGAGTTGAAGCGCGCCATCCCCGAACTCACCTCCATCTACATCCGTCCGGAAAAGCGGGAGGATGCGGTCATTCAGCCGCCTGCGCGGTAAGACGCTGCACCCGCCAGCGCCGGTTGTTCATGTCCACGGCGCGCCAACTGGCCCCTTGACCATTTGACGATGATCACCATCAAATGCCGGTCTGTCGATCCGGAACCGAGGCCTGCATGCTGTCCGCCATCCTCGCGCGCCATATGGGTGCGCGGCAAATCCATTATGGCTGGGCGGTGCTGGCCGCGACCTTCCTCACCATGCTGGTCGTCGCGGGCGCGGTAGGCGCGCCCGGCGTGTTCATCATCCCGCTGCAGAAGGAATTCGGCTGGAGCGCGGCGGATATTTCCGGGGCGCTGGCCATACGCTTCGTCCTGTTCGGCTGCATGGGGCCGTTTGCCGCCGCCTTCATGAACCGCTTCGGCGTGCGGCGGATGATGCTGATCTCGCTGTCGATCGTCATCGGCGGGCTGCTGCTGTCGATGGGCATGACCCAATTGTGGCAACTGGTCCTGCTATGGGGCGTGGTCATCGGCATAGGCACGGGCCTTACCGCCATGGTGCTGGGCGCCACCGTCGCCACGCGCTGGTTCACCCATCGGCGGGGGCTGGTCATGGGACTGCTGTCCGCCAGCACCGCGACGGGCCAACTGGCCTTCCTGCCGCTGCTTGCCGCGTTGACGGAGCGTTTCGGCTGGCGGGCCGCCATCCTGCTGGTGTGCGGAGCGATCCTGCTGGCGGCGCTGGCCGTGCTGCTGCTGATGCGGGATCGTCCCTCCGACCTCGGCCTGCCGCCCTATGGCGAGAGCGAGGTCCATCCCGTGCCAGCTCAGCCAGCCGGTTTCGGCGCCCTGCTGATCAGCCCGCTTCGCATATTGGCCGACGCCGCGCGGGTGCCGAGCTTCTGGATATTGTTCTTCACCTTCTACATATGCGGCGCCAGCACCAACGGGCTGGTCCAGACGCATTTCATCGCGCTGTGCGGGGATTATGGGCTGGCGGCGGTGGGCGCGGCGTCGATGCTGGCGATGATGGGGCTGTTCGACTTTGCAGGTACGCTCGCGTCGGGCTGGCTGTCGGACCGGTTCGACAATCGCTGGCTGCTGTGCTGTTATTACGGGCTGCGGGGGCTGTCGCTGCTCTATTTGCCGTTCAGCGATTTCTCGCTTTACAGCCTGTCGATCTTCGCGGCCTTCTACGGTCTGGACTGGGTTGCGACCGTGCCGCCGACCGTCAAGCTGACGGCGCAGCGTTTTGGGCCGGAACGGGCCAATGTCGTGTTCGGCTGGATCTTCGCCGGTCACCAGCTGGGCGCCGCGAGTGCGGCGCTGGCGGGCGGTCTTTCCCGGACGGTCTGGCAAAGCTATATGCCCGCCTTCGTCGCGGCGGGGATATTGTGCCTGATCGGCGCTGGGTTGGTGCTGTTCATCAATCGTGGGCGGGGCAAGGCCTTCGCCCTCGCCTGACCGGCTGGTGGAGAAGGTTGAATGTTGCAAGGGAAGATCGCTCTCGTCACCGGGGCCGGGCGCGGCCTGGGACGCGAAATCGCGCTGGGCCTTGCGGGGGCGGGCGCGCATGTCCTGCTCCATGGCCGACGGGCGGCGCAGCTTCAGGACACGGCCGCCGCCATCGCCGCCGCAGGCGGGACGGGCGAGCCGCTGATCTTCGACCTGGAGGATGGGGAGGCGCTTCGGGCGGCGCTCGGTCGCCGCGGCCCGATCGACATATTGGTCAACAATGCCGGCCATCGCGACCGCCGGCCGATCGGAGAGCTGGACAGGCTCGCGGTACGGCGGATGCTGGAAGTCAATCTGGTCGCGCCCTTCGATCTTGTCCGGGTAGTGGCTGGCGACATGAGGGAAGGCGGGCGGATCGTCAACGTCACCTCCATCGCGGGCCAGATCGCCCGATCGGGTGATGCCGCCTACACCATGGCGAAGGGCGGGCTGGACGCGCTGACGCGGGCTCTGGCGGCGGAACTGGGCGTTCGCGGCATCACGGTGAATGCCGTCGCGCCTGGCTATTTCGCGACGGACGCCAATGAGGAGATGATCGCCGATCCGGGCGTTGCGGATCATCTGGCGCGGCGAACGTCGCTGGGGCGATGGGGACGGCCGGAGGAGATTGTCGGCCCGGTGCTGTTCCTGGTGTCGGACGCGGCATCCTATGTGACCGGGCAGGTGCTGGCGGTGGACGGTGGATATACCGCCCATTTCTGAACGGCAGCGCAGCGCGCAATCTCACAGGAACAAACCCTAGGCAGCCAGGCCCCGCATGCGCAGCAGGGCGTCGACCTCCGGTGCGCGGCCGGCAAAGGCCCGGAAATTGTCCGCCGCAGGGCGGCTGGCCCCAGCCGCGAGGATTTCGCGGCGGAAAGCGGTCGCGCCGCCGCCGGGGATGTCGGCATGGGCGAAAATCTCGAAGGCGTCGGCCGACAGGAGTTCGGCCCAGAGATAGGAATAATAGCCCGCCGCATAACCGCCCGCGAAGATATGGCTGAAGGCATGGGCGAAGCGGTTCCATTCCGGCGGATGGATCACGGCGACCGCCTGGCGCACCTGATCGAGCATGGCGTTGACCCGCGCGCCCTGCGCCGGATCATAGTCGCGGTGGAGCAGCAGGTCGAAGGTCGCGAATTCAATCTGGCGCAAAATGGCAAGGCCTGCCTGGAACTGCCGCGCCGCCAGCAGCCGGTCGAACATCGCCTGCGGCAGCGGTTCCCCGCTGTCGACATGGCCGGACAGCTCGATCAGCGTGTCCCTGTCCCAGGCGAAATTTTCCATGAACTGGCTGGGCAGTTCCACCGCGTCCCATTCCACGCCGCTGATGCCGCCGATGGAGGGCAGGTCGACCTCTGTGAGCAGATGATGCAGCACATGGCCGAATTCGTGGAATAGCGTCACCACGTCGTTATGCGTCAGCAGCGAAGGCCGTTCGCCCGACGGGGGCGCGAAATTGGTGGTGAGATAGGCGACGGGAAGATGCAGCCGATCGGCGTCGCGGAAGCGCGAACGACAGACGTCCATCCATGCGCCGCCCCGCTTGCCCGCGCGCGCGAACAGGTCGAGATAGACGCCCGCCACCACGCTGTCGTCCGCGTCCAGCACATCATAGAACAGCACGTCCGGATGCCAGGACGACACGCCCTGGCGAGCGACCAGGCGGACGTTGAACAGCCGGCCGATCAGCGCCTGCGTTCCCGCAAGCACGCGGGGCAGGGGGAAATAGGCCTTCAGCGCCTCCTGATCGACGCCGTGCAAGGTGCGGCGCATCGCTTCGGCGACATAGGAAAGATCCCAGGGCCGCACATCGTCCAGCCCCAGATGGTCGGCGGCGAAGGCGCGCGCGTCGGCCAGTTCACGCTCCCCGACCGGCCGTGCCCGCCGGGCGAGATCGGTCAGGAAGGCCAGCGCCTCGTCAGCGTCGGCGGCCATCTTGGTTTCCAGCGAATGGGCGGCGGAATCGGCAAAGCCCAATATCTGCGCCGCCTCATGGCGCAGCGCCATGATCGCGTCGATCCGTTCACTGTTGTCGTGGCTGCTGTCCTCTGCCTGGTCGGAGGCGCGGGTGTTGTAGGCGCGATAGACCCGTTCCCGCAGCGCCCGGTCCCTGGCGTGATAGAGGATGGCGAGCACGCTGGGCTGGCGCAGGGTGATGAGCCAGCCCGGCAGCCCGCGTTCCTGCGCATAGGCGGCGAGGGTCGCCCTGTCGCTGTCCGGCACCCCTTCGAGCGCCGCTTCGTCGGTGACATGCTCGCTCCAGGCTTCGGTCGCATCGAGCACGGCATTGCCGAATTTGGTGCTGAGGTCGCTCAAGGCGACGCCGATGTCGAGGAAGCGTTGCCGCGCCTTCCCCTCCAGCGCGACGCCCGCCAGGCGGAAGCCGCGCAGGGCAAGATCGACGGCGCGGCGGGCGGCGGGCGGCAGGCCGGCGAAATCGGGGCGGGCGGCCAACCGGGCAACGGCATCGTGATGTGCCCGGTTCTGCCCCGCCTCCATCAGATAGGCGGTCATCAGCGTCTGGGCGGCGGCATGCGCTTCCCGCAATTCGGGCGTATCCGCCACGGAGGAGAGGTGCCCGATCGGGGACCAGACCCGCGACAACAGGAAATCGGCACGCTCGGCGGCGAGGATGACCGCTTCGAAATCATCCTTCCCGCTGGCGGTGATCCCTTCGACGGCGGCGCGGTGGGCTGCGATCGCCTCCTCTATGGCGGGGACGACATGGGCAGGCTGGACGGCGGCGAAATCGGGCAGGTCGCTGTCGGCAAGAAGGGGATTGGCGGTGGTCATGGCTACTCGTGGACTGCTGGCCCCCGTGGGAGGAGGAACAGCCTCTAATTGGGCGCGGGCGCGCCACTGTTCAAGCATTTCCCATCAGGCGAGCGTCACATAGATTTCCGCCTCGATGATCCAGTCGGCGCCGATCTGCCGCCATTTGGCGCTGTAGCTTCCCGATGCCAGGACATGGTCCGAACCGGCGGTCACGCCCTGCCACCGGCCATGTTCCATCGCGATGGGTTCGACCGGCGAGACGATGATATTTTCCGGCGTGCGGGTGTAGACGGCGCGCTTTGCGGCCGCGAATTCCCGCTTCCAGGCCTGGAGCTGCGCCTTGCGGCCGGAGATGACGGCGCTGTCCGATCCGGTGACGAGCAGGGCCTGGGGCGCGAGCAGGGGGGCGATGGCGTTCAGGTCCGCTTCTGCCAGGGCGCGGTTGAAGTCGGCGCGGCGCAAGCGAATGGCAAGGTCAGGGGAGGACGTCATCGAGCTTCTTTAGGATTTTTGAGCAGGAATGGCCAATGGCTGCCGTCAGGCGCGCTGCGCTTCCGGGAGGCGGAGAAGCGGACAACGGCGGAAATACTGCCTAAATCCGCATCTGGTTCAACAGTCCCAGCGTTGCGGCATAATAGTCCTGATCAGCGGTGGCGGCCGGCAGGTTGCGGTCCAGCAGGCGTCCTGCGATCGCGGTGGCGCCCGCGGACAGGGCATAGGGGGCCGTTTCGCCGGTCACGACATTCACCCAGGCCGGCAACGGCTTGCCGGCGCGGTTGAGCGCAGACCAGTAGCGCGCGATGGTGTCGCATGCGCTGCGTCGGCCGCTCATCAGGCAATAGAGCGGCACGCGAATACCCTCGAAGCCGAAGACCGGATCGCGGCCCTCCGCCGGTTCGACCACGCCCTTCCCCTTGATGTCGAGCCAGTCGGCGGGCAGGCCCGACGGGCCGAAGCGCGCGGCCTTCAGGATCTTGAGGCCGTCGGAAGCCAGCGGACCCCAGAAACGGGGTTCCAGCCGGACGAAGCTGTCGATCGCCGGCCACACATAATAGGATGGGTTGATGACCACCCGGTCCGGCCTGGCAAAACCGACCAGGCCCGGCAGCAGCAGGGAGAAGCCGTGACGCTGCACGATCAGCTTCTGCGCGATCGCGCCGCGGATGGCCGCTGACTGATGCAGATAATCCGCCTTCCCCCAGCGGCGGCCCGCCATCAGCAGCGCCCAGGCGATCAGCAGGTCGCCATCGGTCGCATTGTTGGGATCGGCCACCGGATCGGCGCGGCCGGGGGTGAAGCGCCAGCTGTGCAGCGCCACGTCCTTGCGCAACAGGGTCTGGGCGGTCCAGCGCGCCATGCCGTCGAAGGCGGCACCGTCGCCCGCCGCCTGCGCCAGCACCATGCCATAGCCCTGACCCTCGCTATGGCTGACGCCGCCATTGCCATTGTCGACGATCCTGCCTTCGGGCGCCAGGAAGCGGGCCTTGTAGCCCTGCCAGAGCGCGGGATCGAGCATCAGGCCATCAGCGGATCTGGAAGATTTGGCACGGGCGCAACCGGTCGTCAGCGCGAAGGCGAGGACGGTCAGGACCGTCCGCCGTTCAAATCCCATGGCGCAGTTCGATATGCCCGTCCTGGTTGCGCGAAATCCTGGTGCTGAGCCGTTCGCCGCTGCCCATCTGCCGAAACCATGCGTCATAGGCTCCTTCCAGGATGAAGGGGGCGACTTTTGCCCAGATTCCCTCAGCATCGCCCTCCAGCCTTTCGGGCAGGCCATGGTGGAAGATGTCGATTCCTTCATCGTCCAGTTCGAAACGGACGCTGCCCCAATGCAGCCTGTCCCAGACCATGTTGCCGTGCTGCGTCAGCCTGTCCATGTTCCTGGCGTTGTCGATCGGATGGCTTTTCGCGAGGCGGGCGCCGAGGGCCCGGAAAAATCCCTGCATCTGCTCCGCCGTGGCGGCGGAGGCGATTTCGGCGAGCATCAGGCTGACGAAGCGCTGCGCAGCCTCCCCGCTGGAGGCGAGCATGGCGATGTCCTGATCACCCGCGACCGGGAAGTCCTTCACGAACAACATCAATTGCCTCCGATATTCTGCTTGAGCCCGATAAGTGTCTTGAATTCCTTATATTCACCGAAAGTGTTTATATTCAGTTCCCCGCCCAGCCGGGTATTCGGGCTGACCCGGTAGGAAATCGCGCCGGTCGCCGACAGGCCGAAGCCCGTCTTGCTGATGCTGTCATAGCGGGAGCGGACATCGCTGTTCTGGCTCTTGAGGAAATCCAGAACGCCCTGCGCGCCCGGCTCCGTCGGATAGACCGGCTCACCCTGTTGATCATAGCTTTGATAGCCCGGCGCGACGCTGGCCTGGATGCTCATCGGGCCGTCATTCGTCCAATAGCGGATCGGGAAATTGACGCTGAGGAAGCTTTGAGGGCTGAAATAACCACCATGGCCGTAGGTGAAATAATTCTGGTTGTTGTCGTAATTCTGGTAATTGACGTTGAAGCCGACGGAAACGCCCGAGCGCGCATTCTGCCACGCGCGCAAATAGCCGCCGGCGTTGATCTCCACACTGTCATTGTCGCGCACTGCCGTGCCGTCATAATGATAGAAGGAACCGTCGGCATAGACGCCATTGCCGTTGCGGTCATAGGACAGGGACAATCCGCCGCCGCTCTTCATGACCGCGCCCCAGAAGGCGCCGGTGCGAGGATCCTCCGTGCCGGCATAGGCAATGATGCTGTCGGTCACGGGCTTGCGGTCGGCCCAGATGCGGGCGGTCGCGTTGGTCGACAGGCGCGGCGTCACCTCGATCCTGCCGGTGACATGTTCCTTGGGGAAACCGAGCGGCGTGACGCCTGCTTCCAGCATCAGCAGCTTGCTGACATAGCTGGCGGTGACGGCGACGCCGGACTGGTGCTGCGTTTCGGCATTTGTCAGCACGGATGGTTGCTCGTCCACGATCCCCTGCGCTTCGGGCGTGGCGTTGGTGCCGAAGCGGGCGAGGCCGGAGCCTGTCGGGCGGCCCGCATCCAGCACGACCGCCGTCGCCTTGACGCCGACCCGGCCCCCGGCGAAGGGCGTGGAGACGGAGGCGCTGCCTGTCATTTCGCGCAATTTGCTGAGGCCCGTCTCGCCGGAGCGGGAGCGGAAGCCGGTGTCGACATCGACGCGCGGGCCGCTTTCACCGGCCGATTCCTGCAATTGCTGATCGATCTCCGCCAGTACCGGATCGGCGGGGACGTTCGTCATGCCATTGCCCTGAACGCCGTAGACCGGATCGCCATAGACGGGGTTGCCGTAAGAGGGCGCTGGTGCCGCCATGCCGGGGAAGCCGGTCGGGGCGGCATAGCCTGGCGCGGTTGGGTAGGCGGGCGCGGCAGCGGGCAAGGGATAGGGTGATGCCGCCGGCTGCTGCGGGGCGAAGCCCATGGGCGGCGCATAGGGCGCCGATATGGCCGTGGGATTGCTGCCGAGTGCGAATGGATTGACCGGCTGCGGCGCGGCCATGGCGCGGAAGGGGTTGGCCGACTGGGGCGCCGCCGCAAAGGGATTGCCGTTCGCCATCATGGTGTCGGGCGCCATGCCTGTCTCACGCATGTAGAGCGCCTTGGCGGTCTTGAGGTAACGCGCCGCATCGCCGTCATTGCCGCGGGTACGGGCCATGCGCGCCGCCGCCATATAGACCCGGTAATCGGCCGGGTGCATCTGGATCGCCTGCTGGGTGACGGCGCGCGCCGTATCCATGTCGCCCGACGCGCTGGCCGTGTCGATCAGGCCCACCATGGCGTCGCGATCGGACGGCTTTTGCGCCAGCAGCATGCGGAAGGTCTGCGCCGCCTGCGCGTTGAGGCCGCCTGATTGGTACAGCCGCGCCAGGGCGGAGAGGATTTCCTCATTGCCCGGCGTCTCGTTCCATGCCGCCTGCAACATGTCGAAGGCCGGGGCGAACTGACCCGCCTGCCGCATTCGGTCCGCCTGCGCGGCGGCGAGCGTCGCCTTCAGATTGCCGAGGCTGCGTTGACCCTGAAGCGACGGGCCGGCCAGTGCCGACGCCTTTTGCACGGCGCTCATGGCCAGGCCGTCCTGCCCGGTCTGCGCCAGGACCCGCACCGCGGCGTCATAGGCGCCCGCATCATTGGCGGGGGCGTCCAGAGCCTGGGCCGCCAACTGGCTTGCGCCGCGCGCGTCGCCCAGTTCCAGCATGCCCTGGGCCAGCGCGCCCATGCGGTCGGCGAAAATGCCCCGCATCTCCGACGCTTGGCGCAGCATGGCGAGACCCTGTCCCTGCGCGCCCCTGGCCCCGGCGGCCTTCGCCTGGACTATGGTGGCGGATATGCCCAGGCCGGCGATGAAATTGCGCATCTCCGCCGTGCGCTGCCCTTCCGGAATGCGCGCGGCGACAGCCTGCGCATCGCCGGTGCGGCCCGCACGGTCCAGGATCAGCGCAGCGGCGTAGAGCGGCTCGGCCTTGTCCGAATAGGAAAGCTGGCGGACGAGCGCGTCCTGCTCCGCCACGCGGCCCTGCTGCTGGAGCAGGCCGGCGAGATCATAGGCGACCCATGGGTCGTCGGGCGCACTGCCCATGGCGGCGCGCAGCAATTGTTCGGCGCGCGCTGCGTCACCGCTATCCAGCGCGGCGCGTGCCTCGTTGCGGGTGGCGCTGGCCTGGGCGATGGCGGCGCCTGAGCCGGCGGCCCCGCCGGACTTGCCCAATTGCCGGTAGAGTTCGGCCGCCTCATTATAGCGGCCCTGCCGTTCATAGACGCTGGCCAATACCGATATGGCAGGCCCCTTGTCGCGGACGTTCGACTGGGTGAGCGTGGTGGCGAGTTGCTCCGCGCGCGCCAGATCGCCCTTGTCCAGCGCCGTTCGGGCCGAGTCGAGATCGGCATAGAAGCGGGCGGACTGCAATGCCTCGGCCCATTTGCCTGCGCTGCCCGTGCGGGAGGCGCGGGCCAGCAGGTCGCGGGCCTGTGCAAATTCGGACTTGCGCAATCGTACGATGCCCATGCCGCCCAGCGCGTCGGCGTCGTTGGGATTGGCGGAAAGCGCCGTGCGGAAGCGGGCGGCCGCGGTGTCGAGTTGTCCAGCCTCCAGCGCTCGGAAGCCGCCGGCGCGGGCATCGCCGCCCCGGTCGCTGCGGGTCGGGCGGGCCGGGCCGGATGGTGCGGCGGCCGCCTGCGTGGGTGCGGCGGGGCGAGCGGCCTGTGCGGGCTGCGGCCTGGCTGCGGCTTTGGGTTGGGGCGCATTGCCGGCAAGGCCGCGCCGTGCCTCCGCATTGGCGGGGTCGATGGCCAGCACCCGGTTATAGGCCTGTCGCGCCAGGTCGCCGCGTCCCTTGGACTGCCAATAGCGTGCCTGCTTCAGCAGCGGGGCGACACCCTGCACCTCCGCATGCGCCAGGGGCATGGTCGCGATGGCGAGCAGAGGCAGGCCGAGGATCGAGATCGTCTTCTTCATGATCATTTCACCGCTTCGAGGCGCTTGGCTTCCTGCCGTTTGAACAGCAGATAGACCGGGGCGGAGATGAGGAAGGCGACCAGCAGGCCACCCAGGGCGATCAGGAAGGGCCGCTGGCTCATCCAAAAGGCGATCTTCATCCAGACCGGCAGCGATCCGACCCAATAGCCGTTGCCCACCGCAAAGCTGGCCATGCTTTCGCCGTCCATCACGGAAAGGTCGCCCTGGACCTGGGCGTTGATCTTGGTGTCGTTAAGGCCGTTGACCAGAGCGGGCAGCGCTTCGGGATCGCTGGCCAGCAGCGCGACGACGCTGCGGTCGGCGTCGAAGGGCGACCGGAAGCCGACGATGCCGCTGAAGCTGTCGGTCCCGGAGAAGAAGCCGTCGACGGTGGCGCTGTCGCTGCGCTCATAAGGGGAGAAGAGGTCGAAGACCCGCTCCACCGGCGTGCGTTCGGTGACGCGCAGCCGGCCATCCTGGTAGAAGACGGGCGCGCCGGCGAAGAGCGATTCCGACTGGGCGATCTGGACCGGGCCGATTACCAGAATATCCTTGCCCGCCATGCGGGCGGCATCGATCGAACGGGTGACGCTGGTCCGGATCGCCGGCGTTCCGGTGGCGTCGCCAAAGCGACCCATGACGTTCAGGAAGGCCTCCACCACGCCGGGCGTCGGATCGCCGGGCAGCAGGACGACCGTTTCCGCCATGTCCGGCCGCACGGTAAAGGGATAACCCCCGCCCGCGAAGCTCGCGAGGTTGGGCATGTGCAGCGCATGATAGGCGTGACTGAGGTCGATCGAGCTTTCCGGCAATATGCTCACGCGCACATTGTCGGGCAGCATGCCCTCGCAGCGCTGCTTGGACTGGACCAGCAGGTTGTAGTCGAACACAAGCGAGTTCTGGCCGAACAGGTCATAGCGAGGCAGGATGACGTCGGCGCGCGACGTGTATGCCGTGGGTCGCCCGCCGCCGAACCATTTGTCCCACCAATGTTCGCCGGTCAGCGGCAAGGTGGTCAGATATTGGCCGTTCATCGACAGGTCGAGGCGCGAGCGGGACTTGTCGAGCCAGGGAGCGGAGGGATAGCGGTAGCGCAGGTCGAGCTTGGCCCCCTGGCGCGGCCAGAAGAACAGGTCGGGCGCGACGTGGAAACCGGCGCTGAGCGGGCCGGGCGGCAGGCCGATGCCCTGCAGGGCGTAGCGCGGCACGATCTCGCCCAGGCGCACGGGCCGGTCGGTCCGCAGCCAGCGTGGCGCGGAATAGCGGGGGAAGGAAGGCAGGCGCACGCCGTCCAGCGACGCACTCGCCCCGCCGAGCATGCCGCGCCCGATGGCGAGCGCTGCCGCAGCCTGCTTCAGCTGCTTTTCGTCGCTGCCGCTGACGACCAGCAACTGGCCCTCGCTGTCCACCGGGTTGGTGATGATGGTCGCGGCGGGGCCGGCGGGAAGGTTGATGCCGGGGATGCGGCGGCCCGGCGTCACGAACAGCACGGCGTTGCCGGCGGGGATCTGGCCAAAGCTAGGCTTGAAGGAATAGCCGCGATAGCTGGCCATGCCGCCGAACCAGGACGCGGTGCTGGCTGCGGCCTCCAGCTCGCCATTGGTCGGCTTGCCCGCGAAGACGAAGGGCAGTTTCAGCGCCACATTGTCGTTACGGTCGAAAAAGGGCGCGGGCAGGCGCGCAAGATCGGGCTTCAGCGGCAGCGACTGGGTGGTGATGTTCAGCACCGACCGCGTGTTGCTGACATTGGCCCAGAGCGAACTGTGGAAGGGGTCTTCGCAGTCGCGGGTATAATGTCCGATAAAGCGCAGATTGAGCGAATTGTCGCCCGGCAGGAACAGCGCCGGATTGATCGGCACCGTCACCGTCTGCGCCGTGCCGTCCGAAGGCCGGAGCGGCAGGGCATTGACCACCTCTCCGTTCAGCAGGACGACGATCTGGCTGAGGTCGCCGAGCAGCGAGGGGGAGAAGTTGAAGGCCAGGGTCAGCGAGGCACCGGTCACGACCTGGTTGCTGCGCAGGCCGAAGGGAATGCCATATTCGCCGCGTGTTCCGGCAAGGCGAATGGGGTTTTTGACCTGCAGGTCCTTGAGCAGCAATCGTTGCTGCCTGCCGCTGGATGAAGCGATGGGAGCGGCCACGGCGGGCGCACTGGCCGGCGCGGCTGGAACCGCGTTGGCGGATGTGGTGGCGAGCGCGCCGGCGGCCGCGGCGGCGGCCATGGCGCGCATCGCCTTCTTGCGGCGGCGCGGCAGGCGCCAAATGTCGATGATCGTGTCGATGCCCACGCTGAAGATATCCTTGATGGATTTGAAGCCGGCGACCGGCGCCAGCGGCTTGTCCGATTGCCACGCATCGGCGCGGCCCATGACGGCGCGCACCAGATGACGGGCGTGCACCATGTCGAGCGGCTGGAAGCGCAGCTTTGCCCGGCCATTGTCCATGCGAACGGTGTCGACCGGAATGGTCAGCGTCTCGTCACCCATCGGCAGCGAGATGTCCGTGACCTGGCGTCCCTGCAGCGCGAAACCCTCCGGCAGATCCGCCGCCAGACCGCCCAGCGAAATGTCGACGGTCGTGCCGTCGACGACATAGCCGTCGTCGAAATAGAGCGTGACCGGCATTTGCGCGGTGATGCGGATATTCTCGCGCACCTGACGCTGTTCGCGCGCGACGGAAATGGCCGCGATCAGGATCAGCAGGCTGAAGCTGGCCCAAGCGGTGTTGAGCAGCACCGTGTCCCACTGCGCGTCGAACAGGAGCGGGAAATTCAGCTTGATGAAGCCGAAGACCACGCCGAACATCAGCAGCAGGGCGGTGATGACATGCGGCCGCACGGTTGTGCCGTCGAAATAGGTCTGGTCCAGCAGGCCGCCCTTGTCGGTCACGTTGAACTTGCCCTTGCGCGGGTTCAGCAGCGTGAACAGCGTCGGCTTCACCAGGTGGAAGGCGAGCAGCGTTTCGTAGATTTCCCCCCAGAAGGGCCGGCGGTCGCCGCCCTGGATACGTTCGCTGGACATGGTGGAGATGAACAGATGCGGCAGCGCATAGGCGAAGATCAGTGCGGCCGAGGCATGGATGATGTTCTGTCCGCCGATCAGATAGGCGAGCGGGGAGGTCAGGAACACGATGCGCGGCAGCGGAAACTGAAAATGCAGCATCGCGTTCAGGTAGCAAAGCCGCTGATGCCAGTTGAGGCCCGGTCCGAACAGCGGATTGTCGATCCGCATGATCTGCGTCATGCCGCGCGCCCAGCGGATGCGCTGGCCGACATGCAGCACCAGCCGCTCGGTCGCGAGGCCGGCCGACAGGCGGACGCCGATATAGGCGGTGTTCCAGCCCATGCGCTGCAGCTTGAGCGCGGTATGGGCGTCCTCCGTCACCGTCTCGCCGGCAAAGCCGTTGGTCTGCTCCAGCGCGGATCGGCGGATGACCGCGCATGACCCGCAGAAGAAGGTGGCGTTCCACAGGTCGTTGCCCTTTTGCACCGCGCCGTAGAACAGATCGCCTTCGCCAGGCAGTTCCTTCACATTGCCCAGATTCCGCTGCACCGGATCGGGCGAATAGAAATGGTGCGGCGTCTGCATCAGCGCGAGCCGCGCATCCTTCTGGAACCAGCCGACCGTCATCTGCAGGAAGGCGCGGGTGGGAACGTGGTCGCAGTCAAAGATCGCGATCAGTTCGCCGTCCGTCTTCTTCATCGCGGCGTTGAGATTGCCTGCCTTGGCATGCAGATTGTCCGCCCGGGTCAGATAACCGCAGCCTGCCTGGCGCGCAAAGGCCCGGAATTCGGGGCGCCGGCCGTCGTCGAGGATATAGACGTGGAACCGGTCGCGCGGATAGTCCATGTCCATCGCGGCGAAGACCGTGTTCTGGACGATCGCCAGGCTCTCATTATATGTCGGGACATAGACGTCGATGACCGGCCATTGATCAGGTTCGCCCTCGATCTCCACAACCGGGCGGTCGAGCGGCCAGCTTGTCTGCAAAAGGCCCAGGACCAGGATGACCCAGGCATAGAGTTCCGCCAGATAGAGGCCCGTGCCCAGCAGGGCCGCGGGCAGGCTGTCGAAGTCCAGCGTGTGGGTCGTGCGCCAGAACAGATAGCGGGTCGACACCAGCAGCGACAATATGCCGATGGCGATGGTCGACCGCTTCCCCGGCGAACGGTTGAACAGGATCACGCCCGCCATGGTCGTCAGCGCGAAGATCCACTGCGACTCCAAATCGAGCGGAACCGTGACGACGGCGATGATGACGGCGGCCACGAAGAGCCCCACCGCAAGCCTGAACAGGGCCTGCGGCGTGAAATGGGAAGGGAGGGACATCAGGCGTCTCCTGTAACCTCGATGTTCGCCTCTCCCGTGGCAGGTGTCAGTCCGATGCGCTCTTCTACCGCGTCCGCGAACAGGCGCAGGTCCTGCAGCGCGGCGCTGGTCGGCGCATATTTGCTGATGAGTTCAAACCGCGCGAGCGCTTCATTGACGGCCTCGTCGCGGCGGATGGTGGCGAGCAACTGGTCCCCGAACAGGTCGCGGACGAAGCTGTGGCTGTGACGCGACAGCTTCTGCCTGTCGTCGAGCTGGTTCAGGACGAAGACAGTGCGGTCGAGCTTCATTGCCGGGGCCGTCTCGCTGAGCCGGTTGAGCGTGGCGAGCGAAGCGGCGGTGGGCAGCAGCGGGCAGATGTGCAGTGCGCAGCGTGGCGTCAGCAGTTCCAGCAGATGCCGGTCCTCCGACGCGACGTCCACGATCCACACATGGCCGGAATCGAAGATCCGGTCCAGTTCACCCTCCACGCGCGCCGCAAATGCAGCGGAACGGCTCCGGCCATGACCCTGCAGGACGCTGACGCCGAACGCGACGAGCGGTTCGCCGCCGCCTGCGCCCCATTCCGGCACGGCCTGCGCCGGCATGAAGCCGAAATGCATCTTCAGCGAATCCTGGAAGGTGCAGTCCAGCGCATTCACCTCATAGCCCTTGCCTGCAAGGTGCAGGGCAAGCTGGGCCGTCAGGAAGGTGGTGCCGGTGCCACCCTTGGGCGATTGAACCAGGATGACGGTCATCAATCCAACTCCGAGAAGCGGTTGAAGAATTCCCGGAGGTCGACATCGCTTTTCGGCGCGGGCCGGTGTTGGGACTTGCCATATTGGGCAAAGATCTGACCGGGTTCGGGCGAAGATTGCGGTGCCCGCCGTACAGGGGCCGGCTTTTCGTCCTGCCGGGCCTGCCAGACAGGCAGGGGCGCTGCTTCATCGCCGACAATCTTGCTGTCGCCCAGCACGGCGGCGAAGATAGGCCATAATTCGGTTTCGGAGAATCTGTCCTCAAAGTCGCGATAGGCGAAGTCCTTGCGGTTCAGCTTCTCCAGCAGTTTGCGAGCGTCGCGGCGCATTGGCCCCCCAAAATGCGTAAAACAAAAGTTGATCGTTACTTATATCTAATTTACTATATCTTTCTTAATAGAATGACAGCGCAATGCGACAAAAATTTCAAACTTGATGTGTATCAAGCTGAGACGCTGGGCTGTCCTGGTGTTTCGTTTCTGTACAGCAGCTCTCATCCGCTCGTGCGCGGCCAGCGCTATACTGGCCCTTACTCTTCGGACGACTGATCGTTCAGCAGGACGCATCGGCCTCGCGTCAGGGTGGAGAGCCCCCAGGCATTTTGACGCATGGTCGGGTGATCGCTAGGGAGGCGTCATGATCGTGCTGCTATCCCCCGCCAAGACGCTTGATTTCGAAAGCGCATTGCCACCTCTGCCCGCCACGAGGGCGCATTTCGTCGAGGAGGCCCATAGTCTTGCCAGATCGGCCGCGAGGCTGTCGCAAAAGCGACTGTCGGAATTGATGCATATTTCGCCGCGTCTGGCAAAGCTCAATGCGGAGCGATTTCGCGATTTCCCTGAGCAGCCCGAGCGGCAGGCCCTGTTCGCTTTCGCCGGCGACGTCTATGCGGGCTTTGAAGCGCAGACGCTGGACGAAGCGGGTGTCGCCTTTGCGCAGGACCATGTCCGGATGCTGTCGGGCCTTTATGGCCTGCTGCGGCCGCTGGATGCCATCAGGCCCTATCGGCTGGAAATGGGAACGCGCTGGGCGCCGCGCCACAGGAAGCTGACCGACTGGTGGGGTGGCCGCATCGCCGACCTGCTGCGCATGCAGGTGGCGGAGGAAGGATCAGGCGTGGTGCTGAACCTGGCCAGCCAGGAATATTTCGCGGCGGTGGAAGGAAAGCTGGCGGGCATCCGGGTCATCGATGTCGATTTTCGCGAGCCCGGTCCCGAAGGGCCTCGTTTCGTCAGTTTCAATGCGAAGCGGGCTCGGGGCATGATGGCGCGCTGGATGTGCGAGCATCATATCGGCGACGTCGATGCGATGCAGGGTTTCGACAGCGACGGCTATCGCTTCGATCCAGAGGCAAGCACGCCCGATCGCTGGCGTTTCATTCGGAAGTGATGGGGCGGACGTGACGGGCCCCAAGTAACGGGTCTTCCGTCGTCATCGCGACAGGCATTGAAGACCGGGCCTGTGGTTTCGGGAACGCTGACGTCAGCCATATGGTGAAGTCGTGGGCGGCGGGAAGCAAGAACTTAGCGTCCTGCTTCCCGCCCATGATCAGGACTTGGTGGCCGTCTCCGGGGCCTTTCCATCGCTTCCCAGATGCGAGTTCGCCGCTTCCAGCGCTGCCTTCAATGATTTGGGCTTGGCAGGGGTGGCCTTCTTAGCAACGCTCTTTTCCTGGCTGGACGCCTTGGGGGACGTAGCAGTCTTGCCGTTCTCCTTGTTGCTTTTCGGCGCGGCGATCGACAGGCGCTTGCGCGACTGCTTGCTGGCGGACGCAGGGGCGGCGCGACTGCCACGGTTCGAAATGACCGGTGCGGGCGCGTCGGCCTTGTCCTTTTTCGGGGTTGCAGCTTTCGGAGTTGCAGACTTTGCCGGGACTTTGGGCGCCGCCGCCTTTGTGCCGGGAGAAGGGGCCGGGCTTGCGGCAGCGACCGGTGCCTGTGGAGAGGCGGTGCTTGCGGCAACGGCTGGCTTCCGGCCGAGGCCCGTCTTTTCCGCGACGGCGCGCCGGGTTTGCGAATAGCTTTGGGCGACCAGCGGATAGCTGCTCGGCAGCTTGTAGCGCTCACGATATTGTTCCGGGGTCAGGCCATGAGCGGCCAGATGGCGCTTCAAGGTCTTGTAGGGTCTGCCGTCGATGAGGCTGAGGATATGGTCAGGCGAGGCGAGGCTCTTGCGCACGGAAACCGCAGGCGTGAAGCTCTGGGCAGCGGGTTCGGCAATGGCCGCGGCCGCGTCTTCCGTCAGCGCCGTCCGGGTGGTCCTGATCAGATCGGCGAGGCTTTCGCTCGAAACGCTGTTTCTGGAGACATAGGCGCTAAGCAATTGGACGGTGAGGGCAGTGATATCGTTCTTGTCTTCTTCAGCCATGTGAGCGGACCCGTTTCGTGAGGATGTCAGCGCTATTTGCGGAAATCAACGCGGATTGTAAACGGCGCATTTGCAGTAATCATCTGCAATATTCGTGTTTGTGCCCAGTCAATCAATTCTCGGAAAGTCGATCCCGTTCCGCGATCGTCGAATTTGCTGTGCGGAAATGGGTTTGATCACTGGTTTTCGACGGCACCCGTCCTGGGCATGAAATGACAGTCGCGCCAGTTCCGGTCGCCCTTCGGCACGAACGACACATAGTCACCGTCTATGATGAGCGCGGCCGTCGGGCCGCGATAATATCTGCCCAGCGACAAGGTCCCGCGTTCCAGCGTGAGCCGTCCCTCCGTCCAGATGATCGTTGCCCGGGCATCATCGACATGGAGGGTAAAGCGCCGTCCGGCCGCACATTGCACCTCCATGCCCCGGGCCGCGCCCTGCGCGCTGGCGGGCGCGGCGGCGAGCAAGGCCACGCAGATCATGGCCACGGGCATGAGGGCGGCGGGCATGAGGGTGGCGAAGAAAGAGCCGGAGGTCATTGCCGGAGCCTTGTTGAGACGAACTCTCCTGCTAACTCGCCGCGGATTCGTCGGTTCCTGCGGCAAGGGCATTGGCGATCATCGCGGCCAGCGTTTCTTCCGCCCGCTGCTTGACGGCTGCATCCTTGGACAGCAGGTCGTGCCGGATCCATTGGGGTACCCGGCCGACAATAGTCGTGATGAGATTCGTCAACTTCTCGTCCATGGCTTCGCTATGCGGACACCGCCTGCCTGGGGCAACTGCAAAAGACGTCATCCAGATCAAGCCGCCCCTTCCGCGTTCACGCCTCGCGCCATTGGCCCTGCGCGATGCCGTCCAGCGCCCAGTCGCCAATATTCCAGCGGACCAGCCGCAAGGTGGGATAGCCGACAGCCGCCGTCATTCGCCTGACCTGCCGGTTGCGTCCTTCGCGGATCGTCAGCCTTATCCAGCAGTCGGGAACGCTCTTTCGGAACCGGACGGGCGGATCGCGGGGCCAGAGGGAGGGCGCGTCGATGCGTTCGACCTCAGCGGGGAGGGTCAGGCCATCCTTCAGGCGCACGCCACGCCGCAGCGCCGCCAGCGCGGCCTCGTCCGGATCGCCCTCCACCTGTACCAGATAGGTCTTGGGCATCTTGAAGCGCGGATCGGCTATCCGCGCCTGAAGGCGGCCGTCGTCGGTCAGCAGCAACAATCCCTCGCTGTCGAGGTCGAGCCGCCCTGCAGGATAAAGGCCGGGACGGTCGATATAGGCGGCGAGCGTGGGACGGGGTGGTCCCGTCCTTTCATCGGTGAACTGGCAGAGCACGCCATAGGGCTTGTTGAACAGGATGAGTGCCATGACGGATCAGTCCGCGTCGAACGCCAGGCTGCCCAGGTCGATCAACGCCGCGACCAGCGTGATCACGGGCGGGGAGGCAGCCAGCCTGGCGTCCACGACCATGGTCGGCTCCCTGCACAGCCCTTCGGCCAGCCGCGCCGTGTCCCCGTCGCAGTCGAAGTCATGGCCGTCCACGAACAGCAGCAGTTCCGGTTCGCCTTGCCGGATGAAGGAAAAACGGCTGGCGGGATTGCGGCTGAGCGGAACGCCTTGGGCCAGGAGGGCGCGCACCGTCTGTTCGTCGGTCGGTTCGTCCGGCCGCCAGTCCATGTCGGCCGACTTGGGCAGGCTGTTATATAGGCCGAACCAGCGGGCGAAGGCGCTGCGGTCGGAGAGAGCCTCCAGCACCATGGCATGCATCCGGTCGAGGGCTGACGCGGCGATCTCGCCGGCATTGGGCTGGCGGCGGAGGTCGGGATCGGCGTAGCGATCCTCGTCCGCCATGTCGTCGGCCTGATGCCGGCACCAGTTTTCGACCAGCTCGGCGCGGGATGGCGCGCGAAAGCCGATGGAATAGGTCATGCAGTTCCCGCCGATCGCCACGCCGTCATGGGCGAAGCAGGGCGGAACATAGAGAATGTCGCCCGGTTCGAGGATATAGTCGTCCGTCGCCTCGAAATCGGGGATCAGGCGCAGGTCGTCATGCGGCAGCAGCGGTGTCAAGGAATCGCATCGCGGGCCGACGCGCCAGCGCCTTCTTCCCAGGCCCTGCACCAGGAACACGTCATATTGGTCGAAATGCGGCCCGACGCCGCCTCCGTCGGTCGCGTAGCTGACCATCACATCGTCGATGCGCCAATCGGGTATGAAGCGAAAGGGTTGGATCATCGCCGCGACATCGGGCACATGATGATCGACCGCCTGCACCAGCAGCGTCCAGGCGCCGTCGAGTTCCGTAAAACGATCCTCCGGCAACGGGCCGCTTTCCATGGCGAGTCGATCCGTCCGCCGGGTGATGAGGCGCGAATCGATGCCCTCCTCGCAGGAAAGCCCGGCCAGATCGTCGGGATCGAGCGGATTGCGCCACGCGCTCCACGGGTTGCGGATCAGCAGCGGACGCTTCTGCCAATAGTCGCGCAGGAACAGGTCGATGTCGAAATGGGCGAGGTGCATGCCCCGCCCATGCGCCGTCCGGCGGCTGCTGTCAAAAGGCGCCCTCGAGCGGCGCCCCGGCGCCGTTCAGATGGCCCAGTTGAGATAGAAGTCCTTGAGCGCATGCGCATCATGGAGGGCATTGTGCGGCATCCGGCTGTTGGATGCGGCGCTGAACCCCGCGCCGTTGATGAGTTCGAGGCGCAGCCCGTCCAGCCTGATCATCTCGGCGGGACCGGTTACGAGAAGGGCGCAGAAATGGGCCAGGTCATCGGGCCAGTCAGCGATGATCACGGGATCGCGGTCATGAGCCAGATAGGCCTCCAGATGCTGGGCCGCCTCCACCCGGTTCAACTGATGGTCGACGCCCGGGGGCACGAAGCGCAGATAGGGAATCACATTCTTTTCCACCCAGGGGTGGATTTCGGCCGGCAGGGGAAGCGAGACGTAGAAATCCTGGTCTCCGATTTCGGGGACGAGCGCCAGGCTGATCAGGGCGCCGCCAAAGCCGTTGAATTCTGTATCGAGGAAATATCGCATCTCGCTCCTTTGACGCCGCGCCGCATTGCCGTAAAGCCCCCGCTGGCGACGAAACGCCGGGAGCAGATGATATGCAGGCACGCGAATTCATAGGATCGGCGCAGGTTCCCGGTGGCGAGGAACTGACCCTCTATCGGCGGGGCGGGGATTTCATGATCGTGCTCGACCGCAACGAGCTGATGAGCAGCCGGATGAGCGGATCGGAGGAGGCGCTGGCCAATCTCAGTTGCGAGCGGCTGCGCGGCCGGGCGCGTCCGCATCTGCTGATCGGCGGTTATGGCATGGGGTTCACGTTGCGGGCGGCGCTGGCGGCCCTGGACGACACGGGAAGCGTGACAGTGGCGGAACTGGTGCCGGAGATCATCCAATGGGCGCGCGGGCCGATGGTGGAACTGGCCGCAGGGTGCCTGGACGATCCGCGCGTGCGTCTGGTCCAGGCGGATGTGGCCGATGTGATCGGCGCGGCGCGCGGCGTGTACGACGCCATATTGCTCGACGTCGATAACGGGCCGGATGGGCTTGTGCGTCAGGCGAATGACCGCCTCTATTCGGCGCAGGGCATCGCGGCCGCCATCGCCGCGCTGAAGCCGGGCGGCATATTGGCGATCTGGTCCGCTGCTCCCGACGCAAGCTTCGCCCGCCGCCTTTCCCGCGCCGGCCTGGCGGTGGAGGAGGTCGCCGTGCGCGCCCGCAGCAACGGCAAGGGACCAAGGCATGTCATCTGGTTCGCCACGAAGGGCTCGCGAAGCTGACGCCTGGCTGATCGCCGGCGGATGTTCGACCAGCGATCGGTTCCCATCGCTTGGAAAATCGCTCTAGCTGGAGGTGGGCTGTCGCAATGCAGGTGGCGGACTTCGCAGCGCAGCTTGTGTGCAAGGAAAAACTCTATCGCGGCCTGGCTCAGCGCTTTCTGGAAAGGGCTGAGCCACCCGCCGCATCAGATCGGCAGAACTGAAGGCGGGCGACCGTCCGGACCGGGAGCCGCCCGCTTTCCGGGAGCAGGCCTGCTCCCGAAGGCGTTCGCCAAGTGGCCTCAATCGCCGATGCCGGCCAGCAATTGGTCGAGCTGCGCCAATTGTTCCGGCAATGTCGCTGCCGAACCTTGCAGCCCTTCTTCCAGCGCCGCGGCGGATGGATAGATTTCGTGGAAGCGCAATAATGTCTTTCCGCCCTGATCCTCGAAAGTCACGGTCGTGATCGCACCCTCTTCGCCTTCATCATTGGTCCAGACGATGCGTTCGTTCGGCACTACTTCGAGATATTTGCCGTAGAAGGCCATGCTGTCCGAACCGCCGGTGCCGAATTCCAGGCGATATTTGCCGCCCGTGCGGACGTCCATGTCGCATGAGAGGAGTGAAATGCCCGATGCGGATCTGGGCATCCACCAGCGCTGGAACAATTCGGGCTGGCTCCACGCCTGGTAGACCATGCTGGGCGGCGCGTCGAACAGCCGCGTCACGAGGAGTTCGCGAGTCCCCTTGCGTTCGACGGTCGTGCGGTTTTGCTCATTCATCCCTTCTCTCCTGCTTCATTTCGTCGATGATGGCGTCCAGGGCGTCGAAGCGGGCCTCGAAGAGCTTGCGACAGGACTCGATCCATTCGGCCTCCGCGCTGAGGTCGCATTTTCCAAGCGCGCATTTGCGGACCCGTCCGATCTTCCGCGTGACGACGAGTCCCGCCCGTTCCAGCACCTGGACATGCTTCTTCATGCCCGTCAGCGTCATCTGGAACTGGTCGGCAAGGCTGGTGATGGACGCGTCGCCCCGGCCAAGCCGCTCCACGATTCCCCGGCGGGTCGCATCGGCCAGCGCCGCAAAGGAGAGATCGAGGGGAGGCGTTAAACACTGAACCATATGGTTCAGTATCTACGCGATTCGCGCAGAAACCGCAACTGGTTGCGATCCTGCTGCTTCAGCGGTGCTGATTGTCCCTGGGGTCGAGGTTGCGGATGGAGCCCGTGAGTGCGGAATGGCTTCCCGCCCGTAACATGCGCGCGACGGTCACGACCCCTTCGGGCGACCAGGTCCGGCGCACGAC
The DNA here is from genome assembly GCF_040676415.1 of Sphingobium sp. LSP13-1-1.1. Taxonomy (NCBI): domain Bacteria; kingdom Pseudomonadati; phylum Pseudomonadota; class Alphaproteobacteria; order Sphingomonadales; family Sphingobiaceae; genus Sphingobium; species Sphingobium sp. LSP13-1-1.1. The sequence goes on along the minus strand of NZ_JBEGHU010000001.1, from coordinate 638,024 downwards.
TTCAAGCAGCGGCGTGCCGGTGTCGATGTCCAGCAACGCCATTTCGCGCTGGGACCCTGTGACGGCGCGCAGGACCTCCGTTCCCTGGCGATTGGGTTTGACGAGCATGAGGCGGGAAAACATCGTCTGGCTCGTCAGGTCCATCTCCATCGCGTCCGGAAGGAATCGCGGCGCGATCAGCCGGTCTTCCAGCTCTATCGGCCGATCGTCTTCATGATGAAGGACAATGGCATGGAACAGCATCTCCCGCGGAGACATGTTGAACGCCGTAGCTTCCTCAGGCGACGGCTCCCGCAATTCGCGACGCAGCACCTGGGCCTTGTGGCGCCCGCCACGGCGCGTGATCTCCTTGATGATGTCATGGTGGCGATATTCCGTTACATATTCGCTCGGTCCGGCGACGAAGGTGCCGGACCCTGCCCTTCGAATGAGGAATCCGCGCGCCGCCAGGTCGCGCAACGCGTGATGAACCGTCATGCGGCTGACCCTGAACAGGTCGGTCAGGGCCTGCTCGGACGGAATGCGATCCCCGGCCTGCCACTCGCCGCTCATGATCCGGCTGGTGACATGGGCGATGATCTGACCGCGCATTCCCGATGAAAGCTCTGTCCTGTCCATCGCATGGTCCTAGAGCATCGCGGGGCAGAGTGGGAACCGCTTTTGCGCTTGCGAGAGTGCGTCAACAACTGCTTGGCGGGCCCAGGAAAATCTGTATATACATTTTGTGCGGGCGCAACGGTTCTGTGCCGGCAGGATTCCACCATCGTCAGGACGATCAAGATGAAATTCATATCCGAGGAAATGTCAGCGTCGCTCATCTCGCACGAAATGGCGTATCAGGCTGCGCGTGAGGCGTTCATCGCGGTCGGACGCGACGCTGTCATCTTTCCTGCGGTGTTGGCGCACGGCTCTGCGCCCACGAACCGGATGTCGATCAAGTCTGCGTCGACGTCGACCTTTGCAGGCCTGAAAGTGGGTTCGTTCTGGCCAGGTAATGCCGAACAGGGACTTCCCCGGCACAATTCGCTGATATTGATGTTCGATCAGGATGTCGGCCGGATCGAATGGGTGATCGAGGCCGGGAAGGTGAACGCCTATCGCACGGCTGCTGGGGATGCCGTTGCCGCGGACGCGCTCGCCCGGGAAGATTCGTCGATCCTGTCCGTTTTCGGGGCCGGCAATCAGGCTTTTTACGAGTGCGTTGCCCTCGCGCGCATCCGCCCGATCAAGCAGATCCTGGTGGTGGCGCGGGACGAGGCGAAGGGGGATGCCTTCGTCGACCTGCTGGCGAAGGCAGGATTGGAAGCAGAGCGCGCCGATGCGGAAACCGCTTGCCGGCGGGCCGATATCGTCGTGACCGCGACGCCTTCGCGCGCGCCCCTGTTCGACGCGGACTGGATCAGGCCCGGCACCCATATCGCCAGCATGGGGTCGGATGCGGCTGGCAAGCAGGAGCTTCCGCCGGCCCTGTTCGAGCGGGCTTCGCTGTTCTGCGACCTGGTGCCGCAGGCTGTGGTAATGGGTGACCTTCAGCATTTTGAGGGCGATCATCGCCTGATCACCCCCATCGGCGACGTCCTGAGCGGACAGGCGCAGGGCCGCACCTCTGCCGAACAGATCACGCTTTTCGACAGTTCGGGAATTGCATTGCAGGATTTGACGATTGCCCAACATCTGATAGCGGCGCGCAACAGGTCCGCGATCCCCGCTGAACTTTCAGACGGCGGCTGAACCGCTTTCGTCGCGGCAGATGATGCCGATTCCGACAGGCGCAGGATCAGCCTATGCCAATGCCGGGGCAATTATGGCGTCTTTGACATAGTCATATCCATAGAATGCGCGGCAGGCACATCGCATTCATGAATTCCCTGCGGCCGACTGGATGGTTTTCAAGGCGCGGCACCGCCCTGCGGCGCGATGTCCGGGCCAGATAGGCGGCAGTCCTGAAGGGAAATGGCATGACCAATCCTCACGACCTTTCAGGAGCTTTCGGATTATGAGCATCGTTATCGACCGGCAGGTTGACGCCGTCATCGACATGCGCGCCTATGCGGCTGGCGCGACACCTTCCGGCGACTGGTTTCAGGGCCGTTCGGAACCTGCCTTTTCCGATGCGGCGGTGGAGGTTGCCGCTTTCGCGCTGCGCGGCGAAGGGCAGGTCGACAGGCTTTTGACCGACGAATGCGTCCTCGTCCTTCAGGGGCGCCTCGAAATCGAGAGCGGGGCCGGCACGCTGGTGGTCGAGGCGGACAATGGCGCGGTGCTGCCGGTCGGCAGCAGCTTCCGGTGGCGCGCATCGGATGATCTTCTGGCCATCATCTACGCCGCGCCGACCCAGGCCGCCGGCAATGTTTCGGAACCGGTGCTGATCGACAAGAATGCGATACTGGCGCCCTCGAACCCGCCGGCGTCGGAAAATCTGCTTGGCCCGGTTCCGACCTGCCGCTCCCATTCGGACTATATTTCCGCCAACAGGGAGTTTGCCTGCGGCATCTGGGATTCGACGCCCTATCATCGCCGTCTCATTCCCTATCGGCAGGTCGAACTGATGCTGCTGCTCGACGGGAAGGTGACCTTCACCGACGACAAGGGCAGCGTGACTTTCCAGAAGGGTGATGTGTTCATGTTCGTCCGGGGCGATGGCTGCGCCTGGCTGAGCGAGGAATATGTCAGGAAGCTCTATTCGATCCAGCGTCCGGTCGCCTGAGGCGGAACGAAAAGTGGCAGGGCGCGAACCGCTCCGTCAGGCAGCACGCGCCCTTTTCCGGATGGCATCCCGGTCACGGCATCATCTGTCGAGCCAAATGCATCGCACCGCAGGACAGCTTCGCCTTATCGAGACATTCAGGAGATTTTGCCAGCAGTAACGGGCTTAATGACGGTTGCCAGCATGCCGCAGACGTGCAGCATAATCGACCAGGGGTGCGGATGATCCTCGTCGCGGATCGTGCGCGGAAATGAAAATGGGTGAACGTTCCAGATGACGATATCTGCCTCTTCCTCAGCCCGGCCGACGGCGGGCGACGCGATTCCGCTGGAGGCTCGTCACCTTGCCCAGGCGCATGCCCTGTCGCAGGCTCTCGATTGGCCCTATCGCATCGAGGATTGGGCCTTCGCCCTCCAGTTGGGCCGGGGCTTTGCGGTCGAGGCTGATGGCGAACTTGTCGGCACCGCGCTGTGGTGGCCCTATGGCGCCGACCATGGTTCCGCCGGGATGATCATCGTCGCGGACAAGGCGCAGCGGCAGGGGATCGGCGCGAAATTGATGGATGCGCTGCTGGCCGATGCGAAAGGGCGCACGGTCATTTTGAATTCGACGCTGGAGGGCGAGGCGCTGTACCGCCGGCTGGGCTTCACGCCCTATGATGCGGTGTACCAGCATCAGGCGATATTGGCGCAGGCGCCCGAGATCGGACCGTCGGAGCTGCTTCGCGCCGCCGGTCCGGAGGATCGGGCTGCGCTGATAGCGCTCGACAGGGAAGCTTCCGGCATGGACCGCGCGGCATTGCTGGACGGGCTCTCCGCGATCGCCGACATGCGGCTGATTGTGCGGGACAGCCGCGTGGCGGGCTATGGCTGCGTGCGCCGCTGGGGTCGTGGCCATGTGATCGGACCGGTCGTTGCCCGCGACGCGACGGATGCGCGCGCGCTGATCGCCGCGCTTGCCGCAAGGCATGTCGGCGACTTCGTCCGGATTGATGTCACGGAAAGCTGCGGCCTCTCCCCCTGGCTGGAAAGCATCGGCCTGCCGCGGGTACATCAGGTCCTGTCCATGTCGCTTGGCGAGCCGCCCCAGGGCGGACCGGAAGCGCGCCTCTACGCCCTTTCCAATCAATCGCTCGGCTGATCCGCGCCATGACCTCAGCAAGGTGGATATCATGACCCAGAATTCCTTCCCCATTGGCGATGCCCCGATCGCCGAAAGCCTGGAGACGATCGAGACTCCGGCCCTTGTCCTGGACGTGTCGAAGGTCGACAGGAATGTCGCGCGGCTGCGCGCGCGCCTTGCCTCGCTGGGCGTCGCTTTCCGTCCGCATGTGAAGAGTGCCAAGTCGATCGATGTGGCCCGGCGACTGTTCCCCGACGGGCGCGGACCGATTACCGTCTCGACCCTGGCGGAGGCGGAATATTTCGCCGAAGGCGGCTTTACCGACATCACCTATGCCGTCGGCCTTGGCCCCGACAAGATACAGCGCGCGCGCGACCTAGTGGCACGGGGCGTCGACCTGTCCGTCCTGATCGATTCCATCGAACAGGCGCAGGTGCTGGTCGATGCGGCGCGGGACGGCAAGGCCATGCCGGCTGTCCTCATCGAAATCGACTGTGACGGGCACAGGGGCGGCCTGCTGCCCGACGATTCCATGCTGCTCGTCATCGCCGATGCACTGCGGGCGGGGGGTGTCGATCTGCGCGGCGTGCTGACCCATGCGGGCGAATCCTATGGCGCGCGCGGCGGCGTCGGCCTGCCGGAAGCGGCCGAGGGCGAGAGGGCGGCGGCGGTGGCGGCGGCACAGCTTTTGCGCGAAGCCGGGCACCCGGTGCCCGTCGTCAGTGTCGGATCGACGCCGACGGCCCATTTCGCCCGGAATCTGGAGGGCGTGACGGAAGTGCGCGCCGGAGTGTTCATGTTCTTCGATCTCGTCATGCATGGCATCGGGGTATGCGGGATCGACGATATCGCGCTTTCCGTGGTGGCGACCGTGATCGGCCATCGCCGGGAGAAGGGGTGGATCCTGACCGACGCAGGCTGGATGGCTATGTCGCGGGACCGCGGCACGCAGAAGCATCCCGTCGATCAGGGCTATGGCCTGGTCTGCGATATTGACGGCAGGCCCTTCAACGACCTCATCATCGAGGATGCGAGCCAGGAACATGGCATCATCAAGGTACGGCCGGGCAGCGACGCGCCGCTTCCCGATCTTGCCATCGGCACGCGCGTCCGGGTGCTGCCCAACCATGCCTGCGCCACCGGCGCGCAGCACGATTGCTACAAGGTGGTGGCGAATGGCGGCCGCGACATCGCCATAACCTGGCCGCGCATGCGGGGCTGGTAAAGACTGTGATCGCTGTTCCTTGCAATGGATAGACGCGCATGAAGATGACTTCTTACTGGCTCGATACGGCAACCCCCTTCGCATCGGGTGCGCAGGGCGGCCCCCAGGGTACCGCCGACGTCGCGGTGGTGGGCGCGGGTTTCACCGGCCTCTCCGCCGCGCTTGCGCTGGCCAGGAAGGGGGCGAAGGTCGTCGTGCTGGAGGCGGATCGCGTCGCCGGCGCGGCCTCCGGCCGCAACGGGGGCATGTGCAACAACGGGTTCGCGCAGGATTATGCCGGCATGTGCGCGCGCCTTGGCACGGAACGCGCGAACATGCTCTATCGCGCCTTCGACGCCGGGGTGGACCTGGTCGAGACGATCGTTGCCCGGGAAGGGATAGACTGCCATTTCGGCCGCGTGGGCAAGCTGAAGCTGGCCGCCAAGCCGGAACATTATGACAAGATCGCCCGGTCGCAGGAATTGCTGGCCCGCGAGGTGGACCCACAGACCCGTATGGTGCCGCGTTCGGAGATGCGCGCGGAAATCGGGTCCGACCGTTATTTCGGGGGCATGCTCTACGAAAAGAGCGCGAACATGCACATGGGCATGTTCGGCCAGGGACTGGCGGAGGCGGCGGCGCGGCATGGCGCGATCATCCATGAACATAATCCGCTGGTCCGCATCAGGCGGACCGCCGGCCAGGCGCATGAGCTGACGACGCCGCACGGAAGCGTGCGCGCCAGCCAGGTGCTGCTGGCCACGGGTACATCGGCGACCGGCCCGCTGGGCTGGTTCCGGCGGCGGATCGTGCCGGTGGGCGCCTATCTGATCGCCACCGAGCCCCTGTCGACCGAACAGCTCGACCGGCTGACCCCCCGTCGCCGCAACACCACCGACACGCGTCATTTCGTCAATTATTTCCGCACTTCGCCGGACAACCGGCTCATCTTCGGTGGCCGCGCGCGGTTTTCAGGACGCAGCGACCCCAGCGCCGACGCGAAGAGCGGGATCATCCTGCGTCGTTCGATGGTGGAGGTCTTTCCGGAACTGGCGGATGCGCGGATCGACTATTGCTGGGGCGGCATGGTCGACATGACCCGCGACCGGCTGCCCCGCGCGGGCGAGCGTGACGGGTTGTTCTATTCCATGGGCTATAGCGGCCACGGCACGCACATGGCGACCTATATGGGCGCGATCATGGCGGAGGTGCTTGACGGCCGTGCCGATCTGAACCCCTGGCGCGATTTCGACTGGCCCGCCATCCCCGGCCATTTCGGCAAGCCGTGGTTCCTGCCGTTCGTGGGCGCCTATTATCGCTTCAAGGACCTGGTGGAATGACGACGAACCTGGCCGAAATCATGGGGTCCGTCGTGGACAATATGGGTTGCGCCTATATTGACGGTGCTTGGGTCGAGCTCCCTGGCGCGCAGACGCTGCCGGTGATCGATCCGTCGAGCGGCGAAAGCATCGCCGAAGTGGCGGCAGGGACGTCGGTTGACCTCGATCGCGCCGTTGCCGCCGCGCGCCGCGCTTTTCCGGCCTTTGCCGCTTCCCCGGTGGAGGCGCGCATCGCGCTGCTGGAGCGGATCCATGCATTGATCCTCGAACGCGCCGAGCCGCTGGCGCGGATATTGACGCTGGAAATGGGCGCGGCGATCGGTCATGCGCGGGCGGCGCATGTCCCGCTGGCGGCCGCGCATGTCCAGGCGGCGATCGACGTGCTGCGCGACTATGACTTTCTGACGATGCGCGGCAGCACCGCCATCGTGCGCGAGCCGATCGGCGTCTGCGCGCTCATCACGCCCTGGAACTGGCCGCTCTACCAGATTACGGCAAAGGTCGCGCCGGCACTGGCGGCGGGATGCACATTGGTGTTGAAGCCCAGCGAACTGTCGCCCCTGAGCGCGATGATGTTCGCCCAGATCGTGCATGACGCGGGCGCGCCCGCCGGCGTGTTCAACCTGGTCAACGGGACGGGACCGGAGGTCGGTGCCGCCATGGCCGCGCACCCGGATGTGGACATGATCTCGATCACCGGGTCCAACCGGGCGGGCGTTTTGGTGGCGCAGGCCGCCGCGCCCACGGTCAAGCGGGTGACGCAGGAACTGGGCGGGAAATCGCCCAATATCCTGCTGCCCGACGCGGATTTCGAACGGGTGGTTCCACTCGGCGTGATGGCCGCCTTTCGCAATGTCGGCCAGTCATGCAGCGCGCCCACGCGCATGATCGTTCCCCGCGACCGCCTGGCCGAGGTGGAGGCGATCGCGCGCGCCACGGCGGAATCCATCGTCGTCGGCCCTCCGGGGGAGGAGGCGACCGTGATGGGTCCGATCGCGAACCGGGCGCAGTTCCATCGCGTGCAGACGATGATCGCCGCGGGCCTGGACGATGGCGCGCGGCTGGTCTGCGGCGGCGCCGGTCAGCCGGAGGGGCTGGAGCAGGGCTTTTTCGTCCGCCCCACGATCTTTTCCGACGTGACCTGCGCCATGCGCATAGCCCAGGAAGAGATATTTGGACCGGTACTCGTCATCATGCCCTATGATGATGTCGATGAGGCGGTGGACATGGCCAATGACAGCATGTTCGGCCTTGGCGGCCATGTTCAGGGCAAGGACATGGAACAGGCGCGCAGCATCGCCCGGCGCATCCGCACCGGCCAGGTGCACCTCAACCATCCCGCCTGGGACCCGCACGCGCCGTTCGGGGGCTACAAGCGATCCGGCAATGGACGCGAATATGGCGCCTTCGGCTTCGAGGAATATCTTGAGGTCAAGTCCATCCTCGGCTTCGCCTGACCTTTCGGCTTACTGGAGACTTCATCATGCCCGCGCCGATGCGTTTCATCCAATCCTCGCCAACCCTGCCTGCGGAGGCCGATGCAGTCATCATCGGCGGCGGCATCATCGGCACCTTCGCGGCCTATTATCTGGCGCAGCGCGGCCTGAAGGTCGCGCTGGTCGAGAAGGGCGTCGTGGGCGGTGAGCAATCGAGCCGCAATTGGGGCTGGTGCCGGCAGCAGAACCGCGATGAGCGCGAACTGCCGCTTGCGACCAAGGCGCTCGACCTTTGGGAACAATTCGGCATTGAGAGCGGTGAGGAGACCGGGTTCCGCCGTTGCGGGCTGTTCTACGTCAGCAACGACGAGTCCGAGATAGAGACCTGGGCGCGCTGGGGCGAATATGCCCGCTCGATCGGCGTAAAGACGCGAATGCTCAACAGCCAGGAAGCGACTGAAAGGGGCCAGTTCACGAAGCAGGTCTGGAAGGGCGGCGTGCACTCGCAGATGGACGGCATCGCCGATCCGGGCCTGGCCGTTCCCGCGGTGGCGCGCGCGGTAATGGCCCTGGGCGGCACGGTGCACCAGGCCTGCGCGGCCCGCGGGATCGAGACGACCGGCGGCGCGGTGAGCGGCGTCGTGACTGAACGGGGTACCATCGCCACGAACCTTGTGATTCATGCGGGCGGAGCATGGGCATCGTCGTTCATGCGGCAGCTTGATGTGCGTTTTCCGCAGGCCACCGTGCGCCAGTCGATCCTAGCGGTAGGCACCGGCCACATGAGTCTGCCGGACGCGTTCTATGGCGATTCCATGTCGATCACGCGGCGCGGCGACGGGGCCCATAGCCTGGCCTATAGCGGGCGGGCCAAGGTCGATCCGACCATGCAGTTCCTGCGGTTCCAGAAGCAGTTCATCCCGATGTTCAGGCAGCGCTGGAAGAAGGTGTCGCCCGGCGGGCTGCAGGGCTTTCGTGCAGGGCACGAAACGCTTTCGCGCTGGGTGCTTGACCGGCCGACGCCGATGGAGGCGCGCCGCATTCTCGATCCCGTTCCCGATCCCAAGACTATCCGGCTTACTGTCGAGCGCGTTTCTCGGCTGATCCCGGAAGTGGCGCGGGCGCCCATGGTGGGGGCGTGGGCAGGCTTTGTCGACAGCACGCCCGATGGCGTTCCGGTGATTGGCGAGATACCGGCCGTTCCTGGCCTTATCCTTGCGGCGGGCTTCAGCGGCCACGGCTTTGGTATCGGACCCGGCGCGGCGCATCTGGTCGCCGATATCGCCACGGGCCATGACCCAATTGTCGATCCGCACCCCTACCGGCTGGCGCGTTTCACGCCGGGCCAGAAGATCGACGTCTCGGAATTCTGAGGCGCTGCAGGTGGAACGGGCAGGAGGGGGCGATCAATGTCTCCTCCGGACGCGAGAAAAAACGCAACGGATCGACGCCGGGTCACAGCCAACGGCCCGCCAGGCAAAGGGTCAGGGCGCCAGATGACGCTCGGCCAGCGCCACATGGAGCCGAACGCCCAGTTCCAGTACATCGTCGTTGAAGTCATAATGCGGGTTGTGCAGCGGGGCAGATCCCTCCGCCCTAGCCTGCCCCAGCCAGATATAGGCCCCCTTGCAGGCCTGTAGCATGAAGGCGAAATCTTCCGAAGTGAAGGCCGGGTCCGGCGCAAGGACCGCAGTGCCCACCGACGCGGCGGCGGCGAATGCCTCCTGTGCGGACTCGGCATCGTTGATCGTCGCGGGATAATATCTTGTGTAATCGACCGAGACGGTGAGCTCCCCCGCCTGCGCGACGCCTGCGGCGATCTGCCGTATCGAGTTTTCGATCCGGTCCTGGACCTGAAGATCGAATGTCCGCACCGTACCGGTGACGGTGACGGCGTCGGGGATCACATTATGGGTGTGGCCTCCGTGGATCTGCGTGATCGACAGAACTGCCGAGGCGGTCGGCGGGATTCGACGCGATATGATGCTGTTCAATTGCTGCACCAGCGCGGCGGCGCCCAGTATGGCGTCCGGCGTGCTGTGCGGTATCGCCGCATGGCCGCCGCGACCCTCCAGCCGGATCTCGAACTTGTCGGCCGCGCCCATAATGGGTCCGGGACGCGTCGCGATCGTACCCGCGGGAAGGTCGGGCCAGTTATGCAGGGCGAACACCCGGTCGCAGGGGAAGCGGTCGAACAGCCCCTCCCGCACCATTTCGCCGGCGCCGCCATGGCCTTCTTCCGCGGGCTGGAAGATGAAATGGATGGTGCCGTCGAAATGGCGGGTTCTGCTCAGATGCTGCGCTGCGCCCAACAGCATGGCGACGTGCCCGTCATGACCGCATCCGTGAAAAGTGCCGGGCGTCCTGCTGGCGTAGGGCAGGTTGGTCTGCTCCTCGATCGGCAGCGCGTCCATGTCGGCGCGAAGGCCGATGCTGCGCGAAGACGTGCCGTTGCGCAGCACGCCCACCACGCCGGTCCGGCCGATCCCCTCATGCACCTCCAGCCCCAGCGCGCGGAGTTGTTCGGCAATTCGTCCGGCGGTTCGATGTTCGCGGAAGCCCAGTTCGGGATGGGCGTGAATGTCGCGGCGGAACGCCACCAGCGGTTCGATCAGGTCGGCAATGTCCGTCATGGCCATATTCTATCGCTGCTCGCCGAAGAGATGCTGGATGGGATAATGATGTTTGATGAAAGGGGATTTGATCACGACATAGCTGAAATATTTCTCGATGCCGTAGTCGCTTTCCAGCATTCCTTCGATGATCGACTGGTAATGGGCGACGCCACGCGTCACGAATTTCAGCAGATAGTCATAACCGCCGCTCACCAGATGGCATTCGACGATCTCGTCCAGCTTCCGGATGCGCGCTTCGAAGCGGGAAAAATCGCCGGAACGATGCTCCGTCAGCGTGACTTCGGTAAAGACGGTCAGATATTCGCCCAGCTTGTGCAGGTTTATCTCGGCGCCATAGCCGGTGATATAGCCCGCCTTTTCCAGGCGCTTCACGCGCGTCAGGCAGGGACTGGGGGAGAGGCCGACCGCGTCAGCCAGCTCGACGTTAGTGATGCGGCCGAATTGCTGAAGCTGGGCAAGGATCTTGAGGTCGATCCTGTCCAGCTTGGGTCCAACCAACATTCTCGTCCCCCTTATGTGCTATCGTAACACGGCCCGAATATCCGCCTCTTCGAGCAGATCGTCCAGCGTCTTGCGGATACGTCCGAAAATCTCGTCCATCTCGCCGTCCGACGCGCAGAGCGCGGGGGCCAGGCCGATGATATTGTCCCCGAAGGCGCGGAAAATGACGCCATTTTCATAACCCTTCGCGAACAGCCGGTCGGGCAGGCCAAGCGTCGGGTCGAAGCGGGTCTTGCTCTGCCTGTCCGCCACCAGTTCGATCGCGCCGAGCAGGCCGCGCCCGCGCGTGTCGCCCACCATCGGATGGTCGGCCAGCCCCGCCAGCCCCGCATCGAAACGCGCAGCGACCCTGCGTCCGTTGGCAAGGATCCCGCCCTCGGTATAGAGGCGCAGCACCTCCAGCCCGACCGCGGCGCTTACCGGATGGCCGGAATAGGTCGCGCCATGGCCGATCACGACTTCAGCCGCAGCGCCATTGGCTATGCCCTGATAGACGGCGTCCGACATGAGCACGGCGCCCATGGGCACATAGCCGGAGGTCAGCCCCTTCGCCACGGTCATCAGGTCGGGCGCCACATCCTCCGCCTCGCACGCGAACATGGGGCCGGTGCGACCGAAGGCGGTGATGACCTCATCCGCCACCATCAATATGTCGAGATCGTCGCAAGCCTGCCGCATGGCCTTCAGCCAGCCGACCGGCGGCACGATCACGCCGCCCGATCCCTGGATCGGCTCGCAGAAGAAGGCGGCGACATTGTCCGCGCCAAGTTGCGCAACCTTGTCCTTCAGCTGCTGGACCGAGCGGGCGATGATGGCCGCGTCGTCCTCCAGGTCGCTGCGATAGGGATAGGGCGAGGGGATATGGTGCTGCCAGCGCAGCGGCAGGTCGAAGCCGCGATGGAAATTGGCGAGCGCGGTCAGCCCCGCGCCGGTGCTGCTGGAACCGTGATAGCCCCGTTCCAGCGCGATGCACTGTTTCTTGTCCGGCTTGCCGATGGCATTGTAATAATGGGTGATGTAGCGGATCGCACTGTCGACCGCATCGGACCCGCCCAGCGTGAAATAGACATGGTCGAGGCCCTCTGGACTGAGTTCGACCAGCCTTTGCGCCAGCCGCACCGCCGGCTCGCTGCCGAAGTGGAAATAGCCGGTGGCGTAGGGAAGGCGGCGCATCTGTTCGGCCGCCGCCTCGACGACGCTCTCCTGGCCATAGCCGACATTGACGCACCACAAGCCGGCAAAGGCGTCGAGCAGTTCCCGGCCCTCCACGTCCTTCAGCCACATGCCCTTGCCGCTGTCGAGCAGCAGCGCGCCATGCGCCTCATGACCGCGGAAGGACGTGACGGGGTGGATCAGGTGGTCGCGGTCGATATCGATCAGAGAGCGGTTGGTTTGCAGCGTCATCGGAAGGCTCGCCCTGGTGGTACTGAAGGTAAAACTAGCCCGATATCGCAGGGCGAAAGCCCGATCTGAGGCGGGCGGCGGCCGGCGGCGTGCCTAATCGCCGACTGCCGCGGCACTTTATGCCGCGGCCGCTGATGCAGATCAGCTCAACGCGTCCGCGATCGCCCGGCCGCATTGTTCGGTATTGGCCTTGCCCTGGAGGTCGGCGGTGCGGAGCGCCGGTTCGGCCAGAACCGTTTCAACCGCGCGCATGATCGCGGCGGCGGCTTCGCTTTCGCCCAGATGGTCCAGCATCATTGCCGCCGACCAGATCTGGCCGACGGGGTTGGCGATCCCCTTGCCCGCGATATCGGGGGCGGAGCCATGGACCGGCTCGAACAGGGAGGGGGCCGTGCGATCCGGATTGATGTTGGCCGATGGCGCTACGCCGATCGTGCCGGTGCAGGCGGGGCCGAGATCGGACAGAATGTCGCCGAACAGATTGGACGCCACGACGACATCGAACCGATCGGGGTTCAGCACGAACTGCGCCGTCAGGATGTCGATATGATATTTGTCATGGGTGATGGCGGGATAATTTCTGGCCATCTCCTCCACCCGCTCGTCCCACCAGGGCATGGTGATGGCGATGCCGTTGGACTTGGTGGCCGAGGTGACATGCCCGCGCGGCCGCGTGGCGGCGAGTTCGAAGGCATAGCGCAGCACGCGATCGGTGCCGTGGCGCGTCATCACCGTTTCCTGGATCACCACCTCGCGATCCGTGCCGGCGAACATCTTGCCGCCGACCGAACTATATTCGCCCTCCGTATTCTCGCGCACGACCCAGAAGTCGATGTCGCCGGGCTTGCGTCCGGCGAGCGGGCAGGGAACGCCGGGCATCAGCCGGACCGGACGCAGATTGACATATTGGTCATATTCACGCCGGAACTGGAGCAGCGAGCCCCAGAGCGAGATATGATCGGGCACCGTGTCCGGCCAGCCGACAGCACCGAAGAATATCGCGTCGGGATTGCCGATCTGCGCCTTCCAGTCATCAGGCATCATCTGGCCGTGCCGGGCGTAATAATCGCAGCAGGCGAAATCCTGCCACTTCTGCTCGATCGAAAAGCCGTAGAGGCTGGCCGCGCGCTCCAGCACGCGAATGCCCTCCACCATCACCTCCTTGCCGATGCCATCGCCGGGTATGACGGAGATGGAGTAGGTGCGGGTCATGGCGGTCGTTCCTTTCGGCGAAATGGGCAGGCGTTCGATGGGTCGTCAGCAAAGGATGTTCCCGCGGCGCGGGAACATGACGAGAGGATGATTAGAGCTTCAGACCCCCGATGTGGAACGTCTTGGTCTCCAGATATTCCTCGATCCCGGCATGGGCGCCCTCGCGGCCCAGCCCGGACTGCTTGATGCCGCCAAAAGGCGCCATCTCCATTGCAATGCCGCCGGTGTTGAGCACAACCATGCCCGCCTCCAGCCGCTCGCCTACGCGGAAGGCGCGGTGGAGGTTTTCGGTGTAGAAATAGCTTGCGAGGCCAAAGCTGGTGTCGTTGGCGAGGGCAATCCCCTCCTCCTCATGGGTGAAGCGGAACAGCGGTGCGACGGGACCGAAGGTTTCCTCGTCGGCCAGCCGCATGTCGCGCGTCGCGCCGGTAAGAATGACGGGCGTGGTGAAGCGATCGCCGCGTGCGCCCTCAGGCGCGCGGGCATAGAGGGTGGCGCCGCGGGCCAGTGCATCCTCGACATGCGCCTCCACCTTGTCGACGGCCGCCCGGTTGATGAGCGGGCCGATTGTCGCGCCGTCCTGATCGCCGGGCGCGACCTTCAGCGCGGATACCGCCTTTGCCAGTTTCCCGGCAAAGAGATCATAGACGCCGTCCTGGACCAGGATGCGGTTGGCGCAGACGCAGGTCTGGCCCGCATTGCGGAATTTGCTGGCCATGGTGGCGGCGACGGCAAGTTCGATATCGGCGTCGTCGAACACGATCAGCGGTGCATTGCCGCCCAGCTCCAGGCTCAGCCGCTTGATGGTGTCGGCGCTCTGGCGCATCAGCAGCGCCCCGACCCGCGTCGATCCGGTGAAGGAAAGCTTGCGCACCGTGTCGCTGCCGGTCAGCACGTTCCCGATCGGCGCGGCCTGCCCGGTCACGATATTGAAGACGCCCTTGGGAAAGCCCGCCCGTTCGGCCAGCTTCACCAGGGCGAGCGCGCTGAAGGGGGTCAGTTCGGACGGTTTGACGACGACCGGGCATCCTGCGGCAAGCGCGGGCGCGCATTTGCGCGTGATCATCGCGGAGGGGAAGTTCCAGGGCGTGATCGCCGCCGACACGCCGACCGGCTCCTTCATCACCAGGATGCGGCGATTGGCTTCAGGGGCGGGGATCATGCTGCCGTCGATGCGGCGGCCCTCCTCGGCAAACCATTTGATGAAGCTGGCGGCGTAGCGGATTTCGCCTTCCGCCTCGGCGGTCGGCTTGCCCTGCTCGGCAGTCATGATCCGTCCGAGATCGACGACATTGTCCATCACCAGCGCATACCAGCGCTCCAGCAATGCTGCCCGCTCGCCCGCTGTCCTGGACCGCCACGGCCCCCAGGCCGCTTGCGCCGCGTCGACGGCAGCCCGCGTTTCATCCTCGCCGCAGTCGGGAATGGTGCCCAGTACGGCGCCGGTTGCCGGGTTGTCGACGTCCAGTGTCGCGCCGGATGCCGCGCCGACCCATTCGCCGCCGATAAAGGCGCGTTCCACGAGCAGCGAGGGGTCGTTCAGGGAGAGAGTCATCCGAGTGCCTGTGTTGTTAGAGTGAAAGTCCTGACGGACGAGCCGGCTTTGACAGGCCTGCCGCGCCGCATGCGCAACACGCTGCCGACGCGGGGGAGGCCAAGCTCCTCCAGCCAGTCGGAAAGGCCGCTTTCCTCTGGCACGTCCAGGCGGCAGAACATGCCGCTGTTGAAGCCCAGCCAATGGGAGATCAGCGCCTTGGCGCCGCTGGTGTCGGGGGCGACGGTCGGCCCGACCACATAGCCGCGCCCGAACCGACGGAACAGCGCGAATCCGACAGGCTGGTTGCTGCGCGTCAGGACCACACCCTGCGCACCGGGAACCAGCGCATCGAGCAGCGCGTCACGGTTCATTCCGGTCGCTTCGCGGGCGAGGGCGCGCAACATGTCCATATCCTTGCTGCCCAGCGGCCGGACCCGTTCGTCGGGGATCAGTTCGGCCATGGGTACGGCGAAGGCGGCGCCCTGATGCTGGAAGACGGGGCCGACCTCTTCGAAGCCGAGCGCGCGGCAGAGTGGCACGCCTTCAGCGGGCGCGTTCAGCAAAACGGTGCGGTCGCCCAGTTCGTCCAGCACCGCATCCATCAGGCGACGGCCCGTTCCCTCGCCCCGCACGCCGGGCGAGACGATGACCATGCCCAGGGTGGCCGCATCCGTGCCATAGAGCCAGGCCATGGCCGTGCCGACCACCTTGCCGTCGCATTCCGCGACATAGCCGAAACCGAGCTGGAAGAGCATTTCCCAGTCCTCGATCCTGTGCGGCCATTTCTGTTCGCGGGACAGGTCGCGGGCAGCGGCCAGATCCCCGGCGACCATGCGCCGCAGATCCACCCTCGTTTCTATGCCTGCCACCATGCACCTTGCTCCTTCGGCGGCGAAGACCGCCCTTGATCCTGAATCGATGGCCGGGAAACTAGGCTGCGCCAACAAGCATTAGCTGCTGCCTTCGCCCAATTTTTGGAAGAAAATCGCGGAGATTTTCCTGCCCGCCCCGGCAAATGCCGCCCTGCTTGCCCCAGGGAGAGGGGAGGCAGGCAGGGCGGCCTTCCTCGACAATGTCAGAGGCCGACGACCGCCGGCAGGCAACCGATGTGCGGGATTTCCACGTCGCGATAGAAGGCGTTGGAAGGTTCATGCCCGCGACCCACGAACACGCGGCAACCGAAATGCAGGTCGGTGGCGGTATTCTGGTCGTAGCGGAAGCTGGAGGAAACATGCATCATTTCTTCCGGCTTCGCGCCCAGCTGGTCGAACATATATTCGAACGCCTGCCGGCGGGGCTTGTAGGCCTGAGCCATCTGCGCGGTATAGACGGCATGGAATGGCGCGCCCAGCAGGGCGACATTGTGGTGGATCTGGTCGTTCATCGCGTTGGACAGGATGACCAGCGGAATCTTGTCGCCGATCTTCGACAGGCCGCCGGGCACGTCGGCATGCGGACCCCAGGTGGGTACGCGGTGGTAGACGGCATCGGCATCCGCCTCGCGATAATCCACGCCCCACTGCTTGCAGACGCGGCGCAGCGAATTGCGAAGGACCTCCTGATAGGGTTCCCACGCGCCAAGCACCTGATCGAAGCGGTAGGTGGCCCAATCCTGGCAGAAGGCCGGAAGATTTTCGGCGGCGATGCGATCGGCCATGAATTCGGTGGCCATTTCAGTCATGCGGAAACGGGTCAAGGTTCCGTAACAGTCGAAGCTGATATATTTCGGTCGGAAATCAGTCATGGATCAATTCCCCCTGATTGGGTCGCTGTTCAACAGGATCATTACGCCACGTCCTGCCCGCAACATGTTTCCGATTGGTCCGGGCAGGACGGTTGTTCGGGCTTTTTGTCGGGGCCTTTCGGCATAGTTTGCCGTGCCTTCAATATCCCTGATTCCGATCGACTTCGCCATCGGGCGGCAGGCCTGCCTGAAGCCGCCTGATATTGGCGATCAGGGCGCGCGCGCCGCTGTCCGCGCGGGTTGAGCTGGCGATATGCGGGGTCAGGATGATGCGCGGATGGTCCCAGAAGGGGTGGGACCGGGGCAGGGGTTCCGTTTCGGTCACATCCAGCACGGCGCCGGAAATATGGCCTTCGTCCAGCAGCGGCGGCAGATCCTGCTCCACCAGGTGCCCGCCCCGGCCAGCATTGATCAGCGCGGCGCCACGCGGCAATCCGGAAAGGGTTTCCCGGCACAATATGCCCCTGGTTTCAGCCGTCAGCGGCAACAGGCAGATCAATATGTCGCAACCCGCAAGGAAGGCGTCCATCTCCTCCGGTCCGGCGTGGCAGGTGACGCCCTCGATCGCATGGCGCGACCGGCTCCATCCCGAAAGCGGAAAGCCGAACGGGCGCAGCGCCTGCAGGACGGCCTGCCCCATCTGGCCCAGTCCCATCACGCCGATCCGGCGGGCGGCGGCGGGAACCAGCTTGATCGCGTCCCAGCGATGCTCGCGCTGCGCAATGCCGTAATCGATGAAGTGGCGGTGCAGCATCAGCGCGCTGCCGCAGACATATTCGACCATGCCCTCGATCAGCCCCGGTTCGATCATGCGGATCAGCCGGACATGCGGCGGCAACTTGCTCATGTCGAACTGGTCGACGCCCGCTCCGATCGAAAACAGCACTTCCAGGCCGGTCAACCGTTCCAGCAGTTCGCGGGAGGGATCCCAGGCGGCGAGATAGCGGACGGCCGCCGGATCGCGCATCTCGTCCGGCGTCATGAAGCCGACATCGGGCGCCTCCGCCGCGAAGATGTCGCGCCATACGCGTCCGCGCTCTGCTTCGGAGGTGTAGAGGAGGGTCATGCAGTCTGCTTTCTGGAGGAGGACCGGCGGCGCGTGGCCTGCGCCTGCCACCACATCAGCGGTCCGGTTAGGGAAAGGGCAAGCAGCGTCAGCGCCGCGACCATCAGCACCACCGGGCCGATCACGCCGAAACTGTCGCCGGCATGCAGGGGCAACACCGTCATCCAGAGCGCGCGGCTGTCTTCGGCCCTCGTTACGCTGACAATATTCGGCCCGGCGATCGTCAGCACCGCGCGATGCACGGCGCGCGGATTGCGTTCGGGGGCGGCGAAATTGACGATGATGCGATCGCCGGTCAGGCGGAAATCGCGCAGGGCGCTGCGCGGGAAGGCCCTGTGCGCCCGCGTCAGTGCCCGGTCGATCGTCGTCGCGCTCGCCGTGGGCCGCAAGGATATGGGGGCGGCTGCGTCGAACAGGTCGGGTGTCGCCAGCAGCAGCCCGGTCAACGCCATGAACGCCAGCAGCGCCGACATGACCACGCCGGCGGTCCGGTGCAACTGTCGCAGCACCAGTCGAAACGCCAGCGTCCAGCGGACCGAGAGCTGCTTTGAAAGCGGGCCGCGCTTTGGCCACCAATAGGCAAGGCCTGTCACCGCCATCGCCAGCAGGGCGAGCGCGTTCAACAGTACGACAGTAGCGCCCGCCTTGCCCGTCATCAGCCGGTAGTGGATCTGGAGCGCGGCCTCGATCGGGAAGGCCCAGGTCGATCCGGCCCGCAATATGCGCCCGCCGGCCGGATCGACCGATGCATAGCGCTGTGCCCCATGGGGGCCGGTGAGTTCGGCAAGAAAGGTCGCGCCTTTCCCGCTGGGCGCGTAGAGGCGGGTGACGGCAAAGCCGGGGAACGCGCCCGCCGCGCGCGCTGCCGCCATGCCGGGGGAAATGCCGGGCGCTGATCCGTGGCTGACCATCCCCGCTGGATCGATCCAGCGCGCCACCGGCCCACGATAGAGCAGCAGCATGCCTGTCATCGCCTGCACCGCCAGCAGAGCCGCCATGGCAAGGCCGGTATATTTGTGCAGGCGAAGCCATTGCGCCCGGGTCATGGGTGATCTCCCAAAATAAAATACCGCCGGCGACCCTTCAGGCTTGGAGGGTGGGTCGCCGGCGGCCGTTCGGGCCTTGAAGGCCCGAATGAACGGAACGTCAGAAGTTGAACGAACCGCGGACCGTGAAGGAGCGGGGCGCTCCCGGCTGGATCCATAGCGCCGCATAAGAACTGGCGTAGTACTTTTTGTCGAAGAGATTATTCACGTCCGCCGATATCTTGATCTGGTCGGTGATGTTGAACGACCCTGTGACCTTCGCCACCGTATAGCTAGGCAAGAAGAAATGCACGGACCCTAGAAGAGGCACACCTGTTTCACCCAGGCGACGACCGACATAGTTCACGCCCGCGCCCAGCATCGCCTTGTGCTCGCCGACCGAGAAGGTCTTGAACAGCAATGCATTGCCCTGATGCTTGGGAATGTTGATCAGCGGGTCGTCCTTCATGACGTTCGCAAACGGGTAATTGTCTGCCCATCCGGCATCGGTATAGGCGTAGGTCAGGAACAGTTCGAACCCGGCCGGTAATTTGGCGTTGAGATCAAATTCCACGCCCTTGCTCTTGGCTGCGCCCACCGGCAGGGAGAAGCCCGCGTTGACGGGGTCGGTGGTCAGCACATTGTCCTTCTTCATCGTGAAGAGCGACAAGGTGCTGGTGATCTTGCCGTCCAGCGACACATATTTCGCGCCGACTTCATAGGATTTGCTGATTTCCGGATCGAAGGGCTGCCCGCTGAAGCCCGTTCCGCTGTTGGGACGGAAACCCTTTCCGTAGCTGGCATAGATGGAAACGGTCTTGGTGGGTTCGAACACGAGACCGGCCATCGGGCTGAACTTGGTATAATGCTTGCTCACGAAGGGGAGGGTGATGCTCGCCCGGTTGGCGATATCCTGCGAGAAATCATCATAGCGCCCGCCAAAGCGAACCTTGAACTGTTCCGTGATCTCGATCTGGTCCTGAGCATAGATGCCCCAGGCCTTCTGGATCTCGGTCGCGTTCTGAACCACGCCGGTTGGAGCGGGGCCAGGAATATTGTAGTTCGGATTGAAGATGTTGATCGAATAGGACTGATCGGCCACAGTCGGACGATAGCGCAATTGGAAGGTGTCGATCTTGAACCGATCCCAGTCCGCGCCTATGCGGATATTGTGCAGGATCGACCCGGTGTCGAACTTGCCGCTGATTTCGCCGCGGAACACCATATGGGTGGTGCTGTAGTCGCGATAGCGACGCTGGCGTGACAGGGTCTGGCCGTCAACGTAGATCATCTGGCGGCTCGGGACCAGTTCAGGATCGCTGGAATAACCGCGGAAGATGGTGTCCTTGTACCCGGCACCCAGCATCAATGTCCAGTCATCGCTGAAATCATGCTGATATTGCGCCTGATGCCCCAGAACCTTTACCTTGATAGGACCATTATTGGGATCGCCCAGGAACCGGGAATTGGGGATAAGGCCGAGCTGATAATTGGTGATCACGCTTCCGACAACTGTCGGAACGGCCACCACGCCGCGGTCGAACGGCACTTCCTGGTTCACATATTCCATTTCATAGGTGAAAAGGTCGTGGTCCGAGAATTTCGCGAGCAGCGACGGCGTCAGCACATATTTGCGGGTGTGCACCGTGTCGCGGAAGCTGTCGGCATCCTCGACCGCGCCATTCAGGCGCACCGCGAACATGTCGTTCAGAGGCAGGTTGAAATCGCCTTCGACCCGATAGGTGTTCCAGCTGCCGCCGGCCACGCCGAAGCTGCCGAAGGATTTTTCGAGGACCGGTTTCTTGGTCACGATATTGACGGTGCCGCCCGGTTCTCCGCGACCGAAGAGCGCGGAGTTCGGTCCCTTCAGCACTTCCACGCGCTCGACATTGGATGCATCGCGCGGACCGCCATAGCCGCGACCGCCGTTGAAGCCGTTGACCAGGAAGCCGCTCGGGAAATTCTCGTCCCCGGCGAAGCCACGAATGGCGAAGCTGTCCCACAGGCCGCCGAAATTATTCTGCTTCGAAATGCCGCTGGCCAGTTCCAGCGCGGTGTCGAGGCGGGTGATGTTGAGATCGTCCAGCAGCTTGCCGTCAAGGAACTGCACGGCCTGCGGAATTTCCTTGACTGGCGTGTCGCCGAAATATTGCCGCTTCATGGCGGTGACGACGATCGTGCCGTCCCCGGCATTTCCTGCCGTCTGGGCCTGCGCGCCCGATGCCAGGGCAAGGGAGGCGGTGCTGGCGGCCAGTGCTATTTGGAACGCTGAAATTGTCTTCATTTTATTACCCCTTTTCTGATCGCCATGTCCTAAGTCCTGCGAATTGGGGTGATCCGGCGATAAGTTTACCCCTCTCCCGTCAGACATCTTGCGTGTCCTTTTGGCCGGCGCCGGTCACGGAGCGTTTTGTCGCCTCTTATTGAAAACAGACTAAGGCTGGATTACAAAAATATTACCGCAAATTCATCTGCCGCCACGGTCGAAAATTGTGAGATGAAGAACCACACGGCAGAATCGGCCGGGCCGTTTCGAGAGATTGCGCAAGGTCCTGGATCCCCGGTGGACATTGGCTTTCCAAGGAGGAGGACAAGCGCGCCATCTCACGCTGCGATGCACTGGTGAGTGCCGCCGCAGGCCCTGTCCATCGCAAGGACGTCATTCGGATTCCGGCACGAAGAGATTCTTGTAGAAACCGACCGTCTTCACCGTAACGGTGACCGGCGTCTCCCCCTTGTTGCGGAAGTACCAACCGTGGGTGCCGTCGAAAGGAGCGGTGAAATCTCCCTGTCCGCCGGTCATTTCCAGTTCCTTCCAATAGTCGGTGAAGGAACCGTCCGTCGCGGCCAGCCTCTCGCCATGCATTTCCGCCTTTACGGGGCCGCCGGATGATTTCCATTGGAAGACGAAGCTGTCGCCCTTCGTCATATGGGCCTTTACTTCCCGGCCGCTGTGCGGCGCCAGGGTGATGGTCTGTTCGTCCTGTCGCCATGCAGTGGTTTTGGCGATTGCATCCTTGGTCGGCATGGGCAGGGCGCCCTTTGCGACGGGTGCCTGTGCTGGCGAGGGGATCTGCTTCGCTTCGCCGGACACCATGCCGGTCAGGCCCAGCGCGGTGCCGATGCCGGTCGGATCGATGCCATATTCCGCGGGCAGGACGAACAGCGTCAGGATCGCGATGGCGGCGGTCGCCGCGCCCCCGGTCGCTTTGGCCAGGCTGGAGCGGGAGGGAGAGATATGCGTGGGAAGCGTGGCAATGGTTTGCGAGTTCATGTCATGCTCCTTGCATGAAATAGCCGGAAAGCTGGAAACCGATCAGAACGAAGCCTGCCGTCATCAGCGCGGCGTTGGCGAAGATGGCGCTGCGGCGAAAGCTGTCGGTCCTGCGCCAGAAGTTCATGAGGATCAGGATGACGGTCAGTGCCATGAACTGGCCCATTTCCACCCCGATGTTGAAGCTGATGAGATTGGGGATCAGACCGTCCTGGGCAAGTGTCAGTTCCTGGATCTTCGTCGCAAGGCCGAAACCGTGAAAGAAGCCGAAGATCAGCACCGCTGCCTTGGGATTGGGCGAAAAGCCGAACCAGGTCCGGAATCCATCCAGATTGTCGATCGCCTTGTATACGACGGACAGGCCGATGATCGCGTCGATGAGGAAAGGATTGGCCCGGATGTCGAAAAGGACGCCCAGCAACAGCGTAGTGCTGTGACCGACGGCGAACAGCGTCACATAGGCGCCGACATCCTTCAGGCGATAAAGGAAGAAGATCACCCCGGCCAGGAACAGCAGATGATCATATCCGGTGACCATATGCTTGGCGCCCAGATACATATAGGGGATGATGTTGACGCCCGAAGCGCCTTCGATGAAGGCCTTGTCGTTTTCGTTGACGCCATGCGCCCAGATCGGGGAGCAGGCGAACAGCAGGGCCAGTCCCACGATGAGCAGCGCGACCCGCCGCACCGTGGAACCATCGAGCGGAGGGAGGGTCGCGTTGTTCATGCTCGCCTCTTACTTGGTCTGGAAGGTGGCGAAGGTCTTTGCGCCGCTCTTGTCGATCACCGCGACGACGACCTTGGCGCCTTTCGCGGGCTTGAAGCCCGGTGCGGTGAGCCTGTTGCCGCCGGCTGCCTTGAGCGGTGCCTCGGTCTTGGCGCCGCCGGCCGTCTGGGTCAGCTTTCCGGTGAATCCGGCCGCCGGGATCGGTTCATCCTCCTCGCTCAGATAGACATCGACGCCCTTTGGCCCGGTGACGAGTTCGAACATGGTCTCCCCTGTCATCTGCACCAGTCCGCCATGCTGCGGTTTCATGCTGCCATGGGCGATGGCCGTGGCAGGCAGGGCAGCAAGGGCGACAACGGCAAGTCCGGTGCGGAAAAGGTCGTATTTCATGGTGCTTTCTCCAAAATCAGACGGGCGATCATTCCGGCAGATGCGGCAGGACGAAGGCGAGCGAGGCGCGATATTCCTCATGATCGACCTTCTTGTCGGCCGTGGGGCCGACATAGATCGCCATCAGAACGTTGATGCCCTGGTTGCGCAGCTTGATCGTCGCTGTGCCGTCGGCTGCGGTCTTGGCAGGGGCGGCCTCGTCGGGATCGTTGACATAATCCTGCATGACGGTCGCTCCGGCGATCGGCTTGCCCTTGTAATAGACGCGCACCTTCATCGGCTCGCCCATCTTCTGGGGGATGTTGAGGTCCGCCGGCACGATCTGCAGCATATGGCCCTCGATCAACGGCACCGGCTTGGTCGGCACCTGGCCCAGATAGACGGCATATTTGAAATTATGCTCGGCCAAGGTCGCATTGGGCACTTCGTCGCGCCCCTTGTTGTGCCACTCGCCGTCGGGCGTCTTGCTCCAATAGCCATAATCCACGACAGCGGCCACCGCAGCGAGCGGTTCGTCGCTGTCGACCACGGGAATGGGGCCTGCCGCACGCAGGGAGGTGTTCACCGGCGCCCAGTCGGCGTCATAGCCGGTCACGGATTTGACCAGCGGCAGGCGCTTCACCATGTCGAGGTCGTCCGCGCCCACGCCATAGATGAGCGCGAGCTGCTTGGCGCGCTGCGCAAACCAGATGCCGTGAGCGCTGGCAGGAACGGCCAGTGCGGCCAGTGCGACGATGCCGATGCCGGCTTTTGCGATGCGGTGTAAGGCCATGTCCGAGCTTTCTCCATTCAACGGATATGCTACGGATGGTGTCTGACTTTCCCGACTTAATGTGCCAAAGTCATGGGTCGCCGGAGCCGAATATGTCAACCCATGGAGGCGGGTCCACATATTATTCTCCGATCTCTTTGCATCGATCATCTGGAAACTTGCGATTGCATGATGATCGCCGCAGGTCGGGCGGCGAGATGCGTACCATCAGCCGGGAAAGGCCGTCCAGAGCGGGGCTATCGGCCAGCACAACCGCTCTTTTCTCTGTTGCCGGCTTCCCTGACTGGAAATCGCTTTAGGGCACGAGATCCTCTTCGGTCCGGTGACATAGTACCGCGTTACCGGCCGACATCGTGCGGCGCGGCGGCGGCAAGACATCGCAGATGTTCGCCATGGCCATGGGGCAGCGCGGCAGGAAGCGGCACAGGTCGGGCCGTTCCCCCATATGCGCAAAGGGGGCCCTCGCAACGGCAGTTTCGTCCGCCAGCCAGTCGGTACGCATTTCGGGAACGGACGAAATGAGAAGATCGGTATAGGGATGGTAGGGCGCGGCGGCATAGCTTTCGCACAGGCCGCTTTCCACCCGCGTCCCCCGGTAGAGCACGACGATTTCGTCGCACAGCGCCTTCACCGTGGCGATGTCGTGGCTGATGAAAAGATAGGCGACGCCCAGATCCCGGCGCAGATCGGCCAGCAAGTCGAGAATCGCGCCGCGAACGACGGTGTCGAGCGCGGAGGTCACCTCGTCGCAGAGGATCAGGTCGGGCTCTGCCGCCAAGGCGCGCGCAAGGTTGACGCGCTGCTTCTGGCCACCGGAAAGTTCGTCGCAACGGCGACCGGCCACATTGGCGGGAAGCCGGATGAGATCGAGCAATTCAGCGACCCGGCGTTGCGCATCCACCCGGTTCATGCCGTGGTAGAAGCGCAGGACGCGGCCGAGAATGTCTTCGACGCTGTGCGCGGGGTTCAGCGCCACGTCGGCGTTCTGGAACACGATCTGGATGCGGCGCAACTGTTCGCGCGTGCGCCCGCCGACCGTTGGGGCAAGCGGAGTGCCGTCCAGCGAAACGGTCCCGGCGGTCGGCGCGAGCAGGCCGGCGACGACGCGCGCGACCGTGGACTTGCCCGATCCGGATTCGCCGATGACCCCGACGGCGGCACCCCGGCCGACGCTGAGGCTGACGTCGCTCAATACCGGATGAGCCGGACGGCCCGCCTTGTCCACCGCGCCATAGCCGGCGAAAACGCCGTCGATCGTCAGCAGGGGTGCTTTCGCGCGCACGCCAGGGCCGCGTGCCTCGACCACTGGGTTGGCGGCCGCGATCAGCATTCTGGTATAGTCGTCGGCCGGCTCTTCCAGGATCCGGCCGACGCTGTTCTGTTCACGCACCCGCCCGCGATTGAGGACCAGTATCTGGTCCGCCATCTGCGCAACCACGGCAAGATCGTGCGAAACATAGACGCCGGTCGCGCCCTGATCGCGTACGACCTTGCGAAAGGCCTGCAGCACTTCGACCTGGGTGGTCACGTCCAGCGCGGTTGTCGGCTCGTCGAAGATGACGAGGTCCGGTTTCGTGATGAGCGCCATCGCCGCCATCAGGCGCTGAAGCTGGCCGCCCGACAATTCATGCGGATAACGGTTGCCGATCGTCTCCGGGTCCGGCAGCGCCAGCGCACGAAAGAGCTCGACCGCGCGGGCGCGGGCAGAGGCGGCGGATGCGGTGCGATGGATCAGGGCGGGCTCGATCACCTGGTCGATGACGCGGCGCGAAGGGTTGAACGCGGCCGCCGCGCTCTGCGCGACATAGGTAATGCGGTGTCCCCGCTGGGCGCCAAGCGACGCACCGCCCTGTCCGGCGAGGTGCGCTTCGCCGACGCGGATGTCCCCGCTGATGCGGGCGCCGCCGCGGCCATAGCCCATCAGCGACAGGGCGATCGTCGTCTTGCCGGACCCGGATTCGCCGATCAGCGCCAGCATCTCGCCGCGCGCGACGTCGAAGGAAACATCGTCGACGATGCGCAAGGGCCCGCCGTCCGGGCCGCGCACGGTGACACAGAGGTTGCGCACCTCCACATGGGGGGCAGTCCGGTTCATCCTTTCCCTCCCTGCGTCGCCGCGTCGATGAGCAGGTTGACGCCGACCGTCAGGCTGGCGATCGCCGTCGCGGGAACCAGAATGGCAAGCGCGCCTTCGCCAAGGCCCGACACATTTTCGCGCACCAGCGATCCCAGGTCCGCGTCCGGCGGCTGCAGGCCAAGGCCCAGGAAGCTCAATCCCGACAGGAGCAGCACGATGAAGACGAAGCGCAGGCCGATATCGGCGAACAGCGGACGGATCATGTTGGGGAGCATTTCCACCAGCGCGATGTGCAGGCGTCCCTCGCCACGGGCGCGCGCGACCTCGACATAATCGAGACGGGCAAGACCCACTGCAAGGGATCGGGCAATGCGAAAATTGCCGGGAACATAGGTGATGGACACGATCAGCGTCAGCAGCACCAGCGAAGAACCGAAAGCAGCCACCAGAACCAGCGCGAAAATCTTGCTGGGAATGGAGATCAGCGTGTCCATCGCCCGCGACAGCAGTTCATCCAGCCAGCGCGGTCCAACCGCCGCCGTGAGCGCCAGGCCCGTTCCCGCCGCGACCGCCAGCGTGACGGCGATCGCGGAAAGACCGACGGTGAACCGTGCGCCTGTCAGCAGGCGGCTCAACACGTCGCGGCCCAGATAGTCGCTGCCGAACCAGAAATGGCTGCTCGCGCCGGCGAAGACTTCCTCGCTGACGAAGGAGCCGGGCGGATAGGGTGTGACGAACGGGCCGACAATCGCGGCGATGATCCAGAAGGTCACAAGCGCCAGGCCGATCTTGCCCGACGGGGGCAGCGCGCGCGCGCGGCGAAGGAGGTTATGCGGTTTCATCCTTGGCGCAGCCTTGGATTGGCAAGGATCGCGATCGTGTCGGCGATCAGGACCAGCAGCAGATAGGTGGCACAGAATATCATCGCGCAGGCCTGAAGCAGGGGCATGTCGCGCGACGTGACGGCATTGACCATGAGGCTCGCGAGCCCAGGATAGCTGAAGATCGTTTCCACGATGATCGCACCTCCGAAAAGATAGGACAGGCTGAGCGCCATGGCGTTGACGATGGGGCCGACCGCATTGGGCAGGACATGCCTGACGATCAGGCGGTTCTGCGACACGCCTTTCAGCCGCGCCATTTCGACATAGGGGCGGTCAAGCTCGGCGATGATGGCGGCGCGGATCATGCGCCCAAGCTGCGCGACGACGCCAACGGCCAGCACCATGACGGGCATGGCATAGGCGCGCACGAATTGGCCGAAACTGGGATCCTGCGGCACCAGCGCGATGGAGGGCAGCCATAGCAGTTCCACCGCGAAGATCAGCACCGCTATGGTTGCGACCAGGAATTCCGGCAGCGCGACCATCGACAGGGTCAGGATATTCAGCGCGCGGTCCAGCTTGCGGCCGCGCGCGATGGCCGACGCAATCCCGATGAGAAAGGCGAAAGGCAGGGACACCAGGGCGGAAAGCGCCGCGAGCGTTAGCGTGTTGGGCAGGCGCTCCGAAATAATGTCGGCAACCGGCTTGTTGGCGACCAGGGATTGGCCGGGATCACCCACCATCATGCCCTGCAACCAGCGGACGTAGCGGACCGGACCAGGTTGATCGAGACCCATTTCATGGCGCAATGCGGCGACCTGTTCGGGCGTGGCGGTCTGGCCCAGAACCTCCTGCGCGGCATCGCCCGGCAGAAGGCCGCTGATCGTGAAGATCACCATCGAGACCAGCAGCAGGGTCAGCAGCGCCAGTCCCATGCGCCTGGCGATCAGCCGCAGCGGCCCGCGCCAACGGGAAGAGACGGCGGCGGCGCTCATGCGTCCCACCACACATGTTCACCGAAGGTATAGGCCATGAAGCCGCCCAGCGGGATCGGGAATATTCCCTTCAGGCGGCGGTCGAACCCGTCCATCAGGCTTTGGAAGGCCGGTATGGCGACGCCGCCATATTCATGGACCAACCACTGCATTTCGCCATAGATCTCCTTGCGCTTTGCCTCGTCGGTCGATCGGCGCGCCTCCAGCAGCAGGCGGTCGAAGCGCGCGTTGTTCCAGCCGGATTCATTGGCGAGCGCCTTCGACTGGAAAAACAGGCTGAACATCAGGTCCACGGTCGGCCGCGGATTGGTGTTGCCGAAGGTCAGCGGGTGCTTCATCCAGTGCGTCGCCCAGTAACCGTCGCTGGGAACCCGATTGACCGCCAGCTTCAATCCGGCCTGTGCCGCATGTTCCTGAAGGATCGATGCCATGTCCACCGACATGTTCGCCGCCGGCGAGGCATAGACAGCCAGGCGCGCGCCCAGAAGCCCTGCGCGCTTCAGATGAAAACGGGCCCTGTCCGGGTCGAACGGCCGCTGGGGGATGTCGGGATTGTAATAGGGGCTGAAGGGGGGGACCGGATGGTCGTTGGCGATCGTGGCATAGCCGCGGAACAGCGCGCGCTTGATGAGTTCGCGGTCCTGCAGATATTTCATCGCCAGCACGAAGTCGCGATTGCCGGTCACCGGATGCTCCCGCCTCATGATCAGGTCGGTGAACAGGCCTGACTTCGTTTCCATGAAACTGTGATTTGGGGATGCCCGCACCCGCTTGACCGAACCGGGGCTGACGGCGTTGATCATCTGCACGTCGCCCGACAACAGCGCATTGACGCGTGAAATCTCGTCGGGAATGGCGATCACCTCTATCTCTTCCAGATAGGGGCGCCCCGGTTTCCAGTAATTGGGGTTGCGGCGGACGACGGTCCGGATGCCGGGCGCGAAGGCGCGGCAGATGAAGGGGCCTGTGCCGTTCGCCACGCTGAAATCGCGGCGGCCATTCTCGACGATCAGGAAGTGCGGCTGGGCCAGGATGACGGGCAGGTCGGGATTGGGGCCGGTCAGCCGGAATTCGAGTTCAAGCGGGCCGGTCCTGCGCGCGCCGGCAAATTGTTCGGCGACCGCCTGCACCTTCGATCCGGTGGCGGGGTCACGATGGCGCATCAGCGAATAGACGACGTCGTCGGCGGTCAGCGGCTTGCCGTTATGGAAATGGACGCCCTTTCGCAGGCGGATATGCCAGACGATATTGTCACGCGTCTCGATGCGTTCGGCCAGTCCCGGCAGGGCGCGCAGCTGGCCGTCATATTGGGTGAGGCCGCTGTAGATCAGGTACAACCGCATGAAGTCGGTCGAAAGATTGCCCTTGGCAGGGTCCAGCGTGTCGGCGGTCGAGGCGGCGATGCTGGCGACGCGAATGCGCCCGCCTATCCTGGGCCGACCTGTCACCGCGCCCGCACCGCTCAGGGTCGCGCCGGCGGCCAATCCGCCCAGCAGCATCCGGCGGGAAAGATCGGTGGAAATCACGTCAACCATAAGGGTCTTCTCATTCCTCACATATCTGCAATTTCCACCGCCAGCAGCAGTTTGCCGGGGTAACCATATTGTCGGACTGCGCCTCGATCACTGCATGAATAATGTTGATATGTCGGGGCAGCAGTTTCCGTGTTCCTCACGACCGGGTCGGGCGATGCGACATGTGGATCGCCCGACAGCATCGGCCTCAGAAATATTTGAGCCAGCTGATATCGCGACGGCGACGTTTCAGGCGAGCATACCATATCGTGGGCAGGTACAGCGGTACGATCATCGCGACATACCAGACCAACACCCAATTATAGTTGTTGAAGGCGTAGAAGGCGCCGCTGTTCGGTCCCCATATGCCGAGCGCGCTGTGATAGAGAATGCGCAATACGGTAAGGTGCAGGATGTAGAAGAACATCGGTGCGCCGCCAAATACGGCCAGGGCGGTGACCAGGCCTGACGTCCTGATCCGTTCGAACAGCACGAGCAACAATGCCCCCCCGCCGAGCGTCGGCATGAGAAAGAGCAGTGAGGGCGGATATTTGGTCAGCGAGATGAAGGCGATGATCGTGCGGACCGGATCGCCATCGACGACGGACCAGGGCTTGTCGCCATAGACATTGAGCAGGCGGAGGGCAATGAAGCCGGCGATCAGGCCAAATCCCAGGGTGAGAAGGCGTCGCTGCCGGGTTTCTTGCGAAACTTCCGGGCGGAACCAGGGGCCGATGCCGAAGCCGAGGGAAATGACGCCGATCCAGGGCAGGATCGGATAGGTCGTCTTGGCGACGAAGCCGAACGGCAGGGCAAAGGTGTCCCGCTGATGCAGCATGGCCCATAGCGGGAACAATGCATCATCCTGCGTCAGGCGGATCGGATCGAGCAGGTTGTGGAAGCAGACGAGCGCCAGTCCCAGGGCGATCAGCGCCGGCCGGGGCAGCCGCATCAGCGCGGCGAGGATGATCATGCACAGGCCGATGCACCAGATGACCTGTAGCCAGAATGTGGGTTGCGGAACGATGCCCCAATAGAGTTCGCTCAGATAGAAGACTTCGATCGCCATCAGCAGCAGGCCGCGCTTCACCAGATAGGAGGTCGTCTCCTGAACCGTATGATTGATGCTGAACAGATAGACGCCCAGGCCGGTAAGAGCGACGAATATCGGCGCGCAGAAACTGACGGCGAAGCGTGCGAAGCCGATCGCCGGCAAGATCGTGCGCGCGTCGATGGGATCGGTTACCGCATAATGGGCGAACCAGGTTTCGCGCAGATGGTCCAGCAGCATCAGTACCATCACGAAACCGCGCAGCGCGTCGATATTTTCCAGGCGGATTCGCGCGGAAGCCTTCGCGTTTCCTGAAGCGGCACTGCCGGCGGTTGGTAGCGCCATTGATATACTTCCCATCGTCCACTTCCTTCCCGCGGGTTCGATCTCCACGGCATCATCATGACGCGACAGCCAAGTGAAGGACATTGAGTTTGCGCCTGTTGCGGCGCTTGATGCTACATCTTGTCGCCGCTGTGGAAGAATCTGCCGCCCCGGGACTCGCGGTGGAACCGCAGGGACCCGGCCTGTGCCATGCAAGCAGGGCGGCGGAGTCTTGTATCCAGCCGCCCGCCAAAGTCGTCATGCAGGGAAAGCGCCGACCGTGCCGATCAGATCAGGCTTCCAGCGCCTTGTCGAGCACGTCGACGAACAGGTCGACATTCTCGCGGCTGAAGATCAACGGTGGCCGGATCTTCAGGATGTTATGATCTGCGCCGCATGCGCTGATGAGCACGCCATTGTCCCGCATCGCATTCACGACCCTGGTGGTGCGGTCGCGATCGCTGGCCTGGGTTTCCCGGTCGGTGACAATGTCGGCCGCGACGAACAGGCCGGCCCCGCGCACATTGCCCAGACAATCGTGACGCGCCCGCAGCGCGTCGACCTTGCTCAGCAGATAGGCGCCGACATCCCGCGCATTGTCCATGATCCGGTCGCGCCTGATGACCATCAGCACTGCCGCGGCGGCCGCGCACGACACGGCGTTGCCAGCAAATGTATTGAAATAACGAGACTTCTTGCCAAATTCCTCCACCACATCATGTCGGGTGAGAAGTCCGGCGATCGGTTGCCCATTGCCCATCGGCTTGCCCAATGTGATGATGTCGGGATCGATGCCGTGGCGTTGGAAGCCCCACATATGGCTGCCGGTGCGTCCGAAGCCTGGCTGCACCTCATCAGCGACGAAGATGCCGCCGGCCCTGCGGATCGCCTCCGCCGCGCCTTTCAGGAAGCCTGGCTCCTCCGGCAGGATGCCGTCGCTGGTGAAGATGGAATCGACGATCAGCATGGCGGGGCGGATGCCGTGGCGCTTCATGTCGGCGATCGCCCTTTCCACGTCGCGGGTGAAGCGGTCGGCGGAATAATTCCTCCTTTGGGTGGGCGATGAGAATATCAATCCGGTGTTTCGATGATGCTTCCCGACAGATTATGCTGCGGCAAAGCTTATAGCATGGCGCGATGCACGCTGTCCCAGGGGGATGAAAGTGGAAAAGCTTGACCGGCTTGATTTCAAGATATTATCCTATCTCCAGGACCATGGCCGCGTCACCAATGTGGGCCTGGCCGACGCGATCGGCTTGTCGGCCAGTCCTTGCCTCAGCCGTCTCAAGCGCCTTGAAGATGCGGGCTACATCAGATCCTACGGCGCGCGCGTCGCGCTGGAAAAGCTCGGCGATTATCTGACGGTGTTCACGGAAGTGACGCTTGCGGACCACCGGATTGCCGACTTCGACCGTTTCCTCGCGCGAGCGCGGGAGATAGTCGAAATCGTCGAATGTCATCATGTCAGCGGCGGCTATGATTATTTCCTGAAGGTCGTCGCGCGCAGCGTCGTCCATTATCAACAGATCTTTGAGTCCCTGCTGGAAAGTGATACGGGGATCGAAAAATATTTCAGCTATATCGTGCTTGATTCGCCGATCATGCGCGACGTCTATCCCATCGACAGCCTTTTTCGTCATCGGCAGGAGTGACGTTTACCTCATGTCTTTCGCGCCGCAGTTTTGGGTGCGCCCCTAAGTTGTCGGGTCAGAGGTTGAAGCCGAAACCGATCACCGCCATTGTGGAGCCGACGCTCTCTCCCCCGGAGCGAGCCAGGCAGCGCGTGCTCCCGAGCAGGCGTTCGTGAACGATCGCGGTGTAGAAGGTTGCCTTCTGCGTCAGGCGATAGCGCAAGCGCAATGACCCTTCCCCTTCGGTAAGACCCGGCTTTACCGACTCCTTGCCTATTGCCTGCGCCGACCAGCCGATCGCGATCCGTGGCTCCAGATAGAAGTGGCGGGAAAGCGGCAATTGATAGATGATCTGCGTTTCCCCGGTCAGATCGCCGTCGTCGGACAGAAAGGCATAGCCCTCCCAGTTGAGGCGGGTGCCGACCGTGCCCTGCGCGCCGATCGCCGCATGGGTGTCGCGCGGATGGGGCCTGAAATCCTTGCGCACGCCTAGCAACATCGTCGTATTGCCAAGGCTGCGACCGTAGAAGAGCCGCATCTGCACCTCGTCGATCTGCCCGCGCAGCGCGCCCCCGCCATTGGTCACCAGCATGAACTGGTCCCTGGTATTGCCATAGGAAAAGGTGCCGTCCCAGAAGAACAGGTCATCTCCCTTGGTCCCGCGCAGTTCGAGCAGGTCGAAGCCGCCGCTCAGCGCCCATGTGCCGGCGGCATCTCCATCCTGGGCCGCAGCCGGGCATGCCGTCAGCGCTGCGCATGACAATGACAAGCCCATGCAGGCGAAACGCAGCATCTACCCTGGTCCATTTTCCGTTTGATTGGGGGAGAGTAAGCGGCCGTGCCCGCCGCGTTGACGCAAAGCGTCCATCGACCCGAACGGTTGATGACAAATTGCAGCGTACGCGCAGCAGCTTATGCCGAACTGATTTTCATTATTAGCTGGCGGCCGAAGCGGGCGCCGACGAGGGACGGGCGTTCCCGCATGTCGATCGGCCCGCATGGGAAAAAATATGCGCGCAGAGTAAGGGATAATCTGGGCTGGTGCGTAATTGCCGTCATCACCCCGATGGAGACAAAGCCATGACCCGCGCATTCCTGACCTTCGCCGCTGCCTTTGCGATGGCGTTGCCCGGCGTTGCCGCCGCGCACAGTAAGCTGGTCTCGTCCAGCCCGGCCGCCGATGCGACCGTGACGAAGATCAACAAGCTGACCCTCACCTTTTCGGAGACCTTCCTGGCGCCGATGAGCGGCGCTGAACTGACCATGACGGGGATGCCGGGCATGGCCAATCATGCGCCGATGCCGATCAAGGGCTTCAAGACCAGCGTCGAGGGCAAGACAATGACTCTCGCCTTGCCCCGCGCTCTGCCCGCCGGCACCTATAATCTCAAATGGCATATCGTCGGCGCCGACCAGCACAAGATGGAAGGCGGCTACAGCTTCACGGTCAAATAAGCTGCCATGACCGAGGGGGCGCTCATCGCCGCGCGCTTTGCGCTGATGCTCGACCTTGCCCTGCTCATGGGCCTGCCGCTCTTCTGGTGGGTCATGGGCATGGCGGGCCGAAGCGCGACGCTGATCATTCTCGCCATCGCCGGGGCGGCGCTGTCCGTGCTCTGGTTGATGGCCAGCGCGGCATCGATGACGGGCGCACCGATCACGTCGCCGGATTGGGCGACGGCACGGATATTGCTGACAATGACGCCCATCGGCCCCGTGCTGGCGGTCCGGGCCGCCGCACTGCTGCTGGCGCTCCTGCTTGCCGGCATCGGCTCGATCCGCCCGACACTCCTGCCGGCTGCCATTGCCGCTGCGACGCTGGCCTGGACGGGTCATGCGGGCGCAACCGAAGGGCTGGCGGGCACGATCCATCGCGTGGCGGATGTCGCGCACATCTGGGCCGCGGCAGGCTGGATCGCCGCGCTGGCGGTATTGCTTCACGCCCTGCTGACGGTGAATCCCACCCGCACGGAAGCGCGACGCGTCGCCAGGATACTGGCGCATTTTTCCGTCATGGGTACGCTGCTGGTCGTCACCCTGGTGATCAGCGGCGCGGTCAACGCCGCCATGATCGTGGGGTTGTCCGATCTGCCTGCACTGAGGAGCAGCCGGTACGGCTTGCTGCTGGGCATGAAACTGACGCTGTTTGGCCTGATGCTGGCCCTGGCGGCGCTCAACCGCTGGCGGTTGACGCCAGCGCTGGAACGCGGAACACCGCAGCAGGCGACAAGGCATCTGCGACTGTCCCTGACGGTCGAGACGATCGCCGCCCTCGCCATCATCGGCCTGGTGGCCTGGCTTGGAACGCTCGACCCTCTGGGGTGAAGCGCGATCGCCTTTCCGTGCCTAGGCCTGTGGCGAGAGACCTGCGGCCATGATGCCTGCGAGGACGGCCTTTTCATCATTGTCGGAAAGATCACCGGAAATGCCGACGCCGCCGATCGGCTGGTTATCCGCGTCGACGACGATGACGCCGCCGGCCGCGGGAATCAGGCCGCCCGCTGCGATCGGACCCAGCGAGGCGATGAAGGTCGGACGTTCCGCCGCCATGTCCGCGATCTTGCGGGATGAAAGACCCAGCATCAGCGCACCGCTGACCTTGCCGAGCGCGATCTGGAAGCGCCCTGTCGAGGCTCCGTCCTGCCGCTGATAGGCTATGACATGGCCCCCGGCGTCGACGACGACTGCGGCAAGCGGCTTGTATTTGGCTTCTGCGGCATGGGCGAAGGCGGCCGCGATGATCCTATTGGCCTGGTCGAGCGTGATGCGGGTCATGGGAATATCCTTTTTCCAGATGTTTGAGGGACGAAGGGGCCGGCCCTCCGCTTGCCCAATCGAGAAGTTCTATCGTGTGCGCGATGGGGGTCGCCGCCCGTTGGCCGATCTGCATGGCGCAACCGATATTGCCGGTCGCGATGACGTCCGCCTCGAGCCGGTCGAGATTGGCGGCCTTCCGCTGGCCGAGTTGGCCGGCGATGTCGGGCTGAAGGATATTATAGGTGCCCGCCGATCCGCAGCATAGATGCGCTTCGGCCGGACTGCGGACGGTAAAGCCCGCACGGGTTAGAAGCTGCTTGGGTGCTTCCGTCACCTTCTGGCCATGTTGAAGGGAACAGGCGGCGTGATAGGCGACGACGAGGCCATGTCCGTTTGCTGCCGGCATGTCCACCGTGGCCAGGAATTCGGAAATATCCTTGGCAATGGCCGACACGCGCTGCGCCTTTTCGGCATAGACGGGGTCGTTCCGCAGCATGAAGCCATAATCCTTGATCGTCGTGCCGCATCCCGAAGCCGTGATGAGGATCGCGTCGAGACCAGCGCCGTCCATTTCGCGCATCCAGGCATCGACATTGCGCCTGGCGGCGGACAGGCTTGCCTCTTCCCGCCCCATATGGTGGACGAGCGCGCCGCAGCAGCCCTCACCCTCTGGAACAGCGATGTCGAAGCCGGCGCGATCCAGCACACGGATGGCGGCGGCGCGAAATTCGGGTCGAAGCACGGGTTCCGCGCATCCCTGCAACAGCGCAACGCGGCCCCGCCGGGTGGCAGAGAGACGCTGCGGATCGGGAATTTTCGCGGCAATCCGGGCGGGCGCCAGTTTCAGCATCGCGGCGAGCGGGCGCAGGGCCGGCCATTTGTCGAACAGGGGCGCGACAGGCCGTGCCAGCCTCGCCAGCCGCAGGGCAAGACGGAACCGTGCAGGATGGGGCAATGTCCACGCGAGCAGCGCGCGGAACAACCGATCCTGAAACGGTCGCCTGTACCGATCATGGATGTAGGCGCGGGCATGATCCACCAGATGCATGTAATTCACGCCCGACGGGCAGGTGGTCATGCAGGAAAGGCAGGAGAGGCAGCGGTCGATATGCTTGACGATTTCCTGCGTCGGTTGCGCCTGCTTCTCCAGCATGTCCTTCATCAGGTAGATGCGTCCGCGCGGACTATCCAGTTCGTCGCCCAGCAGGACGTAGGTCGGACAGGTGGCGGTGCAGAAGCCGCAATGCACGCATTTGCGGATGACCGCTTCGGATGCCTGCATTGCCGGGTCGGCCAGCGCCGCTTCGGAAAAATTGGTCTGCATCTAGAACCGCCCTGTTTCGAACACGCCATTGGGATCGAAAGCGCGGCGCACCCGCGTTTCAAGCGCCGCGACGGCTGGCGCGGCGGGATGGAAGGCGGCGATCCGATCGCGCAAATCCGTTGAGCCGCGCACCAGCATGGCATGGCCGCCCACGCGCGCCGCCGCATCGCGGATGATGGCCGGATCGCCATCCACGGCTGCCCAGATCAGGCCGCCGCCCCAGTCCAGCATCCATTTCGCGCCCAGCGGCTCGATCGCCGCGACGATGGCTGCTCCTTCGCGTGGCGCCACGTTGATCCGCCAAAGGGGAGCATCGCCCGCCAGCGGCCTCAGTGTCCTGAGTTCGGACCAGAGATGATCCGCGACATCGCCCTCCAGCTGCCGCAGATCCCCGACGTCGGAAAAGAGCGCGTCCAGCATGGCGCACCGTGCCGTCACGGAAGGCCCGAATCCCTCGACCTTCAACAAGGTGAGCGACGCGCCGCCCTGGACCTGCCCCGGAATATGCGCCGCGGCCGAGACATCGGCCTGCGAGCCGAGCGCGCGTGACATCAGGCGTATGGCATCGGCGTCGGCGAGGCCTTCCATGGCTTTCGTCACGGAAAGGCGGGGCCGCGGCAACACTTTCAGCGTCACTTCGGTCAAGGCGACAAGACGCCCCCAACTGCCACTGACCAGCTTGGAAAGGTCGTAGCCGGTCACATTCTTGACCACCTTCGCCCCGGCGATGAATGTTTCTCCCCGGCCGGAAACTGCGCGGAAGCCAAGCAGATGGTCGCGGGCGCTGCCCTGGGACACGCGTTGCGATCCCGCAATGCCGGCGGCGACGACGCCCCCGATGGTGCTGGCGCCTGCGGGCCGGCCAAAGACTGGCCCGTAATCGAAAGGAGCGAAGGGCAGTTTCTGTTCGCGGCTGGCGACCAGCGCCTCCACCTCGGCGAGCGGAGTGCCCGCCCCGACGGTAAGGACCAGCTCCGCGGGATCATAGTCCACGATGCCGGAAAAACCGCGCATGTCCAGGCAGCGGGCATTTTCGATATGCCGGCCAATGTCGGACTTGGTCGCGCCGCCGGTGATCGCCAGCCTTTCCCCGTCGCCTATTGCCTGGGCAATCGCGTCGCACAGATCGGCCTCGGACCGAGGCATGAGGTTGTTGCTCATCGAAACCCTATCAGAAGCGCGGCAGGTCGGGGAAAGGAAGCTGGCCATGATGCACATGCATGCGGCCGAGTTCCGCGCAGCGATGCAATGTCGGAAATACCTTGCCAGGGTTGAGCAGCAGATCAGGATCGAAGGCGCATTTGACCCGTTGCTGGTGGGCGAGGTCGATTTCCGAATACATTTCCGGCATCAGATCGCGCTTTTCGACGCCCACGCCATGTTCGCCGGTCAGCACGCCGCCCACCTCCACGCACAGCCGCAATATGTCGTTGCCGAACGCTTCGGCCCGGTCCAGCTCTCCCTCCTTGTTGGCGTCGTAGAGGATGAGCGGGTGCAGATTGCCGTCGCCGGCGTGGAATACATTGGCGACGTCCAGTCCATAATGGTCCGACAGCTGCCGCATGCGTTGCAACACTTCCGGCAACCGACGGCGCGGAATGGTTCCGTCCATGCAATAATAATCGGGCGCGAGACGACCCACGGCGGGAAAGGCCGCCTTGCGTCCGGCCCAGAAGGCCATGCGCTCGCCTTCGTCCTGCGAAATCCGGC
Organism: Sphingobium sp. LSP13-1-1.1; assembly: GCF_040676415.1. Lineage (NCBI taxonomy): Bacteria > Pseudomonadati > Pseudomonadota > Alphaproteobacteria > Sphingomonadales > Sphingobiaceae > Sphingobium > Sphingobium sp. LSP13-1-1.1. The sequence goes on along the minus strand of NZ_JBEGHU010000001.1, from coordinate 599,717 downwards.
ACGATACCGCGCCATTTTCATTGGCGATGCGTTCCACCTCGCCGATCAGATGGTCGCATTCGGCGGCCGGGCCGTCCAGTTCGACGATCAGCAAGGCTTCGACGTCGAGCGGATATCCGACCTGCACGAAGGCTTCGGCGGCGTGGATGGCGGGCTTGTCCATCATCTCCATCCCGGCGGGAATAATGCCCTCGGCAATCACGTCGGCCACGCACTGTCCCGCGCCTTCGACAGTCGAAAAGCCGATCAGAAGCGCGCGCGCGGTCTGGGGCTTGGGAAGGATCCGCACCGTCACTTCGGTAACGACACCCAGAAGGCCCTCGGACCCCACAACGACGCCCAGCAGATCAAGGCCCGCCGGATCCAGTTGCCGGCCGCCCAGCTGGACGATCTCGCCATCCATCAGCACCAGTTCGACGCCCAGGACGTTGTTGGTGGTCAGCCCATATTTCAGGCAGTGCACGCCACCCGAATTTTCCGCGACATTGCCGCCGATCGAGCAGGCGATCTGGCTGGAGGGGTCGGGCGCGTAATAAAAGCCGCGATCCTCCACGGCCTGGGTGATGGCGAGATTGGTCACGCCCGGCTGCACGATGGCGATGCGGTCCTCATAGTCGATGTCGATTACGCGCTTGAACTTGCCAAGGCCAAGCAGGACGGCGTCGGCCAGCGGTAGCGCGCCACCCGAGAGCGACGTGCCCGATCCGCGCGGCACCACCTTCACCCCCTCGGCATGGCACCAGGCGAGTATCCGGGACACCTGCTGCGTCGTTTCGGGAAGGACGACTAGCAGGGGCGGCTGGCGATAGGCGGTCAGCCCGTCCGATTCATAGGGGCGCAACCCGTCCGGGTCTTCGATCACGCCCTCGCCGGGGACGATCGCGCGAAGTGCCGCCGCGATCTCCGCCCGTCTGGCGATCACATGTTGGTCCGGGGCGGGCATTTTGAGCGACATCGCAAATCCTTCTAATCGAGCGTTAGAGGATGCGCCATTGCTGTTTCGACATGCAAATGGACGATGCCGCCGTGTGAAGCTGTGCCACAGGATGCTTTGGCAACCAAGGAAGGTGCTATCATCGAAATGCCGGGTTCCATGACGCCGGGATATGGTCTCTCCCTCTCAGACCGGGGCCATCGAGCGATGCCGCGCCGGGTTCGGCGAGGGTATCGGGTCCGCCCATGCCCCATGGCCTCCAGCCTATTTCGCTGACCGGCAATCGCATCGGGAGAGAAAAGTCCATGAAAGACCTGAAAGTTGCCGTTGTCGGCACCAACATCGGCTGCACCTTGCACATTCGCGCTCTGCGCGCTGCCGGCTTCACCGTGACCACGCTCGTCGGAAGGGATGCGGAGAAGACGGCGTATCGCGCGTCCCATTTCGGCATCCCCCATGCGCTGACCTCCTATGAGGCTGCGCTCGACAGCGACGTCGATGCCGTCGTGATCGCGACGCCGCCCCAGACCCACCATGATTTCACGATGCGCGCCCTGGCGGCGGGCAAGCATGTCATTTGCGAAAAGGCGTTCGCGCTTGATATCGGCCATGCGCAAGAAATGCGGGACGCCGCCTCGGAGGCCGGGGTCGCCAACATGATCAGCCATGAATTCCGCTGGTTCCGGCAAAATGCCCTGGCGCGGCGGCTGGTAAAGGATGGCGCGCTGGGCGCCCCCATCCACGTCGTCGCGCAGTTCGATCATACGCTCTGCGCGCCCCGCTCGCTGGAACTGCCGGACTGGTGGATGACGCATGAGGGCGGGGGCGGCTGGCTGCGCAATTACAATGCGCATGGCATCGACCTGATCCGTTATATGGTCGGCGAATTCGCGGCGGTCGCGGGTACGGTGCATCCCGGATCGGACCGGGGCATGACGTCCGATGACAGCTATGCCTTCGCCTTCCTTCTGGACAATGGCGTCCAGGGCGCGATGACCGGGACGTGCAGGACGTGGGATCCGTTCGCGACGACGCGCATCACCGGCGCCGACGCCGGCGTGTCGATCGGCTGGACCTATGATGTGGCGATGAGCAGTGCGGACGGCGTGCAGCAGGTGGCGGCGCCGGACGATCTGCTGCAGGAGCTTCGCGGCGGAGGCCCGGAGGTGAGCGCGCCGCAGGAAGCGCTTCCGACCATGGAGGATACGCCCTATGTGCAGACCCACAGCAGCGATTACGGCTTCGTGGAGATGGTCGGCCTGACGTCGGCATTCAAATCCTGGATTGCGGACCCCGCTTACAGGAACCCTGCTATAGCCACGTTCGACGACGGGCTGGCGCATGTCAGGGTCATCGACGCGGTCGAGCGATCGCGCAAGGAAGGGCGCTGGATCGAGCTGGCCTGACCAGCGATGGAATTTCCACTGTTTTAAGGAGAGTGACGTGAAGGCTGTACAATTTGAAGAGCATGGTCCGCCGGAAGTGCTCAAGCTCGTCGAGCTCGACCCACCCAAGGCGGCGGCCGGGCAGGTCCAGATACGGGTGACGGCGATCGGGGTGAACCCGGCCGACTATAAGTGGCGCAACGGCTTCAGCCTGCGCTATTATCCGCTGCCCCTGCCGCATGTGCCCGGCTATGACGTGGCGGGCACCGTGTCGGCCGTGGGGGATGGCGTGACGGCGCTGCGCGTCGGGGACCGCGTGTTCGCGACCGTCAATGGCGCCTATGCCGAATATGCCGTCGCCGACGCGGCGCATTGCGCGGTCATTCCGGACAATGTCGACGACGCGCAGGCCGCTGCCCTGCCTTGCCCTGCTTTGACGGGAGTCGAGATGGTGGAGGAGGGGGTGGCCCCGCTCGGTGGCCAGACTGTGCTGGTCACCGGCGCGACCGGCGGCGTGGGCCGCTTCGCCGCCTGGGCGGCCAAGGGGCTGGGATGCCGGGTCATCGTTGCTGTCCGTGACGCCTATGCCGATGAGGCAAGGGCGTTGGGCTTTGAGGAGGTGGTTGGTTTTGACGATCCGCTGCCTGACGATCTGCGCTTCGATCATGTTGCGGACACAGTGGGCGGAGCCGCAGTCGGCCGCCTTTGCCGCAACCTCAAGCCCGGTGGCAAGATCATCACCGTGGCCACGACGCCGATCGAAGGCGAAGGATTGCCTGCTGAGCCGAAGATCTTCGGCTATCATGGCGATGGGGAGCGGCTCGCCCGGATCGTCAATGCGATCGCCACGGGGGAAATGAAGATGCCCGTTTCACGGACATTGGCTCTCGCTCACGCAGCGGAAGCGCACCGCCTTGTCGAGGACGGCGGCGTGCGCGGCAGGGTGATCCTGATGCCCTGATCCTTGAACCGAGCCGGCGGCCCTCGTGCGGGGACGCCGGCCGGTGAGCCGGTTCGGCCTATCTGAATGCCCTGAAGAAGCCGGTCAGTTCTGCAACGAACAGATCCGCCGCATCCTGTGCCGGAAAGTGCCCGCCATGGGGATGAACCGCATAGTGACGCACATCATAGACACGCTCAAGCATGCTGCGCGGGACGGGCGGAATCAGGTCGTCGGCAAACAGCATGAAACCCGCCGGAACGCTGATCCGCGTTCCCGGCGGGATGACGCTTTCATGCAGGAACCCATAAAGCCACATCGGCGCCGACGGCCCGTTGATCCAGTATATCATGATGTTCACGAGCAGATCATCGATCGGGAAAGGCGGGCCACCATCGGCGGCGGGCGTGCTCCAGGACCTGAACTTGTCGATGATCCAGCTTGCCAGGCCCATCGGCGAGTCGCTCATCGCCATCGCCATCGCATCGGCTTTATGGCCCTGGATCGCCTGATAGGCATATTCGGGATCGGGCGCCAAAGCGCGCTCGAGCCACTGGGCTTCCTCCGGGCTAGGGCCGGGGCCAGCAGGATCGGGCGCGATAAATCCGCCTGACGTCGAGAACAGGAGCGCCCGCAACCCTTCGGGCGCAAGCTCCGCGAGATGCCGTCCCGCCAGACTGCCCCAATCGGACCCGAAAATGACATAATGATCCAGTTGTAGCTGGCCGCACAGCTTGTCCCACAGCGCGCTGATCTGTGCGGCCGATATCGGGCTGGCGGGCGGCGGGGAAAAGCCATAGCCCGGCATGGACGGTATGATGACGGTAAAGGCGTCCTCAACCGCCCCGCCATGTCGTTCCGGATGCGCCAGCCGGTCGATCACCCCGTCAAATTCGACGAAGGAACTGGGCCAGCCATTGAGCAGCACCAATGGCAGCGGGTCGGGGCCGGAACCCGGCTCCACCACGACATGAATGTCCTGCCCGTCGACGTTGACCATGCGCTGGGCAAAGCGGTTGAGGCGTTGCTCGTGCGCCCGCCAGTCGAAACCCTTGCGCCAATGGTCCAGCAGCTTTGCCGCCGCTTCCAGCGGCATCCCGTGCCGCCAGCCAGCGCCGGTTTCGACGCGTGGCAAGCGGGTCCGTGCCAGCCGGTCCGCAAGATCGGCCAGCACGTCGTCGGCGACGGCGATCCGGAACGGACGGCCCGCCTTCAGGCAGAGTTCGGCGGCAGTTTCAGCCTGCCCTTCAAAAGCATCAGACAAGGGCAGTCTCGATCTTTGCCATGTAGGAACGATAGGCCCTTGGCTCAGGGTCCTTGCGTGGATCGTGGAAAGGCAGCAACGCCTTGAGAATGCGGGGCAGTGCCAGTTTCATCACCTTTCGGCCAACGGCTTTGGATCGTTTATGCATTTCGGCGATCTGCTCGGGCGTCATGGCGAGTGAATCCTGGGTGAAGAGATAGTCCTTCACCATCCTCGACATGCCCTGCAGGTGCTTCAGCTGGAAGAAGAAGCCATGGATACGCTGGAAATAGCCGACGCCGAACATGCGCGCGACGTCGTGGCAGACGGTACGATGCTCATATTCCTCCATCAGGTGCCACTTCCACAATGTCACGACATTCTGATCCGCATTGCCGATCAAATCCTCTATCTCATCGAGCCAGACGAGAGCCATGGGCGGGCCGAGCGTCTCGAAGCCTTCGCAATAGGCGCACAGGAATTTGAAGGACTTCGTAGCCAGCAGCCGTTTGAACTCCGCTTCGAAATGGCGTTCGAAATGGGCGATATCATATCCCCCGCGCGGCAATATCGCGTTGAACGCGGCATGGAGCGCAGTGTGATTGCCTTCCTGGCGGATGAAGGTGCGAATGTCCGCCTTGAGCCGCGCATGCCCGGGCTTGGAAGCGTCGAGCTTCGCATTCGCCTGGGACATGACGCGGTTCAGAAAACGCTCGAGATGGGGAATCCAGAGCGACGAGGCGTTCATCTGCTGCGCGAATTCGCCATGGGGCGCCCATCGCGCGGAGGTTTGGGAAAAATCCACATCTGGCTTGCGAACGCGCATGACGAACAAACCTCCGGCTCCATCCTTCCAACATAGCAGTTTTCCGGCAACCGCCCCCGGCCGTCCGGACTATTCGCGGGTCAGGAACGCCATGACCGCGCTTTCGAACGCGGCTTTCTGCTCGATCATCGCCCAGTGGCCGCATTTGGGGAAAATGTGCAGTTCCGCATTGGGAATGAGGCGAAGGGGAAGCAGCGCTCCGTCCAATGGCGTGACCCGGTCGTCACGACCCCATGTCAGCAAGGTGGGCGCCTGGATCTTGGGGAGGTAGGCGAAGCTCTGGACGGCGTCGGGTCCGGCCATCGCCTGCGCGATGGCGGCAAGGCCGGCGCGGGAGTAGATTTTCCGGTTGGTTTCCAGCGCCTGGGGCTGCGTTGCGGTACTGAATCGCGCATCGATCAGCTCCTCGGTCAGGATCGACTGGTCGAACACCATCGAGCGGAGCCAGAGAATGATCTGCTCCCGCGTCGGGTTGGCCACGAATTCCGCGAGCCGTTCGACCCCTTCATAGGGGAAAGGGTTGAAGATCGGCACGCCCACGCCGCCGATCGTCACCAGCCGCGTGACGCGATCGGGATGGGCGGCCGCCAGCCGCGCCGAGATCAATCCGCCGAAGGAGTTGCCGACCAGGCTCGTGCGTTCGATCTTCAGGCTGTCCATCAGGTGGATGACCGCATCGATGGTGCCGGCAAAGGGATCGCCGGCGATGCCGGAACTCTCGCCATATCCGGGAAGGTCGGGAACGATGCACCGGAACCGCTCTGCGAAGATCGGAGCGTTGCCGGAAAAATTGCGCCACCCCGTCACGCCGGGCCCCGACCCGTGCAACATCAGCAGAGGCGCGCCGTCACCCATGTCATGATAGGCGATCTGGCCTTCGCCAAAGGGTATCGTCATCTGGGTTTCCGGCATTCTGCTTCTCCTTTCGCGAACTGATTCGCGAGGGGTGGACCAGAGCGTTCCGACCCGCCACGGCGGAGGGGACTAGATCGGAAATTTATTCGCCCGCTATTGGCTCATCGCAAGGGCGAGAACGCTGGTCAGCACGAACCGGACCACGTCCGCCTGCCCCCGGGCACCCATCTTGGCATAGATCCGCTTGGAATAGTTGCGAGCGGTCGCTTCCGAAATGCCCATCTGCGCGGCGGCCTCCGCAATGGATGCGCCGCGACAGATTGCGACGGCAAGGCGCGCTTCGCTGGGGAGCAGGCCGAACAGTTCCGCGATCTGTTCATGCCGGTCGACCATGGAATTTTCATCGTCCTGCAGGAATGCGGTCATCACGGCGGTTCGTCCCGTCGATGCGATGGGATTGGCGATGGGGACGAGCAGGAGGGAGAGCCATGGATCGTTGCTGATGCTGAGCGCCCGCGGCTGGGTTGCGCGGCGCTGCGCGATGTCGCTCACTGCAGTGGAGAGGCGCATGTTGAGATCCCTGCCCGAAGCCGTCAGTCTCCCCGAAGGAGAGACAGTGAGCGGTCCGTTGCGACGCAGCATATGACGCGCCTGATGGCTTGCCTCCACAATGGTGCCGGTGGCGTCCAGGCTGATCCAGCCGAAATTCAGACGGCTGATGGCATTGTCGGAAATCGCCGCATGCACGCGCTGATTTTCCATCGTCACATACGTCTGGAGCGAAATGCGGAAATGCGCGGCCACCTGCTTCAGAATGACCGAATGGTCGGGGGAAAATGGCAATTCGTCCCGGCCAAGATAGAGCCACGCGCCAATGCCGCTCGGTTCACGGACACGCACGCCCAACATATGGCGCAAGCCCCGCGGGATGAGCAGTTCGTCGACATAACGCCTGTGACCGGGATTTCCGTTGTCGATCAATCGGTCCAGTCCGTAGACTTCCCCTTCCTCCAGATTGCCGTTGAGATAGGGGTCTAGCCTGTAGAATCCCTCCTCATACATGCGGGGGATATCGGGCAGGGCGGCTGGACCGGCGAACAGTTCCAGGGGGCTGTTGGGCGGCCGGTCCATCGGTCGGAACAGAATACCGGCATAATTGGCATGGCAGACATCCCTCAGCCGATGCAGAAACCGATCCCATGGAGGCGTTTCGAACGGTCCCCCATGCAGAGCGATGAGCAGCTCGCTCATTTGCGTCACGTCCAGCACTGCGAGAGTCCCATTTGGTAGGTTCGGTACCGCCAAGCCATGCCTATCTTCCGCGCAAACAGCAAATGAGGAGAGTCGCATGGCTGCGGAACTGGAACAGGGTCATGACCAGATCTGGGCCGATTATCTTGCCGGGCAGAACATGGCCAGGGATATCTGGATGAACTCCCCCTGGGTTCGCGATCGGCAGGAACGAAGCAGGGCGTTGATGCAGGTGACGTCGTCAGCCCATGTGGCCTTCAACATCGCCATCTCGCCCCGACACAACTTTCCCTTTTTCGACAGGCATCCCTTTCATCATCCGGTTGCCTATAGCTGGGGACTGTGCTGCCCCGACTTTCACTATCGTCATGCATTTGTCGACGGCGCGCGCAGCTACAGGATCACGGGCCGCCGCGGCAGTTCCCCCTGGAACGAGTTTCACCTGATGTCGGAATTCTGGGGTGATCCCGACTATGTGCAGGCCGGCGCCTGGGATCTTGATGATTTCGAAATAGCGGATGATGGCCGCTTCGAGATCATCCTGTCGGCCGAGCATCATGACGGCAACTGGATTCCGCTGGATGCGAACCGCCACAATTACATGATCGTGGTGCGCGATGCCATTTGCGACTGGACCCGCGACCAGCCCTGCGAAGTGACCATAGAAACGATCGACCGGGATCCGAAGGATATCGGCTTCATAGACGAAGCCGATCTTTACCGGCGTATCGGCAAGGCGCGCAATTTCGTCATTGCTTCCGCCAGGCACTGGGTCCAGCGGACGCAAGATATTGTCGATGACGTCGGCTTTAACCAGTTCTGGGAGGGGCGCGAACAGAATCTGGGCGGTATCCAGCATGCCGGCTACCATTTCATGGTCTTTGACATCGACGACGGGGAAGCATTGGTCATTGAGGTCGAGATTCCGCGCAGGGCCCGTTTCTGGGCGATCCAGCTCGCGGATCTTTGCCAGCACACGCTCGATTACATGAATCACCAGTCGTCGCTCAACATGATGCAGGCGGATGTCGATCCGGACGGCAAGGCGCGCTTCGTCCTTTCCCTGTCCGATCCGAGCGTTCCCAATTGGCTGGACAGCGCCGGCAACAGGCGCGGCATCGCCGCATGGCGCTGGGTCCATGCCGATTTCGTGCCGCGGTCGACGGTGACGAAAGTCGCCCTGGCTGACCTGCACGACCATTTGCATCCCGATGGCCGAAGGATCTCGCCGGCGGAGCGGGAAGCAACGATCGAAGCGCGCAGGAGCGGCGTCAAGCGGCTTTACGGGCTTTGAAGCCGATCCGCGGCAGGCGCAAGGAAGGAGACGGAATTTGAACAGGATAGCGGATGCGCGCGCGCTGATGCATGGCGCAGAACTGGAAACCGGACGATCGGACTGGGATGCGCCATTTACGGGAAACCTGCTGGAGCCACTGACCATATTGGTTGATGACCTGAATTCGACGGCCCGTCTCCATGAATTGGGTGCTCGTCGCATCTATCGGCAAATACATGAAAATCTGTGCTCGCGGCTCGTCTACCTGGACGACCGCAAAAGATTGAAGGGGGTTGGGGACGAGCCGATCGACAGCCCAGTCTTCATCCTCGGTCTTCCCCGGTCAGGGACGACATTCCTGCACAATCTGCTGGGTTCTGATCCTGACAACCGTGCGCCGCGCATGTTCGAAATGCTGTCGCCCGGGCCGAAGAATCCCGATCCCATGCATCGGGCGTTGCGACTGCAACGGGCGCGGGAAAGCGCGCAGTTCAACGGGCTGATGGATGATGACTGGCAGGGCGTGCACCCCAGCGATGCCGATCGGGCGGAAGAATGTCCGTTCATGTGGGAAATGTTTCTGCAATCGGTCAACTATGCAGCGCGCGCACATATTCCGAATTTCGAGCGCCATGTCTTCTCCCGGGATTTCGCGCCGCTTTATCGGGAACAGCGCGCCCTGCTCCAATATCTGCAATATGGCGAGCCGCGTCGCCGGTGGATCCTCAAGACGCCGATCCACGTGCGCTTCCTGCAGGAGATCATCGATGTCTTTCCCGACGCGCTGTTCGTGCATTGCCACCGCGATACGGCGAAAATCTATCCTTCCATGGGCAGCCTGACCTCCATCCTGCATTCGAAGCATGGCGATCAACCTCCCGGCTCGGCCGCGGTGATCCAGGATTATGATGGAACCTGGGTTGATGCGCTGGCCTTCCGCAAGCGCCCTGGCATGGCCGATCGGTTCATCGATATCCAGTTCGTGGACCTGCAGGCCGACCCCATGGCGACCGTCGATAGCATCTACCGCCATTTCGGCATCGCGACCGACGACGGCCGACGGCAGGTGATGCGGCATTGGCTGGAGGAAGACAGGCGCATCAGGGCGGGCCGCAGCCATCACGCCTACACCCTGGAAAGCGCCGGCCTGACGCTCGACGACATAGACCGGATGACCGGGGACTATTTGCGGGCTTTCTCAGTGCCGCTCGAACGCTGAGACCATTTACGGACATATTTGCGGAACTTGGAAACAGAGTGGTGGTGGTGAGCCGCACCGCCGGAAAGATCGAGGAGGTCGTTGACACGATCTGCGGGGCAGGGGGCAGGCCATTGCCTGCACGGCCACCGTCAGCCGCGAAGACGATGTGGCGCATCCGATGCAGAGGTTCGGAACGATGGATGAGATCGCGGCAGCGACCGTCTGGCTCTGTTCCGATGAATCAAGCTATGTGACGGGTCAGATATTGCCGGTCGAGGGCGGCTATAGGGCATCATGCCTTACCGTGACAGCGCCGCCCGGAACGCAATATGACAGCTATCAGGCCGAGCATCAGGCATCAAATAAGATGGAGCGCGCTGCGTTGGATTAAACGCAGTGCGCTCCAGGCTGTCCGGGAACGGACAGGGTGATCTCCTATTGCAGCGGTGTCGAACTCATGCGCCCCAGCGGGACCAGGCTGTTGGCCAGCAGCGACACCAGTTGCGCCTGTCGCGACACGTCCGCCTTGGCGAACATCGAACGCAGATGCGCACGCGCCGTGTTGTGACGGATATTGAGTTGGGATTCGACGTCCTTCAGGCACAGACCCTTGGCCAGCCCGACCGCGAGATTGGCCTCCGTCGCGGTGAAGGAGAAAAGCTGCTGCAGCAATTTCTTGTCCGCTTCGCCGACTATTTCCTTGACCCGCAGGAAGATCAAGGCGGATGTCTCCGTCTCGCCGGAAATCATGGAACTGTGCCGCCGTGAACTGACGACGAGATGCAGGCGACGGTCGTCATCCCCGCTGTTGATCAGCATCGCCCGCGAACCGGCCGGCTCCTTCTCGCACAAAGCCGCCCGGAGCGCCTGCTGGAAGGCGCCATCGTCGGTGCGGTCCACGGCCCGCAGCCCGCGCGCCGTCAGTTCCAGACCGACGCCTTCATCCAGCGCATCCTGAGCCGTCTGATTCAGCAGGACATGGCTGCCCGCGCGGTTGATGAGAATGGCCGCAATGCCCAGGCTGTCCAGCGCCTCTGTCTGGAACTGGCTGACGACCTTGCTTTGCATATTCTGGCGGCGAAGCGCCATGGCGCGACGGAAATGCTCCGCAATCTGCCGGAAACTGTCCAGGTCTGCGGACCGGAATTCCGAATCTTCAAAACCCCTGCTGCAATTGAGCGTATATTGGGCATCATCGATTACATCGACGCATACGGTCGCTGTCACCGCGATATCATATCGCTGCAACAATTTGGAGCATTGAACGGCATTGCTGACAAGGCGCCAGTCGATGACGGTGGTTTCGCCTGGCTTGAGATCCTGCGGTAGCAGTTCCCGGGAATTTATCTGTTCCCACTCGCGAATGGAGTCTTCGGTCGCATGAGGTCCTGAGGCGAAAAGATATTGCCGATGGGTCTTGGATTGCTGCGCGATGCGCAGGCAGGCCACATTGGCCCCCAGATAGCCCCGAAGGATGTCGAGCGCCTCAGGCCAGGCATCGTCGTCGTCCACGCTGCGATATATTGCTGAGATAAGGGCGTCGTAGGAAATGCTGCTTTGGGAAGCAGGAAATTTCAATTGGGCTACCGCCATGCGTGCCTCTCCTATCGTGCTTACCGGCGTTGCCCTCGGCAGGCCCACCGAATCTTGCCATGCATTTAAATGCACATGAATGGAGAATTATGTCAATATGGCTTGGCGTCCTTTTGTAGGGTCCTGCGCCACGGTTCTCCTTATCCCAATATTCTCGATATCCCGCTGAAAACGGCCATTATGTCGGAATGTCCTTGCTGCATGGCAGCATTTTTTGTTCCCGAACCGCGCAGCACCAATCTCGGCTTTATATCCATATATTTACAAATATGGTCATTTAACGCCGTTGCCGCACGGCTGGCCGCGTGCGGCCTAGTTCAGTTGGACGAGGCGCATATCCGTGCGGCGTCTATGCCTCTGGCAGCCGCGACGCGGCACGTTCGGCCGATATGAACGGTCGGCTTGCGAACTGAATTCTGATCCTTGGGGATATTTGTACATGATCGGGCAAAAGGACGACTCCAACGTGCACCTTTCCTGCTTTCTCCATGGAGACGGCCAATGAGCGTTCAGGACCGGAAAGTCGCCATATTGACGGGAGCGGGAACGGGAATAGGCCTGGCGACGGCGCGTACGCTCGTCGCCAACGACGTCCGCATCGTCGCCGTGGGCCGCACGCGCGAGTCGCTTCAGCAGGTCGAGGACGAACTGGGGAGCGACTCCGTCGCCCTGCATGTCGCCGACATCACGGCGGCAGAGGCACCGGCGGCCTCAGTGGCCATGGCGATCGAGCGGTTCGGTCGTCTCGACTATCTCGTCAACAATGCAGGCAAGGGCAAGCCATCGCCCGTGCATGAAACCACGGACGAGATACTGGACGATTTCCTGGACGTGCTGCTGCGCGCGCCCTTCCGTTACTGTCGGGAGGCGATCGCCGTGATGAAGCCGGGTTCCGCCATCGTGAACGTGTCCTCGACCTTTTCGATCCTCGGTGGTCTGCGCGGCGGCGCCTATTCGGCGGCGAAGGCCGGCATCAATGGCCTGACCCTGCACATGGCGGCGCAATATGGCTTTGAGGGCATTCGCAGCAACGTCGTCGCGCCGGGCGTCACCGAAACGCCGATGACAGCCTATAATTGGGAGAATGAAGTCTTCCGGCGGATGAATTTCGAGATGACGCCGATGAACCGGACCTGCACGGCAGAGGACATCGCCAACGCGATCTGGTTCCTGCTGTCGGATCAGGCGGGCTTCATCAACGGTCAGATCCTGGCCGTGGACGGCGGCTGGACCACCACCAAATTCCTGAGCGAGGAAGCGCGTCTCGCCGAAAGGGTCGCGAAATGACGCCAGCGCAATCCGGCATCACCCGTCGCGTCGTGGATGGCTGGTCGATCAGGCACGACCCCGACCGCGAAGCGCAGGCGCGCGCGGGCGGCTGGTGGCTCGACACGACCATCGGCGAAGCGGCGGCCCGGCTTGCCGCGCAGGAGCCCGAACGGGTGCTGCTGATCGATGGAGAGATCCGGTTGACGGCGGGCGACCTCTATCAATCGGCACGCCGCCTGGCGGACGCCATGCGGCGGCGCGGCATCGGGCGGGGCGATGTGGTCTCCTTCATGCTGCCCAACTGGCATGAGGCCTGCGTCGTCTATCTCGCCACGGCATTGATCGGCGCCGTCAGCCACCCGCTGGTCACCAATTTCCGCAACGCCGAACTGCTGTTCATGCTTTCCGACTGCAAGAGCAGCGCGATCTTCATTCCCGCCGAGTTTCGTCGCGTCGATTATCGGACCATGATGGCGGAAGTGGGCGCGCAGATGGAAAGTCCGCCCCTTGTCGTGGTCCTGCGCGGCGATCCGGGTGACGGCGTGGGATATGAGCAACTGGTCGCGGAGGGCAGTCCCGAGGCGACGTTCGATCCGGTCGATCCGGGCGCCGTGCGGATGATCCTGTACACGTCGGGCACCACCGGTCGTCCAAAGGGTGTGCTGCACACGCATAACACGATCAATGCGGATATCGTCCAGCTTCACCGTTTCTGGAACCGGGGGGAGGATGCGCGCTATCTGGTCGCGTCTCCGGTCAGCCATATCGGCGGATCGCTCTATGCCTTCGAGATGCCGCTTCTGTACCGCACCAGCGCGGTGCTGATGGACATGTGGGACGGCGCGACCGCCGCAAGGCTCATCGAGCAGGAGCAATGCACGCACATGGCGGGCGCCACGCCTTTCCTGCAGCATTTGCTGGACGCCTGCCGGGTTTCCGGCGCCTGTCTTCCCAGCCTGCGTATCTTCATCTGCGGTGGCGCTTCGGTGCCGCCGTCGCTGATCCGCGAGGCCACGTCATGGTTCGATAACTGCATCGCCACCCGCGTTTATGGTTCGACCGAGGTGCCCACCATCACATTGGGGTCGATCGATGCGGGCGACACCGACCATGCGGCTGAAACCGATGGAAAGATCGGCGCGGCCACGGTGATCATCCCCGCCGCCGACGCGGAAGGCGTGGGTGAACTGCTCGCCAAGGGGCCGCAGATGCTGGTCGGCTATCATAATATCGAGGATGAGGCCGCAGCGTTCGACGATGCGGGCTATTTCCGCATGGGCGACCTGGGTCGCATCGTGGACGAAGACTATGTCGTCATTACCGGCCGGCAGAAGGATATCATCATCCGCAACGGCGAGAATATCAGCCCCAAGGAAATCGAGGATCTTCTGACGCTCCATCCCGATGTCGCGGAAGTGTCGGTCGTAGGGATTCCGAGCGAGAAGACGGGAGAGATGGCCTGCGCGGTCGTTCTGCCGGCAAGTTCCGCAAGGCCGACATGCGCCGACTTTGCTGCCTTCCTGGCGGATTTCGGCATTGCCAAGCTCAAATTTCCTGAACATGTCGTCTTTCGCAACGATCTGCCCCGCAATGCGACGGGCAAGGTCCTGAAGCATGTGCTGAGGGACGAGATATTGGCCGACATGGCGGGAGGCGCCGCGTGAAGCGGTACTCCATCGCGGTCATTCCAGGAGACGGCATAGGCAAGGAAGTGATGCCCGAAGGCATTCGGGTGCTGGACCGCGCCGCCGATATCTTCGGCTTTTCCTTCGACTGGCATCATTTTGACTGGAGTTGCGAAACCTGGCACGCGACGGGCGCGATGATGCCCGACGACGGCATCGACCGCCTGTCGCAACATGATGCCATCTACCTTGGCGCGGTCGGTTATCCGGGTGTTCCCGACCATATTTCCCTATGGGGCCTGCTGATCCCGATCAGGCGCGAATTCGACCAATATGTGAATTTGCGGCCGGTGCGATTGCTGCCCGGCATCGATTGCCCGCTGAAGGGCAAGCAGCCCGGAGACGTCGATTTCTGGGTCGTCCGGGAAAATACCGAGGGCGAATATTCGCGCCTGGGCGGCAGGAGCGGGAGCGGGGAAAACGAGTCCGTCATCCAGACCGCCCTGTTCACCCGGCGCGGCACCGATCGCATCCTGCGCTACGCCTTCGACCTCGCGCGTCGGCTGGATCGCCGCCATGTGTCCTCGGCGACCAAGTCGAACGGGCTGTTCTATTCGATGCCCTTCTGGGACGAGCGCTTTGCCGCGATTGCGGCGAAATATCCCGACGTGCGGACGGACAGCCATCATATCGACATCATGGCGGCGCGCTTCGTGATGAAGCCTGAACAGTTCGACGTCGTTGTCGGGTCCAACCTGTTCGGGGACATATTGTCCGACCTTGGGCCCGGCTGTACCGGCACGATCGCCGTCGCGCCTTCCGCCAATCTCAATCCGGAAGGTCTTCATCCCTCCATGTTCGAGCCGGTTCATGGTTCTGCACCGGACATCGCCGGGCGCAACATCGCCAATCCGATCGGGCAGATCTGGGCCGGGGCGATGATGCTGGACCATCTGGGGCAGCAGGCGGCGGGCGCCACCATCCTGCAAGCCATTGGCGACGCCCTGCTGGCCGGGGACGCGCTGACGCCGGACCTTGGCGGCCTGGCATCGACGCAGGACCTGGGCGCTGCGGTGGAGGCAAGGCTTTCTTTGCTCGCGGGTGATTGCAAACGTCCGAACGGATGATGGTGGGCGGCAGTCCGGGGCGTAGGTCATCAGGAAACAGTATTTGGGAGTGATCCATGTCGGCTGTCCACGCTGATACCAAGAACGAAACCATCCCGTCGGTCGAGCAGCTTGTCGATCGGACGCACGCCTTGATCCCGCTGCTGCGGGAGCGTGCCGCGGAGGATGAGGCGAACCGGACGGTGAATCCGGACACGGTCCGGCGAATGAACGAGGCCGGATTGTTCCGCGTCCTTCAGCCGCGCCGCTGGGGCGGCTATGAGCTTGGCCAGCGCGCCTTTGCCGAGGTGCAGATCGCACTGGGCGAGGGCGACATGTCCGTGGCCTGGATCTATGGCGTGATCGGCCTGCACAGCCTGCACATCGGCCTGATGGATGACCGCGCGGCGCAGGACGTCTGGGGCAACGACAGCTCGGTGCTGGTCGCCTCGCCCTATATGCCGGGCGGCACGGCGACGCCTGTCGAGGGTGGCTTCGAATTTTCCGGTCGCTGGTCCTATTCCAGCGGCAGCGAGCATTGCGACTGGACCTTCCTGGGCGGTTTCGTCAATGGCGATCCGACCGACTATCGCGCCTTCCTGCTGCCCAGGGCGGATGCCAAGATCGTCGACACCTGGCGCACAACCGGCCTGGCCGCGACGGGCAGCCACGACATCGTGGTGGAAAAGGCCTTCATCCCCGAATATCGGACACATAAATTCATCGACGGCTTCAACGGGACCAGTCCGGGCCGGCAGTGGAATGACAACCCCCTCTATCGCATGCCCTTCATGCTCGTGTTCATGCGGGGGATCACCAACGGCCAGATTGGCGCGCTGCAACACTTCCTCGACCTGTTCAAGGCCTATGCCAAGGACAAGGTATTCATGGGCAGCAAGACCGCCAAGGATCCCGACGCGCAGTTGGCGGTGGCATCGGCCGAAGCGGGCATAGACGAGATGAAAAAGGTGATGTTCGCCAATTTCGAGATCATGCAAGACTATGCGGAGCGCGACGAGATGCCGCCGCTGGACATGCGGCACATGATGCGGTTCCAGAGCGCGAGCGTTGCCGACCGCTGTGTCAAGCTGGCCGAAGGCATGCTGACGGTCGCGGGCGGCGGCGGCGTGTACGACACATCCAACATGGGCCGCATCTATCGCAACATGCTGACCGGGCGTCAGCATGCCGCAGCCCAGTACCGCATCTACGGACGCACCTATGGCGACAAGCTGATGGGCGGCGAACCGTTCGACATGATGCTCTGAGCGGCAGGGTCCGGGATTCGGCGGACCGCAACGTCCCCGGTCGGACCCTGTTTTCGCACGCGCTTCGGCTGTGATGAAGGAGAGGAAGATGAGTGGCAAGACCAGAGCGGTACTCAATCTCGTCGAAGCATGGGCGCGCCGCGACATCGACTTCATGATGGCGCAATTTGCCGATGATGCGATATTCGAGAATGTGCCGATGGACCTGATCGTCGGCAAGGACGACATACGGGCAGCCAATCAGGCCTTCATGGCCATGTATCGGGAGGCGCCATGGGAAATCCATCATATTGTGGAAGCGGCCGATGGCACGGTGCTGACCGAACGGTCCGACATATTCATCCTCAATGACGGACGCAGGACAGAATGTCGCGTGATGGGCGCCTTCACGGTGAACGACGGCAATCTCATCGTGCATTGGCGGGATTATTTCGATCTTGCGGACTGGAACCGGCAGCTGGGGGCGGATCCGGATTTCGGCCGTAAGGGGTATCGGCAAACGGAAATGGCCACCACGGCTGGGGAGTGATCCATGTTGAAGGACATGTTCGTCGAAATGGCCAAGGGGCGCGAAACGCCGGCTGGCGACAGAATTCGCGACCTCATCACCCGGTATCTCGCGACCTTTGCGACGGGCGACATAGAGGCGCGCGTCGCTTTATTTGCGTCTGATGGGTCATTCGAGGACCCGGTCGGCACCCCGCCCATGGTCGGCCATGACGCGTTGCGTGCCTTCTTCTCTCAGGGCAGCGCCATGAAAATATCCGCCGAACTGGAACGGATCGTCATTTGCGGCAATGAAGCTGCCTTCGCCTTTCGCGCCCGGCTGGACGCGGGGGAGGGTGGACAGGTCACTATCCACCCGTTCGAGACGCTGGTGATGAACGATGACGGCCTCATTGTACAGATGCGCGCCTATTTCGACGCCGGCTCCATAAGCTGATTTTCGGAAGCAGCCAGGAAATCCGGCAGGCCCTTGACGCTGATGCGATAATTCAGCCGTGCCTTGTCCGGCGCGTCGGAATATTCGATGGGCGTTGCCCGGTGCATCACCGACAGATTGTCCCACAGCAGCACGTCGCCCGGCATCAATTTATAGTCCTGCACGAATATCGGCGCGGTCGCGTGGCTTTTCAAATCGTCCAGAAGCGCCAATCCTTCCGCTTCGTCCATCCCCTCGACCGCGAAGGCGGAACCACCCAGCCCGTATAGCGCCTTCATGCCCGTAACCGGATGCGTGCGCACCAGGGGATGGAGGACAGGCGCGGGTATGTCGACATGACGCTGCATGTCTTCGGGAAGATCCTGCGGACGGACGATCGTCTCATCCTTTCCCGGCGTGGCCGCGCTGATACCGTGACGGACCTGCAGCCCGTCAATGCGGTCCCGCATGTCTTTCGGCAGGGCCGCATAGGCGGCGGCCAGATCCGCAAAGAGCGTCTCGCCGCCCTCCGCAGGTGCCTTTACCCCAAGCAGCATGGTGACGGTCGCCACCTCATCTTCATAGGAGCTGTCGCAATGCCAGTGGGACGCGACGTTGCGCATGAAGGCCGGCGCGGACCCCGAATTGGACTGGACGATCATTTCGGGATGCTCGCCATGCCGGTTGCGGCGGGAAACGAGCAGGACGGGCCGCCCCCAGCGCTTGCCGAAGGCCACATATTGATCGTTGGACATGGCCTGCCCCGGCACGACGAGGATCCGGTTCTGGAAAAGGGCGTCGGCCAGGCCGCGCAACAGGGCGTCGTCCGCATGGGTAAGGTCGACGCCGACCGCCCGGAC
Organism: Sphingobium sp. LSP13-1-1.1; assembly: GCF_040676415.1. NCBI lineage: Bacteria > Pseudomonadati > Pseudomonadota > Alphaproteobacteria > Sphingomonadales > Sphingobiaceae > Sphingobium > Sphingobium sp. LSP13-1-1.1. The sequence goes on along the minus strand of NZ_JBEGHU010000001.1, from coordinate 581,163 downwards.
GCCAAAGGCGCCCGGCAGTGGTTCAAGGACAAGGCCCTGCTTCGTCCTGTCCTGCATTTCGACCCCGCCGTTCACGCCGCGGCGCCCATGGGAACATGGGCGTCGGTGGGTGCGCTACGCGTGCCACGCACCAGTTTCCCGGGCAACGCGCCTGTGGGGATGCCGTTGCGATAGGTGAGGTTGCCTGACACCAGCGTCGCGACATAGCCCTGTGCTTCCTGCCGCAACCGCTTGCCGCCGGCGGGAAGGTCCGCCTGGATCTGCGGACGGTGCAGCACGATCTTTTCGGGATCGAGAATGTTGATATCGGCCTTGTAGCCGGGCGCGATCCTGCCGCGATCGAGCAGGCCGACCGATTCCGCGGGCTGGCTGGTCAGCGACCGGACCAGCCGGGGCAGGTCCAGCCCCTCCCGGCCCAGGCGATTGGCCAGCATATAGGTGGGATAGGCAGCGTCGCAGATCATCGCATAATGGGCGCCGCCGTCACCCAACGCCACGATCATATTATCCTCCCCGATCAACGCCGACGTCCGTGCGACGGTATCGCGGACATTGCTGCCATAGGCGCAAAGAATCGCCCGGCCTTCGCTTTCCAGCAAGGCATCGTAGATGACGTCGGCAAGGGGACGGCCGCTCCGCGCGGCTTCAGCCTGAAGACTTTCCTCCTCGGCGAAATCATAATTTGCCGGCTCGCCGAGGCGATAGAGGGTCAGCCCCGCCTTCAGCAGGCCGACAAAGGCGGGATTGGGGTCTTCCGGCTCCTCTGAAAGGAGGCGGGCGCGCAGCGCGGGGTCCCGCATTTTCCCGACCTTCTCGGCCAGCGGCAGGTCCGCCAGGGCGCGGTAGCTGGGGTTGAGGCTGAAAGGATGGAAGCTCAGATCGAGTCCGAAAAGGACACCCATCGCGCGGGGCAGGAACTGGCCGTTCAGACGCAGGCCCTTATCCTGCGCCGTGCGAATCGCATTCACATAAATGTCCCAGTTCGCGGGGTTGCCCGGCATGGGGATGAGGCTGAAATTGACCGGACGTCCGCATTCCTGCGCTATGGCCTCCAACATCCCAACCTCGTCCGCACCGTTGCCGTCGATGTCGGGAATGCATTGGAAGACGCCGTCTCCCGCGTCCTTCAATCCGGCTGCCAGTGCCTTCAGTTCGGCCAGTTCGGAACGGACGCTGGGCGCGAGCTTCCCGTTGCGGAACCGATGGAACAGGTTGCGTGACGTCGACACGCCGAGAGCGCCCGCCTGGATCGCCTCCGCGACCAGCCTGCGCATATGGCCCAGATCCTGCTCGTTCGCCGGCTCCAGATCGGCCCCGCGTTCCCCCATGACAAAGACCCGCAGGGGCGAATGCGGGATCTGCGTGGCGAAATCGACGTCGCTCTGGCGCTGTTCCAGCGCGTCGAGATAGTCGGGGAAGCTTGTCCAGTTGAACGGCACGCCGGCGGCCATCACGACATGAGGAATGTCCTCCACCCCTTCCATCAGGCGGATCATGAGATCCTCGTCCCCTTTCCGGCACGGGGCGAAGCCGACGCCGCAATTCCCCATGACGACGGTGGTGACACCATGGTTCGAGGACGGCGCCATCCGGCTTTCCCAGGTGATCTGACCGTCATAATGAGTGTGGACGTCGACGAAGCCGGGCGTCACGATCAGGCCGCTGGCGTCGATTTCCTCTTCCGCGGTGCCATGAATCTGTCCGACCTTGACGATCAGGCCGTCCTGTATCGCCACGTCGGCCGCCACAGCCTTGCCGCCGCTTCCATCGACGACGGTTCCGCCGCGGATGATCAGTTGATAATCAGCGCTCATCGGACTCGCTCTCCACATGTGGGTTGTTATTAGTCAGTGATCACTATCTAAAGGACATGCAATTGGCAGGCAAGGGGACGCGGAACAAAATAGAAGATGGCGCAGGCGGTCGCCGCCGTCGTGGTTCGGCCGAGGTCCGGTCGCTCATTCTGGATTCCGCCCGCGCCCTGTTCGCGGCCGACGGCCTGGCAGGCACGACCACCAGGACCATTGCAGAAGGCGCCGGTGTCGCCGAGGCCCTGATTTTCCGCCATTTCGAATCCAAGGCGAAATTGTTCGAAGCGGCGATCATCGAACCGTTCAAGACTGTCTTTACCGCTTTCCTGCAGAGCATGGACGTGGAGGCTGAGGGCAAGGAAGCGCGTAGCCTTTCCACCATGCAGGCGCTCTTCCTGTTCCTCAGGGAGAATGCCGACCTCCTCCAGGCGCTGGCGAAGTCGGTGAGCGCTGGCGATCTGCCCCTGTCCCATGCCCTCGACGATTATTTTCTCGCTGCCGAGAAGAGGGTAAGGCTGTTCTACCGCGATGAGGATGGAGGCTATGACATCCCGCCGGCCATATTCGTGCGCTATGCCTTTGGCATGGTGGCGGCCGCGGTCCTGTTCGAAGGATGGTTTTTCCCGGACGAACCACTCGACAATGACATGGCCGCCGCGATCCTGGCCCGCATGAGTTACAAGGCGATCCTGCCTGCGAGGGATAATTAGCCGGCAAGCCCCTATCCTTGTCTTTTCGGACGATTGCCGCCGCCGCGATGCGCGCTAGGCGCGCTGATGAGAACCGTCGTCCGGAGCAAGGAACAGGACATGAAGATCGCTGAATTGGGCTATCTGCTGGTTGGAGCACCGGAGGTTGCCGAATGGAAATTCTACGCTGAAAAGGTTCTGGGGGCCATGGCTCTGGATGGACCGGCGGGTGCGCTCTACGTGAAGATCGATCACCGCGCCTTTCGCATCGCGATCCTGCCGGGCCAGGACAATGGCCTCATCGCCAGCGGCTGGCTTGTCCAGACGGAGGATGACTTCCATGCGGCGAGGGCCGAACTGACGGATGGTGGCGTCGAACTGGTCGAAGGAACGGCGGAAGGCGCGCAGATAAGGCAGGTCCAGGGATATTTTTCCTTCAAGGATCCCGAAGGTCACAGCCATGAACTGGCCTGGGGCCCGATATCGGATTTCCAGCCCTTCGTCTCCCCCGCTGCCGTCAGCGGCTTTGTGACCGGTGATATGGGCCTTGGTCATGTCGTGCTCACGGCAGTCAAGGATTTCAAGGCCGAAGCCGACTTCTGGACCAGCCTTGGCGGCTTTTCTCTGTCGGATATCCTGCATGTCCCCATGCCGGACGGGAATGCCAGGGTGCATTTCCTTCATTGCCGCAATCGGCGGCAGCACAGTCTCGCCTTTGGCGAACTTCCCATACCGGGGGGCTGCATCCACATCATGCTGGAGGTCGGGAGCATCGACGATGTAGGCCGGTGCCTGGACCGGGTCGCGGAACATGGCGTCAAGGTGACCGCCACATTGGGCCGCCATGTCAATGACGACATGATCTCCTTCTACATGATGACACCGGCGGGCTTTTCGCTCGAATATGGCTTTGGCGGAAAGCAGATGGACTGGTCGGAACATGTCGTGTTCGAAACGACACGGGGCAGCGATTGGGGCCACAAATTCCAGTGATCGCGGGTTGAGCAAGCCACGTGCTGTACCGGACCGCCTGAAGCGGTCCGGTACAGCACGAAAACTTCAGAAACAAAAATCCGGCAGGAAGGGACATAAACGTCCGTTTCTGCCGGATTTAACATTTTAGCGCATTAAAGTCGGATCAAGTGCTGCGCGGCGTCTTCTTGACCTGCTGTCCTTCGGCATCGAACATCTTGATAACGCGCTCGGGGCAGGCGAGCGAGCCGCGGAAGGCCGCGACTTCCTCGCCCTCCGGCACGTCGAAGCCCGTCGTGGCGATATAGCCGCTCTCATCCAGCTTGAAGAGGTGCGGGGCGACGTTCGCGCAACGCGCATGGCCGACGCACTGGTCCTTGTCGATTACGATCCGATATTTCATGATTGCTCTCTATATGGTGGTCCGGGATGGATCAGCCGGCTATCGCAGCTTCCAGTATTTCCTTGCGCGCGCCGCCATCCTCCGCGCTGGGGACGCCCGGAATGATGTAGCGACCTTCGCTGCGGGCCAGAATGTCGGCCGCTGCGGAGCGCGGATTGTAGAACTGCCTGTACCAGGTCCTGACTTTCAGGAAATTGCCGTCGCCCGGCATTTGCATCGGCCTGAAACACGGCATCTTGTTCGACCAGATCTCGAAATCCTGCGCGAACGCGTCGCAACTCATCTGCTGTTGCGCCTTCGCCGTCGCGATGTCCTCCTCGGTGGGGTTCCTGTCGCTGGGCTTGCTCAGAACCGCATGCCATACGAACACGGATCCGTCATCGATCGGCGTGTGACAGATGAACATGATGGAATCATTGGCATTGTTCGCCACGTAGCGGGAAAGCAGGATGCCCGGCCCCGTATAATATGTGTTGAATTCCGACATGCCTGCATCCGCGCCGAGCAATTCATGGCGTCCGCCCAGCAGTTGCTGCGCGACATGGCCGTGAAGGATCGTTTCGAAATAATAGAATTTGGTCGTGGCATGCACGGGCGCCAGATGCTGGATGTCGCCGATATTGTCGACAACCTCGATCGGATGGAGGTTCATCGATCCCAGATGGTCGATGTCCCATTTCACATAATGGGGATCATCCCATTCGGGGATGGCGGGCAGGTCATAGTCCGGTTCGCCCCCCTCCGGATCATGCCAGTGGAACACGACGCCATAACGCTCCACGACCTTGAAGGATTTCAGTTTGGCGAGCGGCGGAATCTTGTCGGAATAGGGAATCTTGTTGCAGACGCCGTCTGGCCCGAAGCGCCAGCCATGATAAGGGCAGTGGATCGATTCACCCTCGATCTGCTTGCCCTGCTGGGCCATGAACGAGGTCGAACTCTTGCCGATATGGGTGTTCATATGAGGGCAATAGGCGCTCACCATGTGCAGCTGACCGCTCTCGCCCCGGTAGATCACCATGTCCTGTCCGAAAAAACGGACCGAATAGGGCGATTTTCCGATCTTGCTGGCTTCTGCGACCATGAACCATCCGCGCGGGAAGGTGAATTCCCCCAGACCATATTCCGCAGTTGTCGCCATTTTACTCTCCTGAAGGTCCGCTATGATTGCCGCCTGTGCGGTCAGACCGTGATCTCGATCTTCTTGAAGCCGGCGATCGTGCCGATATCGTCGCCCAGTTCGACGCCGCCGTCGACCAGCTTGTAATTGGGCGCTTTTTCCAGCAGGACCTGGAACATGGTCTTGGCCTCCAGTCGCGCCAGATGCGAACCCAGGCAACGGTGTGGCCCGACGCCGAAGGAGAAATGACGGATATTTTCCCGGCGGAAGTCGATCTCATGGGGATTTTCATAGTCGTCGGGATCGCGATTGGCCGCGGCCCAGGACATGAACACCTGTTCTTCAGGCTTGATGACATGGCCCGCCACGGTGATTTCCTTGGTCGCGCGGCGTGAATTGCCTTGCGTTGGCGGGAAAACGCGCAGGAATTCCTCTATGGCGTTGTCCAGAAGCTCGGGATGATCGATCAGCTCCTGGCGGCGCTCCGGATTGCGCGCGAGATAGACGCTGGCCATGCCGAACAGCGCCTGCGTGGTGTCCAGCCCGCCGCCCAGCATGATGAGGATGAAGCTGTCAATCTCATCGACGCGCAGCTTCCGCCCGGCCATGTCCACATTATAGAGATATTCGATGACGCTGCCGGGAACCGGATCGTCCTTCAGACGGCGGATTTCGGTCCGCATGCGATCGATCATGACCGCCATGTCCTTCAGGCGCTCTTCCATGGGAAGGCGGCTGTAGATGAGCTGGTGGAGCGGCGGCGCATAATGCTGCCAGTCCTCCGGCGGCAGGCCCGCCAGCTTGAGCGTCATGATGCCCGTGAGCGGCAGGGCGAAGTCCCATTTGAGGTCACCGCCGCCCTTGGCGACGATCTTGTCCATCAGCTCGTCGGCCACCTGGCGGACATAGGCCGCGTGCAGCTTGACCTTGTTGGGCGAAAACAGCGGATTGAGGATGGCGCGATAGTCGTAGAGTTCGGGCGGATCGACATTGATGGGGATCATCAGCGTCGGTTCGAGCGCAGGGATCACCTCCGCCGGCCAGTTGGAAAAAACGTCGGCGTTCTTGGCGACCTCCAGGCAATCCTCCGCCTTCGTCGCGACATAGAATCCGCCATATTGGGTGCTGTGGGTGAAGGGGCATTTGCCGCGCATGTGCATCAGGATGTCGATCGAATTGCTGCGATATTCCTCGCTATGATGATCGAAATCACTGGCGAGCTTGTCCAGCGTCGCTTCGGAAAGGTCTTTGGTAAGCTCGAACACAAATAGCTCCCTTAAGGAAGGTCTGATATGGCCTGTCCACTAGCACGGGGAACGGCGAATGTGTGTCGTCCACTCGGACGAGGCATTGGCAAAGATTTTTCCCCTATGTCGGATGATGCCCAACAAGGCTGAAAAATCCGCGGGAGAGAGTTTCATGCCGTCAGCACCCCGCACGCTGGACGACCTGGTCGCCATCCACAGCGTGTCGCAGCTCAAGGCTCGTTATTTCCGGTTCATGGACACCAAGCAGTGGGACTTGTGGGAAGCGCTGTACACGCCGGACGCGGTGCTGGATGCGCGCGACGACGGGCCGGCGATGGCGAAGCTGGGCTTCCCGGCGGCGCCGGCCGACGCGCTGCTGTTCCGCACGGCAAAGGGCATTCGCCAGGCCGTGTCCACGGCGCTGGAGGGGGTTCGCACCGTCCATCACGGGCATATGGGAGAATTCGAAATATTGGCGCCGGATCGGATCAAGGCCATCTGGGCGATGCAGGACATCATTCGATATCCGGCAGGTGCGCCCACGCCGATACAGGGCTTCGACGGGTTCGGCCATTATGAGGATCATTATGTGTACCGCGATGACAAATGGCTGATCGAGAGCGTGAAGCTGACCCGGCTCGTCCTGATGCCCGTTTGACCCTGATGCCTGTTTGACGATGTCGCGCTATGAAGGAGCCGGGATGGCTGAAATGATGGAATATGACGTTCTCGTCGTGGGGTCGGGCGCGGGCGGGATGGTGTCGGCGCTGCGCGCTCACGATCTTGGCCTGCGGGTGGCGGTGATCGAAAAGGCCGATCGCTTCGGGGGCACGAGCGCCGTGTCCGGCGGCGGCATCTGGATTCCCAATAATCCCGCCATCGCGCAGAATGACAGTACCGAACTGGCCATGGAATATCTGCGCGCCTGCACCAAGGGGCGGGTGCCTGACGCGAAGCTGCAGTCCTATGTCGTGAACGGCCCCCGGCTGCTTGACGAACTGGCGAAGTGGAAGGTCGGCTATTTCAGCGTGCCTGGCTATGCCGACTATATGCCCTGGCTGCCGGGCGCGTTGCAGACCGGCGGCAGAACCATGATGCCGTTGCCGTTCGACGGGCGGCTCCTGGGAGACGAGATCTTCAAGATGCGTGAACCCCACCCGACGCACAAGGTGCTGGGTCGCATGCAGATCGACCTGACGGAAATGGGGCCGCTCATCCGCCGCAACAGTACCTGGTGGCTGACGGCAGGCAAATTGGTGTTCCGTTACCTGCGCGACATGCCGTTCCGCCTGAAGAGCAGGCGGGACCGTCGGTTGACGACGGGCAACGCCATGATCGGCGCGCTGCGCAAGGCGATGATGGACAGGGACATTCCCCTGTTGCTCGACACCCGACTTGTCGGCTTCACCGAGGAAACGGGCAGGGTGACGGGCGCCACGGTGTCCAGGCGCGGGCGCACCTATGATATCAGAGCGTCGAAGGGAGTCATCGTTGCGTCGGGCGGTTTTGAAAAGAACCAGACGCTGCGCGACCGGCATATGCCCGTGCCTACGCCCGTCGATTTCAGCCTGACGCCAGGCCTGAACAACAGCGGAGACGCGCTGATCGCCGGCGAGGCGATCGGGGCGGACAGCGAATTCCTGGACCAGGCATGGTGGGTTCCGACGATGCGCGTTCCCGCGCCCGGCTTCAACAATGCGGACATGCGGGCGGCCTTCTTCATGGAGCGGGGCTATCCCCACACCATGTGCGTGAACAGAAATGGGGAGCGTTTCGTCAACGAAGCCATTTCCTACAATGATTTCGGCGCAGAGATGATCGCCGACCAACAGCGGACGGGCGCCAACACGCCATGCTGGATGATTTTCGACGCCACGGCGCGGTGGCGCTATCCGATCGGCGTTGTCATGCCTCCCGTCATCATGCCTGACATGCTCGTCCCCCGCGAATGGTGGGACAATGTGCTATACAAGGCCGGTTCCATTCAGGAACTCGCCCGCAAGATCGAGGTCGATCCCGCAGTCCTGCAACGCAGCGTGGAGCGCATGAACGGCTTTGCCGAAAGAGGCGTGGACGAGGAGTTCCACCGCGGCGAAAATGCCTATGACATGGTCTTTGGCGATCCCCGCAACGCACCCAATCCCTGCCTCGGCAAGATCGAGAAGGCGCCCTTCTACGCGATCCCGGTCGACCTTGGCGACATCGGTACGAAGGGCGGGTTGCGCACGGACGAGAATGCCAATGTCCTTCGGCCGGACGGCACGCCCATCGAGGGGCTTTACGCGACCGGCAATGTGTCCGGCGCGGTCACCTATGATTCCTATCCGGGTGCGGGGGGCACGATCGGGCCGGCGATGGCCTTCGGCATGGTTGCCGCGGAACATATCGCGCAACGCAACAGCAACAGCATGGGAGCTCGGCATGGCGAGTGATGCGAACAGTGCGAGCGGCGCGCGCGAATTGGTGGACATGCGCGACGCATCCTCGTCCGTCGTGGACCTTCCGCTTGACGCCCGTGCGGCTGGGCCGGTCGACGCCGTCTATGATGCGATCGTCATCGGCTTTGGCCTTGCAGGCGCCAGCGCCGCGCTGGAGGCGGCCGAACAGGGACTGAAAATATTGTTGATCGACCGCTTTCAGGGCGGCGGCGCAAGCCAGATGAGCGGTGGCATCGTCTATGCGGGCGGCGGCACGCATGTCCAGAAATCCTGCGGCGTCGAGGATAGCCCGGCCGCCATGGCCGATTATCTGCGAAAGGAGGTTGGCGGCCTCGTTTCGGATGAAGCTGTTCAGCGCTTCTGCGATGACAGCCTGGAGACGCTGGGTTTCCTGGAAAGGCATGGCGTCAATTTCAGCGGTCCCAAGGCGCCCAAGAAAACATCCCACCCCACCGACCAATATTATCTCTATTTTTCCGACAATGGCACGGTGCCCGCCTATATGGGCCAGCACGCCCCGGCCGAGCGCGGCCATCGTACCAAGAATCCCGCCAAGGTCCCCGGTGCTCCGCCGCTGCCAGGAAAGAAGCCGCATGGCGGCTTTTCGGAAGGCGCCGACATGGGCTGGTATCTGATGGCCGCGATCAAGCAGGCGGTTGCGAAGAACCCGCTGATCACCGTGTTGCCGCAGGCCCGCGCCAGGCGGCTCATCGTAGAGGATGGCGTCGTGGTTGGCGTGCAGGTGGACGCCATTCCCCAGGGTGGCCTGAGCAGCCGGGTCCATCGTTGGGCCGAACGCCTTGCGAACAAGCTGACATTCCAGGTCATGCAGGTTCACCGTCCCTTCGCTGCCCTTTTCCGCTCGATCGAAAAGCTGTCTTCGCGCCCGCGCACATTCCGCGCGCGCCATGGCGTGGTCATTGCGGCGGGCGGTTACATCCGCAACCGGGCGATGATGGCCCGCTATGCCGCGCCCTATGTCCGGACGCTGCCGATCGGCTCTTTCGGTGACGATGGCGCGGGCATCCGCCTGGGCGCCTCCGCTGGCGGGGTCGGCGATCATCTCGACCGGATATCGGCATGGCGCTTCATCAACCCGCCCTATGACTGGACGAAGGGCGTCGTTATCGGCGCCTCGGGCGATCGACTGACGAATGAGGAGCAATATGGCGCGCATCTGTCGCGCGCCATCTATGAGCAGTCCGACGGTCGGGCATGGCTGGTGGTGGACGACGCGATCTGGCGCGCGGCCTTGCAGGAGGTCAATTCGGGCGATCTGTTCGAATTCCAGAAATTCCCCGTGAAGCAGGCGCAGAAGGGCGCGAAGAAGGCCGGCAGCATTGCCGAGCTGGCGGGCAAGATCGGGGTGCCGGCTGAGGCGATGGAGGCCGCCATAAGGGCCTATGGCGAGGCGGCGCGGTCTGGCGCGCCCGATCCCATGGGCAAAAGCGACGCCTGTCGCCAGGCCTTTGGCCCGGGCCCCTACTATGCCATCAATCTTCGCCACGAAATGCCGATCAGCCCGATCACGGCCCTCAGCACCGGCGGGCTGCGCGTCGATGAACATTCGGGCGGCGTCCTGGATGAAAGGGGCCAGACCGTGCCCGGACTCTATGCTGCGGGACGTTCGGCCATTGGCATTCCCTCGAACAACTATGTCAGCGGTCTGTCGCTGGCCGATTGCACCTGGTCCGGCCGCCGCGCCGCCAGCGCGATAGTCAAGCGGTCCCGAGCGGACGGGCAGGGCGAAGGCAGGGATTCAGCCTTGTCGCCCGGTGCTGCGGTGGAGGCGGGATAGGGCGATTTTCCAGCGATCGGACCCGATCGTTGAAAATAGCGGGAAACAAGGAATCCGGCGCGGGATTCGATCTCATTCAATCAGATCGAAACCCGCGCCGGAGGATCGGTCTGACCTTCGTCCCGCTGTTCGGTGAACCGATCTAGTCGGTTCCCGTCCTGTCTGGCGCGATCCTTTCGGCTGGCCCCATGCGTTCCTCCCCGGAAAACAGCCGGTCAAGGCGGGCGCGAACCTCCTGCCGATATCCTTTCCTGTCGACCGGGCGAGCGGCTCCGATGATGATCTCGTCCCCGATGGCGGCCTTGATCCGGTTCAACGCGTCTTCATCCAGGATCCCCGCCCCTCGAAGTTCCACGCAGAGCTGAACCAGCCCCGCCGCCGTCGCCTGCGCTCTCAGGCCGACATTGGTCAGATCATGGTGCAGTTTCTTCTGATTACCGGCGCCGATCGACATGGCGGTTCCCGTCCTTGCAAGAGGTCAACAGCAGACCGAATGATCCATCGGGGGCATTCGATCCTGTTCGTCGTCATCTTCGCCTGATCTGGATCATTTGTGCTGCATCAGTCTCCGGCGGCTTTCGCTCAGTCCTCCGCAGGCGGCGTCGAGCAGGCGAGCGGCCTTCAGATAGAGGTGGGCGTCGCATTCCGCGCTGAAACCCATGCCGCCGTGCACCTGAATATTCGTGCCCGCATTCTCTCGCGCCGCCCGCAGGGCGAGGTTGAGCGCCGCATCGGCCTCTCGTTCCGCCTCCGCATGCCCCTCTGTGAAGGCGAGCGCGGCGAAAGTCGTCAATTCCTTGGCCGCGTGCGCCATGATCGCCATGTTGGCGCAATGATGCTTGACTGCCTGGAACGCCCCGATCGGTTGACCGAATTGTTCACGCACTTTCGCATATTCGACGCCGCGCTCGCAGCATTCGGCGGCGATCCCGGCGAGCAGCGCCGCGATCACGAGCCTGCCGCGAACGGCTGTATCCCGGCTGGCGTCGAAAAGCAGCGGTTCTTCGACGGCAGTACGCAAAACGGGGCGTCCCCAATGCACGTCGTCATCGATCTCCAGCGTCCCGTTGGCGCGGATCTCGACGCCTTCGCGGGTCATCGCGACGAGGTGGGTCGCCCCCTCCGCGTCGATCGCCCGGCCGACGCCCTGTGCATGGCCATGCAGTGCAAAGGCCGCGCGGGCTTCCCCCGCCAGCAGCGCCCCAACGGTATCGCTGTCGCCTGCCTTGTGGAAGGCATGGGCCGCGATCACCGTGGCGGGATAGTTTGTGGAGATCAACTGCCGCCCAAAATCCTGCGCGGCCAGAACTTCCTCCAGGGCGGAGAGGCCGATGCCGCCCGCCTCCTCCGGCACGCTGATGCCGAGCCAGCCCAAGTCGACAATGGATTGCCAGCGGTTCGGTTCGCCATCCGGGTCGTCGCGCAGACGCGAGACGGGCAAGACCGTCCGAACTGGCCGCGTAAAGCTGTCGACCAGCTCATGCGTATCGCCCAGGCTACGGAATATCGTCATGATTTGCCCCTCGGCAGTCCGAGAACCCGCTCGCCGATGATGTTGCGTTGAATTTCTGCCGTGCCACCCGCGATCGTCTCGGAAAACGCATCCAGATATTCGAAGGCCCAGCCATGGTCGCCGGCGAGCGCTGGCGAACCGATGCCGTACAGGTCGATCGCCGCATCGGACGCGCGCTTGGCGAGTTCGGCGAAATAGAGGCGGATCAATGATCCTTCCGAACCGGGCGTGCCCGTTTCGCTGGCAAGGGCGAAGCTGTAGGACATGGCCCGCAGCGCCGCGGCATCCGCCAGCAGATCGGCCAGTCGGGGCGCGAGCATCGGGTCGGTGCAGTCCCGCGCCAGCCTTTCGATCTTGTCGACCAGCCCGATCTGAAGCGCGAGGGACGCGGTGCCCCGTTCGAAACCGAGCGTGGCCATCGCCGTTTTCCAGCCATTGTTCAGTCCGCCGACGACGGCCTGATCGATGGGCAGACGGACCTGATCGTAGAAGACCTCGCAGAATTTGGCCGGGCCCGCCATGGTTTCGATCGGACGGACGGTGATGCCCGGCAGGTTCATCGGGCAGATGACCCAGGTGATGCCCCGGTGCCGTTCCGACCCCGGTTCTGTTCGGATCAGCAGTTCCTGATAATCGGCAATGTCCGCATAGCTGCTCCAGATCTTCTGGCCGTCGATGATGATCTCGTCGCCCTCGACGCGTCCCTGCGTGCGCAGGCTGGCAAGGTCCGACCCTGAACCAGGCTCGGAAAAGCCCTGACACCAGATCGCCTCGCCCGACAGGATCCTGGGCAGGTGAAAGGCCTTTTGCGCGTCGCTGCCGCAGGCGATGATCGTCGGCCCTGCATGGTTCACGCCGACGAAGGACGCATTATGGGTGCTGGGCGCCCCGGCGCGGGCATATTCCTCAAACCAGATGATCTGCTGCGCGACGGGGAGGCTGCGGCCGCCAAATTCGCTCGGCCATGTCAGGCCGGCCCAGCCGCCGTCATACATTTTCCGCTGCCAGTCCAGGACATAGCGGCGGGATTCAGGACCATCCAGCGGCGCGGCATGGTCGGGGATATTCGCCTCAAGCCAGTTCCTGGCCCCGGCCCGGAACGCGGCCAGCGCGTCATCTTCGGTGTTGGATGTGGTCGCCATGGGTCAGGCCGCGTCCGCCCAGCTCAGCTCGGCGGCCGCCCGTGCCTGCCCGCCGCTGCCGCCCAGTTCCCCGAGAAGCGCCTTGAGGCGGTAGGTCCAGAGATGCAGCGGAAATTCCAGCGTCAGGCCCATGGCGCCGCAGAATTGATGAAGATCATATGTGAAGAGCGGAATGGCGTCCTGAGCGTAGGTGGCCGCCATCGCGCAGATGGCTTCATCGTCCGACCATGCGGCGCGCAGGGCGAGCCATTTCGTGGCATTGGCGGTGGACGCCGCCGTCGCGAGGCGATGCTGCACCGCCTGGAACGAACCCAATGCGCGGCCGAACTGCTTGCGCGTCTTCACATGCTCAAGCACGGTGTCCAGTGCCGCCTGCATCAGTCCGGCCGCTTCGACCGCGATCGACAGCCGCCAGCGGCGCAACACGGGGGCGACCATGTCGCGGCCGAAGCGCTGCACTGCAAGTCCATCGACGCTCTCCAGCCTGCCATAGGGATAGGCGAACAGGCTTTCGACCGGAACGACCCTGTCCGGAGTGAGGGAGATCAGGCTGACATTTTCATCTTCGACGACGATCAGGGAACGCGCGTGCGGCAGGAACCGCGCAGAACCGAGCGGCGAACCGCGTAGCACGGCCAGGGGGCGCTGCAGCGCGTCGATGGGGAACAGGGGACCGACCAGCGCGGACGTCGCCACTTCGGCGCACAGCGGCAGCCGGGCGATGCGTTCGACGATCAGAGCCGCGTCAAGCGGCGAGAAGCCGTCTTCCCTGGCGATGTCCAGAAAGCCCGACGCCGCCAGTTCGGCATCCAGCGTTTCGGAAAAGGCGACAAAGGTCGCATGTTTGGGCGGCTCGATCTTCTGGGTGGTGATGAGCTGTTCCAGCCCGTCCAGAATGGCGGCCTGATTGTCGTCTGGTTCAAAGTTCACGGCTTTACTCGCTGGGAAGATCGAGGAAACGGCGGGCGGCAAGGTTGAGCTGGATCTCCGCAGCGCCGGAGGCGATGCCTGCCGCGATGGCGCGCTGGTGATGGGCCTGCTGCATGGGATCGTCGCCCAGCATGCCTTCGGGCATATATTCCAGCATGAAATCGGACACTGCATGGTCCGCCTGGACCACGGAAAAACGGGCAAGATTGCCGAATGCCGACGGCGGTGCGCCCTTGGCGCGCTCATCGACCACGCGATAGACCATCATCCGCGCCGCTTCGCATTTCGCCAGCACGCGGCCCGCCCGGTCCTTGATGACGGGGTCATCGAACCGGCCGTCGGCCTTCAGCTTGGCAATCGCCCGGTCCAGAATGCGTCGCGCGAAGGCGTAACGCGGAATGCCGATGCGTTCGTTCTGAAGCGCGTAGTTGATGATTTCCCACGCCTGCCCCTCGGCGCCGAGCCTGTTTTCCTCCGGCACGAAAACGTCGTCGAAGAAGAGTTCGTGAATGTCGCCCTCCCCGATCAGCGCGTCGATTTCCTTGACCTGGATACCCTTGCTGGTCATCGGGACCAGAAGGATCACGATGCCGGCCTTGCCGGTCCCCGTGCGGGCAAGCAGGAAACAATGATCCGCCAGCCCGGCATAGGAGGTCCAGACCTTCGCGCCGTTGACGACATATCCGCCGTCCACCTTTTCGGCGCGGGTCTGGAGGGAGGCGAGGTCGGATCCGGCCGACGGTTCGGAAAAGCCCTGGCACCAGATCACATCGCCTGCGACGATATCGGGCAGATAGCGCTGCTGCTGCTCCGGCGTGGCATAGCGCATCATCACCGGGCCGATCCAGTTGACGTTCATATATTGGGGGCCTCTGGGTTCGCCCGCCGCCCAGATTTCTTCCCCCAGGATGAAATGGTCCCACGACTTTCCGTCTTCGCCGCCGAACGCGCTCGGCCAATGGGGGATCAGCATGCCTTCCCCGGCCAATGTCTTGCAGAAGGACTTGGAGAATTCCGTCTGCTGCCGCGACCCCGGACCGTGCACGGCGATCTCGTTCCAGTCGGATGGAAGGCTTTCGTCCAGAAGCTTTCGGACCCGGTCCCTGTAACGGACCTCGTCCTCATTCCATCCAAACTCCATTCCAACTCTCCAGTTTCTCGATCACGGGGAAAAAGCGGCACCTGGAGATGCGGTTGGCACCGAAAGGTTCGGGGCACCACGTCTTATAGGACTATGACGGGTGGGCGGGCTGGTTTTACCGCTTGCTTCCGGACGTTCGCCTCGTGCCACGGGGTGCCGGCGCAACCCGCACCGCGGCGATCGACCACCTTGCCCCCGTCAGAACAAAAGGGACCGTTGATGTCCGCAGATCTTTCTTCCTATGCGCATTTCGAGGGGCTGGCCTTCGAACGTCCCGCCCCCCATGTGCTGCGGATCACGATAGACAATCCAGCGCAAATGAACGCGCTCAATCAGCCCCTGCTGAAATCCATTCACGGAGTCTGGGGCGTGCTGGACAGCGATCCGCTCACCCGCGTCGCAATCATCACCGGCGCGGGGCGATCATTTTGCGCGGGGGGCGCCTTTGATGCCATGCCCGATGGTGCGCAGGAAAAGGGCGTTCAGTTCAATCATGATTTCGCCGAGGCGCGTGTCCTCGTCAACAACATCGTCAATTGCCGCAAACCCGTCGTTTCGGCGATCAACGGCCCGGCTGTGGGCGCCGGCCTCGCCATCGCATTGCTGGCGGATATTTCGGTCGCTGGCAGCACCGCCAAGCTTTTCGACGGGCATCTGCGGATCGGCGTGGCGCCCGGCGACCATGCGCTGCTCATCTGGCCGCTGCTGTGCGGCCTTGCCAAGGCGAAATATCATCTGATGACCAACCGTCCGGTCACGGGGGAGATGGCAGAGGCCATGAACCTGGTGTCCCTTTCCGTTCCGGACGAAGAATTGCAACAGGCGGCGCTGGCCATTGCGGTGGACCTTGCCGCCACCGCGCCGACGGCGTTGCGCATGACCAAATATCTGCTGAATTCCTTCCTGCGCAAAAATCAGGATGTTTTCGATCTTTCGGCAGCGTTCGAGATGATCAATTTCGGCAGCGCCGAAAATCAGGAAGCGATGCGGGCCTATCGGAATCGTGTGGCGCCGGAGTTTGACGATCGGGGTAGCGGCTTCTGGTGAAGTCGTGGAGAAGAACTTTCCGATTTTCAGCATGCTCGCCCGCTGATGCGGGACATTTTTGCAACGGAGCGGGAAAAATTGCCGTAATGCCCGTGAGTACCCGCGAAGTAGTCCGATCGGACGAAAGAAGAATCAGAAAGAAAACTAATCGGCGCAGAATATCCAAGGAATTCCGTTTCCGTTTCAGGGCCATGCTGAAACGGCAGGGTGATGTTCGCCACGGAATTTCGAGGAAGTGGCAAGGCGACGGAACTTGTCGCTGAAATTTCAAATTCTAGGAGTTGGAATGTGAGGAAGGTCGTATTTTTATCGTCTACCGCGATTTTGTCCCTGGCGGCTTTCGCGAATCCGGCCATGGCGCAGGAGCCGGCTGCAGCCGCGTCCGCCCAGTCCGAAGCAGGCCAGAACGACACGAACCAGCTTGAATCGATTGTCGTTACGGCTCGCCGGGTCGAGGAAAACCAGCAGAAGGTGCCCGTGGCCGTCACCACGCTGACCGCCAGCGCGCTGCGCGAGCGGAATGTGAGTTCGGTCAGCGATCTGCAATATAACGTCCCCAATCTTCAGATCAAACCGAGCACGCTTTATCCCTCGCAGGTCGAGTTCATCCTACGCGGCCAGCGCCAGGTGCTGTACACGGATGAAAATGTGGTGACATATGTCAACGGCGTACCGCAGGGCACGCGCGGACTCATCCTCTACGATATGGAAAATGTCCAGTCGCTCAAGGGCCCGCAAGGCACCCTGTTCGGCAAGAATTCCATGGGCGGCGCCATGGTCTTCACCACGACAAAGCCGAAATATGATTTCGGCGCAGAGGGCACGTTCGATTACGGCAACTACAACCTGATGCGGTTCAATGGCGTCGTCAACGTGCCGTTGGTTGACAATGTCGCAGCGCTGCGTATCGCCGGCCAGGTCGAACGACGCGACGGCGTCTACAAGAACAGCTATCCGGGGATGCACGATCTGGGCGATCGTGACAATGACAGCCTTCGGGCCACCCTATTGCTGCAACCCAGTTCCCGGTTCGAGAATCTCCTGACCGTGGACTACCAGCGCCGGAACGAAATTCCCTATCCTGCCATCATCGAGGCCGCTCCGCTCAACGCGACCGGCTTTGCTGCGCTGGTCTCCAACCTCACGCAGCAGGTCGTCACCCAGCAGAGCGCGCTGGGCGGTGGCACGGCGCAGGTGCAGGGCAATCTGCTGGTGCGGACCGGAAGCCCGTTTAACGTCAACATGCTGACGGGCATCAATCGGGTCATTCCCGGAATCGGGCCGATTGCGCCTGGCGCCACGCCCATCACCCCCGTCAACGGTTTCGGATCGAAGGTGAGAACCTGGGGTGTTTCGAACAGTTCTACCTATGAACTGAGCGATGTCATCACGCTGAAGAACATCTTCGGATACCGTGAAGAGCGAGCAAGCGACCATTCCGATCCGGCCGGCATATCCGGTACGACAGTCGACACCTCGCTCTTCCTCAACTGCGTGTTCGATCCCACCGGCGCATGCAACGGCGGGGTGCCGTCGCCGTTCCCCGGTCAGTTTTCGAACAACAACACCAACATGTTCAATAACATAAAAACACTGACGGAAGAATTCCAGGTCATTGGCAAGACCGACAGTCTGAACTTCATCGCAGGTGGTTTTTACAGCCATAATAGTCTGCTTTATACCGTCAATTCCTACTTCTCGGTCGGCCCGCTTTCGCTTTATCCCTTGCAGACGCGCCATGCCACGGCGACGACCAAAAGCGATTCCTATGCCGTGTTCGCGCAGGGCACCTACGATTTCTCGAATTTGGGACTGGAGGGCGTTCGCCTGACCGCCGGCGCGCGCTACACCTGGGACAAGCGTGATTATTTCAGTGAAAATTTCTTCTCTGCAAGCAACGCGGCGCAACAGCAATTCGCTTCCTCCCCCGGCGCGATCTGTAATGAGCTGAACGGCAGCGCTGACGGTGTGACAGGGGTCAATGACGGCACGAATTGTTCGATTTCGGGCAATCGTACGTACAGGGCCCTCACATGGACCGCGTCTCTGGAATATCAGGTCACGCCGCAGACCCTGGTCTATTTCGCCAACCGCCGCGGGTTCAAGGCCGGCAGCCCCAATCCGACGACCCGCTCTCCGCAATTCGCCTTCTTCAATCCGGAGCGGATCACGGATTACGAACTGGGCTTCAAGCATCAGGGGCGCCTGGGTTCCGTTCCCTATAGGCTCAATGTCGCGGGCTTCATCGGCAAGTATAAGGATATCCAGACCCAGAATATCCTGACTTTCTGCAGCGACAGCATCAATTGTAGCTCCGCTCAGGGCACCTATACCGATCTCATCGTGTTCAATGTCGGGCAGGCGACGATCAAGGGCGTGGAAGTGGAAGCGTCGGTCAAGCCCTTCCCCGACCTTACCCTGGATGTCGGTTATTCCTATCAGGTGGGGCGTTACGGGAAAGGCTCCATCCTGCCGCAGCCCACCGACGCCACGAAGCCGATCTTCAACGGCAACCCGATCGACTATACCGGTGGCACCGATCTCAACGGTCGGGAATTTGCCGGCGTGCCGCGCACGACTTTAAACGTGGCGGCGACCTATCATGCCAGCTTCATCCCGGAGAGCTTCGCGAAAGTCTCGCTGAGCGGCAATTACTCCTATCGCGGCAATACCAAGGGGTTGAGCGTCCAGGGCATCTACCAGACGCCCGCCTTCGGTATTTTCGGCGGCCGACTGTCGTTCAACGAATTGTTCGAAACGCCGATGTCGCTGTCCTTCTGGGCGCAGAATCTGACGAACAAGGACCACAAGCTGTACTGCGCCGACAACCTCTACAGCATCGGCTATGCCTCCTGCCGTTGGGGTGAGCCCCGGACCTATGGCGCCACGCTCGGCTTCAAGTTCTGATCGATTGGATCTCCGCCCGGCATGGTTTCGGGCGGAGATCTTCCCTTATGGGACATAGCCCGTAGCGGCTTGTGAAGCAGAGCTGCCCTCTAGAGCGATTTCCAGCGATCGGAACCGATCGCTGATCGAAACCCGCTCTAGTCTGCCCGGACGAAGGGATGATGTCGGGTCAGGGATAGTCTGTGTCGCCAGAGGATAGGATGGCTGGGAACGGACATGGCGCTGCCAGGTGATATCGATCGGTTCATTCGCGATTATGTCCGCGCCTTCAACGCGCGCGATCTGGACAGCGTGGCATTGCTCTATGCGGAAGATGCGACCCTGGAGGACCCGGTCGGCAGCACGGTCGTGCGCGGCAGGTCGGCCATACGCGCCTTCTACGAGCAATATAAGGACCAGCCATCCTATCTCCATTATTCCGGTGATTGTCGTGTCGCGCAATCGGCCATCGCCTTCTCCTTCGTCGCCTGCATCGGCACTGGAGCCGACCTCCACGTCGTTCGGATCTTCGACAGTTTCCGGTTCGACGATGCGGGCAAGATCAACGAAATGCGCGCCTTCTGGGGTGAACCCGACCTCGGCGGCATTGTCGAGGACCAGGCGCCGGGCGCTCCCTTGCTGTTGCCGCTGGCCGGGCGTGTGGCACTGGTCGCGACTGGCGGCACATCGATCGGTCATGCCTGCGCGCGCCTTTTGGCGCTTGCCGGCGCACGCGTGGTCGTAAGCGGGGACTCCGAATCCGCCCGCGAACGCCTGGTTGAAGAGCTTCTTTCTGTCGGCGGACAGGCGATCGCGATCTCCGGTCCTGCGCAAGATGCACCGTCCCGCGCGATCGATCTGATGGGGCGGCTGGATCATGTGGTGAATGTCGCTACAGAAAAGGATGCGACTGTCCGGTGGAACGGCGCGTCGCAAATCGCCGCCAGTGGGCGATCAGGCGCTATCGTGGATATCATGTATTCGGACCCCGTGACGATCGCGCGGCGGCCGGCGGGCAACGGCATTAGGAGCAATGCCCTGATCGTCGATGGCGGACATGCAGTGTCGGAAGAGGCCGCGGCGCGCGTGGCGAATGCCGCCCTGATGCTGTTTCTCCCCCAGGCGGCAGCGATCGACGGCCAGACTCTGCGCGTCATCTGATCCAGGAACGGCGCCTCCGCGTCACCTGCCTTAGTCTCTACGGACCATGCAGCAAGGCGTCCCCAACTCTAACCAGTTCCGAAGACAAAAAGGCGAACGGGAGACGTTGATGCCGGTAAAGATGATGGCATTTCTGAAGGCCAGGGAAGGCATGTCGCGGGCAGCCTTCATTGCCCATTACGAAACTCGTCACGTGCCGCTGGTCCTCAGCATCATGCCCGGGATTGTCGATTACCGGCGCAACTTTCTTCCTGAGTCCGTGGGCGGCTTCGACGTGGTGACGGAAATCTGGTTTGCCGATCAGGCGGCCTTCGACAAGGCGATGGCGCTTGCCAGTCAGCCCCCCGGCGGCGACCTGATCGCGGAAGATGAGGAAAAGCTGTTCGACCGCTCTCGAACGCTCGTCCGCGTGGTCGAGGAACGAGGCGGGCCGATCGCGGACTGATGGCGGAACAGGGCCGGTCTGGGGCATCGCTCTTCGGGGAGCGACAGAAGAAGGAAAGTGGACGGCGATGGCTGCGCATGGATTGGATGAGCCGGACATGGAACTCAGTCCCTTGTTCGATCCCTTTGAAATCCGTGGGCTCAGGCTGAACAACCGCATCGTCATGCCCGCCATGGGACGCCATTTCAATGACGATGGCGTGCCGAGCGAAGCCTATGTCGATTATTTCCGCCGCCGCGCCGCCGCTGGCACGGGCCTGCTGATCACTGAAGTGGCCTCCGTCGAACATCCCGTTTCGCAGGCGCATCCGGGTTACGCGCGTCTGCATGGCGAGGATGCGCTGGAATCCTATGGCCGCATCGTGGAGGCGGTACATGGGGCAGGAGGACGGATCATCCCTCAACTGGTGCATTGCGGCACCGTCCGCGAAGTCGGAGCGTCGCCCAATCCCGATCTGGCGCCGCTCAGTCCGTCGGGCCTGTATCTGCCCTTTGAATCCTTTGGCGACAAGCCGGCGGTCAGGCAGGTGGCCGAGCCGGCGTCCGTCAAGGATATCGACGCAGCCATTGATGGTTTCGCCCGCAGCGCGCGCTACGCCAGGGCCCTGGGTTTCGATGGTGTGCAACTGCATGGCGCCCACGGTTATCTGATCGACCAGTTCTTTTGGGACAAGATGAACCGGCGCCAGGATGCTTATGGCGGCAGCCTGGTCGATCGCACCCGCTTTGCAACCGAGGTCATACGGGCAGTGCGTGAGGCCGTCGGCGAGGATTACCCCGTCTTCTTTCGCTGGTCCCAATGGAAACAGCAAGATTATTGGGCGAAGCTGTGCCAGACGCCCGCTGAACTGGAAGACTTCCTGACTCCATTGTCGGAGGCGGGCGTTGACATATTCGACTGTTCGACCCGCCGCGTATGGGAACCCGAATTCGATGGCAGCCCGCTGAATGTGGCCGGGTGGACCAGGCGGATCACCGGCAAGCCCACCGTGACCGTCGGCTCGATCTCGCTGGATCATGATCCGCTGCCGAGCAAGGAAGTGGGTGACAGGCCGGCCGAGCGGCAATTGCATGGCCGTTGCCCGCGCAGCATCCGGCATGTCGTGGGCATGCTTGGGCGGGGTGAATGTGACCTTGTCGCTGTCGGGCGAGCTATGATCACCAATCCGGACTGGACCCGCGATCTGCGCGACCGGCGGTGGGACAAGCTGGGCAATTATTCCGCGGACGCCCTGGCGAGATTGCACTGATGCGGTTCAAAATCCGGCCGTCTCGCCGACAGGGAAGCACGCACGGACAGGATATTGGAGGATGACCATGGCAGAAGAGACAGTGCAGCCCGTTCGGCCCGATCATGTGCCAGCCGATCGCGTTTACGAATATGACCTGTATGAAGCGCCCCGCGAGGTTACGAGCGATTATCAGATCGATATCGTCCGCCGCCTCCACCGGGAGGCGCCCGATATCTTCTGGACGCCCAAAAATGGGGGCCATTGGGTCGTCACCCGCGCGCGTGAGATTGACATGTGCCAGCGCGATGGAGAACTGTTTTCCATGCAGGACGTCGTGCTGCCGGCCGGCGCGAAGCCGTTCATCAATATTCCGCTGGAAACCGATGGGCCTGCGCATTCGGCCTATCGCAACGTCCTGCAGCCTGCATTCACGCCCGCCCGGATCATGCAACTGGAACGGGATATCCGCGCCCTGGCGATCGAGCTGATCGAAGGGTTCGTCGACAGGGGCGAGTGCGAATTCGTCGGCGAATTTTCCGCCATCCTGCCCATCGAGATCTTCATGCAGCTTGCCGATCTGCCCAAATCCGACAAGGCGGATCTCATGAGGTGGGCGGATGCCTCGGTCCACCCACGGACGCTGGAGGAACGCATCTGGGGCTATGGCCAGATGTCCGCCTATATCGAGGCGTTGATGGCCGAGCGGGCGGACGGTGCGCGTGAGGACGTCATTTCCATGATTATGCGCGGGCAGGTGTTTGACCGGGGAATGACCCATGAGGAACGGCACAGCATGATCCTGAACGTGTTGCTGGGCGGGTTGGATACCGTGATGGCGACCATGGGCGTCATCGCGCGCTTCCTTGCCACGCATCCCGACCATCGCCGGCAACTCAGGGAAGATCATGCCCTCATACCGCGGGCGATCGACGAACTGATGCGCTTTTACGGGGCGACCGGAACCGCGCGCGTGGTCACCCGCGATATCGAACATGATGGCATCCTGTTCCGGAAGGATGATCGGATCCTGATCCAGACCATGTTCCATGGCCAGGATGAGCGGCGCTTTGACAATCCGGACATCGTCGATTTCAACCGCAAGGATGTCCGCCACGCAACCTTCGGGCAGGGCAAGCATCGTTGCATCGGCGCCATGCTCGCCCGGCTTGAAATGCGCATCTTCATCGAGGAATGGCTTCAGCGGATTCCGGAATTCGACGTCGCCGCCGATGAATGTGCGATATTGGAGCGCGGGATGGTCAATTCCATGCGGAAACTGAAGCTGGTGTGGCCCCGTCTCGGCTGAAGGGCCGCCCTGGAGGGCCGCCTGACCCCTTTGGAGTCATCCGGGGCGTCAGGCGGCGGGTTCGTTGACCAAGGCCCAGAAATCGCGGCGGGGATCGGAACCATCCCAATGGTCCGCAATGTCGACGATCGCGCGATAGACCGGGTCGAGCGGGCTGGGCAGCGCGAGCTGCAAAAGAACAGCGTCTGGATTTTCCTGCGGCTCATAATAGGATTCGAAGGCGTTTCCGGCTTCATCGACATATTCCATGTGCGGCTTCAGGTGCAGGCCGCGTGCCGCCGCGTCCCCGACCGTGGCTTCGAAATCATTGCTGAAATAAGCCACATGGTGCAGGCCGCCCGAGGGGTGGCGGTCAAGGAACTCGGTGAAGGTCGAGCGCCTGTCGTCGTCCTGGCTCACCAGTTCCGTCAATTGTCCGGCAATGACGACGAAGGCGGCCGAAACATGGATGCGGATCAATTCCCCCCGGAAACGCGCCGCCATTTCTGTACCGCGGATGAAATGCGCAGGGCCGATCCCCGATGCCAGCAGCCTGTCCACGGCCGCGTCGATGTCGGGAACGACATAGGCGACATGATAGGGTTTGGCGTCGATATATATGCTCATGCCATGACTTCCCGTGCATGTCCCGGCTTCTGCCGGGAGGGCGTCATCCTGTCCGGCGGTCCCGCCTTCTATCGCTCGATCCGGGCACGGCCCGCGACCAGATTCAGTACTTCATAGGCGGGATCCTTGACCGAGCGGGAACCCTGGATGAAGAGATCGCCCCGCAGGAAATCCTCGCCGATGGGGGCGCTGGAGGACCATTCGGAAACGCAGCGCCGATCCTTGATCGCCCAGACGCCGTCGCGTCTTTCCATGACATCGACATAGCGGCCGACCATCATGTCGAGCATTTCCGTTCCGTCGGCGTCACGGGTCAGCGAAGCGAAGAAGGTCGTTTCCGCACCCGCCCTGTCGCCGTCCACCCTGATCCGGGACTGGCCGAGCAGATGGGTCGCATTCTTCCAGACCGAACTCAGCGAGTCCGTGACCGCGTCGGCGAACTGGGGGCCGGTCATCTTCATCGGACCATGATCGTCCCAACTGTCGGGATGATAGACATCCTCCACCGCGTCGCGATCGCATCGGTCGCAGGCATGGACATAGGCCTCGATAACCTCGCGAATCTCGAAATGATCGACGAGGCGCTGCACTTTGGGGTCCATTTCGCTCTCCCATTTTTATCGCGATCTGACCCGCATGATGCACCAATGCCGCATCGGCATCGTCCGATCGAACGTGGTGCCGGCGCGAAACGCATGCTGCTGTGTCGCTCGACGGCCGGAAATGCGATCTTTTGTCGCGATCTGCGCGCTGATTTTAAACGGACGCCGGCAGAGGCGCCGGAAATTGGAGAGAGCCATGACCGACAGTGTAAAGGCCGGAAAAGCGGGCGCTTCCGCGGTGCTGGATCAAGGCCCAGCCGCGCCTCCTCCGCGCCAGGCGCTTTCGTCCATCTTCATCGTCATGACGGAAGCTTTCGAAGGTCAGGAGGATGAATTCAACGACTGGTACACCAATATCCACTGCCATGACACGATGCGCCTGCAGGGCAGCGTGGCGGTGCAACGGTGGAAACTCTCGCCCTATCAGCTCCGCTATAATGCCCGGCACTTCGGGCCTGAACAACGCTGGCTGTGCATCTATGAACTGAACGACA
This sequence comes from Sphingobium sp. LSP13-1-1.1, assembly GCF_040676415.1. Lineage (NCBI taxonomy): Bacteria > Pseudomonadati > Pseudomonadota > Alphaproteobacteria > Sphingomonadales > Sphingobiaceae > Sphingobium > Sphingobium sp. LSP13-1-1.1. The sequence continues at coordinate 556,181 of NZ_JBEGHU010000001.1, read as the reverse complement.
CGCAACAGAATATCGACGATCATATCGAGCAATGCTTCAGCGATCGCATGCCGATAACCTCGGCGCAGCGCATCGACAAGGCGGAAGACTTCTATTATGTCCCCGCGCTATCGGGAAAGACAGCGGTCGAATCCTATGACTCGCGCAATGGCGACGTCCTGCTCATCCGCATGAATGTGAAGAAGGGCAAGGAAGGCGAGTTCATAAAATGGTATCGTGAGGACTATCTGCCGCGGACCTTGCGGCTTACGGGATTTATCGCCGGAGACCTCTACAAGGCGGCCGATATCCAGTTGATCGATGCCGTGCCCCGTTATGAGTTTTCCGCCGTCTACCATATTGCCGATCCCATGGTCGCAGTCGAAAGCCTAGACAGCCATCTGGCGCAGGCGAGTACGATACTCGACTGTCCCTTCGTCGAGCCCGACAGCATCGGCATCGCCTGCTACACGGCGATCACCAACCGTTTCACGGCCGAACAGGCCCATAACCTGCCGCCGGCCCAGAAGGCGCTGGAGGACGCGTTCAGGGCCAATATGGGCAATCGTCGCCACATGGCGGAGTCGCCCGACGGACTGAAGATCAAGCGCTGAAAAGGACGAAACCGGGCAGGACGTGGGCAGCCGTGCCCTACCGTTCAGTCGCAGCAGGTCTGAAGGATCAAGCAAGATGGCGGACGACGGAGAGAGCAGGGTAGCGGCCCTGCGTCGGGATTTGCAGCGCGCGATGAGCGACCAGGTCGGCTTCGGCCGGCCCGACAGCCTCTATGCCGAACTTCGGGAGATCGACCCGGTGTCGGAGGCCAATGGCATACGCGTGGCGACCCGCTTCGAGGATGTCCTGACCGGATATCGCGACCAGTGCTTCAGCCGCCACAGGCAGGCGGTGGCCGAAGCCCTGGCCCATGGGGCAGGCAACGCGCGGGACGAGACGCTGAAACTGGCCTGGGAAGCATCGACCGCGATGTTGATCAACGCGGACGGGCCCGACCACAAGCGGCTGCGCCAGATATTGGAAGTCGCGTTCAAGCCGACCCAGATACGGAAATGGGCGGAACGCATCCAGTCGATTACCGACGAACTGATAGCCAATGTAAGCGGCAGGAGAGAGTTCGACTTTCTGCGCGAACTGGCCTTTCTCCTGCCGGAGCGGGTGATCTGCGAACTGATGGGCGTTCCGCTGGAAGATCACGGTCTGTGGGGCAAATGGACCGCGGATATCGTCGCCGCCGCCCGGACGCATGAACCGTGCCCCGCCACGATGAAGGCGGTCGAGGATGCGCATCGCAATTTTTTCCTCTATTTTCGTGACCTTGTCCGGCAAAGGCGCGCGAACATGGGGGATGACCTGGTTTCCCTCCTGATCCGCGCCGAAAGCGAGGGCGATCGGCTGAGCGAGGTCGAACTGCTGGGCACGTTGCAGATGCTGATAGAGGCGGGCCATGAAACGACAGGCAATCTGATCGCCAATGGCATGTACGAATTGCTGCGGCATCCCGACCAATATGCGCTGCTGCGCGACCGGCCCGAACTGACCGACGCCGCGGTCGAGGAAATGCTGCGTTATTGCAGCCCCGCCCAATGGTCGCTTCCGCGCGAGCCGGTCGTTGATGTCGAACTGGGTGGCGTTCCGGTTCAGGCGGGCACGCCTGTCCTGCTGTCGCTGCTCGCCGCCAATCGGGATCCCTCCCTGTTCGACAAGCCCGACAGCTTTGATATTCAGCGCAATCCGAACCGCCATCTGGCCTTTGCCGGCGGGCCGCATTTCTGTCTCGGCAACCAGCTCGCGCGCACGGAAGCGCGCATCATGTTCCGTGGTATCATGACGAGATTGCCGGTGCTTGAACTCGCCGAGGAACCAAGGCTTCGCGACGCATTTGTGCGGGGTTATGACAGCCTCCGCGTCCGCGTGACTTAAGTTTTGGGGCAGCCTTCGGCGTTCTGCAAGGAAAGGGGGCGGGCCTGAGTGGTCCGCCCCATTTTTTCAGGGATCAGGGGAGGCGATAGGCGATGACATAGTCGCCCACCTGGGTTCCCATGCCGGCATGTCCCCCGGCCGCGACCACCACATACTGCCTTTTGCTGGCGGGCGAATAATAGGTCATCGGGGTAGCCTGTCCGCCGGCCGGAAGGCGGCTGCGCCATAGCTCGCGGCCGGTCGCGCTTTCATAGGCCCTCAGGTAACGGTCCTGCGCGGCGGCGATGAAGAAGATCCCGCTGGAGAGCGCAACCGATCCGCCGGTATTGAACACGCCGATCGGAAGCGGAAGTCCCACTTTCATGCCGAGTGGCCCGGTATCGCTGGATGTCCCGAAGGGATGCTGCCAGAGGATCTTGCGGGTCTTGAGGTCAATCGCGCTGATCCGGCCCCATGGCGGCTGGATGCAGGGGACGAACAGGGGGGACAGGAAGGGAACGGCCTGCGCGGCATAGGGAGTCCCTACTTGCGGCAGCCCGGCCTCCGCGCCGCTCTTCGTTTCCGGCGATCCACGGCTGGCCTGGCCAGCTCCGGTCGAATTGGGTGCTCGGCTAAGGCCCATGGCGTTCGCCTTGGCGCGGGGAATGAGGGTCGTCTTGAATGGCGTGTGGCTGGTGTTCACGATAAGAATGCCGCGTTGCCGGTCGATGGTGACGCCGCCCCAACTGACTACGCCGGCACTTCCGGGATAGGATATGGTTCCCTGCGTCGATGGCGGCGTGAGCGGGCCTTCATAGCGTAGCTGGCGATATTTGATCCGGCAGACGAGCTGGTCGATCGGCGTCATCCCCCATGCCGACGCTTCGGTCAGTCGTGGCCCGACAAGGCTTGGCATGCCCACGGAATAGGGCTGCGTCGGCGCCGTGAAATCTCCCGGTACGGCGCCGCCGGGTGCTGGACGTTCCTCGACGCGGGTCAGCGGCTTGCCCGTCAAACGGTCCAGCACGAACAATTCCCCCCTTTTCGTCGGTTGGACGAGCGCCGGGACAGTGGCGCTGCCCATCGGGAAATCGACCAGGCTGGGTTGTGCGGGCAGATCCTGATCCCACAGATCGTGGTGAATGGTCTGGAACCTCCAGCGCAACTGGCCGGTCCGCGTATCCAGCGCCACCAGGGCGCTGCCGAACTGTTCCATCACCGGCTTGCGTCCTCCGCCGAAAAAGTCCGGCGTGGGATTGCCCAGGGGCACGAACAGCAGGTTGTTTTGCGCATCCGCCGTCAGTGGCGCCCAGGAATTGGGCGTGCCGCGCGCATAATCGCCCGCCTGGGGATCCGCGCCATTGATTGCAGCGCGATCGCCAGCGCCCAGATCCCATGCCCAGGCGAGCTTTCCGCTGACGGCATCGAACGCCCTGATCACGCCGGATGGTTCGCCCACCTCTGCCCCGTCCATGACGTTGGCGCCGACGATCACCTTGTCGCCGACGACCAGTGGCGCAGAGGTGGTGAAATAATAGCCCGGACGAACGCGGCCGAGGCCTTTTTTGAGATCGACGCGTCCCCCCTCACCAAAGCCGGAACAGGGACGTCCGCTCACGGCGTCCAGCGCCTGCAGGCCGCCGTCGACGACCGGGGAGAAGATGCGCTGCCGGCATTCGCCGCTGCCCGCTTGATTGTCGGCGGTGGCATAATAGGCGACGCCACGGCATGCCTTCAGCGGAGACCAGCCATAGCTGACCTTGGGGTCGTACATCCACAATCGCCGGCCGGTCGTCGCATCGATGGCGTGAACCTGCGTATGCGCGGTGCACAGGAACAGGCGGTTGCCGACCTGCAGCGGCGTCGTTTCAAAGGTCCAGGCGGTCTGCGCATCATTGGGGCCGGGCAGGTCGCCTGTTCGATAGACCCAGGCCCGCTCCAGCCTGCCCACATTGGCGCCGTCGATCTGCCCGAGCGTCGAAAAGCGGCTTGCGCCGAGATCGCCGCCATAGGTCGCCCAGTCCGATGCCGCCTGTGCGACAGGCGGCATCGAGCCGTCGTCCGGATTGGGCAGGCGCATCGTGACGGTCCAGGTCATGGCGCCAAGCAGCAGGACCAGAACGGTTCCAACAGCAAGCCGGCGCGCGCCGAACCGGCGCCACAGCCATGGCAGCGCCATGCCGGCGGCAAGGAAAAGGGGTGCACCCAACCGAGCGAATAGCGGCCAGAAGGCAGGGCCCGCTTCTGCCCAAGCCCATATCGCCGTTCCGGCGAGAAAAACCGCATAGAGCAGATAGCCGGAGGGCCGTCGGCGGAACAGCATCACTGCACTGGCCAGCAGCGGAAGGCTCGACACCGCATAATAAGGCGATCCGCCCAGTTGCAGCAGCCTCAGTCCCCCGATGAGGAAGAACAACCCTGTCAGAAGCAGGATCGTGGCTGACGCATAGGGCCGGTTGGGGATGCGGTGATGGGGCGCCGGCTTTTCCGACATCGTCTCTCTCCTGTTGGCGACACCGCCAATTGGGTCTGTGGGATGACGGGAGCCCGCATCACATCGTCCATTGGGACGTCGCGCCATCCGCAAGTTCGGGCACCGCTGACGGTCGACAAGGAGAGGAGACGATGATGTCCACCACTGTCCCGATGACGGAAAGAAACCTGGCGCATGCCGAAGCGATCCGGATGCTGAAGGCGCGCTATTTCAGGAATATGGACCAGCGGGATTGGGAAGCCATGATCGACGTTTTTGTCGATGACGCCGTCATGGACATGCGATCGGAAATGGCGGCGCTGGCGCATGCAGGATTGGCGGTGGACCCGCAAGCTGGGCTCATCGAAGGGCGACCGGCGATCCTGCAAGCGATGTCGAGCGCGCTTGTGGGAACGATCACCGTCCATCATGGGCATATGGGCGAGATCGATATTCTGTCAGATAACGAGGCAGAGGGAATATGGCCGATGCGGGACGTCATCCTGATGCCGCAGGGCAGTCCGGTGCGGCAGCTGCGCGGTTATGGGCATTATCATGAACGCTATCGGCGTGTGGCGGAGGGGGAATGGCGGATCGCCCATCTGAGGCTCAGCCGCCTGTTGATCGAATGGATTTAAGACGGATCGACATTCAGCCCTGACGGCCTGCAAATGGCGACTTTCCGTGCTTCCGGTGCTCACGTACCGGAAGTACGCTGCGCGCCGGGTCACGAAAAATCACCATTTTCGGCTCGTCATCATCTGAATGTCGATCCGTCTTAGGCAGGCGACCGCATCGCCCCGCCATTCCCCCCGAGATCGGGTTTCAGATGCCGCCCATGCAGATATATTTGATCTCCAGATAATCCTCGATCCCATATTTCGACCCTTCACGGCCCAGCCCGCTTTCCTTGACACCGCCAAAAGGGGCGACTTCGGTCGAAATAAGGCCCGTGTTCACGCCGACGATGCCATATTCGAGCGCCTCTGCCACGCGCCACACCTTGCCCAGATCGCGGGCAAAGAAATAGGCGGCCAGGCCGAAACAGGTGTCGTTCGCCATGCGCACGACCTCCGCTTCGTCGCGGAACCGGAAAACCGGAGCCAATGGCGCGAAAGTCTCGTCCTTCGCCACCAGCATGTCGCTGGTCATACCCGTCATGATCGTGGGTTCGAAGAAGCTGCCGCCAAGGTCAGACCGGCCTCCCCCCGCTACCAGAGTGGCCCCTTTCGCGAGTGCGTCGCCGATATGGCTTTCGATCTTCGCCACGGCGCCCTCGTTGATGAGGGGGCCGATCGTGACCCCCTCGTCAAACCCGTTGCCCATCCTGAGGCCGCCCACCGCCTTGGCCAGCCGCTCGACAAAGGCGTCGTGGATGCCGTCCTGCACGTAGAGCCGGTTGGCGCACACGCAGGTCTGGCCCGCGTTGCGGAACTTGGACTGCATCGCGCCGGCAACCGCGGCATCCAGATCGGCATCGTCGAACACGATGAAGGGGGCATTGCCGCCCAGTTCCAGGCTGAGCTTGGTGATATGCTGCGCTGCGTTGGCCATGAGGTCGCGACCGATTTCTGTCGACCCGGTAAAGCTGATCTTCCGCACCAGGGGGTTCGAACAGAATGTGTCGCTGATTTCCCCGGCATTGCCGGTGATGCAGGACAGGATGCCGGGGGGAATCCCTGCTTCCTCCGCCAGACGGCAGAGCGCAAAGGCGGTCAGCGGCGTGGCGCTGGCCGGCTTGATGATCATCGGGCATCCCGCCGCGAGGGCCGGTCCCGCCTTGCGCGTGATCATGGCTGCTGGGAAGTTCCACGGCGTGATCGCAGCCGTCACGCCGATCGGCTGCTTGACGACCAGCAGGCGCATCCCCTTGTCATGCGCGGGGATCACGTCGCCATAGGCGCGCTTTCCTTCTTCCGCGAACCATTCGATGAAGCTGGCCGCATAGACCACCTCGCCGCGCGCCTCCGCCATCGGTTTGCCCTGTTCGGCAGTCATGATCGCCGCAAGGTCTTCGGTATTGGCGATGATGAGGTCGAACCAGCGGCGCAGGATCGCGGCACGGTCCTTGGCGGTTCGGGCTGCCCAGGCGGGCATGGCCTGTGCGGCGGCCTCTATGGCGCGCGTGGTTTCGGCATGGCCAAAACGCGGCACGTTCGCAATCACCTCCCCGGTCGCGGGATTGCGCACGGCGATCTTTGCCTCGCTGTCCATCCATTGCCCTCCGATCAGGCAGCGTTCTTCCAGCAATTGCGGGCGCTTTAAATTGTAAATGGCCATGAGGCGGTCCTTCTGCGGGAGTCGGATGGAGCGAGGCGTCAGCTTTGCCCTATTCCGGGGAACCCTCGCTTATCCATCGTCCGGTTGGACCATGTTCTCCACGGTCCCTGCGGCTAGAGCCGGGGAAAGGCAGTCAGCGGCCTTTGGCGGGTTCTGTCATCGAAGTACCCGCCGGCCAGGTTGGGCCTGAAGGATAATGGGGCGTGCGCCGGATGGTCCGGTGGGTTTAGTACAGGAAGATCATGATGCCAAAAGTGACGTTCAAGAGCCATCAGGGGGACGTGCGGGAGGTGGACGTCGCTGCTGGGCGCTCGCTGATGCTGGCCGCGACGATCAACGGTGTTCCGGGCATCGATGCGGATTGCGGCGGCACGCTTTCCTGCGCGACCTGCCATGTCTATGTCGATCCGCAGTGGATCGACCGGCTGCCGGCCATGGATGACGTCGAGAACGATCTGCTGGAGAACACCGCCTGCGAAAGGACCGGAAACAGTCGCCTGTCCTGCCAGATCATCGTGACCGATGAACTGGAAGGGCTGAGCGTCGAGGTTCCGGAACGTCAGTTCTGACATGAGCGGGCTGCTTATTGTCGGCGGCTCCTATGCCGGGCTGAACATCGCGGCATCGGCGCGGCAGCATGGCTTCGACGGCGCGATCACAATGCTGACCGAAGAGGCGTTTCTGCCCTACCACCGGCCGCCGCTTTCGAAGGGATATCTGACCGGCGCGGTCGACGCCGAAAGCCTGCCGCTGCGCGGAGAGGTCTTTTATCGCGACAATCAGGTGGACGTCGTCTTCGGCGCGCGTGCCGAGCATGTCGAGCCGGAAGGCCGTGTCGTCACGACCAAGGGGACGTTCGGGTTCGACAAGCTGGCCTTCGCCACAGGAACGCAGGCGCGCCGCATACCGCTGGCCGGAGCCGATCTGGACGGTGTCGTGACGCTGCGCTCGCTCGCTGACGCCAACCATATTCGCGAGAAGCTGGAGCAGACGTCGTCGGTCGTGATCATCGGCGGCGGTTTCATCGGGCTGGAGCTCGCCGCGTCGCTCGCCAAGGCGGGAAAGCCCGTGACGGTACTGGAAGGGTTGCCACGGGTGATGGCGCGGGTGACCGGGCCCGTGATCTCGAATTTCGTCGAGCGCAGGTTCGCGGCTGAAGGCGTCCGCATATTGACCGCGACAGGCGTGGAGCGGATCGAAGGGGACCAGGGCAAGGTCACGGGAGTGCGGGACAGCCATGATGTGGTCCATGCTGCAGATCTCGTCGTGATGGCGGTGGGCGCGGTGCCCAATACGGGGCTGGCAGAGCCGCTTGGCCTCGCCAGCGGGCAGGGGATCCATGTCGACAGCTGCGGTCGGACGGCCAATGCCGCGATGTTCGCGGCGGGCGACTGCGCATTCGGCATGAACCTGTTCGCGGGGCGCGACATGCGCCTGGAATCGGTGCAGAATGCGACCGACCTTGGCAAGGCTGCCGGCGCGGCCATCGCCGGCAGGACCATGCCCAACTTGTCCGTGCCCTGGTTCTGGTCGGATCAGTTCGACATGAAATTGCAGATGGTCGGCTTTTCCCAGGATGCGCAGCAGGAGGTTGTGCGCGGGTCGCTGGAAGACGGAAAATTCTCCGTTTTCTACCTGCGCGACGAGCGCGTCGTCGCGATCGAATCCGTCAATGCTGTGAGCGATCATGTGCTCGGTCGAAAGCTGCTGGCGGTCGACCATCGTGTGAGTGCGGCGATGCTAGCTGATCCGGCCTTCAACCCGCGGGATCTGATCGCGTCGAAGGTCGCCACAACCTGAAGCACGGGCATAGTCCGGTGGGACGTATGTCGCAGCCCCGGCAGGATTAAGATGATGGCGATCGGCGCCCTCCCTCAATCAGCGCCGGCCGGCCAGCCGGCCTCAGCGAGGGCGAGAGCCTGTCCCAATTGGTAATAAAAAAGAGCAGGAGCGAAGTCATGGCGGGCAATCGTGGTGTCGTTTATCTCGGACCGAACAATGTGGAAGTGATGGATATCGGCGATCCCAGAATGGAAACGCCGCAGGGACGCAAGATCGATCACGGCGTCATCCTGAAGGTCGTGTCCACCAACATCTGCGGATCCGATCAGCACATGGTGCGCGGACGTACGACGGCGCCGACCGGGCTGGTCCTGGGGCATGAAATCACCGGGGAAGTCGCAGAAGTCGGCAGCGGTGTCGAGTTCCTCAAAAAGGGCGACATCGTCTCCGTCCCGTTCAACGTGGCATGCGGCCGTTGCCGCACATGCAAGGAACAGGCGACGGGTGTCTGCCTGAACACCAATCCGGATCGCGCCGGCGCGGCTTATGGCTATGTCGACATGGGCGGATGGATCGGCGGGCAGGCCAATTATGTCATGGTGCCTTACGCCGACTTCAACCTGCTGAAATTTCCCGATCGTGACCAGGCGCTTGAGAAGATACGCGACCTGACCTGCCTGTCTGATATCCTGCCGACCGGGTTCCACGGCGCCGTCAATGCGGGCGTTGGTCCGGGTTCCACCGTCTATGTCGCGGGAGCGGGGCCGGTCGGGATGGCGGCTGCGGCGTCCTGCAATCTCCTTGGCGCCGCCTGCACCATCGTGGGCGACATGAACAAGGAGCGCCTGAAGCATGCCCGCGCCATGGGCTTCCAGACGGTCGACCTTTCCGAACATGCCGATCTGGGCGAACAGATTGCGCAGATCCTGGGCGTTCCTGAAGTGGATTGTGCCATCGACGCGGTCGGGTTCGAGGCAAGGGGGCATGGCGCCGATTCCGGTCATGAGGCGCCCGCCACGGTGTTGAACGCGCTGATGCAGGTGACCCGCGCGTCGGGACGGATCGGCATTCCCGGCCTTTATGTCACTGGTGATCCGGGCGGCGTCGACGAAGCGGCCAAGATCGGCAGCCTGTCGATCCGCTTCGGGCTGGGCTGGGCGAAGAGCCACGCCTTCTTCACCGGGCAGACGCCGGTGGTGAAATATAATCGCCAGCTCATGCAGGCGATCCTGTGGGACCGCCTGCCCATTGCCGACATCGTCAATGTCGAAGTGATCGGTCTGGATGAAGCACCGCGCGGCTATGAAGTATTTGACCATGGCGCGGCCAAAAAGTTCGTGATCGATCCCAATGGAATGGTGCCGAAGGCCGCCTGAAGGCGACCTTGACGGCTTATGGTTAGGCGTTTGCCGGAGGCATGTGAATGAACAGGGTAATCGATGTCGATGCCTCCGTCGCGGCCGTCGATGCGATTGGCGATCTTTTTCGCCAATCGATGCGGCGACTGGCCTCGGCAGTATCGATCGTGGCGTGCGAAAGCGACGGGGAGTGGTTCGGCCTCAGCGCGACATCGGTGACGTCCCTGTCGATGGAACCGCCGTCATTGCTGGTCTGCCTCAACCGGTCGGCGTCGCTGACGCCGATGCTGCACCAGGACAAGCCATTTTCGGTGAATCTCCTCGACCGCCGGCATCAGAATGTGTCCAATGCCTTCGGCAGTTCCAGCTTGCGGGCAGAGCGTTTTCGCGACGGGGGCTGGCAACTTTCGGAGCGGGGCGTGCCCGTGATGGCGGAAGCGATCGCGTCGATCGAATGCGACGTAGGGAAGCTGGTCGAATATGGGTCGCACATCATCGTCATCGGCGAAGTGCGTCATGTCCGGATTGGGGAGGGCGTGGACCCTCTGATCTACTGCAACGGAAAATATCAATGACCTCAACCAACAACGCTGCGTTCAGCGACGCCCTCTATGACGCGCTTCGCGGACGGCATACGATCAGCCCTCTTGTCGAGCAGCAGGCATCACTGACGATTGACGATGCCTATGCGATCAGCCTGGGATTTCTGCAGCGTCGTACGGCCGATGGCGAGCGTGTCGTGGGCAAGAAGATCGGTGTTACATCGAAGGCGGTGCAGGATATGCTGGGCGTGCACCAGCCTGACTTCGGCTTCCTGACGGACTGGATGCATGTGGAGGGGGATATCGATGTCGACGCCAAGGCGTTGATAGCCCCGCGCGCGGAAGCGGAAATCGCCTTCATACTGAAGGACAGGCTGAACGGCCCCGGCGTCACCCCTGCCGACGTGATCGCCGCGACGGAGGCGATAGCACCGTGTTTCGAGATCGTCGACAGCCGCATCAAGGACTGGAAGATCAGCATCGTCGACACGGTGGCGGACAATGCCAGTTGCGGCGTCTTCGTGCTGGGCGAGGCGCGAGCTGACCCGCGCGCCCATGATCTGCCCAACCTCCACGTCACCGTGACCAAGAATGGTGCGCCGCTTTCGGAAGGCTATGGCCATGCCGTGCAGGGCGATCCGGCCATGGCGGTGGCCTGGCTCGCCAATACGCTGGGCGCCTATGGCGTGACGCTGGAGGCGGGCGACGTGATCCTGTCGGGATCCGTTGTGCCGCTGGAGCCGGCGGCGAAGGGCGATCGTTTCGAAATGACGTTGCACGGCATCGGCACGTGCACAGCCAATTTCATCTGAAGGAAACATGATGGGCAAGGTCAAGGCGGCCATTATCGGATCGGGCAATATCGGCACCGACCTGATGATGAAGATGATCAAATATCCGCAGAATATGGAGCTGGCGGTCGTGGTCGGCATTGACGAGGCGTCGGAAGGCCTCGCCATGGCCCGCGAGCGCGGCGTTGCGACCACTCATGAAGGGCTGGAAGGCCTCAAGGCGATGGACGTCTATCCCGAGATCGGGATCGTCTTCGACGCGACTTCGGCCTATGCGCACAAGGTCCATGATGCGGCCCTGCGCGCCGACGGCAAGCAGGTGGTGGACCTCACCCCGGCTGCCATCGGTCCCTACACCATCCCGACAGTCAATGGCGAAGCCAATCTCGACGCGGGCAATGTGAACATGGTGACCTGCGGCGGACAGGCGACCATCCCGATGGTGGCCGCCGTCAGCCAGGTCGCGACCGTCCACTATGCCGAGATCGTGGCGTCCGTATCCTCGCGTTCGGCGGGCCCCGGCACGCGCGCCAATATCGACGAGTTCACCCGCACGACCGCGGGTGCGATCGAGAAGGTCGGCGGCGCTGCCCAGGGCAAGGCGATCATCATCCTCAATCCGGCCGAACCGCCGATGATCATGCGCGACACCGTCTTCACTCTGTCCGAGGGTGCCGACGAGGAAACCATCCGCGCCTCTGTCGAGGCCATGGTCAAGAAGGTCCAGGCCTATGTGCCCGGCTATCGCCTCAAGCAGGAGGTGCAGTTCGAGCGCTTTGGCGACAACAACAAGCTCAAGATCCCGGGGCGCGGCGAGTTCACCGGCATCAAGACGATGATCCTGCTCGAGGTCGAAGGAGCAGGTGATTATCTTCCCAGCTATTCGGGCAATCTCGACATCATGACCGCCGCCGCTAAGGCGACCGGCGAGCTGCTGGCGCAGCGCATTGCTGAAGGCAAGAAGGCGGCGGCCACCGGGTCGCTCGCCGAGACGGAGAATTAAGAGATGAGCGCGAAATTCAACGTCGAAGCGGGCGAGAAGCTGTACATTCAGGACGTCACCCTTCGCGATGGCATGCACGCGATCAGGCATATGTACGGCATCGATCATGTCAAGGCGATTGCCAAGGCGCTTGACGATGCCGGCGTGGACGCGATCGAGGTCGCCCATGGCGATGGCCTGAATGGCGCCAGCTTCAACTATGGCTTTGGCGCGCATACTGACTGGGAGTGGCTGGAGGCCGTCGCGTCGGTGCTGAACAGGTCCGTCCTCACCACCCTGATCCTCCCCGGCGTCGGCACGGTGGACGAACTGCGCCGCGCCTATGACATCGGCGTGCGATCGGTGCGGGTCGCCACCCATTGCACGGAGGCCGACGTCAGCAAGCAGCATATCGGCATCGCGCGCGATCTGGGCATGGACGTCTCGGGCTTCCTGATGATGAGCCACATGATCGATCCGGAAAAGCTGGCGGCGCAGGCAGTACTGATGGAAAGCTATGGCGCCCAGTGCGTCTACGTCACCGACAGCGGCGGCGCGCTCGACATGGATGGCGTCAAGGCGCGGCTGGAGGCCTATGACCGGGTATTGAAGCCCGAAACCCAGCGCGGCATCCACGCCCATCACAATCTCTCGTTGGGCGTGGCCAATTCGATCGTGGCCGCGCAATGCGGGGCGGTCCGCATCGACGCGTCGCTGACCGGCATGGGTGCGGGCGCTGGCAATGCGCCGCTCGAAGTGTTCGTCGCCGCGGCTGACCGCAAGGGCTGGAACCATGGCTGTGACGTCAACGCACTCATGGATGCGGCGGAAGATCTGGTTCGTCCCTTGCAGGACCGGCCAGTACGCGTCGATCGCGAAACGCTCGCGCTGGGCTATGCAGGGGTCTATTCCAGCTTCCTGCGCCACGCGGAAAAGGCGGCCGAAACCTATGGCCTGGACACCCGCACGATCCTGGTCGAACTCGGCCGTCGCAAGATGGTGGGTGGACAGGAGGACATGATCGTCGACGTTGCGCTGGACATGCTAAAGGAAAAGGCCTGATCCAGGGCGGGGCGGGGAGAGTCCCGCCCACCTGCAAGACGAAAAAATCCCCGGGAGAGGAAGTGTGGGTCTGGAGCAGGAGAGGAAGGAACTGGGAGCCCGTGAGGTTGTCCGTTTCCTGAAAGAGAGCGGATTCCGTCACATTTTCGGTCTTCCGGGAAGTTCGCTCGTATCGCTTTTGCAGGAACTGGCGGATTCTCCCGTCAAAGTGGTTCCGACGATCCATGAATCAGTGACGATCGCGGCGGCTGACGGCTATACGCGGGTGACCGGGGCCGGGGCGGCCTATATCTACATGGTGCCCGGCACGGCCAATGCTCTTGCCAATCTGTACAATGCCTGGCGCGACGAAAGTCCCATTCTGGTGCTGGCGTCCCAGCAGGCGGCCTGGGCCCGCACGCGTGAAGGCACGATCGGTGAGGGGGATCTTGTTCCCCTGGTCGCGCCCTTCTGCCGCCATGCCCGCGAACTCGCGCCGGGCATGCCGGTCTATCATCATCTGGCGGCCGCCAGTCGTGCGGCAAGAGGCGTACCGACAGGGCCGGCATTCGTCTCCCTGCCGGAAGATGTGCTGGAGGCTGATGGACCCGTCGTTTCTGTCCCCCGGACGGTCCGCCTGCCGTCAGGCGCGCCTGACATAAGCCTGCTTGCAGAGAAGCTGGCAAAGGCTCGCCGGCCCCTGATCGTCGCGGGCGGCCAGGTGCGGCGCCATGGCGGTGCGGATGCGCTGGCCGCGCTTGCCGAGCGCCATCAAATCGCGGTCGCGGCGGAGCCGGGCTTCAACGACAGGCTCGCCATATCGCCCGGCCATCCGAATTTCCTGGGAGGAATGACCGGACTCTACGGCAGCGTCGCAGAGGCGCAGGCGGATTTCGTGCTGGTGGTCGGGGGACGTTTCATTCCGGAGGGGCATCCGCGACCAAACCCCTATTTCCCAGCGGCCGAATTCGTCGCCCACGTCAATGCCGACCATGCCAAGCTGGAGGAAACAAGGGTCGCCCACTGGTCCTGCGCCTGCGATCCTTCGGCCTTGCTGGCCGCTCTGCTCCAGGCGGTGCCCGATGCCGATGATGCGCTGATGCGGCAGAGGCGCGCCTTCATCGACGAGGCGAAGGCGGCCCGATTGCCGCCCGGTAATCCCTTTGCCGAGACATTGGCATCCTATGGAACCGCACTTGGCGCGCTTCACGACGCGCTGGATCACGGCTGGGTGGTCGACGAAGCCGTCATGGGATCGGTTGCCCTTCTGGGAGCGCTGCGATCGGGCGATGGCGGACGATATATCGGGGCGACGGGGGGTTCGCTGGGCTGGGGAACCGGCGCGGCCGTGGGGGCTGCGCTGGGTTCGGGCGGGCCGGTTACCTGCGTGCTGGGGGACGGCGCGTTACGCTTTGGTCTCCACGGCCTCTGGACCGCCGTGGCGGAAAGATTGCCGATTACATTCGTGATCCTGGATAATGGCGGCTATGGGTCGACCCGCTATTTTTCCCGGGCTTATGCGGAACGCGCAAAGCCGGGTGGGGGACGCAACGCGCCCAGCTATGCCGGCATGGACTTTCGCGAAACCGGCGGTTCCCTGGCCGACCTGATCCGCGGCTTTGGCCTGCCATGCACCGGGCCGGTGGCTCCGCAGGACGCGCGCGAAGCATTGGAGGCGGCATGGCGTTCGGCGAAAGAAGGGCCAAACGCGATCATTATCAGCTTGCCGTTCGGTGATTAGGCCTGCATTCAGGCAGAGGTAAGGTCACCGCCATGGTGCGACGCAGAAGTGATCGGATGCTATGAGGATATTGGAAGGCTTTTACAGCATAGATTTTGACCCTGAGCTGAATATTGTCCGTCTTTCGTCTTATGGTTTCTGGACGCTTGAGGTCGTCGATCAATTTGCCCGGGACGTGAAGCACGTTCGGTCCATTGTCGGCGCTCACCATGATTGCCTGATGGACGGTTCCCTATGCGAAGTGCGCACGCCTGAGGTCGCCGATGCCCTGGCCCGTCTGGCGCAGAAGGAGGATCACGTGTTTCTGGGGCGAACGGCCATGGTCATGAGCTCCACCCTGCTCAAGATGCAGAACCGCCGTTTCCTGAAGGACGACCGCTTCGAATATTTCGATAATGAGGAGGCGGCCTTGCAATGGCTCGCTACGGGCGGGCCGGCCACCTGATCCGCCCCTCTCCAACGAGCAGAACAGCGATCGGATTTTGGATCAGATCGCTGTTCTGCATTTCTTGTTTTCCGTGATTTTAGGATCGCTCCGGAATCGCTTTATCCGCTGCAGCTGTAGCCGCCGTCGACCGTCAACAGCACCCCATTGACGTAGCGCGCCGCGTCCGAACACAGGAAGAGGATCGGATCGGCCAGATCTCCAGGTTCGCCGAAACGCTTCATAGGCAATCGCGCGAGCAGCATGTCGGCCCATTGCTTGTTCTCGAACACCGGCTTTGCCATGCCCGTCTGGATCCAGCCGGGCGCGACCGCATTCACGCGGATGTCCGGCGCCCATGCCACGGCAAGCGATTTCGTCAGCTGGACTATGCCGCCCTTGCTGGCGGAATAGGCAGGCGTCCCGGCGCTGCCGAACGTGGAATAGAGCGAACCGACATTCACGATCGCACCCTTGGCCGCCGCGAGCAGATCGCGCGCCGCAAGACAGCAGCGCTGCGTGCCGGTCAGATTGATGTCAAGGATGCGGGCGAAACCTTCGGGCGTGAATTCGCTGCTGGGATCGGCGGCCCCTGCGCAGTTGACGAGCGCGTCGATCCGATCGAACTCGGAGAAGAAGGCCTTGACCGCGTCATCGTTGCGGACGTCCAGCACCTTGGCGCTGATGCCCGCATGGCTCGCCGCGCCGCTGACCTCCTGATCGGAAACGCCCGTTACGACGACTTCATATCCCGCGTCTGCCATTGCCAGCGCGGCGGCCCAACCAATGCCGTCAGGGCGCGCACCCCCGGTGATAACTGCTTGTCTGGTCATGAAACTCTCAACTCCTCGTCGAAAACGCTCTTCAGGCTGGCGGCCATCTCGTCCAGCGCGCCGGCTGCGGCGGGCGATATCTGATAAAAGGTCATGAAGCCGTGGGGCAGATCGCGATAATGGTGGACGGTTACCGCAACATCCGCTGACGCCAGTTTTCGGCCATAGGCAAGTCCCTCGTCCCGAAGCGGATCGAATTCCGCTATGATCAGCACCGCCGGAGGCAGTTGGCGAAAATCCTCGGTCAGAAGAACCGACATCCTGGGATCGTTCCTGTCCATGCCCTCCGGCGCATAATGATTCCAGAACCATATCATGTCGGCTGCGGTGAGCAGGCCGCCGGTCCCTCTTTCGGTGTAGGACGGGCTATCCTGACCACCGCTGGTCGCGGGATAGATCAGCAGTTGCGCCGCCAGTGCGGGCCCCTTCTGGTCGCGCGCCATGACAGCGACGGCGGCTGCCAGGTTGCCACCGGCGCTGTCGCCCGCGACGGCCAGCGGGATGTCGCCCAGGCCCAGTTCGCCCTTGTGCCGGTCCGCCCATTGCAGCGCCGCGTAGCAATCCTCCAGACCAGCGGGGAAGACATGTTCGGGCGCAAGGCGATAATCGACCGCCAGAACGGCGCATTGCGAGCGATTTGCCAAGGCGCGCACGGCCTTGTCGTGGCTCTCGAGGTTGCCTACCACCCATCCACCGCCATGATAGAAGAGGATCAACCCGCGCGGATCGCCTAACGGGCGATAGAAGCGGGCGGCGATCGGTCCTGCCGCGCCGTCGACTTGCAGGTCGCGCACTTCTGCAAGTGCTTCATCCTCGCCGAAATTGAACTGTTCGAACATGGCCCGCACGGCTTCGACCGGGAGCGTCGGAATGGGAGGTGTCTGGGCAAGTCCTTGCAGGACAGGGCCGAATTCCGGCGCAAGGCTCGGTTCTTGGCTCATGATGGAGGCCTCTGGAACAGTGACAGGAAAGACAATCATGTAGGAAAAGGATGCCAGGCGGGGCGACGTCTGACCAGACTAGGTCAAGGGCCGCTCGTCCTGCTACTTCCCCACTGCATAATCGGTATTGCTCCGGACGCCGTCAGGCGCGGCGAGGCCGGCGCGCCAAGCGAAACTTGCGTTGAACGGGAGAAGGTCGATGGGTTGGCTTCAAGGCGATGTGGCGCTGATCACGGGTGGCGGCTCCGGACTGGGGCGGGCTCTGGTCGAACGTTTCCTGGAGGAAGGCGCGCGCGTCGTCGTCCTTGAATATTCCCCTGACAAGGCCAGCGCGCTCGAAAAGGATTTCGGCGATGACGTCGCCACCGTCGTCGGCGACGTGCGCTCGATCGCCGACAACAAGAAGGCGGTGGCGCTCGCCGTCGAGAAGTTCGGGAAGCTCGACATATTGGTGGGCAATGCCGGCATCATGGATTTGCCCGCCATGCTCCTCGACCTGCCGGAGGACAAGTTGGACGCCGCGTTCGACGAGGTGATGGGCGTCAATGTCAAAGGCTATATACTCGCCGCCTACGCAGCCGCGCCAGAACTCAGGAAGACCAAGGGCAGCATGGTCTTCACGGCGTCCTCCGCATCCTTCATTCCCGGCGGCGGCGGCATTTTCTATACGGCCTCGAAGCATGCCGTCGTCGGCCTGGTCCGCGAACTGGCCTATCAGCTCGCGCCTGAGGTGCGCGTGAACGGCGTCGGCCCCGGCCCAATGCGGACCGACCTGCGCGGCAGCAAGGCATTGGCGCCACAGGATTATGTGTTTTCACCGCAGACCCAGGAAGTCGCCGATATGGTGTTTCAGGCTTTTCCGCTCAAATGCGACGACCCGGCGGATTATACCGGTCTTTTCGTAGCCCTTGCGTCCCGCCGCAATGCGGCGACGACTACTGGCGAAGTCATCAATGCTGCGGACGGCCTTGGGATACGTGGCACGACCTTCCTGACCGGAGCGCATTTCAAGAAGGGCTATGTCCACACCTGACCCGGATATGGGGTTCCGCGGCAGGTTGTTCAGATGGTCCGCCCTCCATCGGCGACGATGATGGCGCCCGTTACATAGCTGGCAAGATCGGATGCCAGGAACAGGACCACATGGGCGATCTCCTCCGGCGTGCCCAGCCTTCCCATGGGGATCGTCCGCATGAAATCCGGGTCAAGGGGCGCCCCGTCGATCAGCGGCGTCTGGATGACCCCCGGACAGACGGCGTTGCAGCGGATGCCCGTGGCAGCATATTCGACCGCGACGGCGCGCGTCAGCTGCGACAATGCCGCCTTGGCCACCGCATAGGCGCCGATGCGCGGTTCGGCGTGAAAAGCCGCGATGGAGGATGTGTTCACGATCGAACCGCCCCCTTGGGTCGTCATGACGGGAATGGCACGCCGAACGGCGCGAAAGGCCGATGTGACGCCAAGGTCCATGGCATGCTGCCATTGGCCGTCGGATATGTCGGCCGCCAGCGCACCGGCATCCTCGCCCCTCCACGGGGCATAGCCGTTATTGTGCAGGAAATCGATCCGGCCATGGCGCGCCAGCGCTGTGTCGATCATCCCGTCTATCGTCGCCGCATCGCCAAGGTTGCAGGGAACGAAGTCGGCCTTGCCGCCCGCCGCCTGGATGTCCTGGACGATGCCCTGTCCTCGTGTCCCGTCCAGATCAGCGATCACAGCCGTTCCGCCATGGGCTGCGAAGAGCCGGGCAACTGCAGCGCCAATACCCGAAGCGCCGCCTGTGATGACGCCGACCCTGCCGTCGAAGCGGATCATCGCCTAACTTCCGGCGCGTTGCTGCCATGCGTTCGGGGCAGAGGTAATGTGGCGCGGAACACGCGGCATCATCCTGCCGTCTCAAGCGAGGAAAGGCGCGCGCTGATGTCCCAGAGCCGCTTGGCCCCTTCCTCGCTCTGCGCCGCTGGCGATGGTTCGACGCGTTTGCACTCATGGAAATAGCCGCCGGATGGCAGGGCGCGATCGCGGTCCATCGCCAGCCAGACGATCGTGTCCGCGCCCTGCGCCGATGTCAGCGCCTCCCCGCTCTTTTCCGCCGCCGCATAATAGGTCCGGGTCTCTACGCCCGCGCTTTCGGGAAAGCGTGAGGCGACAAGTCCCGGATGGACGGCGCTGGCGACGATGCCGTCTGCCGCATGGCGTGCCGCCAGTTCGCGCGTGAACAGGATGTTCGCGAGTTTGCTCTGCGCATAGGCGGTGATCGGGAGGAAAGAGATTTCCATTTGCAGATCGTCCCAATGCAGATCGTCGATCATGCTGTGACCGATCGAGGATACCGTGATGACATGGGGAACGGACGAACGCTTCAGTTGGGGAAGCAGATCGAGCGTGAGGATATAGGGCGCCAGATGGTTCACCTGGAACATCGTTTCCAGCCCATCGGCTGTCACATGCCTTGTGTCGAGCAGGCCCCCGGCATTGTTGACCAATATGTCGATCCGGTCGACAATTTCCGCGATGCGGGCGGCCGCGGCATGGGTCTGGGCGATGGATGAGAGATCGGCATTCACCCATTGCGCGGTCAGGCCCTCGGCTTCGAATTCTTTCGCCGCGCTGGTGATCCGTGCCTCATCCCTGCCCAGCGCAATGACCCGCATCCCCTCCCGCGCCAGCGCGCGCGCCGTTTCCAGCCCGATGCCCGATGTCGCTCCAGTCACTACCGCAACCGGCTTGTCGCCTGATCCTGTCATATATGCCGTCCATCCATAGGCTGTTTTCAGCCCATGATAGAAGGCAGCTTGCCTGTGATCATCGTCTGGTTGGACAACCGGCCTCATTGCGGGCCTGTCGTCCGAACGGCTGATGCCGCCGGTCCGGCGGTTGCTAGGCGAAATGCTGCAAGGCGGATATTTTCAAAGAGAGATGGCGAATGACTGATGTGGCTGTGGTCGTGGGCGTTCGGGGTTTTGGCGTTGCATGTGCTCGCCGGCTTGGCGCGGGCCGGCATCTGCTGGTCGCGGACGTCAGCGCCGACGTGCTGGAGCAGGTGACGGGCGATCTGCAACGCGAAGGCTATCGCGTGACGCCCACGCTCGTGGACGTGGCCGATCCCGCGTCGATCGACGCGCTGGTGGCGGAAGCGACGCGGATCGGGCGACTGCATGCGATGGTGCACACCGCGGGCGTATCCCCGCGCATGGCGACGCCGGAGAAGATTTACGCCGTCAATCTGCTGGGCACGATCAACGTCATCAACGCGTTCCTGCCCATCGCAGTGGAGGGAAGCGTGGGTGTCGTCATGTCGAGCAACGCGGCCTATTATGCGCCGGTGCCGCCGGAGGTGGAGCGGATATTGGCCCTGGGATCGGCCGAGGAGATGCTGGCGAGCGTGCGCACCGTTCCTGGCTGGGACACGGGCCTGGGCGCCTATTGGCTTGCCAAGCGTTCGAACCAGCTGCGCGTGCAGGCCGCCGCTGCCGAATGGGGCCGAAAGGGCGCAAGGATCCTGTCCGTCAGCCCCGGCATCATCTCCACCCCCATGATCCATTTCGAGCGGGACGCCGGAGCGCCCGTGGATAAAACGGTGTCCAATGTGCCCGTCGGCCGGATCGGCGTGTCGGAGGATATTGCGGCGGCCGTCGCTTGGCTGTGCGGTCCCGAAGCGAGTTTCGTGACGGGCACCGACCTGCTGGTCGACGGCGGCATGATGGGCGCGCTCAAATGGTCCGGTATGACGACCGAAGATCCGCAAAGCGCGGCCGGGCAGGTGCCCGGTCCCAGGGAGAGCTGACGACCGGTATGGCGTCCGCTGGGTCTGAACGGGCCGTCGGCGGGCGCTTTCCATCGGCGATGTCTGAATGGACGAGCGCCGGACACGCATGGCGGCCTATTGTCCCGATCGTTGGAGAGACCGAAGGAGATCATGAATGGGCGTCGCCAAATCATCGCGCGTCGGCGGAAAGGTGGCCATCGTCACCGGCGCTGGATTGAACGAACGCGGTCTCAACATCGGCGGCGCTACAGCGCGGTTGCTGGCCAGTGAAGGGGCGCGGGTCCTGGTCGCCACGCGGACGGGCCGCGACGGCGACGCCCTGGCGGACCTCATCCGTTCAGAAGGCGGGGAGGTGGTGGCCTGCACGTTCGACCAGGGTGACGAGGCATCCATTCGGGCGATGATCGACGCGGCGCTGTCGGCCTTTGGCGGGATCGACATTCTGGTGAACAATGCCGTCGCCGTCCTGCCCGACGATACGGATCTTCTCGGCACGAGCGTCGAAACCTGGGAACGGGTTTTCGATGTCAACGCGCGGGGCGTTTTCCTGTGCACGCGAATGGCGCTGCCCCATATGCTGGAACGCGGCGGCGGGTCGATCGTCAACATCTCGTCCGGTTCGGGCGTGAAGGGGGACGTGACGCGCATTGCCTATGGTCCCTCAAAGGCGGCGATCAACAGCTTTACCCAATATGTCGCGACCATGTACGGCAAGCAGAATATACGCTGCAACGCCATCACGCCCGGTCTTGTCCTGTCGTCCAAGGCCAGGCGCGACGTCACGCCGGAAGCGCTGGAAATCTTCGAAAAACATACGCTGACGCCCTATCTTGGCGAACCTGAACATATTGGCTGGCTTGCGCTGTTTCTCGCATCGGCCGAGGCTGCCTTCATCACCGGCGCCATCATTCCTGCCGATGGCGGCTTGCTGGCGCATCAGACCTACAGCGCGGATCTGGGGGCGGTGATGCAGGCAGGCGCATGATCCGGTCGATCCCTATTGCCGCCGCGCGCCCGGCGGTCCGGGCGTCACTTCCAGCCTGCGGATTTCGCCCGTGAAGCGATCCGGCGCTCCAGCCGCCTCATTGACCGGGCCGCCGCTGTCCAGGCCAATGTCGAATGTCTCGCCCGGTGCCTCCTGCACGACAAGAGAGCGTTCCAGCCGCCGTTCTGCGACCGGCGCGCCATTGACGGCGATGCGAACCAATCCACCCTTGCCATATCCGCCGCCGTCATAGTCGAAGTCGAAGGAGAGGCGAACCGTCGATCCCGGCTGAAGGACGGTGGGCGCCGCGAGGCGGAATTGATCTTCCGGCAAAGGGGTCAGCGCATGGCGGACCACAGGATGGCCGTCCTCGATGCCGAAGCTCCACCCGCCCATAAAGCTGCCGAGTGCGGCGATCACGCCATTTCCCGCTATGACATCCGCTGTCAGCGTGAAGGCGCGTCCGGTGATCGGCGGCGCGACGTCGGAGGGCAGGCTGATATCCTTGCCCCAGAATATATAGCTGCTCCGCGGTTTGACATAGGCGCGCGCCGAAAGGCCCGATCGCGCGGCGTCTGTACGGTCGTTGATCGGAAAGACCTTGTAGCGCGCGGCCTCAACATCAAACGCCTTGCGCATCCGGGCCAGGATGGCCGGTTGCGAGGCCGCCAGATCCCGTGTCTGGTTGAAGTCGGCGGCGAGGTCGTAAAGTTCCCAGCGGTAGCCAGGGGCGAGGTTCACGTTGGCGTCGGCGCCAAAACCCATTTCCCACGGTTTGCGTTCGGGACGGGTATTGGCCAGCCAGCCATGATCATAGAGGGCCCGGTTGCCCAGCATCTCATAATATTGCGTCGTGCGGCGATCCGGCGCTTGAGGGTCGGCGAAGCTGTAGGTCATGTCGATGCCGTCGACCGGCTGCTGCGCGACGCCGTCGACGATGTCGGGCGCCTTTATCCCGGCGGCATGGAGAATGGTCGGAAAGACATCGATCACATGGTGATACTGGCTGCGCATGCCGCGTTCGGTAATCCGTGAAGGCCAGGAGAAAACGGCGCCGTTGCGCGTCCCGCCCAGATGGGAGGCGATCTGCTTGTAGTAGGGGAAGGGCGTGCTCATCGCGAGCGCCCAGCCCGTGGAGTAATTGCTGTGGCTTCGGGGGCCGCCAAGCTGGTCGATCTGCCGTCCATGCTCTGCCAGCCCCAGTCGCCGGTTCGCTATCTCCGTTGCTTCGCCGATCGCGCCGGCAGGGGAAGCGGCGCTGTCCGGTCCATTGTCACCTTCGATGAAGATGACGAGCGTATTGTCGTTCAGGCCCATGCGCCGCAACTCATCGACGATCCGGCCGAACTGCGCGTCCTGAAAGGCAAGCTGGGCCGCGAACACTTCCATCTGCCGCTGCTGGAACGCGCGCTCCTCCATCGACAGGCTTTGCCATGCCGGTATATAATCGGGCCTGCGGGGCAGCGATGTCCGCGCCGGGACAAGGCCCATCGCCTTTTGCCGCTGAAGGGTCTCTGCGCGGAGCTTGTCCCAGCCTTGCGCGAATTGTCCGTGGAAACGTTCGATCCAGTCGGCGGGCGCCTGATGTGGAGTATGGGCGGACCCCGGCGCGAAATAGATGAAGAACGGCTTGTCCGGCGCCGCCGCCTTCTGCTGATGAATCCAGTCTATGGCCTCGTCGGCGAGCCGTTGGTCAAGGATCCGGCTCGGCGGTTTTTCGTCGATGACGCGGCTTGTGTCGCGATAGAGCGTCGGGCGCCATTGATCCGTGTCCGATCCTATGAAGCCGAAGAAGTGATCGAACCCCAGCTTCGTGGGGAAATAGTCATAAGGCCCTGACGAACTGAACGGTCCCTTCGGTATGTTGTGATGTTTGCCGAAAAAGGCCGTGTTATACCCATTGTCCTGCAGGAGACGGGCAATAGTGGCGGCGCTTCGCGGTATCATTGCATCATAGCCGGGCGCGCCGAGGGCAAAGTCGGTCAGGGTCCCGGTGCCCACGGCATGGTGGTTGCGGCCGGTCAGCAATGCGGCCCGCGTCGGGGAACACATGGCGGTGGTGTGGAAGCGGTTGTACCGCAATCCATTCTGGGCCAGCCGCTCCAGATTGGGGGTTGGAACCGGGCCGCCAAAGGCCGAGGCCGCACCAAAGCCGACATCATCGGTGAGGACGAGGAGAATATTGGGGGCGCCCACGGGTGCGGTCGGGATCGCCGGAAAGGCGTTGGGAAGCGGTGCGGAAGCCATTCCAGCATCGGTAGATGGCAGCACCGTGCCGCCCAAAGCCGGGACCGCATGCACAATCAGCGCGAGGAGCATGCAGCGCCTTCTCACTCGACCAAATCGGCTCGCCATCTTTCCTCTCCTCATTTTCGTTGTAGTTTTCAGGGCGGCGGCGCACGTCAAACCCATGAACGGACTAGGAAAGCGGGAAGGAGCATCGGACTATGATCCGCGCCTACTGTGGTGGATGTGAAATACGCCTTATTATAGCGGTCAGGTGGGGAGCGTATTTCAAATCAAAAAACACACTAGAATCCTATATCTGCTAGTGACCTCGATGAGTCTGTAGTTCGTTCAACGCCTACGCAGCAGTGGACGAACTTCAGATTCGGGCCACTAGTCGCAAACGACGATGTGGCGCGCTGGCCCGTTCGTCAGGATCGCCGGCAATGGAAATAGGGTGGTGCAAATGACGACGGCTTCGCGGGCAGGCGGTGTGATCTCTTCCGGACAGATTCGGAGGCAATTTTCAGATTGCGCGCCAGCAGCCCCCATCGCATCTGTGGAACGGCTATGGCGATCGGCCGGTGGACGGAGCATCCTGTGACATCTTCCTCTGACCCGATCCATGGCGAGCATATGGATGCAGGGCCCATAAAGGTCGAGCGGCTGGGCCGCGTCACCCGCATCACAATGGATCGGCAGGCGCGGCGCAATGCGCTGGACCGGGCGGCGCAATCCGCCCTTTCCGATGCGCTCGACGCTTTTGCCGCCGATGACGAGCAATGGGTGGCCATCCTGACGGGCGCCGGCGACGCGGCCTTCTCCGCCGGCTTCGACCTGAAGACACCGCCGCCCAAGGGCAGGGATGAACTCCTTCCCGGGGGGTTCGGCGGGCTTACCGCGCGGTTCGACATGGACAAGCCGATCATCGCGGCCGTCAACGGGCTCGCGTTCGGGGGCGGGTTCGAAATGGCGTTGGCCTGCGATATCATCGTCGCGGCGGAGCATGCCTCTTTCGCGCTACCGGAAGTGAAGGTCGGGATGGCGGCGCTGGGCGGGGGCGTTCTGCGTCTGTCGCGGCAGATCCCCTATCACCGTGCCATGGGCCTGATCCTCACGGGAAAGCCCGTGTCCGCGATCGAAGCGCGCGAGATGGGTTTCGTCACCGACGTCGCACCGGCCAGCGAGCTGGCTGACCGGGCGATGCGGTGGGCGCAGGATATCGTTGCCGCCGCGCCTCTTGCGGTACGGGCCTCCAAGCGGGTGGCGCTGGATTGCGCAGCCCTGCCTCTGGAGGATGCGGAACGGCGGCAATGGTCGCTGCCCGCCACAAGGATCCTCGCCGGATCGGAGGACGGAAGCGAAGGACCACGCGCATTTGTCGAGAAGCGCGCGCCGATCTGGAAAGGCTGCTGATCTGCGGCCCAGCGGGAGCGCCCGCTCAGGCCGCTGTCGCTTCCTCCTCCACGATCCAGCGGCACATGCGCCGCCATGGCTCGATCGCGTCCTGGATGCCGTGGTTGGGCATGCCAACGGCGTTGCCAAGGGTCACGAGGCGTTGCGCGCCGTGAATCGCAAGCTGGTCGCGCAGCCGGCGCTTCAGGCTCTCGGGCCATATACCGATGGTCTGGGTATAGCTGGTGACGGCCTGCACGGGGGTCTCGACGTCGTCCACCGGCACCAGATTGAGCACGCGGTTGGCGAGCAGCGGCGCGAAATCCACCGGTTCTTCCATCTGCGACATGATGACCGCACCCTCGACGCCGCCGCCAATGACCTTGTACCAGTCATCGCCGCCCACACGCAGCGCGCTCACCTCATCCGCCAGGGCCGGGTCCATGCGCACGGCGGGGCCTGAAATCTGCGGGGGCAATGCCTGGATTGCGTCATATACAAGTTGCCCGAGGCGATTGAGCCGCTCCAGTCCCGCCTTGTCGGTGCCGCTTTCGACCCAGACGACGCGCGCATTCACGCAGCCTTCCTGGTTGAGGCCGCCGCCGTCCAGCGCGAGCGCCCCTGCCACCCGCGTCAATGTTTCCTCGTCGGCGAAGGCCTCGCGCCCGATGATCGTCGAGCTCAGCTTGGGGTCCAGCGCGACCAGCTCTATGCCTGGCTGCACATATTTGGCGATATGCTTGATCGACGCCATGCCGCCCCACGCGATGATCTTCTCGATATTGCCGGACGTGTAGAGCTTTGCCTCCACGCGCTCGTCGCCGCCCTTCCAATAGGCGACGCTGAGGTGGCGCGTCAGCGGATGATCGGGCGCCATGTCGATCATCGTCCGGGCGATCGCCGCCGCGGTCAGCGGATCATTGCTCGGCGTCTTGATGATCGCGTCGCTCCGCGTGATGGCGTTGCGGGCGACAGTCAGAAGCGACGTGCCCGGCGCGTTGCCCGCCACGATATGGACTGCGCGCGCGCCAAAGGCGCGGATCCGTGCCGTCACCGGCCCCTCCAGCGGCATTTCGACCCAGTTCTCAAGATAATCGATGCCGATGGAATTTTCGGCTGCCTCGCGCAAGGCGGCGGGATCGAGCATCCTGTCCATATTATCGTACATGGCGCGCAGGATGTCGGCGCCCAGCCCCGATGTATGGCAGGATATCCGGAATGCCTCCTCCATCCATGGATTGCGGGAGGGAGGCAGACGGCTTCCCAGTTCGCCCAGATAGTCGAAAATCTCCTCCATCCTCAGGGAGTGGAGGTCGCTCATGCTGCTGGGCGTGGACAGGGCAAGCTTGCCCAGATGGGCCGCCACATCGGGTGCGGTAAAGCTGATGCCCCCGCCGCGCCCGCCATGCGACACGCCATCCTCTTCGATTACTTCGCCCCGGATGACCAGCGGCACGCGAAAACCATGATCCGTCATTTTGTCAGTCCATTTCCGCGAGGAAAGCGAGCGCATTGTCGTGCGCCTGCGGGGCGCCGGCGCATGTGATCTTGTCGTCGCCGCCTTCCTTCTCGCTATAGCGGCGAATGTCGGAGTCGAGGAACGGACCGTCCAGTCCGCATGCGCATCGGCCAAAGGTCATCGTCACTTCGTCTCCGCTGACAATGCCGCCCCAGCGCGTCTCGATCGACAGGTCGATGACGCCGAAACGTCCCGTATGCGTCCCGCTGCGCGGAGCGGGCTGGCCGGTTTCCGGATCGAGCAGGAACAGCAGCATCCAGGGAAGGGCATGATATTTGCCCTCGCTGCATTTCGGCATGAGCGCTGTCATCTCGCTCATGCCGTACAGTTCATTGAGCATGGATATGCCGAGAAACGCCGGAATGGTCTCCCTGTACCCGTCCGGAAGGGTCGCGCCCTTGGTGCCGCCCGCGCACAGGAACAGGCTGTCCGGCGCGAAGATGCCGCCTACGCCGCGCTGCCCGCCCGCTTCGGCCATTTCATGATACATGGACCAGTTGCCGGACATCATGACCCGCTTGCCCGCCAGTCGATCGAATATCTCGTCGAAGAAGCGGGCGCGGCGTGCCGGCCCTTCCTTCTGGGCAGCAACGAAGTCGTCCAGGCGGTTCAAGATCGCGGGCGAGACCTGCGAACGGCCCAGTTCGCCGCGATTGCCCGCGGCGGCAAGGCGGCCCGCCAGCGACAGGACATCGGCGCTCAGCCGGCCGGGATTCATGGCGACGATCATCGCGTCGTCACCCTGGTAGAGATCGTGCAGCAGCGCTTCGACCATGGCGCCATAGCCATTGTACATGATGCGGTTGCCCAGGACGATGGTGGGAACCTGGTCCAGTCCGGTCGGTTCGGGCTGGCCAATTGCCTGCTGCGAGAGGCGTCCGGAACGAAGCTGGCGGCTCGCCTCCGCCGGGCCGCGCGGCAGGAAGGACAATTTTCCGCTGGTGCCGGTGGTGTGGATGATCCGCACGCCCGCATCGCGATTGACCGCGTCCAGCCAGTCGTCGATCGATTCGACGCCGCTCGTCTGGACATCGGAAAGGTCGACCGTGGTCAGATTGGAGAGCCACTGGGTCAGCCGGTCGTAACGGTTCTTTTCGATCAGCGAGACCGGATAGGATTTGTAGACGGAATGTTTGAACAGCAGCGCGGCGGCGTCGTTCAGGGTCGCGATTTGGGTAATGCCCTGTTCCGCGGCGAGGTTGCGCAGGGCCGGAAGATGCTCCCGCAGTTCCTCAAACCGCTTGCGCACGGCCTGAAGCTGGATGCGCGACACCTCTTCCGCTGGCATGGAGAGGCTGGCGTCCAGGGGTTGCCAGAACATCTCCTCGGGATGCTCGTCGAACGACGCGGCGTTCACCACGCGTGATATGCCGGCTTCTGCCAAGATTCGATCCTCTCTCCTGTGCCTCAAAGGGCAAGAACTCCTGTCTCCCCCACTCGCGGTCATCCGCCCATGGCGCATCGTCTGTTCAGAGTATGCTTGGGGAAAGGGGACCGGTGGAAAGCGAATTGGGGGCCGTCACGAACCGATCGCTGTAGAACCGGAATCTTTCGGCAAGGGCCGTTGGTTCCAGACCAAAATCCTCTTTCAACCGATATTCCAACTGTCCGTGACGGTCGCGGGAATGATCGGCGATGTAGCTCTGCATCACCTGTTCCGCCTGCCCGGTCAGCGCGAGTCCGGCCATGGCGTAGATCCGGCGCACCGTGCCGATCTGATCCGACATGAAATCGCGGAAACGGACGTCGACCGCGCGGTCAGGCGGCAACAGGTCGCGATCGCGCACGCAGGCGCGCAACAGCCGCTCGATCCGGTCCACCCAGTAATTGGCGACTTCCCCCGGATTGACCTTCAGCCGCCGCAAGCGGTCGATATAGCAGTTCATCGTCAGGCAGGAGGCGACGACGTCGACCGGGTCGCGATGGGTCATGACGATGGTCGCGTCGGGAAAGGCCGTCATCAGCGGCCCGAGCTGTTCCAGATGTCCCGGCGATTTCAAGATCCAGCGTTCCGGGCCGCGCAGCCAGGTCAGCACCTGAAGCACCTTGCGCAGGTAGAGGTAGCTCGAAGTCTGGTCGTGGGAGAGATAATGGTCCCGCCAGCGATAGGGCCGGGAGATCCATTCGATCATGTAGGAGGAAAAGTCGAGCATCTGCAGCTCGATCTCTTCATGGATATGGGTCGGGCTGAGTTCGTGAACATTCTTCTGGAACGGCAGCAAGGCGTCGAGGCCCGCCCAGGACGCCTCGGTATCGGCGAGCCGGGTGTCAGGGACACCCTCGGCGGGGACCGGCATCAGCGATTCCCAATAGGGCATGGATCGCAGCCTGTCGTCCGACGCCATCAGGTTGACGAGATGCGTCGTGCCTGTGCGCGGCATGCCCAGAATGATGATCGGCCGGTCAATCCTGACATCCAGTATTTCCGGATGCCGGGCGACCATATGCTCGACACGAAGCCGGTTGGCCGCATAGCGGACCATGTCGTTGAAGAATAATGTGCGGCCAAAGGCGTTGAGACCGTCCTCGTCGGCGCTGCGCAGCATGATGTCGAGTCGAGGGAGAAAATCCTCGCGGCCGAAATCGGAAAGGCCGGTCATCCTGCGCGCCGCGTCCAGCACGGCGTCCCGCGTCAAGATGACGGGCTGGCCCTCGGCAGCCTGAAGCGCGGCGAGTGCGGCCGGCGTCTGCCGGGGCGAAGCGAGATCATCGATATACAAATGGACCTCCGTATCGAATGGCGCGGTCAGGCGATGGAAAAGCCACCACACACGGGGATGGTCTGGCCGGTCATGAAGCTCGCGGCAGGACTGGTGAGGAACAGGACCGGTCCCGCAATTTCCTCCGGCCGGCCAAAGCGCCGCATCGGGGTGCGGGCTATCAATGGCTCCATCACCTCGGGCACATCCTTCACATGGTCGAATATCCGGGTCTGGACATTGCCGGGCGCAATCGCATTGACGCGAATATTGTCGGCGGCCCAGGCGATGGCCAGTGTCTTGGTCAATTGCACGATCGCTGCCTTGGCCGCGCCATAGCCGGGCACGGCGTCCATCCCGAAATAGGAGGACAGGGAGGCGAGGTTCACGACGCTTGCGCCGCCGGGCATGGCGCTTCTGGCGAGGACGGCGTGCAGCGCGTGCGCCAGCCGATAGGGCCCAAAAAGGATGATGGAGACGGCATCCTCGAAGATGTCGGGTTCATAGCGCCTTTCGAACCCGCCCGGATGGGATTCCCCTGCATTGTTCACCAATATGTCCAGCGCGGGCAGGCCGGCCGCGATCGCGGCACAGGCGACCGGATCGTTGGCGATCATGGGGAAATAGCCAAGGCCGCTGATTTCGTCACCATAATCGGCCGATCGGGACCTGCGCCCAGTCACGAACACGCTGGCGCCGGCATCGCGATAGGCGCGGGCAATGGCGAGGCCGATGCCGGCCGTCCCGCCGGTCACCAGGACCGTCCGTCCGGAATAATCGAATCTGCAAATCTCAGCCATGCTCATGTCACTCTCCCCGGATCGTCTTCTATCAGCATGGGCGCGGGAAGGGTGGCGATCAGTCCATTCCTTCGGCCATTATGTCGCGGATCGGACTCGAACATCCTGCCCGGCGCTGAAAATCGCGGGGCGTCATTCCGGTTTTACGGCGGAAAGCCGCGGAAAAGGCGCTTGTGGAGGCGAAACCGCACAGGCCCGCCACCTGCTTGATCGGCATGGAGCACGCCGATAGCAATGCGCAGGCCCGGTCCAGACGGATCTGGGCGATATGGGAAAGGACGGAAGAGCCCATGCTCGTTCTGAATGCCCGAAGCAGATGCCGTGGCGATATGTCAACAAGCCGGGCCAGGGCAGACACGCTGGGCGGGGGGCCATCGGTTTCGCGCACCGCTTCCTCGATGCGCCTGATCTGCCACGGCGCGAGGCCGCCGCGAGCCCTGGCCTGGCGAGGCGGCTGCGTGCGCTGGCTGCGCGTGAAATCGACCAGCAGGGTCGCAATCAGCGCTTCGATGAGCGCAGGCGCGGCGAAGCCCGGCGTGACGACTTCATGGGCAAGCCTGTGCATCGTCCGCGCGAGGGCCGGTTCGCGAAGGTCCAGCGCGGGCGGCAGATGTGCGACCGGGAGCCGCATGCCTTCGCCAGTCCAGTCGTCCGGCATGGAACACATCAGTAGCCTTTGTCGTCCTCCCGCATTGCGGCAGCGCATTTCCGACCCGGCCGGGCGGAACAGCATTCGTCCCACGGGCCGGAAATCCGGCCCGCCGCCCTCGCCATGGAAGCGCGCGACCGATCCATCGGGAACGCGGGAAAGAGACAGCCCGAAAACCGCCGCGTCAGCGCCCAGAACATCGTCGAGGGGAGTGGGCCAATGATAGTTGCGTATCTCCACCATCCCGGCCGGGGACGAAAAACGGGCTTCGGTCGTAAAGGACATGGCGGCATCTCCCTTTGCCAGCGGCGGCCGCTCCTGCCGAATCGCGCCAGCGTCATCTTGCCTCCCGCAGAGAACATATTGCGGGCAGCGACGGGAGCCGCAGCCGATCGGACTAGTGTGGTGGATTTGAAATACGCCTCATTCCAGCGGCTCGGTGGGGAGCGTATTTCAAATCCAAAAACCACAATAGAATCCTATATTTGCTAGTGACCCTGATGAATCAGAAGTTCGTTCAACGCCTACCCAGCAATGTGACGAACTTCTGATTCGGGTCACTAGGCGGGAATAGAGCCAGTGCGGCCAGACTGAGCGGCCGGCACCGGATGCAGGGAGGACATGGCATGGAAGCAGGACTGGAGAGAAGGGCTGGCGAACGGCTGCTGACGGGGGACGCCTGGAACGACCTGTGCGATGTTCTGAAACAGGCGGGACGTGTGATCGACCAGTTCGGCGACGAGGTGAATGAACTCGACCGGACGGAATGGTACAGGTTCCTGTCCCGCCTGGTCCGGCATGGTTTCCATCGCTATGTGGAAAATTCCGAACCGGAAAGACCCCGGCTGCTGGACACACCATGGCGCCAGGGGATCAACTTTCAGTCCCCTGATCAGGACCATCTGATCGCCGAATTTTTCGACGGCGCGCACGACTATCGCGTCGCCGGCAATCGCGGCACGATTCCCTATTTCGTCATGGCCGCGTGGGAGGGTGCCTTTCCGGCCGATCACGGTGCGCGCAACTGGGCGGAGGAGGGTGTTGACGGATTGAAGATGTTCGATCCCGCCGTGATGCGAGCGACGGCCTTCATCGCGAGCGACCAGATCCAATTCGATGAAGCCGGTAATTTCGAAGTCATCGTCAGCAGGGAGAAGCCGCCGGGCGGCGGCGCCTGGCTTCCGATCACCGGCTCCTCCGTGGGGATATTGGTGCGGACGCTCTATCATCTGCGCGAGGAAACGATCTCGCCCTCCTTGCGGATCGAACGGCTGGACGGCGGCATGCCTCGCCCGCTTCGCCCCGCGGAGCTGAGCGCCGGGCTGGCGAGGGCCGGGCAGATCACCCTGGGATATGCCGAGCTGGTCCGCCGCTGGTGGCAGGACAATTTCGACGGCCAGCCGAACCGCCTGTTGTTCGACCTGACCCTTTATCTTGCCAATGGCGGCGTGGCAGACCGACACCATGGGTTCGGCACGTGGGAATGCGGCGCGGATGAAGCGCTGGTTGTCGAGTTCATACCGACGCCCTGTGACTACTGGATCCTCCAGCTGTGCAACATGTGGCAGGAAAATCTCGACAATTATGAGGATGGCGGCGGATATTTGCAGAAATACCGGGCACATTGTGAAGCGGACGGATCGGTTCGCGTCGTCATCGCGCATCGCGATCCCGGGATCGGCGGAAACTGGATCGATCCGTTCGGACATGTGCATGGCGGCTGGAGCCTGCGCCTGATCCGGACGTCGGGCAGCCCGCCGGGGGTTCTCGTCAGGCGCGTCGCGCTTGCCGATTTGCAGGCGGTTGGCCTTGCCTGCCTGGATGGGATTGAGCCAATAGTCAGCGGCGGCCTGGCCGTCTGAGGGAGGGACAGATGTCTGAGACGAAGCTGGACACAGCCTTTGAACCCATTCTGGCGATGCTGGCGGCCGCGCCTCCGGTATCCAGCCTGGCGCCGGAAGAGGCCAGGGCATTGTGGGCCGATGCGGACATGGGCGAGAAGGAAGCGGTCTGGCGCGTACGCGATATGGATGTGCCCGGCGCGAGCGGCGCCATAGCCGCGCGCTTCTATTGTCCTGCGCGTCCCACTGCGTTCATCCTGTATCTGCATGGCGGCGGCTGGGTGCTGGGCGATCTGGCGCAGCATGATCCCGCCATTCGCGCTTTCGCCAACAGGACCGGGGCGGCGATCCTCTCGATCAACTACAGGCTGGCGCCCGAACATCCCTTCCCGGCTGGCCTGGACGATGGCTATGCTGCGTTGAAATGGTGCCACGCCCATCGGGACGAGCTTGTGGGCGCCGCAGCCCCGCTTCTGGTGGCGGGAGACAGCGCCGGGGGCAATCTGGCCGCGGTCCTGGCCCTGGAGGCGCGCAACCGGGGCGGACCCCCGGTCCACGGGCAACTGCTGATCTATCCCGCGATCGATGGCCGTTGCGATACGCCTTCCTGGCGGGAGAACGCCCACTGCCCGCTGCTCACCAGCAGGGACATGGCATGGTACTGGAATCAGTATGCCGGGCAGGGGGATCGGCGCGATCCCCGTCTTTCGCCCTGTGAGGCACGCGATCATGCGGGTCTGCCCCCCGCTGTCCTGGCCATTGCCGGGATCGATCCCCTGCGCGATGAAGGCTTGAATTATGCCGACCAGCTTGCCCGCGCCGGAAACGAGGTGACCGTCCTTCGCTATGCCAGCTTGCCGCACGGATTTTTCAACTTCGCGCATGTCTCCGACCGCGCGGCCATGGCCTTCGACGAAATAGCGGCG
This sequence comes from Sphingobium sp. LSP13-1-1.1, assembly GCF_040676415.1. Taxonomy (NCBI): domain Bacteria; kingdom Pseudomonadati; phylum Pseudomonadota; class Alphaproteobacteria; order Sphingomonadales; family Sphingobiaceae; genus Sphingobium; species Sphingobium sp. LSP13-1-1.1. The sequence continues at coordinate 522,288 of NZ_JBEGHU010000001.1, read as the reverse complement.
GCGACGCGCCGATTGATCGCGGCCGCGCCGGACTCAACGGCGGAGGGGTAGGCGGGGCATACTCTATTCAGGGCCGTCATCAGTTGTATGACGCGGACTGCACCGAATATAGCATGGATATCAGGACGTCTTGCCGGCGATCGAACCGATCGCCGGCAAGACGTCGCTGCAAACAAAACTACTGGATCGACGATCTCATCCAATCGGATCGAAATCGGCTCTACAACTGATCGATCTCCTTGCGCGTCAGCGAGCTGACCAGCCCCTTGTCGCTGGCGGCCAGCTTGTCGAGGGGAATGCGGATCAGATGTCCGTTATAGATGATCGCGGCCGTGCCGTCGGCGACGTCATCTACGCGGCCGATCCGGCGGCCATCGGCCGAAAAGACCCAGGCGCCGCTCTTCACCGATTGACCCGTTTCCGGAGTCTGGGCGGAAACGAACGCCGGGCTGGCAAGGACGACCAGTGCGGTGGCAAGCGCGAAACGAAAATGCATATCGATCACCATCTTGATTGGGGGGCAAAAGCGCGTTGATTGGCTGCTTTGCGCAACGACTAAAGCGCCGCAGAAAAATTGTCGAGTCTGATTCGAAAACATTTGCGATCTGTATTCGGTAATGTTCCATGATAACGGTTTCCAAGGTGAAATATAAAGGATGATGACCAAGTGAAGAGGCAGGCGCGAAGGCATTCGGCGGAAAGGCGTTCCTCGGGCCGTCCCAAGACGCTTTCGCGGGATGCGATCGTCGACGCTGCCTGCGCCATCGGACTGGAACGGCTGGAAATGGCGTGCGTGGCCGAACGCCTGAACACAGGCGTGGCGACGCTATATGGCTATGTGAAAGGGCGAGAGCATTTGCTTCAACTCGTCGCCGATCGGCTGGCGATGAAGGCTCTTGCGGTCGAGGCGGGCACAGACTGGCGTGTCGTGCTGCGGCAGCATGCGGAAATGTGCTATTCGACCTTCCGGTCCGATCCGGCGCTGATTTGCAATCTGATCGAAGGACGCGGGGACGACGAGGAGATCGTCTATGGCCGCAAGCTCGTGGCACTGCTCGAAGCCGGGGGCCTGAAACGGCCGTTGGCGGTTGCAGCCTATATAGAGGCGAACCAGGTCATTATCGGCGCAGCCGTGATGTTGGCGCGCCGCCATGTTCTTGCTCGCCACTCCCTGGATGAAGAGGGCAATCCGGTCCCGCTGCCGTCAATATTAGGCGATTATCGGCCGGCGCTCGAAAGGATCGTCAAATCCGTTGCGGAGCATGGCGCGTCATCGGCCGCGCTGGATTGACGCCGTCGGTCGGCCTTCTGTCCGCCATCAGCGTCGCGCGTGCACCCCGTAAAGGAATGTCTTGACCGCGGCGGCCACCCATTGGCGCTGCTCTTCCAGCGTATGTCCGCTGTCGCCAAAGAGATAGTCGATGCTGCTGGTCGTCAGATGAAGAAATTGCTGGGCCGCGCGGGCATGGTCTTCGACGGTGATGACTCCTTCCAGGGCCTGGCGCTCCAGATAGTTTACCAGTGGCTCCAGCGCATATTGCCGGAACGAAAGGCCCTGGCGGGCCAGCGCAGGCATGCGTTCTGCTTCCATGACGAGCAGCCTGGAAATGGTGCGCGAGTCAGCGCCCATGGCATCATTGTAAAAGCACATGCCAACGCCATAGAGCGTGTCCCAGATGGGCTCTTCGTTTTCTATTACCTCAGCCAGCAGCGTTCTGAGCCGCGTACATGTATGTTTGGCCAGAACTTCCAGTAGTTGTTCCTTGGTCTGGAACTGGTTGTACACGGTCCGGCGCGAAACTTCCGCCCGCGCGGCAATGCTGGCTACGGAACTGGCGTGAAATCCCCGTTCGGTAAATTCGGTCATCGCTGCGCGAAGAATGACATCCTTGATTTCCGCCGCCCTGGCGCGCGTAGGTCTGCCAGCACCCCGGCTACGTTCTGCAGCACGATGCAAAACTTTCTGTTCCCCCGTCTGACGGTCAATATTCGACGTTAACATCCGACAAAAGCCCCGACAATCACGAAATACCACCCTATTTTGCAGACGGACGTCTGCCGAATGGGCAATATTGGTCAATATCGGGCCATAGCGGGTTTCGATTGGATCGTCCTAGCGCGATCGGACGATATCCGCCAAAAGCCTTCTCCGGATTGCGCCCCACTGCCTGCCCGCCACCATTTGTATCCCCTGTCCGCACGGACGATGCCGGGGCCGCGATCGCCGAATAAGCGGGGGCTGGGAGAATGTCGGGCGCGCTGCCTGCAACTTGACTGAGAGATGAGGAAAATGGCGGATAATACCGGTGGCTTTACCTTCGATCCTGACGCCCTGCTCAAGAAATACAGGGAAGAACGCGACCGGCGCCTGCGCTCCGACGGCACCGCGCAATATGTGAAGATGGAAGGCGCGCTGGCGCATTATCTGGACGATCCCTATGCCGAGCGCATCGAGCGCGCGCCCATTGAGGAGGAGCTGGAGGTCGTCATCCTGGGCGGGGGCTTTGGCGGGCTGCTCGCGGGTGCCCGGCTGAAGCAGAATGGCGTTTCCGACGTCCGCATCGTGGAAAAGGGCGGCGATTTCGGCGGCACCTGGTACTGGAACCGCTATCCTGGGGCGGCCTGTGACGTTGAATCGTTCATCTATCTGCCGCTGCTTGAGGAAACGGGCTATATGCCCACCGAGAAATATGCGCGCGCGCCGGAGATTTTCGAGCATTCCAAGCGGATCGGCCGGAAATTCGATCTGTATGACAAGGCCCTTTTCCATACCCAGATCATGGAGGCGCGCTGGAACGAGGAACGCGGGCGCTGGCTGATCAGCACGGATCGGGGCGACCGCCTCTGGGCGCGGTCCTTCATCATGGCATCCGGCCCTCTCCAGACGCCCAAGCTGCCGGGCGTGCCAGGCATAGAGACCTTCAAGGGCCACAGCTTTCACACCAGCCGCTGGGACTATGACTATACCGGCGGCGACGCGCTGGGTGGCCTCGACAAGCTGAAGGACAAGAATGTCGCGATCATCGGCACGGGCGCGACCGCCGTGCAGTGCGTGCCCCATCTCGGCGCGGCGGCGAACGAACTTTATGTCTTCCAGCGCACGCCCTCATCGATCGGGTACAGGAACGATCATCCAACCGACCAGGCATGGTTCAAATCGTTGACACCCGGCTGGCAACAGCGCCGGATGGACAATTATACGGCGGTGGTCATGGGCATTCCCTGTCCCGAGGATCAGGTCGACGACGGCTGGACGAAGATGATCCACGCCGTCATGAGCAAAGCCACGCCCGACATGACGCCCCAGCAACTGGGCCAGATGTTCCAGATGGCCGATTTCGCCTATATGGAATCGGTACGCAAGCGGATCGACGATGTCGTGAAGGACAGGGACACGGCCGAGGCGCTCAAGCCCTGGTACAACCGTCTTTGCAAGCGGCCCTGTTTCCACGATGATTATCTGGACAGCTTCAACCGCCCCAATGTGCACCTGATCGACACGGCGGGGCATGGCGTGGAACGGATCACCGAAGATGCGCTGATCGTCCAGGGCAGGGAATATAAGGTCGATTGTCTCGTCTATGCGACGGGCTTCGAACTGGCCGCCTATAATAATGACGCGGTCATGCCCGTCATCGGCCGGAACGGGTTGACGCTGGGCCAGAAATGGCACGACGGCGCGACAACGCTGCACGGCATGCTCGTCAACGGCTTCCCCAATCTCTTCATCCTGAGCACCACCCAGACCCCTTGGGGGCCGAATTTCCCCCACATGATGAACGAACAGGCGCGCCATATCGCTTATATCATTGCGGAGATGGGCGCGCGCGACCTGAAGACGGTCGAAGTCGCGGAAGATGTGGAGCGCGCGTGGGTACAGTTCCACGAGGACAATGCTGCCGCTGTCATCGAACAATGGGCGGAATGCACGCCCAGCTTCTGGAATGACGAAGGCAAACCGTCCCGCAAACTTGTCCGAAACGGGTCTTTCGGCGGCGGCCTGTTCGCTTTCGTGAAGATATTGGAGGATTGGCGGGCTGCCGGCGCCTTGGAGGGGCTGGTCGCGGACCGCGAGATCGCGTGAAGCGCGGCAGGCGCTACCTTTCGCCTGGCCGGGTTACCCGGCCGGGCATCCACCGTCCGCGTCGCCAGCCGATCGCCGAATGATGAAGGGTTCCTATGCGCGCAGTCCTTTTCAGGGAGGTTGGCCAGCCGCTTGCGGTCGATGAAGTTGCCGATCCGGCGCCGGCGGCAAATCAGGTTCTTGTGAAAGTCGCTCGGTGCGGCATTTGCGGGTCCGATCTGCACATGGCGGAGGGGCATGGCTATGTGCCGCCCCCCGGCACGATATTCGGCCATGAAATCAGCGGCGAGGTTGTCGAGGTCGGACGGAGCGTCGAGGGGGTCGCGGCGGGTGACAAGATTGCCGTCATGCCGATCTTCGGCTGTGGCCATTGTACCGCATGCAGTCAGGGCATGCCGGCCCGCTGTGCGTCGATGCAGTTCACGTCAGGCGGCTATGCCGAATATGTCGCGGTCGATCCGACTTCCGCCATTCGATTGCCATCCACGGTGTCCCTCGACGATGCCGCACTGGCTGAGCCTCTGGCGGTCGCGCTTCATGGCATCGTCGCCGCGCGGATCATGCCGGGCGATGTGGTGACGATCGTGGGCGCGGGGCCGATCGGCCTTGCCGCTCTCTTCTGGGCCCGCCATTTTGGTGCCGCCCGGACCTATGTGATCGAAAAAGTCCCTGAACGCCGGGCGATCGCCGAAAGGATGGGGGCGACCGGCGTCTTCCTGCCCCAGCCGCCCTCCGGCGGCGACGGCTTTGCCCGCCATTATGGCGAATTGCCCATGGGGGAAGCGGCCGATGTGGTGGTCGAATGCGTCGGCCGCCCCGGCCTGCTCATGGCGTCGGCGGCCTATGCGCGGCATGGCGGACGGCTGGTTTCCCTTGGCTATTGCTTCGGCGATGACCCCATCGTTCCGGCTGGCCTCGGTATGCGCGAATTGCAGCTCCATTTCCCGCAGCTCTATACGCGCAGCGAGTTTGAAATGTCGGTCAACGTGCTGGACGCGGGAGCTGTCGAGCCGCGCCACATGGTGACCGATACGGTGGGGCTGGATGCCGTGCCGGAAATGTTCGAGGCTCTGCGCACGTCGCCGCGACAGTGCAAGGTGTTGATCACGCCATTCCCATGATGCGGACGGCCAGCCCGGACCGCCGCAACATACAGGAGGAGGATATGGACAAGGCGATACAGATCGGCCTGGCCAAACGACTTCTCGCCCATGCTGAGGCGAAGACGACGGATGCCGCCGAAAGCCAGATGCGCGTTCCGGTCACCGATTATTTCGACCGGCGGATCTGGACGAGCGAGGTCGGGAAAATCTACAGGCAGAAGCCTCTTGCGGTCGCGCTCTCCTGCGAATTGCCGGACGCCGGGTCGTTTCTGTCCCTGACGATCCTGGACACGGCCGTTCTCATCACCCGCACGGCAACGGGATTGCGGGCTTTCCTCAATGTCTGCCGCCACCGCGGCGCGGTTGTCGCACCGGAAAATTGCAGCGGCCGGCAGACGCGATTTTCCTGCCCCTATCACGGATGGACATATGATAATGAGGGACGCCTGCTGGGCGTCGCCGATGCCGCCACTTTCGGCCCGGTGGACCGGGCCAGCCGCGGCCTCACGGAACTGGCTGCCGCCGAACGATCGGGCCTGATCTTCATCGTCCTGACGCCCGGTATCTCGTTCGACATCGGCCAGTGGATGGCCGGCGCGGACCGGCATATGGGGCTGGAACAGCGGCTTGCCGATTATCGTGTGGTCGGATCGCGAACCGTGCAGGCCGCCAATTGGAAGCTGGTCGTCGAAGGACATCTGGAGGCGTATCATTTCGCGCAGTTGCATCGGGACAGCGTTGGCCGTTTCATGGTGTCGAACTGCACGGCGCTCGATCGCTTCGGTCCGCATATCCTGATCACCTTCTGCCAGAATTCGATACACCGGCTGCGCGACATTCCGGAGGCGCAATGGGAGCCGCTGAGGGAAGACATGATCAACCCCCAATATCTGATGTTTCCGGGCACGATGGTGACGATATGGGATTCGGCGATCATCGCGCAGGTTATCCAGCCAGGGGCGGAGCCGAGCAGTTCCGTTAGCCGGCTGGTCTACGGCGTCAAAAAGGATCTGGCAGACAATGATCTGGCGGCCGCGCAGGCCGAGACGATGCTGGATGGCGTGGCGAAGCTGGTCGCGGACGAGGATTATCTGGCCAGCTTCCAGATCCAGCGCGGCCTCGCCAGCGGCGCGCAGGATGCGATCCTCTTCGGCCGCAACGAACTGGGGCCGATCTTGTTTCATGAAAATCTCAGGCAGCAAATGCCCTTTGCCGCCGAATAGCCGACAGATGAGGGCGATCCGGAATGAGGAAAGCAGGATGATCGATGCGTTGAAACCAGCCGTAACGAAGTTCAGGAGGGCATTGTGAGCGGCCGGGACTTCTGCCTGGAGCCGCTCGGCGTGCCGGAGTTGAACGGAGCCAAGCTCGTTGACGCGGCGGCGCAGGCAGGATTTCGCTTCGTCAGCATCTTTGCCCATGCGCCAACCCCCGAAATGCAGGTCGATGAGGTCGTTGGAGACCTGGGAAAGCGGCAGGAGATGCTTGCCCGCATGAAGGAGACGGGCGTCGGCCTGCTCAATCTGGAATGCTTCAACCTGACGCCTGAGGCGGACCCGGAAAGTTTCCGCCGGGCGCTGGAATGCGGCGCTGCGCTGGGGGCGCGTACGGCGACGGCGATCGTCTGGGAGAATGCGGATCGGGCCGACGCGTTGACCAAATATCAGCGGACCTGCGACATGGCCGCGGAACATGGCATTCGGGTCAATGTGGAATTCTTCGCGGCATGCAGGAGCCTGTATGGGATTGCCGCCGTTCGGGATTTCGTTCGCGATGCCGGCCGAACCAATGGCGGCGTCGTTCTCGATATATTGCACCTCATGCGAACGAGTGGCGGCCTGCTGGGGCTGGATGGGATCGATCCGGACATGGTCGGATCGATCCAGATTTGCGACGGGCTGGCAAAGCCGCCGGTCGATGCGCTTGACGAGGCGCTCAACCGGATGTTGCCGGGAACGGGGGAATTCCCGATCCGGGCCATGCTGGACTGGGCGCCGGCCGATCTGGTGATCGGCGTGGAAGCGCCACAGGCCGCCCTGTTCGGCAAGGTGCCGCCAGAAGAGCGCGCCCTGTCCATGTATGAGGCGGCTGCGCGCGCGGCTTGCGAACCCGGATCATAGTTGACCCGTACATATTGCGGGCTGGTCCGCCGGGCTGATCTGCGTTCAGAAAAGATCGGCCATCTGACGGATCGGATCCTTTCCGTCCCAGCCCCTGGCGGCCCGCTTTATCTGTTCATAGGCGTCGAAAATCTTCGCGGCGGGACCGACCATCTTGTTGGTTTCCAATATCTCCACGAAATGGCCCAGCCGTTCGCGCGCATCGACATAGCAGAAGCGGATACGGTCCTCCCCCGCGAGCGATACGCCCTTATAGGTCGCCATCTCGCCGGCCTGTTCATGACGGGCGACGATCGCATCATAATCCTCGTCACTTTTGACGTAGCTGTGGTGGAACAGTTCGCGTCGCCCGGCGATCCCCTCGGCATAGATGGAATGTCCACCCGCTGGCACCTGGAGCAGTTCGATCTGCAGATCCCCCTTGTACCCGAAGGCGACCTGTATCCTGTCATAATGCGCGGCCTTGCCCTGATAAGTCAGGTCGTAAAGCGGGAATTCGGCGAAATAGAACGGGCCGACGCCGTCCCTGGCGATCATGTCGAGCGCGGTAGCCTTTATGTCCTGCGTCGAATATGCGACTTGGGAAACTTCGGTCATCAATACCTCTCCTTGCTCCAGCAAAGGCAGAGTAGCAGCAGCCGTTCGCCGGTCTTAGTCCGGTGGGACGTTGGCTGCGCGATCCATGGGGATAAACCGGCATGATAGCTTGATGGTTGCGACTGAAGGAGATGAAGGTGTCGAAGAATGTGGGGAGTGTCCTGATCAAGGGCGGTCAGGTCATCGATGGCACGGGTGCGCCTGCATTCGCGGCGGACGTTCGCTTGGCGGACGGCCGCATTGTCGAGGTCGGGCCCGATCTGGCGGCGGGCGCATCCGAGGTGTACGACGCCTCGGGCTGTTATGTCAGCCCCGGCTTTATCGACACACACACCCATTATGACGGTTCGCTGTTCTGGGATCCGTCGTGCGATCCGATCCTGCAGCATGGCGTGACGACCGTCCTGATCGGCAACTGCTCGCTCGGCCTCGCCCCGGTGCGCAAGGAAAGCGTGTCCGATCTCGCCACGCTCTTCAGCTATATCGAGGATCTGCCGAAGGACACGTTCGAACAGGAAATTCCCTGGACCTGGGAAAATTTTGAAGAATATGCCGCCGAGATGCGGAGCCGCCGGTTCGGCGTCAATGTCGCGTCCCTGGTCAGCCACTCGCTGCTGCGCACCTTCGAACTGGGACAGGATGCCTGGACGCGCGCCTCGAACGACGAAGAGATCGGGCGGATCACCGCCAATTTCGATTCCGCCATGGCGGCAGGCGCCTTCGGCATTTCCAGTTCGCGGTTCGACCGCAATCCTGAGGGCGATCTGGTGCCCAGCTTCCATGCGGACAACAGCGAACTGGCTGGCATCTTCGGCATCGCGCAAAAGTACAAGGGCGTGTTCCAGGTGATCCCGGACATGGGGAGCCTGGATCAGCAGGAGAAGGACCTGCGGGAATATTGCGGTTATTCGATCAAGCATGGCGGCGTGCCGGTGCTGTCCAACGGCATCTATCAGCGCCCGGACGACCCCGATTACCATCCCCGGTTGATGAAGATGGCCAGGGAAGAGCGGGCGAAGGGCGCCAACTTCCATTTCCTGGCTTCGCCACGATCGATCGAACTGCTGGTGAACTTCCACCAGGCGATGGTCTTCATCTATGTGCCCAGCTGGAATGCCGTGGTGCAGCCGGGCATGGCGATCGAGGAAAAGCGGCGGCGCCTGGCCGATCCCGAATGGCGGGCGCAGGCGCGCGCGGACTGGGATTCAGTGAAGGAAGGCTTCCCGAGCGGCGGCATGATCCGCGGCTTCCGCATCGTCAAGGTCGGGAAAGCGGAATATGAGAATTATATCGGCAAGACGTTCGACGTCGTCCTGGACGAGCGCGAAGGTCATCCGTCCGACATTCTGGCTGACTGGGTGCTCGAAAATGATTTCGAACCCGAGTTCGTCTATCCCTTCACCAATACGGACGAGCGCATCGTCGGCGAGTTGCTGGCGGCGGACGAAAGCATCATCAGCGCGAGCGATGCCGGTGCGCATATCGGGATGTTCGACGGCGCGGGCGACACCACGCTCGTTCTCACCCGCCACGTGCGTGATCGCCCCGACATGACGCTGGAAAATGCCGTGAAGCGCATGTCGCGCGATCAGGCGCTCATCCTTGGACTGAAGGACCGCGGCGTCATCACGGAAGGCGCGATAGCCGACATCGCCGTCTTCGACCTCGACAAGCTGCACTGGGATGTCGAGAAGAAGGTGCAGGATGTTCCGGGCGGCAAGGCGCGGTTCCGCCGACCGGTGGGCGGCTTCCGCTACACCTTCGTCAATGGCGTCCTGGCGCAGCGGGACGGGGAACTGACCGGCGAACTGGCTGCCCGCTTCCTCGATGCGAGCGATCGCATCGCGGCCTGAACAAGCTGCGATGATGGCGGAACCTGAGCTTCCGCCATCTGCGCTTCGCTGCGCCCTTGGGCCGATGGCTGGCGGAGTCGTCTCTCCAGGCTGAAGAAGGGTGCGGAATGGACACAAGACTGGATGGCCAGGTCGCGATCGTGACGGGGGGCGCCTCCGGCATAGGTTTCGCGACGGTCCGAAGCCTGGCGGCATCCGGCGCTCGGGTCTGGATGGCGGATATCGACGAACCGGGAAGTCTCGGTGCGCAGGCCTCGCTGCGCCGGGATGGCCTGGATTGCGTCGTCAGGCCAGTCGACATGGGCGATCCCGTCAGCATCGCGGCCCTGGCGGGAGAGGTCATCGATGATGAGGGCGGCATCGACCTTGTCGTCAACAACGCCGTGCGGACGGACGGACGGGATGAACAGGTCGCGGATATAGACGCGGCATTATGGCAGGAGTTGCTGGCGGTCAATCTGATCGGGCCAGCGCTGTTGGCGCGCGCTGCCATACCCTCGATGATCAATCGCGGCGGCGGCGCCTTCGTCCATGTCGCGTCGGTTGGCGGCTTGCGCGGGGAAGATACCAGGACCTGTTACGGCACTGCAAAGGCGGGCCTGCTCGGCCTGTCGCGATCGATCGCGGTGCAATATGGCAAGCAGGGCATCAGGAGCAATTGCATCGCGCCCGGACTGGTGATGACGCCGGCGGCACAGACGGCATTTGATCCGGCAATGCTGGACATGCTGCGGCATCATCATATGACGGCGGAGCTTGGGACTGCTGACGGAATTGCTAAGGCGATCACCTTTCTCCTGTCGCCCGCCGCCGCTTTCCTGACCGGCCATGTCCTCGTGATGGACGGCGGCTTTTCGATTGCCACCCCCATTGTGCCGGCCTTCCGAAGCATGGGGCAGGACGGATGACGACCCCTCGCCCCTTTGTCATCGATGTGGAGCAGTCCACGCTCGACCGGATCGACCGCAAGCTCGCCGACAGCCGCATCGGCTATGCGCCACAGGACGACAGGGACTGGCGCTATGGCACCGACGCTTCCAGTCTTTGCGCCTTTGTCGATCATTGGCGCAACGATTATGACTGGCGGGCGCAGGAAGCGATGCTGAATCGCTGGCCGCAGGCGCTGGCCGAGGTGGATGGCGTGCTGCTGCATTTCTATCATATTCCCGCACCCGGCGGCGAGGCCGGACGACTGCCCATTCTGCTGATGCATGGCTGGCCGGGTTCGATCGTCGAGTTTCAGGCTGTCATCCCCCTTCTTCTGGATGCGGGCTATCCGCTCGTCGTGCCCTCCATTCCCGGCTTCGGATGGTCCGGCAAGCCGCCTCGTCCCTTGGGGGAAAAGGCCATGGCCGCGCTGATGCGCAGGCTGATGGTGGATGTTCTGGGATATCCCCACTTCCATGTGCAGGGCGGCGATTTCGGATCGCTGGTCGCGACGCAGCTAGGCATCTGGCATGCCGATGCCGTTGCCGCTCTCCACCTCAACTTCTACCTGCCCGACGGTCCCGGAACATCGGCCGATCCGGAACTGCAAGCCTATTGGCAACAGCTCGCATCGCTCACCTATCCCGAATCGGGCTATCTGCATCAGCAGGGGACGAAGCCGCAGACACTGGCGCTCGCACTGCACGACAATCCCCTCGGTTGGGCGGCCTGGACCCTGGAAAAATTTCATGGATGGAGCGACTGGCGGAGCACGGGAGCGAACGGTTTCCAGACCGATCAGCTGATCACCAACATGATGACCTATCTTGTCACGGACTCGGTGATTTCATCGATCTGGATGTATCACGGCTCGTCCCATGAACAGGGCAAGGAAGGGCGGGTCGAAGTGCCGACCGCGATTGCGCGTTTTCCAGGCGAATTTTACCCGTTGGCCGACCGATCGCTCGCCGCACGGCGCTATAATATCGTGCGCTGGACGGAAATGACTGCCGGCGGGCACTTCGCCGCGATGGAAGCGCCGGAGGCGTTTGCCTCCGATCTCATCGCCTTTCTGGACGGCCAGGATTGCTGACCCGGAATTTTTTTGCAGCTTTCGGGAATCCGGGCTGCGGTATGCTGGTGGCGGCGGCGTCACAGGCAAATGCGCATAGGATTTCTGTTCAACCACGATCAGATTCATCAGATCGCCCACAGCCTGCCCATTGCCATCGCGCTGGCAAAGGGGGGCTTTGCAGGCGAAATCATGGTCGCCACCACCAACGGTCAACTGGCCGCCGAAGTCAGGCGACTGGCCGGGGAATGGCTGGATTCGAAAATCCAGCATGTGGAACTTTCGCTCTCCCCCTCTACGGCCAGGATCAGCCGGCTGCTGGAACATGTCGTCCCGGCCTCCAAATTGCTGGTTTATCGCGACAATCTCGATTTCTTCCGCAGCCTTGATATTCTGGTCGTCGCGGAAAAAACATCGCTGCTGCTCAGGTCGCGCTATCGCCTGGACAATCTGTTCATCGTGCATACCCGCCACGGTGCGGGTGACCGGGCCATTGGTTTCGACAAGGCCAGCGCGCGCTTTGACCATGTCCTTTGTTCGGGCGAGAAGATCCGCCGCCGATTGATAACCGAAGCGCAGGTTGATCCGGACGCCATCAGCATCGTCGGCTATCCCAAGTTCGACATGATCCGCCAGGCTGGACGCAGCTATCATGTGGAGCGCGATCGGCCGACCGTGCTCTACAATCCGCATCCCTCGCCGCACCTTTCGTCCTGGTACAGGCATGGGCGGCAGGTGCTTGACCATTTCCAGCGCCATGACGATCGGGCCCTGCTGTTCGCGCCCCATGTCATGCTGTTTCAACGGCCGTTCGTGGTCACCATCGACAGGCTGACGATCAGCCGGGCGGGCGTGATCGAAAACCGCTATCTGCACGGGGACAACATCCACATCGACCTGGGCAGCCGCGCGTCCACGGACATGAGCTACACGACCGCTGCCGACATCTACCTGGGTGATGCGAGCAGCCAGATCTATGAATTCCTGCTTCGTCCGCGCCCTTGCATCTTCCTGAACAGCCACGCAATCCAATGGGAAGGGAATCCCAACTTCGCCCATTGGCAAGCCGGTGAAGTCATTTCCGATCCCGCAGCGCTGAGTTCCGCGCTCGACCGCGCGGACGCTCTGCACCACGAACGATACCGCGCCGTGCAGGAAAGGCTGTTCGCCGAGAGCTTCGACCTGAATGGCCGTCCCTCGTCCGAAAGGGCGGCGGAGGCGATCGCCATGCTGGCAGAGCGCCGAAGCACCGGTCGTGATCCCCTTTCGGCCGTTCGCGCGGCGTGACGGCGCTGCTGACCATCATCCTTCCCTTCTTCAATGAACAGGGATGGATCGGCCGCACGATCGACAGCCTTGTCGCGCAGAATGACGAGCGCTTCCTGCTGCTGCTGATCGACAACGGTTCGACGGATGGAGGCGCGGCCGAAGCGGCCATCCATATCGCGGCTCTGGGCGACCGCGCGAGAATTCTCTCCTGCCCCACACCGGGGAAAATCAATGCGCTGGCGGCCGGTCTAGCGCAGGTCGATACGCCGCTGGTCGCCACCTGCGACGCGGACACCATTTACCCGTCCGATTATGTAAGGCGCATCATCGCCCTGTTCGGCCATCATGACGGCGCCGCGGCGGTGATGGCGATCGACCTTTATGCGCCGGCAGAGGATATGCGTTCGCAGCGCCGCATCGCCTTCATCCTGCGCAAGGGCCGGCGCTTTGCGACCAAATGCCATGCCGGCGGCTATGCGCAGGCCTTCCGCACCGCGGCGCTGCGCGCCGGCGGCGGCTTCGACGCAGCGCGCTGGCCCTATGTGCTGGAAGATCATGAGATCGTCCATCGCATCATGCGCCATGGCCGCGTGGTCTACCATCCCGACCATGTCTGTTTCCCCTCGGAACGGCGCGTATCACGCGATGCCGTAAGCTGGACCAGGGCAGAGCGATTGCTCTATCGCTATTTGCCCGGCAGGGCGCTAGACTGGTATTTCTATCATTTCCTGGGGCGCCGCCTTGCCGCCCGCAACAGCATGGGCGTCGCCTTGCGGAACAAGGATTGGGCTTCGCCATCGGCATGACGGAACGCGTTGGAATTGCAGGGCGCATATTCAAGGGATTGGGACTTGTGCTCGGCGGAAAGGCGGGCGCGGGTGTCATCAGCCTGATTTACCTCGTCATCGCGGCCCGCGCCCTCGGGCCGCGCGACTATGGTATTCTGGTGCTGGTCCATGCTTATGTGACGGCGGTTTGCGGTATCGTCGAATTTCCTGCCTGGCAGGCGATCATTCGCTATGGCGCGGAGGCGACGGCGGACAATTCGCCCCATCGGCTCGCCAGGCTTCTGCGGTTCGGCACCACGGTCGAACTCGCCGGGGGTGCCGCAGCGATCTTGGTGGCGATGATATTGGCCCCGTTCGTCGGGCCGCATCTTGGCTGGCCACCCCAGACGGTCGCCTTCGCCATTCCCTATAGTTTCGCTGTGCTGGGGTCGGTGCGTTCGGTACCTGCCGGCTATCTGCAACTGATAGGCCGTTTCGACCTTATCGGGGTGCATAATCTGGTTCAGCCGACGATCCGACTGGCCGGCGCGCTGCTGGCGCTATTGACGGGATGGGGCATCGCCGGCTTTCTGGTCGCATGGCTGATCGCCGCGCTGGCCGAATTCGCGGTGCTCTGGGGCATGGGGTGGTGGTGTGCGCGCCGCCGTCTGGGGCCCGTCCTGCATCGTCCCGAAAGCGGCAGCGCGAGGACCGACAATCCCGGCATCTGGCGCTTCCTGGTCGCCAGCAATGCGGATGTCACACTGAACGAACTGGCCGGCCGCATAGCGCCGCTGATCGTCGGCTGGGTGCTTGGACCGGCCATGGCCGGGCTGTTCGCCATCGCCCAGCGCGCCACCGTGATCATCGCCCAACCCGCGCAGATATTGGGTAACACCGCCTATGCCGAACTGGCGCGCATGGTGGCGGCGGGCGAAGGCGGCGCTCCGTTGCGCAGGACATTGGTCCGGGTCGTGGGCATCGCCCTGGCCGCGGCGGCGCCCGTCGTCCTGATCGCCGCACTCTTCCCGACGCCGATCATCACGCTGCTGGGCGGGACGGCGTTCAAGGCGGCGGGCGGCATCATGGTCGTGCTGATCGCCGCGCGCATGATCGCGGTCATTGGGCCGCCGTGCAGCTCGGCCCTGTCCGCTATGGGATATCCCGCCCTGTCGATGAGCGCCAACCTGTTCGCCAGCATGATCTTTCTTCCGATACTGCCATGGTTGCTGAGCGAAGCTGGCCTGATGGGCGCCGGTTTGCAGGCGGTGGGGCAGGCGCTGCTGTCCAGCGCCCTGCTTTCAGGCCTGGTGTGGCGGCGGAGCCAGCTTCATTGAGCCGCCCGCGGATCGCCTATGTCATCAACTCCGTGGAGGGGGGAGGGGCAAGCCAGCCCGTTCCCGCCATAGCCCGCGTGCTCCGCGATGGCGGAGCGCAGGTGCGCCTGTTCGCGCTTACCCCCCGGGATCGCCGGGGCCTTCCCGCCATGGCGGCGGCGGGGCTGGATCCCGCCGTGCGCGAGGGCGGCCTGACGGACCATGTCGCCGCCGCGCTCTGGCTTCGGCGCGAACTGCGGGCCTGGGGCGCGACCCATATCTGGTCGTCGTTGAGCCGCGCGACGATCCTCAGCCTGATCCTTGGTCCGTCCATGGGCCTGCCGGTGATCTGCTGGCAGCATGCGGCCTTCCTCAAGCCCTGGAACCGGCGCCTCATGCGGCTGCTGTTGCGGCGCGCGACGTTGTGGGTAGGGGATTCCCGGTCCGTGACGGACCTGACCGCGGAACGGCTCGGGGTTCCGCTGGAGCGCCTGAGATGCTGGCCTATCTTCGCGGCCGATCCGGCAATGGTCGAGGCGCGGCCGTGGCAGCCGGGCGAATGGCTTCGCATCGGCAGCCTTGGCCGCCTGCATCCAGTTAAAGGCTATGACCTGCTGATCGCTGCGCTGGCCCGGTTGAAGGCTGGCGGCTTCACCCCCGCTACTCCCGTCCAGTTCGTGATTGGAGGCGAGGGCGCGGAACGGCAAAGACTTGAGGCCATGGCAGCGAGCGCGGCGCTCGACACCATCGCCTTTCCGGGCTTCGTTGATCAGCCGCACGCCTTTCTTTCGAACCTGCATGCTTATGTGCAACCCTCCCGGTCGGAGGGATTCTGCATCGCCGCGCATGAGGCATTGACGGCGGGGCTTCCCGTCCTGGCGTCGTCGGTGGGGGAACTGCCCTATTCCATCCGTCAGGATGCGACCGGCCTGATCGTTCCGCCCGGCGATGCCGACGCTCTGGCGCGGGCGCTCCAGACCATGCTGTCGCAGCCGGACGGGCTGCATGCGATGGGGCAGGCCGCGCGGGCCGACATGCTGGATCGCTTTTCCTGGGCGCAGTTTGCGGCTACGGGCGGCGCGATCCTGAACGAAATCGTCCCAGTTGACGCTGAACGTCCAGCGCCAGGCCCCGCAGCGATGCGTCGATCCGCTTGACGTCGAACAGGGTGATGTCGCCGCATGCCGTCAAGCTGTGCATGCCCTGGCTGTAGTCGCCGACGTCGGCGGGGGGTATCAGGGCATCGCCGGCCTCCGCCTCGAACCGCTGCTCATCCAGGCGATTGATCCACAGGGGCCTGAGTGCGCCGCCATAGGTGGCGGTGCAATCCTGCACCGGCAGCATGATCCTGTCGCCGAGCGTGACAGCGGTCCCGCCCGGACGGGAGGAACGGGGGTCGATCCGCACGGGATTGGCCGGGTGGGGAATCCATGGGCCGCACAGCCTGTCCGCCCAGGCGACATGAAGATGGGCCAGCTTCGTGGTTCTGGTCGTCGCTGGTGAATAGAACAGGTACCAGCGTCCGTCCCGCCGGAGGATGGTGGCGTCGACGGGCACGCAATCCAGTGCGATGCGGCATTCGGGCCGCCAGTCCAGAAGACCGCCATGATCGCGATAAAGCGTCAGGGCTCCCGACCGGTGCGCTTCGGGCAGCATCCAGACGGCGCCGTCTGCGGCAAAGACCTGCGGATAGGAGAGATGCCAAGGTTCGCTGAGGCAGGGGTTGCGATCCACAAGCTGCATATGTTCATCGAAAAGCAGCTTTTCTATTGTTCCGTGCCGGGAACGATAATCATATTGCTCAACGAACAGATGCAACCGCCCCTCTTCGTCGCGCAAGCCGAAAGGGTCGGCCAGAAACTGGAAGGACGGTTCCTCGGCAAGCCAGGTGACCGGCCCGTCCATCGCGCCGGTCACCAGAACATGTTCCAACGGGCGGGCGAGTATCCCGCATCTCCATATGTCCTTACGCCGGGGCATGATGGTCCATATCAATTGTATCGGGGGGCGTGAAGCCGACATGCTGGCATGGATTGCCCTGGCTTGGGGGATCACTCCATCGTCAAATGTCTGTTGTCTTGCAAAGTCTTCGGCAGATGTTGAAGCAATAATCGCAATATATGCATAGAGATTTCAGCTATTTATAAGATATAATATCCTATCATAAAATACTCATATCCATCATTGTCATAAATATGCCAAAAATGACGAATTACGCCTATATTAAATTTAGTTTAGATTGATCGACAATCTTGCGGCACGCCTCCCTTCTGATAGATGGGCCAAGTCCATCTTCAGGGAATGTTCAGCCGCCAATGCCGTTTTCCAACGTTGCGCCAGGCTCGCGGTTCGCGAGCCTGGCGGCATGCCTGTTTTGCGCAGCGATTCTGCATCCGCTTCCGGCGATTGCGGCTATTCCCGCGCAAGCAGAGACAGCCGCCGCGCCCATCAGCCTGGATGCCGCCCTGACCCTGGCGGACGAGGCGAATATCGACGTCATCCGTGCCCGTCTTGCGCTGAAAACCGCGCAGGCGAACCTCCGCATGGCCGATACGGCGCCCAATCCGGTGTTCAGCGTCAATTCTACGCAGATCCGGCCGTCGCAAATCGGGGTTGTTCCTTATGACCGGCTGGCCGACACGGTGGCCCGCGTCGACCTTCCGCTTGAGCGGGGGGGCAAGCGGCGCGCGCGAACGGCGGCGGCCAACGCGCTGATCGACGCGGCGCAGGATGATCTGGTCAGTGCGCGCCGTGACATGCGCGAGGCCGTGTATGACGCCTATTTCGACCTCAAGGCGGCCGAAGACCGCGTCCGGATATTGCAGACCATAGCCAGCAGCTATGCCGACAGCCTCGCCATTGCAGGCAAGCAGCAGCACGTCGGGGCTCTCTCCAGCGGGGATCTCGCCCGGCAGACGGTGGAGGCCGCCCGCGCCCGCACCGACGCGGCGCAGAGCGTCACCCAATGGCATGTCGCGCAACTCGCGCTGGGAACGCTGATTGGGCGAGAGGTGCAATCGGACATGCTGGCGACGACCGGCGACTGGCCCGCACCCGGCGGCATGAATGAACAGGCGGCCGATCTGATCGCTCTGCGTCGGCCGGATGTTCTCGCGGCGCAGGCCCGGACCATGGCGGCGAGGCGTGATGTCGATGGCGCGCGTGCGCTGCGCCATCCCGACGTGACGGTCGGGGTCCAGTATGAACGCGCCAGCGGTGCCCTGGGCGTCGGTGACTCGGTTGGTCTGGGCGTGTCCCTGCCCATCCCCGTCCGGAATCGCTATGTCGGAGAGGGAGAGGCTGCCGAGACCGCGCTGGTCCAGGCGGAAGCCGAGGAACGCAAGGCGATCTCGGTCGCCACGGCCGACATCCTGATTGCGCGACAGGCGCTCCAGGAAGCCGTCGATCGCCAGCGCGCGTTCGACACGACGCAGCTCCCCGCGGCCCGCAGGGCGGCGGAGGTGGCTGAGTTCGCCTATGGCCACGGCGCCACATCGTTGATGGAACTGCTGGACGCCCGCCGTTCGCTGCGCGCCGTCGAACTGGGCGCGATCGATGCGCAATCTGATGTGGCCAACGCCATTGCGCGGCTAAGCGCCGCTGAAACTACCGGAGACGATCGCTGATATGACGAGGAGTTTTCCTCTGCGCTCCGGCGCCTCGCTGGCTGTGCTGATGCTGCTTGCAGCCTGTGGCGCCGCCGATGCGCCGCCACCCAAGGCGCCGAAAAAATCGCCGGACATGATCAGCTATGCGCCGGGTTCGCCAGAACTGGATTCGTTGCAACTGGTAACGGCGTCGAGCGGTCCTTTGCCCGTTTCCGCCGATCTCAATGCCCGCATCGTCCTGGATGAAGCGCGCACCAGTCGCGTCGGCGCGCCCGTGGCGGGTCGCGTGACACGGGTGCTGGCGGATATCGGTCAGGCCGTTCGGGCGGGCCAGCCGCTCGCCTATCTCGATGCGCCCGATGTGGGCCAGTCGCGCGCAGACCTGCTGACGGCGCAGGCGCAGCGCAATCTGAAGGCGCGGGAAATGGAACGTTCGCGGATGCTCTTCGCGGGCGGCGCCATAGCTCGCCGCGACGTCGATGCGGCCGAGGCCGATGCTGCCTCCGCATCCGCCGAGTTGGAGCGCGCCAGCCTGCGGCTGCGCAATCTGGGCGGCGGGAGCGGCGATGCCTTGCCGCTCACAAGCTCGGTCGGCGGATATGTCATTGATCGGCAGATCAACCCTGGGCAGCAGATTTCAGCCGGGCAGAGCCCGCTCTACACGGTGTCCGATCCGCGTCATCTCTGGGTCAATGTCGATGTGCCCGAAGATTCCGTCGGCCGCGTGCGTGTTGGCGAACGGATCGAATTCGATGTTCCGGCCTATCCCGACCGCCACTTCAGCGGAACCGTCACCCAGATCGGTCTCGCGGTCGATCCCGCCACCCGCCGCGTCCAGGTACGCGCGGAAGCGGACAATCCCGACCTTGCGCTGAAACCCGAAATGTACGCCCGGGCGCGTCTGACGACGGATGACGGCCGTCGCGCGATCAAGGTGCCCAATGCCGCGATCTTCGAATCAGGGATGAAAAACTATGTCTTCCGTGCCGAAGGTGGGGGCCGCTTCCGACGCGTGGCGGTAGAGGTGGGCGAGCGCGGCGACGCCTATTCCTATGTGATCGCCGGCCTGCGCAACGGCGATCACATCGTGGGCGAGGGCGCCTTGCTGCTGAACGCACAGTTCTCCGGGGACTGAATCGATGCTGGAACGTCTGGCCCGCTTCGTCGTGGAGAAGCGGATATTCGTGATCATGATGGTGGTCGCTCTGATCATCGTTGGCGGCAGCGCCGTGACGACGCTGCCGATCGAGGCCTTTCCGGACGTGCAGGACGTCCAGGTGGTCGTCATCAGCCAGCGGCCGGGGCAGGCGCCGGAGGAGGTCGAGCGCTCCATATCGCTGCCGATCGAGCGTGCGCTGGCCGGGACGCCAGGGGTCAATGACATCCGTTCGGTCTCGATCACCGGCCTCTCCGTCGTCACGCTGATCTTCAACGACGGGACCGACGATTATTTCGCTCGATCCCAGGTGCTTGAAAAGCTGCGCGACGCCGATCTTCCGGACGGCGTCGTGCCCAGCCTGGCGCCCCTTTCCACCGCGGTCGGCGAAGTCTATCGCTATGTTCTCGACAAGCCCAAGGACATGCCGCTGTACGAAGCGCGCGCGATCCAGGACTTCGTGGTGCGTCCGGCGCTTCGCATGGTGCCAGGTGTCGCGGACGTCACCAGCTTTGGCGGCAGCATCAAGCAATATCAGATCCTGATCCGTCCGGATCTGCTCAAACGCTATGGCGTTACGGTCGCCGACATCCAGTCGGCGGTGGGCAACGCCAATTCCAACGTCGGCGGCGGCGTCATTCCGCGCGGCGACGAGGTTGTCGTGGTGCGCGGCATCGGCCTTTATCAGGGCATAGACGATGTCGGGAACACCGTGGTCAAGGCGCAGAACGGCAATACCGTGCGCGTTCGAGACCTGGGTGACGTGAAGATCGGCACGCCCGAACGAAGCGGCATGGTCGCCTATGACCACAAGGACGATGTGAGTGAAGGCATCGTCACCATGGTAAAGGGCCAGAATGCCGCTGTGGTCGTCGCCGGCGTCCGCGAGGCGGTGGACAGGCTGAACGCGCAGTTCCGCCTTGACGCCCAGCGAACGGGGCATGAACCGATCCAGATCAGGGCGACCTATCAGCGCACGAAGCTGCTGGACCGCACGGTCGAGACGGTCGCAGAAAACCTGGTCGTCGGCGCGACGCTCGTGACGGTGCTGCTGCTCGCCTTCCTGCGCAACTGGCGCGCCGCGCTCGTCGTCGCGGCGATCATTCCGCTGGCGCTGCTCGCTGCCTTTTCCGGGCTCAGCTTTGCCAATGTGCCGGCCAATCTGATCTCCATGGGGGCGGTCGATTTCGGCATCATCATCGACTCCGCCGTGGTGCTGGTCGAAGCGCTGATGGTCGCACTGGCGCTGGAGGCAGCGAAACATCAGGGTACCCAGCCCGACAAGATCCGTCGCAAGCAGGTGTTGCGCAATACGGTCACCAGCCTGGCGCGGCCGATCCTTTTTTCAAAGGCCATCATCATCATGGCCTTTGTACCCATCTTCACCTTCCAGCGGGTGGAAGGAAAGATGTTCTCGCCGGTGGCGCTGACGCTGTCCTTCGCGCTGGGCGCCGCATTGGTGCTCACCCTGTCCTTTCTGCCCGCCGTGCTCGGTTTCCTGGTGGAACGCTACGACATGGCTGAAAAGCACATTGCGTGGATGGACCGGCTGAAGGATGGCTATCGGCGGATCATCACCCGGTCGCAGCCGCGCACGAAGGTTCTGTTCGGCGCCTCCGCGCTGGTGCTGCTCATCACGGTCGCGCTGGTGCCCCGTCTGGGTTCGGAATTCCTGCCCAAGCTTGATGAAGGCAATATCTGGCTGACCGTGCAATTGACCCCGTCGGCATCGATGGACACCACCCGCAAGGTGGAAGCGCGCATTCGCGGGATCATGCTGTCCTATCCTGAAGTCGCCCATGTAGGTTCGGAAACCGGGCGCCCTGACGACGGTACCGACCCCAAGGGGCCGTCCAGCATGCAGATGCTGATCGACCTCAAGCCACGGAACACATGGCGTCCGCAATTCCCGACCAAGGCGGCGCTGGAGGACGACATGCGCAGGAAGATCGCCGCCATACCCGGCGTGCCGACCAATTTCAGCCAGGTGATCGAGGACAGTGTCGAGGAAAGCCTGTCCGGCGTGAAGGGCGAAATCTCCATCAAGATCATCGGCACCGACCTCAACATCCTGGAAGCGCTTGGCGAAAAGACAGCGCGCGTGGTTGCGGCCGTGCCGGGCGCTTCGGATGTCGATGCCGTGAAGATCGGCGGCCAGACCGAAGTGCGCGCCGTGCTGGATCGGGATGCCATGGCCCGGTACGGCCTGAATTCCGATGATGCCAACAAGGCGATCGCGACGGCGTTCGGCGGTGCGACGGTCGGCTCAGCCTATGAAGGTGACCGGAATTTCGACATTGTCGTGCGCTTTGCGGCGGACCAGCGCAATGCGATCGACGATGTCGCCCAGCTGCAAATTCCGCTGCCGGCGGGCGGCACCATCTCGCTGGGCGGGGTTGCGCATATCAGCGTTGAAATGGGCGCGTCCCGCATCAGCCGCGAAAATGGCAGTCGCAACGTCGCGGTGAAGGCGAATGTCGACGGTCGCGACCAGGGCGGCTTCGTGGCGGATGCACAAAAGGCGGTGGCCGAGCAGGTGAAGCTGCCCGCCGGCTACCGGATGGTTTGGGGCGGCCAGTTCGAAAATCAGCAGCGCGCCATGAAGCGGCTGGAAATGATCGTTCCCATCGCGCTCTTTGGCATCTTCATCCTGCTTTTCGGAGCGTTCCGTTCGGTGCGATCGGCCCTGCTGATCCTTGCGATGGTTCCTTTCACCGCCATCGGGGGCGTTGCGGCGCTCGCGCTCGCAGGCCTTCATATGTCGGTATCCGCGGCTGTCGGATTCATCGCTGTCGCCGGCATCTCCGTCCAGAATGGCGTGGTGATGCTGGAGCATATTACCCACAGATTTGAAAATGGCGACGCCTTTGGCAAGGCCGTGGTGGAGGGTGCGATCGACCGCCTGCGGCCGATATTGATGACGGCCCTGATGGCGGGGCTGGGCCTGCTGCCGGCGGCGCTGTCGACGGGGATAGGGTCCGAGACGCAGCGTCCCTTTGCGTGCGTC
Organism: Sphingobium sp. LSP13-1-1.1; assembly: GCF_040676415.1. Taxonomy (NCBI): domain Bacteria; kingdom Pseudomonadati; phylum Pseudomonadota; class Alphaproteobacteria; order Sphingomonadales; family Sphingobiaceae; genus Sphingobium; species Sphingobium sp. LSP13-1-1.1. Next base: position 499,409 of record NZ_JBEGHU010000001.1, on the reverse strand, counting down.
ATCGTCGGCGGCATCATCTCCGCAACCTTGTTCATGCTGCTGCTCTTGCCTCTCTCACTGCTGTGGATAGAGCGCGAACGGCAACCGGCCTGACCTGCCGCCTTCTGAACAGCGGTCGAAAGTGCTTGGGACGTCAGTTCATGAGGTCGTGATAGTGCGTCGGCGGCGATGGCAGGGTGGCGCGCGCCATGGCGCCCGAGACGAGAAGAAATGCCATCGTCAGCAAAGCCAGCCTCCTTGCGTGCAGGGCTTTCCCCGGCTGCCAAAGGATGATCCACCCCAGCGCCGTCGCCAGCATGACCCAGAGGTGATAGCGCAGGTCGGACGAAATGCTGATCAGGACGAAGCTCGCCTCCTGAAAGAGCGCGGAGAGGAACAGCGCCGTTGCAAGGTCGCGCCGCGCATCCGCCGGTCGATGCCAGGCGTTCCACAATCCCCAAATGGCAGCCACGGTCCAGAGGATCGGCCACGCCAGGGGAACGTCCGTCATCCATCCTGCGGCCTTCTGCCATTGCATCGCAATGGGCGAGGGGTCGGCGAAACCCAGATCATTGGGTTCCGATCGCATCGGCGGCGCTGCCAGGGGCCAGTGCAATGGCACGAGCCAGCGCTCGGTCGAATTCAGATGCGCGAGCCGATGGGCAGCATAGGCGGCGGGATGTGTCGCCAGCGCTCTGGAAAATTGGCGGAAGAGCTGGCCGAGCGATGCGTGGCTCCAGGGACGGATGGCGGCGGCGCATGTGGCATTTTCGTCGAGAGGATCCCAGAACAGCGGCTTGACGCAATGATGCGCCTGCAGCACCCAGATGGACGGACGCGGAAGGCCGAAGGACGGGTCGTCCGTCCGGACGGCTATCGCGGCAAGGTCATATATCGGCTGGCTGCTGCGCACGCCGCTGTCGCGCGCGCCAAGCAGGACATGATTGACCGGCTGGGACAGAAGCAGCGCGGCCGGGATCGCCACGATCATGGCCGCGATCCATGCAAGGTCATTGCGCGGCCGGGGCAAGAGCAGCATCGCGATGGGTATTGTGGAAAAGGCGCCGTTCGCGCGGACCAGCGTGGCATAGACCAGGCAGACAATGGCGATCGTCGAGGCGGTAAGGGGAACGGGCCTGCCGCGCAATCGATAAGCGCTGACAATGCCGGTGGCCAAGGTCAACGCACCTGCAAGCTGGCTGTCCTTGATCACGACCGCGAGCCAGCCGAGCAGCAGTGGCGACGCACCGACGGCCAGCAGCGCCGCAGCCTTGCGGTTGTTGCCGACCGCCTGTCCTGTCAATCCCAGTCCGATCCAATATGCCGCCATCTGGATGACCAGCAGAACCGCGGCGCTAGGCCCGGCGAAAGCGAACAGGGACCAGAGCCGCGCCATCACCGGCGGATGCCAGTCGGTGTAGCTTTGGCTCAGTATCTCGCGATACTGGACGATAGTGTCATATGCGGCGATGCCTGGCCAGAACAGCGGCAGTGATGCGGCCAGAAGCAAGCATGCAGCGATCATCGGCCAGGTCGGCGCGGAGCCCATCCGCTGTTCTGGGTTGCCCTCCATCGCTTTGCTTGCCTCCATCAGGTGACTTCCCGAATATATTGATATGCGAAGCTTCATCCAGTCAGCATGATGCAATCCTCATGGAGCATGAACTTGCTTTCGCTAAGACCGGACGCTCACGCGCGTCGCGGCGGACTGGCCGGACAGCCGCCCTGTGGAAAGCCATGGCTGGGGGTGCCGTTCAAACCATTTATATGCGGACCAGAGCGAATCCATTCGATCGGAAGCTGTCTTCGGTCAGGAATTCACGCAAAAAATCAATGACGGCAATCTGATTCGACCAGATGGAACCCTCTCTAGTCCGTTCGGCCTAAAATTATGGCGAACGCCGGTGGTAGATTCGTTGCACCATCTCCGGGGTCATGGAGAGGTAGAAATGGGAGGATGAATATGAGGGCCGTAAAACCCGCATTCCACTACACCGTCTCCGCTGCGTGTATTGCGATTGCAATGGCTGGGTCGTCGACTATCGCGCAGGCGCAGTCGGGCAACCAGGCCAGCAATCTTGAAGATATCATCGTGACGGCACGCCGGGTCGAGGAAAATCAACAGAAAATTCCGGTCGCCGTGACGACATTGACGGCGGCGTCCATGGAACGCCGAAACGTGGTTGCAGTGAACGATCTTCAGTTCAGTGTCCCCAATCTGCAGATCAAGCCCAGCAATAACAATCCAAGCCTGCCCGAATTCATCATTCGCGGACAGCGTCAGGTTCTCTATACCGATGAGAACGTCGTGACATATGTCAACGGCGTTGCGCAAAGTACGCGCGGTCTGTCTCTCTATGACCTTGAAAATGTTCAGGCGCTAAAGGGTCCCCAGGGGACGCTCTTCGGCAAGAATTCGATGGGTGGCGCCATGGTCTTCACCACCGCCCGGCCCAAATTCGATCCTGAAGCGCGTTTTGACCTGGAAATGGGCAATTACAATCGCGTCCAGGGCACCGTGATGGGCAACATTCCCCTAATCGACGAAGTGGCGGCGCTCCGCATCGCCGGGCGAATCGAGAGGCAGGATGGATTCTTCAAGAATCTGCGTCCGGGTGGCAAGGATCTCAACGACCGAAACAACGAAAGTTTCCGTGTCTCCCTTCTGGTGAAACCGGGCGATCGTTTTGAAAACCTCACGACATTCGACTATATTCACAAAGACGAAATACCCACGCCGTCCTTGATCGAGGCTGCGCCGCTCGCAAATAATTTCTTCCGCAGCGTCACGCAGCAGGCGGTGACGCAGCAAAGCGCCCTTGGTGGCAGCACTCCTCTTGTGGACACGGCCAACGGTCTTTTGGTGCGCCAAGGCAATCCATTCCGCTCGGTCGCCTTCACGGGCATTGGTAAAACGCTCACCAATGCGCGTTATCCTGCCCTGACAGGCTTCGGGGCACGTTCCGAAGTCTATGGGATCGCCAATACCACCAGCTTCGAACTGAGTGACGCGGTCACGCTGAAGAACATCATCGGCGCCCGCTATGAGGAGGCTCTGGACTTTCAGGATCCTTCGGGAATTACCGGAATGACTTTCGACTTCGGTACGTTGTTCGGCGCGCCTCCAGGGTTTGTGACAGGTCAGGCTACGAACAACGACACATATTATCGAAATCAGTATAAAACATTTTCTGATGAGTTCCAGGTCATCGGAAGATGGGGTAATCTCAATCTGATTACCGGCTTGTACTATGCCCATGTCAAGCATCAGTATAACGTCAATTCATCCTTCGTCGTCGGCCCCGCATCTTTCTACGGTCCGGCCTTTGAGAAGCATGGAGCGATGCGGGATTCGACCGAATCGATGGCTGCGTTTGCTCAGGGCACCTATGATTTCAGTGGTGTCGGGCTGGACGGCCTGCGCCTGACGCTGGGCGCGCGTTATACCCGCGACAAGAAAGAGATGCGGGGGGAAGGTTTCTACTCTACGTCTACGGAGACAGTGCAGTCGTGGAATCCTGCGTTCCCGCAAGGACAATGCAACGAACTGAACGGCACTTTCGGCAATGCTGTCGGCGTGAACAATGGCGCTGAATGCTCTTTGACGAACCATCGGACCTATAAGGCTGTAACCTGGACAGGATCGCTGGAATATCAAGCGACGCCCGACACACTCCTGTATTTCGCCTCGCGCCGGGGCTTCAAGGCAGGCGGCCCGAACCCGACGACCCGAGTTCTTGAATTCAGCATGTTCGGACCGGAGAAGATTACGGACTTCGAATTGGGGCTCAAACATCAGGGGCGCCTGGGCAGCGTTCCCTATCGTCTGAACATTGCCGGATTTATCGGCAAATATCGCGATATCCAGACGTCGGATATCCTTCAATTCTGCACCAACGACAACGTAGGCTGCTCTGGTGGCGGCGTGTTCACCGAACTCATCCTCCTCAATGTCGGCAAGGCCACGATCAAAGGCATCGAAGTGGAAGGTTCGATCAAGCCGGTCCCGCAGCTTGAGTTGAATGCCGGCTATTCCTATCAGGTTGGCCGCTATGGCAGTGGTTCTATCGTGCCTCAGCCTACCGACCCTGCCAATCCGGTCAACGCGGCCAATCCCATCAACTTCGCGGGTGGGGTGGACCTTTCGGGCAAGGAATTCGCGGGTGTTCCACGCCAGACGCTGACGCTCTCTGGGACGTATGAGGCCGACTTCATCCCCGAAAGCTTTGCCAAGACGCGTTTGAGCGTGAATTACTTCTACCGCACGAAAACCAAGGGGCTGGCGGTGCAGGGTAATTTCGGAACGCCTGCTTTCGATACGCTTGGCGCGCGCCTGTCGTTCGATCAACTTTTCGAATCCAACTTCTCCCTTGCCTTGTGGGGATCGAACATCACGAACAATTATTACAAGCTTTACTGCAGCAATAACCTCAACAGCATCGGCTACGCCGCTTGCAAGTGGGGCGATCCGCGCACCTATGGCGCGACGCTGTCAGTCAAGTTCTGATCAACAAGACCACCGGGCGATGCGATTGCATCGCCCGGTTTTTTGCGTCTGTCGCATTCGCCGCCCGGACGTTCGGGTCGCGGTGTTCCTCGCCGAGCGGGACGCGATGTGGAAATGCCCTACATGGTTGGAACGGGTACCGGCGGCTGCAGCCTGCCCAGCGCGAACATGCCAAGCGCGCCCAGACCCATGACCCCCCCCAGGACCAGCAACATCATGTCGTAAGTGCCGGTCCGGTCGTATATCCAGCCGGCGCCGATCGGCCCCATCGTCGCGGCGACCGCGGCGATCGAATTGATGCCGCCAAGCAGTGCGCCAAAGCTGCGCATGCCGAAATATTTCGACACCAGATAGATGACGACGTCATTCTCCGCGCCGACGGTAGCCCCGAAAATGGCCGTCGCGATCACAAGCACGCCAACGCCGGGATCGTGCTGCATCATCAACCCCAGGCCGAACAGGGGCAACAGGAAGATGAGGGTCGCGACGATATGGGTGGGGAAGATGTCGAGCAGATGCCCGACCGAAAGTCGGGCAACCAGGCCGACGATGCCGACAAGCGCCGCGATCTGCGCCGCTGCCCCAAGGCTGATATTCTTGCTCATCAGAAGGGGAACCAGATTGGGCGCGAGCGCCATCGTATATAGTATGAAACTGAACATGCCGCCGACGATCAGCCAATAGGCCGGCTGGCGCATGGCTTCCCGCGCTGTCACGCCGGGGAGGGAAGAGGCCGGATCCATGCCCATCGGCGCAGCTGCGGATCGCGCCGGGCCGGTCGGCCGGGCAAAGAGGCTGACGGAGAAGGGCAGCGTAAGGCCGAGCCAGATGGCGGCTGTACCGATCAACGCTGCGCGCCATTGAAAGGCTTCGATCAGTGCCGTCGCGATGAGCGGCGCGAGGGCCGCCGTCAGGGATGAACCGCTGAGCACGGCGGCAATGGCTAGCCCTCTCCCTTTGTCGAACAGGGCGGCGATGCTTCTGGTCCATACCGGACCCTGCATCATTCCAACAGCCAGTGCCACCAGCGCCCAAAGCGCAATCCAGTTGCCCATGCTTCCGTCCGCCTGGGACAGCAGTGCGAAGGACAAACACAGCAGCAACTGGCCGAAAAGGGCGACGGGCCGCGCACCGAAGCGATCGACCGCGAGTCCGCCCAGCAGGTTGAACAGTATCGCCGCCCCTGACATGACCGTAAAACCGGACATGGTCTGCGCGCGCGACCAGCCAAATTCCTGCTCGATCGCACCCACGAACGGGCCGAAGCAGAAAGTCTGAAGACCTATGCAGGAATAGCCCATCGCGCCGCCCAGCACCACCGGCCAATATCTGCGCCACTCCTCCTTGGCCGATTGGGGGGATCCGCTGAAATGCGTCATGGCTGGCATCCTCTCTGTCGTCGGTCTTCGTGCTTGGCCTATCTTCCCAAAGGGAATTGCAATTCGCTCAAACGGACGAAGCCTGGAGCAGCGAAGGATATTAGGGCGCGATCGAGGGCAGGACTGCCGCTGCCTCTATCGGTCGGAGAGAGGTGCATGAAGTTTCTGGACATTGCGACAGGCGATCGGGATGGCATCGTGCATGTGACCATGAATCGCGGCCCGGTGAATGCCGTGGACCAGGCGATGTATGTCGAGCTCGCGGAGCTGTTCAGAAGTCCCGACGCGTTCTGCAAATCGGTACGGGCCATCATATTGAGCGGCGCTGGCCGGCATTTCTGCGGTGGTAACGACCTGGACGAATTCGCGTCGATGACCCCCGTGAACGCGCGCGAACGCATGTGGCGGGTACGCGAAGCCTTTTTCGCGATCATGGAATGCGCGGTCCCCGTCATAGGCGTGGTGAGGGGTGCCGCCCTGGGCACCGGGCTGGCGATCGCGGCGTCCTGCGACTTTGTACTGGCGGGTGAGGATGCGCTCTTCGGCTTGCCCGAACTGACGGTCGGCGTGATGGGCGGGGCGCGTCACCTCGCCCGCCTTGCGCCACAGCCGCTGGTCCGCCGCATGTATTTCACGGGAGAGGCGATGTCGGCGCCGGACTTCGCCGCGGCAGGCGGCGCGATCAAGGTCTGCGACGGTGAAGCCGTGCTGGCCGAGGCGGAACGCCTGGCAGGACGGATCGCAGGATATAGCCCCACGGCGGTCCGGGTCAGCAAGCGCGTTCTCGATCGTATCGAGTGGATGGACGTTCAAGAGGGCTATGCGTTCGAACAATCGGCGACGGAGAGGATGAGCGGCCATCCCGATTCCAAGGAAGCCCTGGCGGCGTTCCGCGAACGGCGCGATCCGTCCTACCTTCCGCTCGACCGTGATGCCGGCTGGTACGGTCTATGAGCGGGGAGCGGGCAACAGCGCTGCCGGATATGTTCCCCGCCGGCGGCGCTTTCGTGCTCGGCGGAAGCGGCGGACTGGGTTCGGCGATATGCCAGGCGTTCGCGCAAGCCGGCATACCCGTGGCGTTCAGCTATCGCAGCGATGAGGCGGCTGCCCGGCGGGTAGCGGACATGGTCGAAAGCTATGGCGTACAGGCGAGAATCTACGCCGTGGACGCCCGCGACCGGGCTGTTGTCAACGATGCGTTGAGCAGGGCGGCAGAGGACTTAGAAGGGCTTCACAGCATCATATACGCGGCCGGCCCGTCCTTTTCGCCGGAGTTCTTCGGTCGGACATCAGAGGATATGTGGCGCAGCTGGCTGGAAGGCGATGTCCTGGCGGCGATCCATCTGGCGCAGGAATCGATCGTTCACTTGCGGCGCAGCCGTGGCGCTTTCCTGACTCTGAGCAGCTATCAGGGTGACATGATTGAGGTGCGGGGCGGCACCTCGGCGATATCGAAGGCGGCGCTCGATCGCATGATCGCCGTCATCGCCAAGGAGGAAGGCCGATATGGCGTCCGGGCGAACAGCCTGCGCTGCGGCTGGATTTCCAGCAAGACCAATGATCGGCTTCTGGCGGCGATGCCCGGCCTCGCGGAGAGCAAGCGCAGATCGATTCCGCTGGGACGTCTGGGACTGCCAGAAGAAATAGGCCAGACCGCGCTATTCCTTTGTTCTCGTCTGGCCGGCTTCATCACCGGCCAGACCATCACCGCCGATGGCGGGGAGGCGGTTTAGCTGTAGCGTCCGGCCATGGAAGCGGTCGGTATCAGCAAAATCGCCTGCGAAAGCTGCGCTCCCCCCAGCGACGGTTATTCGGTTCCGCCGCGCGACACAGGAATGAGCGCGCCCGATATGCCGCGCGACGCCGGGGAGGCGAGGAACAGGATCAGGTCCGCGATTGCCGCTGGCTGAACGAATTTCGAAAAATCGGCATCGGGCATGTCGGCGCGATTGGTCGGGGTGTCGATCACGTTGGGCAATACGGCATTGACGGTGCAGGATGTGTCGGCAAGCTCGGCGGCCAGAGCTTCGGTGATCTTGTGGACGGCGGTCTTGGAGGCGGCGTAGGTCGCCATTCCGGCCGCAGCCGATGTCGCGGACATCGATCCGATGTTGATGATCCGGGCATTTGGCCGGTTGCGCAACTGGGGAAGCGCGGCCTTGGTCATGTTGAGGCAGGTCATGGCATTCATGGAGAACATGCGAGACCAGCTTTCCATCGTGCTGTCGGAAAGCGTCTCCCAGGTGAAGCCGCCCGCCACGTTCACGAGGATGTCGGGCGGTCCCATTGTTTCGACGATCGCGTCGATCGTCCGATTGGCGCAATCGGCATCCGCCAGGTCGACGCCGCCAAAATCGACACAGCCCGGCAGAGCGGCGCGAGGCTGCGCATAATCGACGCGGGCAACGCGATCGCCATTGGCAAGCAGGGCGGCGCAGACAGCCTCGCCCAATATCCCGAACGCCCCGGTTACGACGGCAATGCGCGGCAACATTTCTTCCTCCTGGATAAATCTCCGTAAGGCCACGGCCATTGCCGCAATCCTCAATGCTGCACACGTTCAAACGGACGAACCGCGCGGCGCGATCTTCCTGCAATAGGCCTTCCGGCCATCCAGTGGAGCATATATGCTATTGAACGAAACTCAGAGCGCGATCAGGGACGCGGTGCGGGCATTCGCACAGGACCGGATCAGGCCCAACAGCTTCGCATTCGAATCGGCCAAAGCCTATCCCGACAGCCTCTTTGAAGAAATGGCGACCCTGGGCCTGATGGGCATGACCGCGCCCGAAGCCGTGGGCGGGGCAGGGGCCGACTATATATCCTATGCACTGGCGCTGATGGAGATCGCTGCGGCTGACGGCGCTCTCTCGACCATCGTCAGCATCCAGAACAGCCTGATCGTCGCGGGTTTGCTGAAGGACGGCACGCCGGCGCAGCAGGCGCGCTTCCTTCCTGACTTGATCGCCGGCCGCCTGATCGGCGCATTTGCCCTCACGGAGACCGACGCGGGTTCCGATGCGTCGGCGATCCGGACGAGGGCCACGAAGGTGGAGGGCGGCTATGTCCTCAACGGCGGGAAACAGTTCATCACGTCCGGCCGCATCGCCGGTATTGCCATGGTCTATGCCGTGACCGATCCGGCGGCGGGCAAGCGCGGCATCACCGCCTTCGTCGTGCCTACGGACAGCAAGGGATATGCGGTCGACAAGGTCGAACATAAATTGGGCCAGGCCGCGTCCGATACATGCGCGATCCGCTTCGATGATCTGTTCGTGCCCGATGACCTGCGGCTGGGTGCGGAAGGCGCGGGCTATGGCATCGCGCTGGCCAATCTGGAAGCGGGCAGGATAGGGATTGCCGCGCAGTGCATAGGCATGGCGCAGGCTGCTCTCGACATCGCGATCGGCTATGCCAAGGAACGCAAGAGTTTCGGCAAGCCGATCATCGATCATCAGGCCGTCGGTTTCAGGCTGGCCGACCTGGCGGCGAAGCTCGAGGCGGCCAGGCAGCTGGTCCTGCATGCCGCGTCGATGAAAGATGGACATCTGCCATGCCTTGCCGAGGCGTCGATGGCGAAACTGGTCGCGTCGGAGACCGCCGAAACCGTCGTTTCCGGCGCGCTCCAGACCCTGGGCGGCTACGGCTATCTTGAGGAATTCGGCGTCGCAAAAATCTATCGCGATGTCCGCGTATGCCAGATTTACGAGGGAACGTCCGATATTCAGCGGATGGTCATCGCCCGCTCACTCTAGGAGGTACAAAACATGACCGACGACCCCGTCGTGATCCTTGGCTATGCGCGCACGCCGATGGGCGGCTTCCAGGGCGCGTTGTCCGGGATGAAGGCCACGGAACTGGGCGCTGCCGCGATCAGGGCTGCGGTCGAGCGATCCGGCATGGAACGCTCCATGATCGATCGGGTCTATATGGGCTGCGTCCTTCCCGCGGGCCTGGGGCAGGCTCCGGCGCGACAGGCGGCGCTTGGCGCCGGATTGCCCCAGTCAGCGGAGGCGACGACAGTCAACAAGATGTGCGGCTCAGGCATGCAGGCGGTCATCATGGCGGCGGAGGCGCTTGCTTCGGGCGCCGCGGCAGCGATCGTTGCGGGCGGCATGGAAAGCATGAGCAACGCGCCCTATGCGCTGCCAAAACATCGCGCCGGTGCGCGCATCGGTCATGATCGCGTCATTGACACGATGATGATGGACGGCCTTGAGGACGCCTATGCGCCGGGCAAGCCCATGGGCGCCTTTGCGGAGGACGCCGTCCGCGAATATCAGTTTTCGCGTGCCGAGCAGGACGAATATGCGCTGCGTTCGCTCAGCCGCGCGACCGATGCCATCGCAAGCGGCGCTTTCGCGCATGAGATCGAGCCCGTCCGCGTGCCCGGCCGGGGCGGCGACGTCATTGTCGATACGGACGAACAGCCCGGCAAGGCACGGCCCGACAAGATTCCTTCGCTGAAGCCCGCATTTCTGGAAGGCGGGACAATTACCGCCGCCAATGCTTCATCCATTTCGGACGGTGCCGCTGCCCTGTTGCTGACGCGCGACAGTGTCGCGCGTCAGCACGGCCTGCCGGTGATCGCCAGGATCGTCGCGACCGCCGCGCATGCCCACGATCCTGCAAAGTTCACCACGGCCCCGGTCCCGGCGATCCGCAAGCTGCTGGAGAAAACGGGCTGGTCCATCGGGGACGTCGACCTGTTCGAGATCAACGAAGCCTTTGCGGTTGTCGCCATGATCGCCGCCAGGGATCTTTCCATTCCCGCAGACAAGCTGAACGTGAACGGCGGCGCGACTGCCCTCGGCCATCCCATCGGCGCATCGGGTTCCCGCATATTGGCGACGCTGCTCGCAGCATTGCAGAATCGCGGGTTGAAGCGTGGCATAGCTTCATTGTGCATTGGTGGGGGTGAAGCTACCGCGATCGCCGTCGAACTGATGTGACCCGAAGCAGATTGAAGGAGTAGGAATATGGATATCACGAACATGCCGGCGATTGTCACTGGTGGCGCTTCGGGCCTCGGCAATGCGACGGCCCGCATGCTGGCAGCAGCAGGCGCGAAGGTCGCCATTTTCGATCTGAATGAGGAGGTCGGCGAGAAAGCGGCGCAGGAACTGGGCGGCGCCTTCTTCAAGGTCAACGTGGCCGAGGACGAAAGCGTCGCCGAAGGGCTGCGCCGGGCTGCCGAGAAGCATGGCACGGCGCGCATCCTGGTCAATTGCGCGGGCATCGCGCCCGCGGTGAAGACCGTCGGCAAGGAAAATGTGCCGCACGCGCTGGATATCTATCGCCGGACGATCGAAGTGAACCTGATCGGCACCTTCAACATGATCTCGAAATTTGCCGCGCAGCTTGCCGCCGCGGAGGAAATCGAGGGCGAGCGCGGCGTGATCGTCAACACGGCGTCGGTTGCGGCCTTTGACGGGCAGATCGGGCAAGCCGCCTATTCGTCGTCCAAGGGCGGCGTTGTTGGCATGACCCTTCCGGTGGCGCGCGATCTCGCCCAGTTCAAGATCCGCGTGATGACGATTGCCCCCGGCATCTTCCTGACGCCGATGCTGGAAGCCTTTCCGCAGAATGTCCAGGATGCCCTGGGCGCGCAGGTGCCCCATCCCAGCCGGCTCGGCAAACCTTCCGAATATGCGCAGCTCGTCGAAAGCATCATCCGCAATCCGATGCTCAATGGCGAAGTCATCCGGCTGGATGGCGCCATCCGCATGGCCCCGCGATGACCGAGACGCACAATGGCCTGCGGGTCGAGCGGGACGGCGCCGTCATGCGCCTCACACTCGACCGGCCGGCGGTCGGCAACGCCATCGATATCCCGATGGCGCGCGCCTTCATGGATGCGGCCATCCTCTGTGATGAGGAGGACGGCGTGCGATGCGTTTTGATCAGCGGGGCAGGCCGGCTGTTCTGCGCCGGCGGCGATGTGGCCGCATTTCACGGGGCGGGCGATGCGCTGCCATCATTCCTGAAGGAAATTACCGCCTATCTGCATTCGGGCATCGCCCGGCTTGCGCGCATGGACAAGCCGGTCGTGACCGCCATCAATGGTCCCGTGGCGGGTGCGGGCGTCGGCCTTGCCCTTCTGGGCGACATTGTCCTGGCGGAGCCCGCAGCGCACATCACCCTGGCCTACACCGCGATCGGCATGGTGCCCGACGGGGGCACGACCTGGCTTCTTCCTCGGCTGGTCGGCCTGCGAAAGGCGCAGGAAATGATGCTGCGCAACCCCAGGATCTCGGCGGAGAATGCCGCGGCGATGAACCTCATCACCCGCGTGGTCGCGGAAGGAACCCTGGCGACTGAGGCCGATGCCATTGCGCAGGAGCTGAGCAATGCCGCGACGGGCGCGATCGGCGCGACGCGCGCGCTGCTGCTCGATGCCTTCACGCGACCTCTGGAAACCCAGATGGAACTGGAAAGCCGCGCGATCGCCGCCCGCGCCCGGACGTTCGAAGGCCGAGAAGGCATTGCCGCGTTCGTCGAAAAACGTCCGCCGAATTTCCATCAGGAGAATAGTAAATGACCGATGCCTTCATTGTCGCAGCGGCGCGAACCGCAGGAGGGCGCCGAAAGGGTGCCTTGGCGGGCGTGCATCCCGCCGATCTGGGCGGCATGGTGCTGGACGCGTTGGTGGAGCGGTCCGGCATTGATCCCGCCGCGATAGAGGATGTGATCGCCGGATGCGTCAGCCAGGCCGGCGAGCAGTCTTTCGCCCTCGGCCGCAACATGGTGCTGGCGTCCGGCCTGCCCGACAGCGTGCCTGCCGTCACGATCGACCGGCAATGCGGCTCCTCCCAACAGGCGCTGCATTTCGCGGCGCAGGCCGTGATGTCAGGCACGCAGGACCTGCTCATCGCCGCTGGTGTCGAGAGCATGACCCGCGTGCCGATGGGATCGAATTATACGCTGCATGCCCAGGCCGGAATGGGCCAGGGGCCCTGGAGCCGCCGGATCCTGGACCGTTACGGCGTATCCGAATTCAGCCAGTTTCATGGGGCCCAGGCGATAGCCGACAAATATGGCTTCAGTCGGGAGGATATGGATCGCTACGCGCTGGAGAGCCACAGGCGGGCGGCAGACGCGATCAAGGCTGGCCTCTTCCGCGAAGAGATCGTGCCCGTGCATGTCGATGGCACGATTTTCGACACGGATGAAGGCGTGCGCTTCGATGCCTCGCCAGAGGGCATGGCCGGGGTGAAGCCGATCATCGAGGGCGGCGCCATCACGGCGGCGAACGCCAGCCAGATGACCGATGGCGCATCGGGGGTTCTGGTGGCGAGCGCGCAGGCGGTGAAGGACCATGGGTTGACCCCTATTGCGCGTATTCATTCCCTGGCGGTCACTGCCGGGGACCCGGTCATCATGCTGGAGGAACCTATTCCCGCGACGCGCAAGGCCCTGGCCAGGGCAGGCATGAAGCTGGAGGATATCGATCTCTTTGAAGTGAACGAAGCATTTGCTTCCATTCCCATGGCCTGGCTCAAGGCGCTGGGCGCCGATCCCGCGAAACTCAATGCCAGGGGTGGCGCGATTGCGCTGGGCCATCCGCTTGGCGCCAGCGGTACCAAGCTCATGACGACGATGATCCACGCCCTGCGACAGCAGGGCAAGCGGTGGGGCCTTCAAACCATGTGCGAAGGCGGCGGCATGGCCAATGTCACCATCGTGGAGGCGTTGTGATCATGCCCCGGACTTATGAGACCATCCTGGTCGAACGACGCGACGCCGTGACGCTGCTGACATTGAACCGGCCCGATGCGCTGAATGCCCTCAACAGCCAGGTTCTGGCCGACTTCACGGATGCGTTCGCCGAATATGAACAGGATCCCGATCAGAGATGCCTGATCGTGACCGGCAGCGCGAAGGCGTTTGCCGCCGGCGCCGACATCAAGGAAATGGTCGAGAAATCCGCCGCCGATTTCTTCCTCCAGGATTTTTTCGCCGGGTGGCAAAATCATGTCGCCGCGGCGCGCAAGCCATGGTTTGCCGCTGTGGCCGGCTTCGCACTGGGCGGCGGATGCGAACTTGCGATGATGGCGGACTTCATCATTGCGGCCGACACGGCGAAATTCGGACAACCGGAAATCAAGCTGGCCGTGGCGCCTGGCATGGGCGGTTCACAGCGTCTGACACGCGCCGTGGGCAAGGCCAAGGCGATGGACATGTGCCTGACAGGCAGGATGATGGACGCGGCGGAAGCGGAAAGGGCGGGTCTGGTCACCCGTGTCGTGCCCGCCGACCAGCTCATCGACGAAGCGTTCAAGACTGCCGCGGCGATCGCGGCGATGCCGCCCATGGCCGCGATGATCAACAAGGAAATGGTCAATCTCGCCTTCGAGACGACCCTGTCCCAGGCGCTGATTACCGAGCGGCGACTTTTTCAGATCCTGACGGCGACCGAGGACAGGCTGGAAGGCATGCAGGCGTTCGTCGAAAAGCGTGCCGGCAAATGGCGCGGCCGCTGAACGGCAGGGGGTAGGGAGAATATATGCGTACACGTTTCACGGACCTGATCGGCGTTCAATATCCGATCGTGCAGGGCGGCATGATGTGGGTCGGGCGGGCCGAACTCGCCTCGGCGGTGTCGAATGCCGGTGGTTTGGGCATGCTGACGGCGCTGACGCAGCCCACGCCCGACGATCTGCGCCGCGAAATCGATCGGTGCCGGGCCATGACCGACAAGCCGTTCGGCGTGAACCTGACCATCCTGCCGTCCGTGTCCCCGCCCCCCTATGCCGAATATCGCAGGGCGATCATCGACAGCGGCGTGAAGATCGTCGAGACGGCAGGATATAAGCCGCAGGAGCATATAGACGATTTCAAGGGGAACGGGATCAAGGTCATCCACAAATGCACGGCCGTCCGTCACGCATTGTCGGCAGAACGCATGGGAGCGGACGTGATCTCGATCGACGGCTTCGAATGTGCCGGCCATCCGGGGGAGGACGACATTCCGGGCCTCATCCTGATCCCTGCCGCCGCCGACAAGGTCAGGATCCCGATGATCGCGAGCGGTGGTTTCGGCGACGGTCGCGGCCTTGTCGCCGCCCTGGCGCTCGGCGCGGAGGGGATCAACATGGGCACGCGTTTCTGCGCCACCGTGGAGGCGCCGATCCATCCGCGGATCAAGCAGTTCATCGTCGATAATGATGAGCGGTCCACCAATCTGATCTTTCGCAAATTCCACAACACCGGCCGCGTCGCAAAGAACAGCGTGTCCGACGAAGTGGTTTCGATCAGCACGCGCGAAGACGCGGTCTTTGAAGATATCCGTCCCTTGGTATCGGGCGCCAAGGGACGTACCGCACTGGAGACCGGAGACGTCGATGCCGGACTCGTCTGGGCCGGGCAGGTTCAGGGGCTGATCCGCGACATTCCGACCTGCGATGCTCTGATCGCCCGTATCGTCGCAGAGGCCGAAGCGATCATCAGGGACAGGCTCGCCGGTTATCTGCGGCCCTGACCGGCTCTGGCAGGGCGCAGAAGGGGGCGAAGAATCCGGATTGGCTTGGGTCCAATCCGGTTGCCCCCTAGTCTCTCCCTAGGCGTCCTTAAGCAAGCCCGCGACCATCGGCGCGATCTTGCCGACGATGATGGTCACCCCGGCGGGATTGGGGTGGATCGAATCGGCCTGCATCAGCTTCGGATCACCGATCACGCCATCCAGGAAGAAGGGGTAGAGCGGCAGGTCGTAATCCTTCGCCAGCCGGGGATAGATGGCATCGAACTTCGCGCCATAATCCTTGCCCATATTGGGCGCGGCCATCATGCCGGTCAGCAGCACAGGAATATGCCGCTGCTTGAGCTGGTCCAATATGGCGCGCAGATTCTTCTCGCTGTCCTCCGGCGGCAAGCCGCGCAGCATGTCGTTGCCGCCCAGGTCGAGCAGCAGCAGGTCGGGCTTGCGCGGCAGCCCGTCCAGCGTGAAGGCAAGGCGCTGCATGCCGCCCAGGGATGTTTCACCGGACACGCCCGCATTGTGGACCTGAACCGCCAGCCCCCCGGCTTTCAGCGCCTGTTCGAGGCGGAAGGGAAAGCTCTCATTCTGGGCCACGCCATAGCCGGCATAGAGGCTGTCTCCGAAGGCGACGAGCAGCTTGCCGTCGGCAACCGGGGCAGCGGTGTTCCGGACCTCCGCCGTCTGTGCCGTGCCTTGGTTTCCCGTGGGCTGACCCGAACAGGCGGTGAGCAATTGCACAATCGCCATGGCGCCCACATATATCGACCATCTTCCCGCCTTCATGGGGTTCCTTTCGCTGATGCACGGCTCGTCCACCCATGTCCATATTGCGATTGAAGCGCGCAATGTCACCCTTTCGCTCGGCACCCGCGAAGCGCCGACCCTGATCTTGAAGGGCGTGGACCTGTCCATTCCCCAGGGCGAAAGCCTGGCGATCCTGGGACCGTCAGGGTCGGGCAAGTCGTCGTTGATGGCGATCCTGTCCGGGCTGGAGCGTGCCAGCGGCGGCGAGGTACGGGTTGCCGGGATCGATTATGGCCCGCTGGATGAAGACGCGCTGGCGCGGGCGAGGCGCGGGCGCGTGGGCATCGTGTTGCAGAGCTTCCACCTGCTGCCGACGATGACGGCGGTGGAAAATGTCGCCGTGCCGCTGGAACTGGCGGGATTCACGAGCGCCTTCCCTCGCGCGGCGAGCGAATTGGAGGCTGTGGGGCTGGGGCACCGGCTGCATCACTATCCGGCCCAGCTTTCCGGCGGCGAGCAGCAGCGGGTGGCCATCGCCCGCGCCGTCGCGCCGGCGCCGGACATCATCTTCGCCGATGAACCGACCGGCAATCTGGATGGTGTGACCAGCGCCGCCATCGTCGACCTGCTGTTTGCCCGGCGGGCGGCGAACGGCGCCACGCTGGTGATCATCACCCATGATCCGGCGCTGGCGGAGCGGTGCGACCGCATCGTGGAGATGCGCGACGGGCGCATCGTCGCGGATCGGCGCCCATGACGGATTTGGGTTGGGGCGCCTGCTGGCGGATAGCGCGACGCGACCTGCATCGCGGTTTCCGGGGATTGCGGTTGCTGTTCGTCTGCCTGTTTCTGGGCGTGGCGACGCTGGCGACGATCGGCGGCCTGACCGCCGCGATCACCGGCGAGATCGCGAGCAAGGGACAGCTGCTGCTGGGTGGCGACATTGAGGTGGCGATGTCGCAACGCGAGGCGAGCAGGGCGGAGAAGGCGGCCTTCCGGCGTGACGGGGTGGTGAGCGAAACGATCAGGCTGCGCGCCATGGCGCAGCGCGCGGGAGCGCAACGGGCGGAAGGCGCGGGCCCGTCCGCCGTGCTGACCGAACTCAAGGGCGTGGACGCGGCCTATCCTCTTTACGGCGCGCTGATGCTGAAAGGCGGACGGGCCGGGCCGATGCGCGCCGGTGAACTGGTCATCGGACAGGCGCTGGCCGACCGGCTGGACGTTAGGCCGGGCGACCGCCTGCGCTATGGCACGGCGACCTTCCGCATCCGCGACATCATCTCGGACGAGCCGGACCGGGTGGGGGAGGGCTTCACCCTGGGGCCGGTCGCGCTGACGTCGATGGAGGGCATCAGGCGCACTGGACTGATCCAGCCGGGCAGCCTGTATGAGAGCAAATATCGCATCCGCATGGCGCCCGGCGGCGATGCCGGCGCCGCGGCCGACAGGTTGAAGCGCGTCTTCCCCTCTGCCGGGTTCGAGATCAAGGATCGCGACGGCGCGGCGCCGGGAACCAACCGTTTCCTGGAACGGATGGGGCAATTCCTGTCGCTGATCGGACTTGCCGCGCTCGCTATAGCCGGGATCGGCGTCGGCAATGGTGTCGCGTCCTATCTGGCGATCAAACGGGACGGCATTGCAACGTTGAAGATCCTGGGCGCATCGTCCACCGACATCGCCCGCATCTACCTGATGCAGGTGGGCGCGGTTGCGCTGCTTGCCATCGCGTGCGGACTGGCGACGGGCATTGTGCTGCCGCTGGCGCTGACAACGGCGATGCGGGACATATTGCCGGTGCAGCCCGGTTTTGCCGTAGCGCCCTGGCCTTTGATCAGCAGCGCGCTTTACGGGTTGCTGATCGCCTTCATCTTCACCGTTCCGCCGCTGGCGCGAGCGCGGACCCTGCCGGCTGCCGCCCTGTTCCGGGATGTGGTGGACCGGCGGCGCGGCCTGGATCGCGCGAGCATGGTTGCGGTTGGCGCGGCGGGGGCTGCGCTCGTTGCGCTGGCCCTCGGCACGGCGAAGGAGCCGTGGTTCGCGGCGGCGATGCTGGGCGCGGTCGCCGCCGTGCTGATGCTGCTGACCGGCATCGGGCTGCTGGTGCGGCGGATCGCCCGCCGCCTGCCCTCGCCACGCCGCCCGCTGGCACGGCTGGCCGTCGCCAATCTGCACAGGCCGGGCGCGCAGACTTCAGCGCTGGTGGTGGCGCTGGGCCTGGGCCTGACGCTGTTCGTGACGCTGGCGGCGATCCAGTCGAGCCTCAGCGCGGAGATACGCAACACCGTTCCCCGGACCGCACCCGACCAGTTCGTGCTCGACATTCCGATCGCGGCCAGGGATCGGTTCCTGACGCTGGTCGGCAAGGAGGCGCCCGGCGCCAGGGTCAACATGGTGCCGACATTGAGAGGGACCATCGTCGCCTATGGCGGACGGCGGGTCGCGGACCTCAAGCAGTTGCCGGAGGGCGCCTGGTTCCTGCGCGGTGAGCGCGGCGTCACCTATAGCGAGACCTTGCCGGAGGGTTCAGAGCTGGTGAAGGGCGAATGGTGGCCGCGCGATTATGCCGGGTCGCCGCTTGTCTCGCTGGACCGTCAGGCGGCGGAGGTGATGGGCGTCGGCATTGGCGACATGCTCACCGTCTCGGTGCTGGGGCGCGAGATAGAGGCGCGCATCGCCTCCCTGCGGCAGGTCAATTGGCAGACGATGGGTTTCAATTACATCATGGTCTTCTCGCCCCATACACTGCAAAGCTCACCGCACAGCCTGTCCGCGACGATCACGATGAAGGGCGGATCGCAAGGCGTGATGACGCGCGCCTTGCTGGCGGCCTTCCCCTCCATATCCATCATCGCGGTGAGCGAGGTGGTGACGCAGGTCACTCTCCTGTTGGGACAGATGTCGGCGGCTATCGTGCTGGCGGGATCGGTCGCGATCCTGGCGGGGATCGCCGTGCTGATCGGCGCCATCGCGGCTTCGCGTCAGGCGCGCGCCTATGATGGCGTGATCTTGAAGACGCTGGGCGCGACGCGCTGGCAGATATTGGGCGCACAGGGGATCGAATATGCGCTGCTGGCCGGGACCGTGGCTCTGCTGGCCCTGGCGCTGGGCCTGGCGGCGGGGTGGTTCGTGATCGTGCGGGTATTCGACTTCCACTGGGCGCCGGACTGGTTGCTGATACTCTCCACGCTGGGCGCGGGCGCAATGCTGACGCTGGGCATCGGGTTGCTGGGATCGATCCCGCTGATGTCGGTGCGGCCGGCAAGAGCGCTGCGGGCGCTGTGAGCTTTGGGTCCGGGTACAGCCGCCGCTCCAGCCCCGTGATCGTTCCTCCCTGCCACGGGGTCTTCACAGGGTGGCGAGGCTCCGGGCCAGATCAACCTGCCTGAAGGGCTTGGTCAGCCGCGGCAGCCCTGGTGAGATGCCGGCATTCTCCGCATAGCCCGAAATCAGCAGGGCGCGGATTTCGGGCTTCAGCGCTCGCGCCTGTTCGATAAGGTCGGTGCCGGTGGTGCCCGGCATCAGATGGTCGGTGACCAGTATGTCGATGTCCGTATCGGTCTTCATGATCGCCAGCGCATGTTCGGCCGAACTCGCCTCGAGCACGTCATAGCCCAGTTCGCGCAGCATGTGCACGGTGCTTGCGCGCACCAGATCCTCGTCATCGACCACCAGAGCGGTCCCATGATCGAGCTTGACCGGATCGACGTCGGGACCGGCGATATTCCTGGTCGCCGCGCTCTCGCTGGTCGGCAGCCACAGGCTGACCGTCGTGCCCTGGCCAACGGTGCTGTCGATGGTCAGGCCGCCGCCCAGCTGCGCGGCGAGGCCGTGCACCATCGACAGGCCAAGGCCGGTCCCCTGGCCCACGCCCTTGGTCGTGAAAAAGGGTTCGATCGCCTTTTCGGCGGTCCGCTGATCCATGCCGACGCCCGTATCCTTCACCGACAGCCTGACATATCTTCCTTCCCTGAAGCGGCTGTCGGCGGCGATGCTGTCGCAGCTTACCTCTATGCGAAGCTGCCCCCCATCGGGCATGGCGTCGCGCGCATTCACCGTAAGATTCAGCAAAGCCATCTCGATCTGGTTGGCGTCGGCATGGGCCGCCGGCAGATCGTCCGCCACCGCCAGTTCGACCTGCACGCGCGGGCCGGACGTGCTGACGATCAGGTCGCGCATGTCCCGCACCAGCTCGCCTATGTCGATGGCGGTGGGCTGCAAAGGCTGCCGGCGCGCGAAGGCCAGCAGCCTTTGCACCAGCATCTTCGCCCGGTCGGCCGATTGCAGCGCCCCCTCGATCAGTCGCCGCTCCCGCTCCGTGCCCAGTCCTCGCCGGTGGAGCAGGTCGAGGCTGCCCACGATCGGCGTCAACAGATTGTTGAAGTCATGGGCGACTCCGCCGGTAAGCTGGCCCATGGATTCCAGCTTCTGCGACTGGCGCAGTGCCTCCTGCGCCAGTTCCAGCTCATGCGAGCGCTGCTGCACGCGCTCTTCCAATGTCTCGTTGAGCGCGCGCAACCGCTCTTCGCTCCGCCGCACGGCGGCCTCCATGCGGCGCCGTTCGGTGATGTCGTTGAACAGCACGGCGACAACGGGTGCCTTGGGGTCGCCCACGCGGAATGCGTAGACATCGTACCAATAGCCCCCTAACGCGTCCGCCCCGTCCTCGAAACGTACGGCCTCTCCGGTGCGGGCGACCCGGCCGTAAATGTCGAACCAATGCTGTTCGTGATCGGGCACCAGCGAGCGCATCCTCTTGCCCACCGCGTCGTTTAGGCCGGTCTGGCGCGCAAAGGCGGGATTGGTTTCGATAAAGAGATAGTCGACGGGCTTTCCCGCCTCGTCGAAGATCATCTCTATGATGCAGAAGCCCGCTTCGATCGAATTGAAGAGGGAACGATATTTCTCCGCGCCGCGATGCAGTTCCTCCAGCCGCGCACGGGCATCATATTGCCGGCGCCGGCCGCGCAATGCCGATCGGGCAAGGCTGATCAGCGTGGTGGGGTGAAAGGGTCTCTCCAGGAAATTGACGTTGCCCAGCACCTCCAGATAGCGCGCCGCCGATGGGTTGCGCTCCAGCCCGCCGCCGCGGCGGGTCAGCAGGATGAACGGGAAATCCGACCATTTGGGCTGGTTCTGCAACCAGCCGACCAGGGGATGCAGGTCGCGATTGTGCAACGCCTCCTCCGTCACCAGCGCGAAGCCGGCGCCATTGTCGATGCCGCTCAACAATGCGCAAAGATCCTGGCAGATCTGGGTCCGCAATCCCGCCTCGGCCAGCACCGAGGCCGCAATGTCGGCGTCACGCCCGACCGGAGCGAGAATGAGCGCCCGTTCGGACAGATGCGGTATCACGCCTTGTCGTCTTCCAGCAGCGCGGGCGCACTGCCGACGAAATGCGGAACCCCGCGCAGCACGCCCTGAAAGCCCACCAGCGGTTCGCCCAGACGGATGCCGTAGGAGCCGATGCGAAATTCGCGGATCGTGTCCTCATGCGACCCGGTGCGCTTCTTGATGATCGACATGGCGCGGCGCACACGTCCCAGCGCTTCGAAATAGCGCAGCAGGATGACCGTGTCGGCCAGATAGGTGACATCGACTGGCGTCTTCATGTCGCCCACCAGCCCGTGCTGCGCGACCGTCAGGAAGGTCGTCGCCCCCTGCCGGTTGAGATATTGCAGCAGCTCGTGCATGTGCAGCACGAGCGCATTTTCCTCCGGCATGGCGGACTGATAGCCGTTCAGGCTGTCGAGGACGACGGTCATCACCCCATGTCGTTCCACGCAATTGCGCACGCGTTGGGAGAATTCGCCGGGGGACAGTTCAGCCGCGTCCACCTGCTCGACGATCAGGTCGCCGCTTTCGACCATGGACCGCATGTCGATGCCAAGGCCGAGCGCGCGGTCGAAGAGCAGGCTCAGCTCCTCGTCGAAGACGAACATCGCCGCCTTTTCCCCCCGCGCGACCGCTGCCGTGACGAAGGTGAGGGCGAGCAGCGACTTGCCCGTGCCCGCCGGGCCGAGGACGAGTACGCTCGAACCGCGTTCTATCCCGCCGCCCAGCAGGGCATCGAGCTCGCCGGAATCGCTTTTCAACATGTCCCGGCGGAAGCTGGTCTTGTGCTCAGCCGACACCAGCCGGGGAAAGACGCGGACGCCGCCCTGCGCAATGACGAAATCATGGAAGCCGCCGCGAAAATGCCGACCGCGATATTTGATGACGCGCAACCGACGGCGTTCCGGGCCATAGCCGGGGGACAGTTCCTCCAGCCGGATGACGCCATGGGCGACGCTGTGCACGGTCTTGTCGGAAACCTCCGCCGTCAGGTCGTCCAGCATCAGCACGGTCGCATTCTGCTTGGAGAAGAAATGCTTGAGCGCGAGGATCTGGCGGCGGTAGCGCAGCGAGCTTTGCGCCAGCAGCCGGATTTCCGACAGGCTGTCCAGCACGACGCGGTCGGGTCGGATCCGTTCGAACGCTTCGAAGATCCGGCGGGTCGTTTCGCCCAGTTCCAGGTCCGATGAATAGAGCAGGCTTTGCCGCTGCTGTTCATCCAGCAGGCTTTCGGGCGGCACCAGCTCGAACAGGTCCACCCCTTCCAGCGTCCAGCCGTGGGATGCGGCGCTGTCGCGCATTTCATCCTCTGTTTCGGACAAGGTGATGTAAAGGCAACGTTCGCCATGCCGCGCGCCTTCGATCAGGAACTGCATCGCGATGGTGGTCTTGCCCGTACCTGGACTGCCTTCCAGCAGGAAGACGCGCCCGCGGGTCAGTCCGCCCGAAAGGATGTCGTCAAAGCCATCCACGCCGGAAAGAGCCTGTTCGGTCGAATGGGTCTTCACGTCATCTCCTTTCAGATCAGGAGCATCGGCGATTATCACGGGACGCGGCGGCCCTGAATGCGTTGCAGATTGATTTCGATCAAGTCGATCCGTCCGAATCCTCTCATCCGCCGGGCGTGCCGCTCTCCATCTCGCCGATCTGCTCTCGCGCCTCCGATGCTGCGCGAATAAGTTCATGCCCCGTCTCGTCCGCGGCGTCGGGCGTCATGCTGATCGCGACCCCGTCAGGGCCGTCCAGCATCACCTGTCCTTCCTCGGCATAGGCCTTGCCGGATTCATCAAATACGCCGTCGCGGGGCATGCACCATCCTCTTCCTGTTCGGCAGTTCAGGACGCTTCGCAGGCGGATGTTGTTCCCTCAACCGCCTATGAACAGATAGGATGGATCATAATCGCAAAGCCGCCGCAGCGCGGCGAGATCGAAGATCGTGACCTTGCCGCGTTGCATCTGGAGCAGTTTTCGTTCCCTCAATTCGCGCAGCATCCGGTTGATGTGCACCGATGTCATGCCGCAGGCCTCGCCCAGATCGGCCTGCGTCAGCGGCAGGGTGAACCGGCACCCGTCGCTCAGGCCCACCGCGCGCAGCTTCGCTTCCATCTCGCAGAAGAAATGGCCGATCCGCGCCACGGCGTCGAGCCTGCCAAGGCGGAATATCCACTCCCTGTGCATGGCTGCGTCCAGCAGGGTGCTGAACCACAAAAGCTTGGTCAGATTGGGCCGTTCGGGCAGCAGGCGGTCGAGTGTTTCATGCGGCACCAGAGCGATCCTGCAGGCGCCGAGTGTCGCGACATCATGGTCGAGCCGCCTGAGCGGATAGCCATGCAGGTCGACGAAATCGCCGGGTACATGGACGGCGACGAGTTGGCGCAGGCCATTCCTGTCGTCCATATAGCGGCAGATGAAGCCGTCCATCAGATAGGTGCTGCAGGAGATCGGCTCGCCGGCCTGGGCAATGATCTGTCGCGCATGGGTTTTCCGGACCTGGCTCACGCTGGCCTCCAGCGCCGCGAGATCCTGGTCCGATAACTGCTCGCGGCGACGATTGCGAAGGAAGTCGGCGAAGATCATCCGGCATGTCCCAAGGCATGAGGTCGGCCTCAAGACTTAACAGCAGCCAATGTCGGCGGCCAGCTTCTTCTCTTGCGAACAATGGCTCGCTCTAGCAGCGCGCCGCGGCGTACCGCTATCGGTGAGGGAAGAAGGCGCTAGAGCGTTTTCACTATGAGCGGAAACGCTCTGGTCCTTTGATGCCGCATTTTCCGAACCGTCGACCGTAAAGGGTCAACTTGAAAATGCTCTAAAAAGGCTCGTTGAGCCGCTTCAGCGCGCCTTCGAGCATCTGCGCGTGAACCTGGGGATCGCCATGTTCAAGTTGCAGCTTGCCCAGGGCGATGCTGGTTTCGATCACATCGCGGCAACGATCGAACCGCCGTTCCTGATAGGCGTGGAGTGCGGTTTCGACATCGTCGGTCCGCGCCAGTTCCTCGGCCAGGACGATGCCGCTCTCCACCGCCATGCCCGCTCCCGATGCAAGGTGCGGCGTGGTGGCGTGGACAGCGTCCCCCACCAGCACAATGCGGCCGCTGAACCAGTCCCTGGGCTGCAATGCAGCGGCGAGCGGGCGGTAGTTGATCCAGTCGTCGCTGGTCATGTTGTCGCGGATCCACCCTGCATTGCCGCCGAAATCATGCAGCAGGCCGGTGAGCGTCACGAACAGTTCCTCTTTGTCCATGAACCTGTCCCGCTCCATATGGGGCGTCAGCATCCACATGTAGACGCGGTCGGGCGCGCAGGCCGTGATGCCGCAGGGATTGGCGTGGCCAAGGAAGAATTCGCCCATCTGCAGTTCGGGTGGTTTGCGGATCGAAATGCGCCAGCACCCCTGGCCGGTCATCTTCGCCGGTCCCATGTGCGGGAAGGCGATGTCTCGCACGGCGGAAAATATGCTGTCCGCGCCCACGACCAGATCATAGCGGCCCTCGCTCCCGTCGGAGAAGCGGACATTGACCCCACTGCCGTCGTTCTCAAGCGCCGTCACCGTCAGCCCGAGGCGGACCGGGATGCCAAGCTCACCCACGCGCTTTTGCATGATCTGGTGCAGCACCGGACGCATGATACCGCCGGTCGCGGGCAGCCCTTCCTCGATCACTGGTTCGTCGAGATCGAGGATATGCGTTCCGTCATAGCGGAACAGGCGCGTCTTGCTGGTGATCGCTCCCTTCTGCTTGATCTGGTCGAGCAGGCCGAGGCGCTTGTAGGCGCGCAAAGTGGGGCCGGTGATCGTGATCCCCGCGCCATAGACGCGCCAGTCGGGATCCAGATCGATCAGCTCTGCCTTCACGCCGCGTTCGGCAAGGCTGATCGCGCTTGCCATTCCGCCGATACCCCCGCCCACGACAAGCGCCGTTGCGATGCTTTTGATTGCCGCTTCAGTCATGCCCTCTGCATGAACGGAGCATGGGCAACAGGCAAATTGGAACAATGGATAGGAACCCATCCACGCGAACGGTGCGAGAGGGAGGTTGAAGGTGCAAGGGCACCCTTCTCCGCCACGGTCGGCAAATGACCCGCGTCCAATCCTACCAGGCGGTCGCCCCGGCATCGACCGAAAAGTCGGCCCCGGTGACGTAGCGCGCCTCGTTGCTGGCAAGCCAGGTGGCGCACCAGCCGATGTCGGAGGGCTCTCCGATCAACTTGAGCATGTTCTTGGACAGCACGATGTCGAGGAATTCGGGATGCGCGTCGAGATGGCGCCCGGTTGCTTCGGTCCGGATAAAACCGGGGGCGATGGTGTTGGCGCGGATGTTGTGTGGGGCGCCTTCCATCGCCAACTGGCGCGTCATGGCCAGGACTCCGCCCTTGCCGGCGCAATGGGCGAGGGCGGGCGAGCCTTCGAGCGCCTTCCACGCATTTGCGCTGGCGAAGTTGATCACGCTCGCCGCCCCGCTGGCCTTGAGCCATGGCCAGGCCGCACGGGTGGGAAGAAAGACGATGTCCAGTTCGGCGTCGAGCGTCTTCCTCCAGTCTGCATAGGTCAGGTCCTCGATCCAGGCGAAGACGGCAAAGGCCGCCGCGTTGAGGAGGATGTCTACCTTGCCGAATTCCGACCCGATATCGGCGAACAGCGCGTTGGTTGCCGCTTCGTCGAGAAGGTTGCAGGCGCGATCGGCATCTTTAAGATCGACGCCGATCACCGTCGCGCCTTCCGCGGCGAAGATTTCCGCGCAACCCTTGCCGATGCCGTTGCCGGCGCCCGTGACCACGGCCACCTTGCCTGCCAGACGGTTTGCCAATGTCCTCTCCCTCGATCTGTTCCGCGCCCGTGACGCCCTGATACCATCTGGGTAGCCTAATAGGCTGCAGCTCCGGGGGAAAATTCGAATTGTCGATGGAAAACCATCCATGCGCAAGGTTCGTGCAACCTTCGCCGTGCCGTCGCGGCGCATACATTCGAACCATGGATAGGAATGCATTGATACAAATGGCGGGAGTTTCGGCCTGAAAGCCTCTATCCCGTCTCCAAGCAAAATATCGTGAAAGGGGAGGGGAATCCTTATGCGCACAGCATTTCTTATCACCACGGCAATGACGGCGATCGCCCTTGCTTCGCCCGCATTCGCCCAGGAGGCGCAATCGGCGGCATCGGACAATGGCGGCATCAGCGAGATCATTGTCACCGCGCAGCGCAAGGAAGAATCGCTGCAGAAGGCCGCTCTGGCGATCGACGCGGTCTCGGGCGACGATCTGGCCCAGCGCGGCATCGCCAGCGCGACCGACATCACCAAGGCTGTTCCGGCAATCTCCTTGCCATCGCCGGGCGGCAACATCTCGTCCATCTTCATTCGCGGCGTCGGCAATGTCACGACCAGCAGCTATAATGATCCGGCAGTGACGCCAAGCTATGACGGCGTGGTGCTGGGTCGCGGCGCCGGCGTTTTCGGCGCGGCCTTCTATGATCTTGCGCGGGTCGAGGTGCTCAAGGGGCCGCAAGGCATTCTCTATGGCCGCAATGCCACCGGCGGCGCGGTGAACATCATCCCGAACCGGCCGGTCATAGGCCGCAATGGCGCCGGGTTCAACGTGAGCGCTGGCAACTACGATGCGGTCGATGCCGATGCCTATGTGAACCTTGGCGTCAGCGATATCAGCGCGCTGCGCCTGGGCGCGGCTTATGCGGTGCGCGACGGTTACAATCGCGATGGAACCGATGACCTGCGCCGCGGATCGCTGCGCGCGCAATTCCTCATCGAGCCTTCCAACGATCTCTCGCTTCGCATCGGTGCGGATTATACGCATCTGGGCGGCAGGGGCGTGGGCGGATCCTATGTCGGCGGCTATGCGCCCGACGGCGCGGGCGGCTATGCCTTCTTCCCGTCGGGTCTGGATGCCAGCGAAGGGTTCAATACGCCCGCCGCCAATGCCTTCCGCAACCAGAATCTTGGCGCCCCGGCATTTGCCTTCCTCAGCGCGATGAACAGCGACCAGCGGCAGGACAGCACCTATTGGGGCGTGAATGCAGAGCTCAACTGGACGACTGGCATCGGCAAGGTCACGATCATCCCCGCCTATCGCGAGAGTGAGGACCACTCGCTGTTCTACGGTCCTGCCTTCAATACGGCGATGACGAACGAAAAAATCCGCCAGACCAGCCTGGAGGCGCGGCTCGCCGGCAAGACCGGCATGTTCGACTATGTGGTGGGCGGGTTCTTCTTCAATGAGAAGATCGATGCCAACAACCAGTATAATCAGGAGTTCGTTCTCCCGATCGTCAATTATCGGCACAAGACCGACAGCTATGCCGGATTTGGCCAGCTGACCGCCAATATATCAGACCGCTTCCGGTTGATCGGCGGCGCGCGCTATACGCATGACAAGAAGTCGATCAATGGCCTGATCAACAACTTCATCACCTTCTGCGGCGGTCCGCCCCCGGCGTTGGTGACGCCGCCTGCCTCCTTCGGCATCGGCTGCGCCACGCCCGGCAACATGCCCTATTATCCGAACTTCCTGAACACCACGGATACGATAAACTGGCTGAGGACCAACAACTGGATCGCGTCGGGCAGCACGGATCAGGCGGGCTATCAGGTCTTCCCGTTGCTGACGGGCGCGGGCGCCATTTTGAAGACCTACAATCCAGTGGTGGACAGCAAGGGTTTCTCGCGCGTGACCTGGAAGGGTTCGGCCGAGTTCGACCTCAGCCCACAGAATCTGCTCTATGCAACGGTCGAGAGCGGCTACCGTGCCGGCGGCCTGCAGATGACGGAAAGCAAGACCAGCTACAAGCCGGAGTTCATCACCGCCTACACGATCGGTTCGAAGAACAGGTTCTTTGACAATCACGTCCAGCTCAACCTCGAAGGCTTCATCTGGAAATATCGTGATCAGCAGATCACCTATTTCACCGTCGATACTTCGGGCACGCTGATCAATTCGAACGAAAATGCCGGTCGGGCCACGATCAAGGGCTTCGACGTGGATCTACTCATAAAGCCGACGGGTCGCACCACACTTGATGCCAAGGTACAGTATCTCGATAGCAGATATGATGACCTTCACCTCTACACTGCCGCGCCGCGTGACAACTTCAATTGCCCGTACACCTTCACCGGCGGCACGGCCGGCGGCGCGCCGGTCAAGGACTTCAACTGTTCGGGCAACCCTCTACTGTTCTCGCCCAAATGGACGGTCAATCTTGGCGCGGAACAGATCGTGCCGCTGGGCGAAAAACTGGAACTGGTCGCCAATGTCGATACGGCATGGCGCGACCGCCAGTGGGGAGGATTTGAATATCTCGCGTTCGAGAATATTCCCGCCTACTGGACGACGGATGCAGCGCTGACCCTGCGTGATCCCAGCGGTGGATGGTCGCTGACGGCATATGTCCGCAATCTCGAGGACAAGCGCCGCAACCTCGCTCCGCAGGCGTCCCCTCTGGGCATGGCGGTCGGCCACTTCTCGGCACCGCGCACCTACGGCCTGCGTCTTTCCGGCAATTTCTAGGGGCATGCCGACGTGAATATCCTGCTGACCGGGGCCGGCGGATTTGTCGGGCGGGAACTTGGCCGCCTGCTGGTGGGCGCCGGTCACGCGCTTGTCGGGATCGACACGGATGCCGGGGGGATTCCCGCCGGCATCCGTGCCGTTGAGGGGGATCTTGCCGATCCTGCGGTTCGGGCCGAAGCGCTCGGCACCGGCTGCGACGCGCTGATCCACCTGGCCACGGTGCCGGGCGGCGCGGCGGAGGCCGACCCGTCCGCTTCGCGCCGCATCAATGTCGACGCGATGTACGACCTGCTGGTCGAGGCTTCGGCGCTGAAGCCCGGTCTTCGCGTGGTCTATGCCAGCTCGATCGCGGTGTTCGGCGATCCGCTGCCAGCCCAGGTCGATGATGCCACGCCGCTTTCACCCAGGATGATCTATGGCGGGCATAAGGCGATGATGGAACATGCCGTGGCCATGTTTTCCAATCGAGGCCTGATCGATGGGGTGACCGTGCGACTGCCCGGTATTCTCGCCCGGCCAAAGGGACCGTCGGGCATGAAGTCGGCCTTCATGTCGGACCTGTTCCATGCGCTGCGGGCGGGGGAGGGGTTTACCTGTCCCGTTTCCGCCGCTGGCAGCATCTGGGCGCAGTCGGTGCGGCAATGCGCGCGCAACTTCCTTCATGCGCTGACGCTGGATTCCAGGCTGATGCCGCCGACCCGCGCCGTAACGCTGCCTGCTCTGCGCATCAGCATGGCGGACCTTGTCGCGGAAATCGCGCGGCAATGCGCCGTGTCGCCGGACCTTGTGCGCTATGCGCCGGACGCGGCACTTGAAGCGGCTTTTGCCGCGCAGCCGCCGCTCGCCACGCCTGCGGCCGAACGCGCCGGCTTTGCGCATGACGGAGACCTTGCTACACTTGTCTCCAACGCCCTCGCAACGATCTGAGGGCGATTGGAGATGGCGATGCGATTCGGACGGCTCGACCTCAACCTGCTGGTGGCGCTCGACGCGTTGCTGACCGAGCGCAGCGTCAGCCTGGCGGCAGATCGCCTGTGCCTGTCGCAGTCGGCCACGTCCAGCGCGCTTGGGCGATTGCGCGAATATTTCGGCGACGAACTGCTGGTGGTCAAGGGACGCAACATGATCCTGACGGCCCGCGCGGAGGAGTTGATCGACCCCGTTCGCGCCGTGCTGGAACAGATCCGGACCACGGTTGCGGTCGCGCCGCCCTTCGACCCGATGACGACGGACCGCATGATCCGCATCATGGCCTCGGATTATTCGACCGAGGTGCTGTTGGCCGGCGCTCTGGCCGAGCTGGAGAAGGAAGCGCCACAGATGCGTTTCGAAATTCAGCCGATGAACGACAGTCCGATCGAGGCGATCGAGCGGGGCTATGTCGATCTGCTGCTGACGATCGACTATGCCATTTCGCCCGACCATCCCAGCCAGCTATTGTTCGAGGACGATTATGTCGTGGTCGGTGATCGCAGCAATCCGGCGATGAACGAACCGATGACGCGCGATCTCTATTTCCGGCTTGGCCATGTTTCGCCCCGCTTCGGCAAACAACGGGTTCCGGCATTTGAGGACTGGTTCGTGCGTCGCCAGAAGCAGCAGCGCCGTATCGAGGTGATCGCGCCCACTTTCCTCTCGCTGCCCGGCCTGATCGTCGGCACCAACCGCATCGCGACGATGCATCGGCGCATGGCGGATATCGTCGTGCGGTCGAGGCCGCTGGTCATGCGCGAAATCCCATTTGCCATCCCACCGATCCGCGAAAGCGTGCAGTGGAACATCGCAAACAGCAACGACCGCGCCCTGCGCTGGGTTACCGAGCGGCTTCAGGCCGCGGCAATGCGAGAGGTGCCGGCGCCGGAGGGCAATGTCGTGACCCTCAATGCCGTCAATGAGATTGATCTCAACGAGATCGAGGCCGAATACCGCATGAACCACCCCCAGCGTTAAGCCCGTACGGACTTCCGCGCTGATCCATCTGTAACGTCGATAGCTTGGGTCCGGAAACTTGCGTTTCCGGACTTGCCTCTGCTTGGGCATGAATATGTCCTGAAACAAATTCGGGAGAAACCATGTCCCATCATCTTACCCCCGCGGTGCTAGGCGTCGAAGCCGTCGTCTTCGGTGTCGCCGATCTTGCCGAACACACCCGCTTCTGGACCGATTTCGGCCTGCCATTGGAATCGGCAAGCGAAAGCGAGACCGTGTTCCGGCTGCAGTCGGGCAGCCGCATCATCCTGTTGCAGCATGGCGATGAGCGGTTGCCGTCACCTGACCCGTTCCCCGGCGATGGCGTGAAGGAGACCGTGTGGGGAGTGGACACGGCCGAGAATCTCGACCGGATCGCGGCAAGCCTTGCCAACGAGGTGACGGTCACGTGCGATCCGGACGGCACGGTCCGTTGCGTCTGTCCCGACGGCCAGCCGATCGCGCTGCGCCTGTGGGACAAGCGCCCCGTGGTATCGGAGGCGAGTCCCGTCAACACGCCCTCCAACTGGCCGCGCTTCAACCAGCACCGTATATGGCGCAAACGCGCGATCCCAAAGACCATCAACCATGTCGTGTTCTTCAGCCCGGACTATGTGGGAAGCTTTGAATTCTACGAACGGCACCTGGGCTTCCGCTATGTCGACCATTCGAAGGGGACTGGCATCTTTGCGCGCGCGGGCGGCACGTTCGAGCATCACTCGATCTTCTGGGTCAATTGCGACCTGCCGATCGCGCCGGATCATTTCAGGTTCATGCACATCGCCTTCGGCTGCGACGACATTGACGAGGTCATGCTGGGCGCCAACATCATGGACAACAAGGGCTGGAAGAACACCACGATGAACACTTCCGGCGGCATTTCGCGCCATCGGATTTCCAGCGCCATCTATTATTATTGCGAGATGCCCGGCCATGCGGGCGAGGCTGAATATCATGCCGACACCGACTATCTGGACGATAGCTGGGTACCGCGGGCGTGGGACTTCAAGTTCGGTTCGCTGCTGTGGTCGCATAATGCGCCGGCCATTTTCCGCGGCGACAACATTCCCTGGGACATGACCTTCGACGCCGATCGCAGCAGCTTCGAACCGTTTCGCCGTGCACGGCAGGGCAAGCAGCCAATCGAGGGGGATCTCTCCCGCCTCACGGCCGATGACGAGCACGCGATCTGAATGGCAGGAGGGCAACAGCGGCGATCAGCGCCGCCGTTGCCCTCCTGCTTGTGGACCTCAATCCGCTTGTCCTGACCGGCAATCGGTACCGAGCCAGGAAATAGCTCCCGTCTTTTGATGCCGCATTTTCCGAGCCGTTGACCGTAAACGGTCAAGTTGGAAAATGCCCTAGCGCATCTCGGCGAAAGTCTGTGCACACCAGTCGGCGATATAGTCGCGCATGCCGGTGCCGTTGTCGGCGCCGCAATGCTCCACCTCGAAATCATCCTTGGTGAATATCCGCAATGTTCGCTTGGGGCTGTTCACCGCCTGATCGTAGCTCATCTCAGCATTGTAGGCCGGAATCTGCCGGTCGTTTTCGCCATGGGTGATCAGGAACGGAACCTTGATCTTCGCAACCTGCCCGTCCAGCGTGATCTGGTCGGCATATTCCAGGAAGGCATCGCGATCATCGATGCCGAATACCCACATCACATGATCCCAATAATGCGGCACCGGGTTCTCGCCCTCATTGGCGACGCGCTCGCGCTGGCGCTGGCCCCAGACATGGTTCGCGCCCATGACCGCGCACAGGGCATAGCGTGGGTCGTTGGCGGCGATGCGCGGCGCGTGATAACCGCCGAAGGACAGGCCGAAAATGCCGATCCTTGAATGGATCACATCGTCGCGGGTCAGCAGATAGTCGAAGGCGGGGCTGCCCCAGCGTTCGGCATCGTAGACGGCGGCCAGATTCCGCTTGCGGATCGCCTCGCCTGTGCCCGGCTGGTCCACGAACAAGGTGTTCATTCCGCGTGCGAGATTGACCGCGCCGTGGCCAGCCATATTGACCTGCTCTTTCATGGAGTCCAGGCCATTGACCGAAACCAGCGCCGGACGTGGCGTGCCCGATCCATCGTGCACGAAGATCGCCGGATAGCTTGTTCCCTCATAGGGGATTTCGACCTTGTCGACATGCAGGCCGCTGAGCGCGCTGCCCCTGTGATAGAGCTCAAGGCCCTTGTTATAGGCTGCCCAGCGTGGGGCATAATCGCGGCTCTGCAGGCGCTCGGCGCCAAGATAATAGCCGGACGCGCGCAGATATTTGGCCCCTGCGGAAAGCAGGAAGCCCTCGGCCTCGTCCCTTTCGGCATTGCGCGCAACCTGATCGGCCACGACGATCCAACTGTCGAAAAGTTGGGACGATCCGGCATCGGCCCCGGCCTTTGCCGCCTCCCGCACGGGACGGCATACTTCGTCCAGTTCGCCGTGATTGCCCCCGGCGATCAGGGCAAGGTTGATGCCAAGGTTCCAGATGTAATTTCCGGGAAAGGGTTCGAACATTGCGATAAGTCCTGTGCTGTGCTCAGACGGCGGGGGCTAGGATGGCGGTTCCGGTCATCCGGCATGACAACGCCGGTAATCCTGGTGATCGGGCGGCATGTTCACTGAGCTGCGGCAGCATCGGCCGCTTCGCCAGATCGCCATGAATCTCCCCGCGCGGTTGTTTGCAATCATGCTGCCCTTGCAACAGGTCACGGCGCGCGACCATCGCATTATATCGATGGCAGGCTATCGACCAAATGCCTTTGTCCTGTGCACGCAGGCTGCATGACGGTGGTGTTCAGCATCATGTTCCGTCGCTGATCAATGTCCCGCCATCCACCACCAGATTCTGTCCGGTGACGAAAGCGCCGGCGGCCGAAGCCAGGAAAAGGGCTGCCCCGGCAACCTCATGAACTTCCCCCGGTCGGCGCAGCGGGGTCATGGCCATGCGCCGCTGCACGAAGGCAGCGTCGGCCAGCAGCGGCGCCGACAATTCGGTGCGGATGAAGCCCGGTGAGATTGCGTTGACGCGTACGTTGCGCGGCCCCCACTCGACCGCAAGATTGCGGGCCAGTTGCGCCACACCCGCCTTGGCGAGCGCATAGGCGTTGATGGCGCTGTTACCGCGCAGGCTCGAGAGGCTGGAAATAAGGATGGTGCTGCCGCCGCCCCGCGCCGCAATATGAGGCAAGGCAAGGTTGCACAGCGTCACCTGGCTCCGCAGGTTTATCGCCATGACCTGGTCGAAATCGTCCATGTCGACCGTGGCGAAAGGGCCGGGGCGACCCGTGATCCCGGCGTTGCAGACCAGAATGTCGATTCCGCCATGATGATCGGCCGTGCCATGGACCAGCTTCTCAAGCTGCCTTGCATCGGTGACATCGGCGGGAATGGCCAGCGTGCCCATCTCCCGGCCGACACGGTCGCAATCGTCAGCATTTTCGCTGGAGATCACTACCTGCGCGCCTTGATCCTGAAGGGCCCGGGCTATCGCCAAGCCAATGCCGCGCGTTGACCCGGTGATGATCGCGACCTTGCCGTGCAGGTCGAAGAGGTTCAATGCGCCGCTTCCGGCTTGTCTTCCGGCAAAGGCCGGCCGTCATGAAGATAGGCGGGCGCCTCGATCAGGACGAAGGCGATCCGGCACGGCTTGTCCGAAACGTTGCGCCAAAGATGATTGGTCCCGCGCTGGATGATGATGCCACCTTCGCCTATGCGCGTTTTCCGGCCGTCATCCAGTTCCAGCTCGACCTCGCCCGACATGACGATGCCATAGTCGATGCTGTTGGTGCGATGCATGGGGGACTGCTTTCCGGGCAGCATGTCGACGATGCGGATCACCGACCCCCTGTTCAATGTCAGGCCAGCATCGCGTTCGCGGCCGTCCGTCTCGTCATTATTGTCGGCCGGGACTGTTTCGGTCGTCCAGAGCAGGAGGAAGGCTGCGTCGCCCGATGGAATCATCCGCGTCGGGGTCATGTCCTCGGACTTGAAGATGGCGCGCCCCTGCGCATCATGGCCCGTGACGACGCGTTGCACCAGGGGCAGGCCGGAGTCGCTCAATTCAGTCATCGGGGCTTCTCTTCCTTGTGCCATGCGGCAAGCGATGGGGCAGGTGGACCGTGATGGTCAAAGCCAATATATGGATAGTCGGCCTCCATAAATTCGATTTGACCTGCACGTCGGCAACCTCAGCCGACAACGGCCTCCTTGCGTCCGGCCTGGCGCATCGGACCCTTCGCGCGTCCCGTTCGTATAGTGGGTTCCATAATCAGGAGATGATCATGACCGATGCGCAGAAGCTGAAGGAACATCTGTGGGCCCGCATGTCGGACAGCCCGTTCATGATGATGGGCCTGACGGGCGGCGGGCAGCATAGCGAGCCGCTCACCGTTCAGTTGGACAGGGATCAGGTGGACACGCTCTGGTTCTTCATCGGCAAGGATAACCGTCTTGCCGGCGGCGGCGCGGCCATGGGCCAGTTCGTGTCCAAGGGGCACGATTTCTTCGCCTGCCTTGCTGGACGCGCGCGTATCGACAATGACCCGGCGATGATCGACAAGCTGTGGTCGACGACGGCGGAAGCCTGGTTCCCCGGCGGCAAGTCCGATCCCAATCTTGCCCTGTTGCGTTTTGACATTGACGAGGCTGAGCTGTGGGAAGCGGATGTGTCGCTGACCGGAAAGCTGAAGATGCTGTTCGGCGGCAAGATCCGCC
Source organism: Sphingobium sp. LSP13-1-1.1 (assembly GCF_040676415.1). Classification (NCBI taxonomy): domain Bacteria; kingdom Pseudomonadati; phylum Pseudomonadota; class Alphaproteobacteria; order Sphingomonadales; family Sphingobiaceae; genus Sphingobium; species Sphingobium sp. LSP13-1-1.1. The sequence goes on along the minus strand of NZ_JBEGHU010000001.1, from coordinate 463,796 downwards.
CGAGCGAGGAGGGCAGCCACGCCCGCGTCGAGACGACAGCGACCTGAATTTCGCACCGGCGGGCCGTGGCGATATTCGGCAGGGCGGTTCTCCCGACGCGCTCGAAGGAGGGACGCGACGGTGGTGTCGCGGCCCTCCTTTCCTTCATGCTGCCCTCATGCTGCGTCCACCAGGACAATCTCGCTGTCCTCGATGGCGGTGACGCGGATGACGTCCATATCGCTGATGGCCGCGCCGTCGCGGGCGTTGATCCGGACATCGTCGATCTGGATCGCGCCGGTCGCCGGCACCAGATAAGCCTTGCGATCACGACCGATGGGATAATCCGCGCTCTCCCCGGCCTTCAGCGTCGCGGCAACCACCCGCGCATCCGTGCGGATCGGAAGGGCGTCATGATCATTGTCATAGCCTGAAGCCAGCGTGACGAACTGACCGGTGCGATCGCCCTTGGGAAAGGGCCGGGCGCCCCAACTCGGCGCTTCGCCGTTGCGGGTGGGCATGATCCAGATCTGGAAAATCCGGGTCGTCACATCCTCCAGATTATATTCCGAATGACGGATGCCCGTACCGGCGCTCATCACCTGCACGTCGCCCGCTTCGGTGCGGCCCTTGTTGCCAAGGCTGTCCTGATGCGTGATCGCGCCTTCCCGGACATAGGTGATGATTTCCATGTCGCGGTGCGGATGCGGCGGAAAGCCGGTCTGGGGGGCGATGGTGTCGTCGTTCCAGACGCGCAGATTGCCCCAGTGCATGCGGGCCGGATCATGATAGTCGGCGAAGGAAAAATGGTGCTTGGCGTTCAGCCAGCCGTGATTGGCGCTGCCGAGGCTGTCGAAAGGACGCAGTTCGATCATGTCTTGTCTCCTGATCGGGTGGGGGCCGGAAATGGCCTCGCCCTGTTGAACATCTCTTTACAGCGGACCGGCTTTCCCGTTCAGTGGGATAAATTGCATCGAACCATTCGAGAAAATGGAAGATTTGATCATGCTCCTGCGTTGGCGATCCGGATTGAAATCCAGCCATCGCGGCCGGCGCTTCAGGATGAGGGGGCGTGATTTTCCGCCTGCACGAACGCCATCACCTCCTCCGGCGTCATTTGCGGGCCGGTGCGGTAACCGACATTGGCCGGATCACGACGGTCCCTTGACCGGGACCGGGCTGAGCGGCTTGACCTCGCGAATGATCACCAGCGTCTTGAACGTGCGGATGCCATCATTGGCGGCGAACAGGCGCTGCGCGAGATTGTCATAGCCCTCCATGTCGCGGGCCACGATACGTAGCGCAAAGTCATGATCCCCCGTGACGTTCCAGGCCTCCAGTATCTCAGGCTCGTTGCGAAATATCTCCATCATCTCGTTCATCGTGCGCGCGCTTTCGCGTTCCAGCGAGACGAGGACGATCATCGACAGGGGCCAGCCCAGATTTCGCGGGCGTACGATGGCGACCTCGCGTTCGATGATGCCGATTGCGCGAAGGCGGCGTATGCGCCGGTAACAGGCGGGAGGCGACAGGCCGACGGATTCCGCCAGTGCGGAGACCGGCCGCTGCGCATCGGCCTGCAACAATTCGATCAGCTTCCTGTCGAACGAATCAAGGGGATCATTTTTCATCGCTCGTGCAGGATATGCGATAAATTTTATCGAAAAAGGGACAAAAAAGAACGCACTTATCCGGCCCCTTGCGCTAGCAGGCTGGCAATCGTCCACAAATTTCGAGTGCTGCATGTCCTGTGTTGCTGCGCTGCGGCCCACCACCGCGCGCGTCGATCCCGTCGCGCTGGGAGCGCTTTCTCTATCCCTTCTGTCGGTGACCTGCGGCGCCTCCTTGGCCAAGCGGCTGTTTCCGCTGGTCGGGCCCGAAGGCGCGACGACGCTGCGCCTCATCGTGGGTGCGGTCATCCTTTCGCTGGTGTTCAGGCCGTGGCGGCTGGACTGGCGCGCGGGTTGGCGCCCCCTGCTGGCTTATGGCGTGGTGCTGGGCGTCATGAATCTGTCCTTCTACAATGCCCTGGCCCATATTCCGCTGGGCCTTGCCATAGCGATCGAATTCACAGGCCCCCTGGCCGTGGCCTTGCTCACCTCGCGGCGGAAGCTGGACTTTCTCTGGATCAGTCTTGCGGTGGCGGGCCTGGCCAGCCTGCTGCCGCTATGGGGCGCATCGTCCCGGATGGACGGGCGTGGTATCGCTCTGGCGCTTCTGGCCGGGGCATGCTGGGCCGGCTATATATTGATCGGGCGGCATGCCGGGCGCATCCATGGCGCGGCGGCCTCGGCCGGAGGCATGATCGTTGCAGCCTTGCTGGTCGCCCCGGTCGGGCTGGTCCATGCCGGCTCTGCGCTGTTGAGGCCGGAGGTGCTTCTGCTTGGCGTAGCCGTGGGCATCGTCTCCAGCGCCATTCCCTATTCGCTGGAGATGGTCGCGCTACCCCGGCTACCCGCCAACACATTCGGTATTTTGATGAGCGCCGAGCCCGCCGTCGGCGCCATCATGGCGCTGGTCCTGCTGGGCGAGGTACTGACGCTGTCCCAATGGATGGCGATCGGCCTCATCATCTGCGCTTCCATCGGCACTGCCGTCACCGGCCGATCGGGTGAGGTGATGGAACAGCCCTGATACCCTGCGGATCGGCCGCGAAGGTCCATCACACACATGGTGTTTTGGCGCGAAGGGGCGGTTGGATTGACCGGCCGACGTCTTTCTGGAACCCCATTGCCCCAAACGGCCATGATGCCGGGGAGAACCGATGATGGGCGAGAGGAATGAAGGCGCCGTGCTGCCAAAGATAGGGGTGGCGGCTTTGCTGGCCTGCGGCCTGTTTCCAACCATCGGCCTGTTTTCGCCCGGCCTGGTGCTGCCGCAGATTGAGCGCGCGTTCATCGACACGCCCAATGTGAAGCTGTTGACCGAACTGGTCGGGACGCTGGCCGGCTTCGCCTTCGCCATAGGCGCGCCGATAGCAGGCGCACTGATCGCGCGCCTTGGCTGTCGGCGTGTTCTCTTGCCCGCCCTGTTGCTGTTTGCCGTTGCAGGCACCGCCCCGGCGTTGCTGCAGGATCTCTGGAGCATATTGGCCGCCCGTCTCGTGCTCGGCTTTGCCTTGTCCGGAGTCTTCACCAGTGCATTGGCCGGCATCGGCGCCTTGCCGGAGGGTCTGAAGATGCGGCTGTTCGGCTTGTTTTCCGTGGTCGGCGGGGCGACGGCGATCATCCTGTTCCCGTTGATCGGCGCGATCGGGCATTTCGGGTGGCAACCGGCCTTTCTGGTGAACCTTATGGCTCTGGCGGCCGTGCCCCTGGCGATGACATTGCCCCGGACGCTCGGCATGGCGGCGCCGCAGGACGCGGCCATCCGGCTGGACGCGGCGCGGGATCGCGGTCTGCTCAATGCGGCGATGATCGGCCTTCTCGTCCTGGCGGCCATGGCGGGCATGGGCATGTTGATCGGGCCGATCTATGCGCCGCTCTATCTGGTGCAACTGGGGATCAGCGATACCCGGTTGTTCGCCGTCCCGGCGACATGTGGTTCGATCGCCGCCGTCTGCGCATCGGCCCTCTATGGCCGGATGCACGCCGTGCTGGGCATTCGCGGCCTATGGGCGGTCGCCATGCTTGCGATGGGGGCCGGGCTGGTCTTGGCCGGCATCAGCACCAACATGATGCTGTTCACTGTCGCTGTCGTCGCCAACAGCGCGATGGTTGCGCTCATGGCGCCCAATGTCAGCGCCTCGGCTGTCGCATTCAGTCCGCCTCATCTCGCCGCACAGGCCATCGGCCTCGCCAATGGCGTGATGTTCGGCGCGCAACTGGCCTTTCCGTTACTGGCGGCATGGCTGCGATCCGTGGCTGGTCTGGGCGGCGTGTTCCTGCTGTTCGGCGCGCTTGTCGGGTTGATCGGGGCCGGCATCGCGTTCGGAATGGTGCTGGCTCGCCGGCAGGTGGCGGAGCCGGTTTCGTCCTGACTTGCGGCACCACGCATGATCCGAAGTGCTCGCGAGTGAAGGCCGGTATCAAGCGAAGCCTCCACTCGCGATCGGACCTCAGAATTCGAACCGTGCGGAAACCCCATACATGCGCGGATCACCGCGAAGGCCCGTGGCATATCCGCTGGAAGCCGTCAGGTTGGTCGCGTAGGCGAAATAGGCCTTGTTGAACAGATTGTTGACATAGGCCGACAGGCCGATCCCGCTGCCGCCGATATTATTGTAATCCAGGCGTAGATTGACCAGATCCCACCCATTGATATAGCCTCCCACGGGTACGACAACATCCGCTGAATAATAGCGGCTTTGATATCTGTATCCCGCCGTACCGACAATTTCGCCGCCCTTGTCATCGGCTGGCAAGGTATAGCTGACCTGGGCGTTCGCCGTATATTTGGGAATATAACCGAAGGGCGTGATGGCCGCGACGTCGACGCCATTATTGATGAAGCTCTTATATTTCGGGTCGGTATAGCTGAAACTACCCGACAAGCTGAGACCCGTCACCGGCTGGAGCGTCGCCTCTACTTCCACACCACGGATGCGGGACCGCGCCGCATTGAAGATGGAGGACACCAATGTGCCGCTGGTCGGCGAAACGAAGCTGACCTGTCGCTGGATATCCTTGTACCAGGCCTCATAAGCCGCCACGTTGAACCGCAGCTTTGCTCCGCCGCCCAGATCGGTGTCCAACTTCAGGCCAAGTTCGACGTCGTTGACCTTCTCAGGGTCATAGGGGATCGCCGCTGCCTCCGTAGTGGCGCGGGACTGCAATCCGCCGGCGCGATAACCGTGACGGTGCGCGGCATAGATCATCAGTTCGTCGTTGAACTTGTAGTTGAGACTGGCAAGCCAGCTCGGTTCGTTGAACGAAACTTCCTGATGGAACAGGCAAGGGGGTGCGATGACCGTCCCGTCGAGCAGCCTGAAAGTGCAGTTGCTGCCGGTCATCTGCAGGCCGTCGCTGGCTTTCTTGTCATGGGTGTAGCGAAGGCCGAGGTTGAGCGAAAGCCCCGTTTCGCCAAAGCGGTATGTGCCCGACGCAAAGGCCGAGTAGCTGATATTCTTCGCATAGACACCGGATGGGCGATCGACGGTCGGCGCAGATGGAAGATTGCTGGTGGCGATGTCGCTGCCTTTCTCGTTGAAATAGAACAAGCCGACAATCCAGTCGAAGGCGCGGCTGTTGCCCTGCAACTGCAATTCATCGCTAAATTGCCGAATGTGCGATTCACCCTTGAACCGCAGCAGAAACAGGGATGATCCGTCAATATCCCATTTCGAGAAGGTATTGATCTTCCGATACCCTGCAACATTCTTGAGAGTCAGGGAATCGGATAGATTGATGGTCGAGATGTTGGAGAAGTCATAGGTTTTGGCGGTTTCCAGCGGGGCGTCATTATTGTTGAAGCTCCACGGATCCGCCTTGTTTGCCGCCACCTGCGCATTCAGCGTCGGGAGAACGGGGGCCAGCGACGCAATGGCAGGATTGACGGCATAGATGACGTTGGCCGTGCCATGATCCTTGGACTGGAAATAATTGGCGTAGAAGGTGCTGGTAACGCCTGCCGCAGGTTCCAGCTTCAGCGTGGCCCGCACCGCCTTGTAGTTCTGGCTATTGGCATCAAATCCGGTCTGCCGATCGTGCATGAACCCGTCGCGCGTGCGGATCGTCCCGGCGATACGGAGCGCGGCGCCCTCGGCAAGCGGGATGTTGAAAGCACCCTTGGCGTCGAGCAGCCCCAGATTGCCCATCGTTGTTTCGAAATTGCCTTCCATTGCATTGCTGGGCTGGACGGTCGTCACCAGCACCGCACCGCCCGTTGTATTTCGGCCGAACAGCGTTCCCTGCGGCCCGCGCAGCACCTGCACCGACTGGATGTCGAACAGCGCCGCATTCAAACCCTGAGGCCGCATGAAGGGGACCTCGTTGAAATAATTGACGACCACGGGATCCAGCACCAGCGAGGTGTCGATCACGCGTTGACCGCGCATGGTAAAGCTGGGCGTGTTGGACCCGCGCGGCGACTGGGAGACAGTAAGCGATGGGGCGACACGCCCAAGATCCAGCAGCGTCTGCACCCCTTCCGCGCGCAGAGCGTCGCCGCTTTTGGCGGTCACGGCCACCGGGACGTCGATCAGCCGCTCCTCCTTCCGGCGGGCCGTCACCACTATGTCTTCCGAACCGTCAGGCGCCTGAGCGGCTGAAATGGGTTGATTTTGCGCCCAGGCCGGCGTCGCGGCGGACAAGGCGATCCCGCTCGCAGCCTGCAGTAATATGGATGCCGATATCTTCATCATCTTCCTCCCCTTTTTGATGTTCAGATTATATTTCGGTGGATGCATGCCCTGGGCGCCACCAACCCGGCGCCGCGAAAGTCAAGGCGAAGGACAGCGCCAGCAGCGCGGCGAACATCATCCATACCGGCGCATAGTCACCCGTCGCATCGGAAATCAGTCCGGCGAATATCGGGCAGACCATGCTGATGGGGGCCATCGCCGCGCGCGTCCATCCCAGTGCGCGTCCATAGCTGCCCAGGCCAAAGATCTTCGCGACGATCCCGCCCCAGACTGGCAGCATCGCGCCAAGGCCAAAGCCGAACAGCATCGCGCCCCCGAGCAGCATCGGGTAGAGCAGGCCGGTCGCAAGGACGATCAGACCGGATGCCATGAGAGCCAGGCCGATGCGCAGCGCAATGACGGGCGACAATCTGTCAGCGGCAATGCCGAATACCAGCTTTCCCGCCACCGACGTTGCGCCGATCACGGACAGCAGGGCTGAACCTTCCAGGCTGCTGAAGCCGCGCGATACGGCAAAGGCGACGATCGAAACCATGGTCCCCGTATTGGCCCCGATCATGGCCCCGATCGTCAGCGTGACGATCCAGAAGGCAGGGGAACGGAACATTTCACTAAGGCTGATGGGCGGGCCGCCGGGCCGGCGAAGGGCGAGGGGAAGCCGCTCATGCTCGGCTATGTTGTCGGGCAGTCGCGCCAGGAACCAGATCGGCGGTATCAACACCAGCATCAGGACCGCGTAGATCAGGAAAGTCGCGCGCCAGCCGAAGCGCGAAAACAGAATGTCCGTCAGTGGTGGAAAGATGACGGCGGCAACTGCGGTCCCGATCACGGAGAGGCCGATCGCCAGGCCGCGACGTCTTTCGAACCAGTGCGACACCAGGATGTTCGTGACCACGGTACCGATGCAGATGTCCGCCAGGGCGATAAGCGTGCTGAACACCAGCAGGACCTGCAGGATCGAGGACGCGGTCGACACCAGTGCGAAACCGGCGGCGGTGCCCAGCACGCCCAAAAGCGCAACGCCCTTGATCGGCCAACGCTCGGCCATCATCCCCACGGGGGCCGAGCCGAGATTGCCCAGCAGCAGCACCATCGTGTAGCCGATGTTGATGGTGGCCCGATCCGCGTTGAAGCTTTGGGCGAAAGCCAGGGCGTAATTGCCGTAGGCATAATAGACAGGCCCGGCGCCCAGCATCAGCATGGCGAAGCAAAGTGCGACGACGGCCCAGCCACGATATATGCCGGCGGACCCCCCAGCGCTTTGGCTGGTCGTCCCATATGAAGATGGGCGCCTTGTCACGATCCTGCTCCTCCCGCGCAGCCCTTGTATTTTATGGCCTTGGGTTGCCGGGCGAGATTCCATACAACTTGTATGGTGGTCAATGACAAGCTTGCCAGTCGGGGCGGCTTGCGGCCATAATCGTCAAAACATCACATGGGCGTAGGATATGGGCGTAGGATGACATTGGCGGCAGAATCGACCTGTGGTGCGCCGGTTGTCAGCACTGCGGCGGCGCGTCGGCGGGCAAGCGGGCCGCGAGGACAATCGCAGGGGGACGTGCGAACTCGCCTTGTCATGGCGGCGACGCGCCTGTTTGTCGAGCGCGGGTTCCTCCAGACAAGTGTCGAGGATCTGCTGGGTGCGGCCCGGATCAGCCGCGCCAGCTTCTACACCTATTTTGAGAACAAGATCGCCTTGCTTGCTGCGCTGGCCGATGACCATATCGAACGCAGGATGCGCCATTTCCATGATCTGGCGCAACTCGGCCGGCCCGATGTGGAGCAAGTTGCCCTGTGGTTCAGAAAAGTGGGCGAAACGAGCCAGGAGCAAGCCGGTATCGTCCGGCTCATGCGTCTGGCTGTCGCACTGGATCCTGATCTGATGCGGCGGTTCGTCAGGGCTCGCGATAAATATGCGGAGATCCTGGGGCAGAATTTCCGTCGACTGGACCTTGCGATCAGCAATCGCGAGGAACGGGAAGAACGTCGCGCGGCGGCCCATCTCCTGATAATTCAGGTGGAACAATTCGCATCCAGTTCGGCCGACGGCACCTGGTATCTGGATGTAGACATTACTTCGCGAACTTTCGCGCGCTCATTGATGCAATATGCTTGAAGACGCTCGGGTGAATGCGGTCGACGCCTGATCTTTCGTCCATTGCTTCCCGATGGGATGAACCGGGCTGATCCACAACATGGCGGCGATGAGGCGGGTCATGCCCGTCGGCGACAGAGCGGAACCAGGGCGCTTGTTGCGGCGTCACGCCAAACGCCCATCCCTCAAACCAATGGAATGCGTGCCGAGGCTTCCGGTCCGATCAGGGCGGCCAGCAGCCGGATGCCCTTTTCAAGCCGATCCCGCGTCAGCGCTCCACCGATCGAGATGCGCAGTGCCGGGGCCGCCGCCGACCTATCGACGGCAAAGGCCTCGCCGCCCACGACCGATAGCCCATGCGGTCGCAACGCTTCCATCACCGCGGCGCCATTGATGTCGGCAGGAAGCGGCACCCAAAGATGATAGCCTGTTTCATGGGCCCGGAAGCTGCCTTCATGGAGCCATTTCCGTACGAGAAGTTGCCTTGCGGCAGCCTCGCTGCGAATTTCGGCGACAAGGCGCTCGAACAGGCCGTCCCCGACCCATCTCGCCACTATTGCGGCATTGAGCGGCGGGGCCATGATGGCGGTGTCATGGACATCGGCCGCCAGCCGCCAGGCATCGGCCACGCCGGGCGCGCAAAGCCAGGCGACGCGAAGACCCGGGGACAGGATCTTGGACGTGCTCGCAATGTGCCAGCTCTGCTCTGGTGCAAAGGAAGCGATGGGTGGCAGCGGGTCTTTCGGCAACAGGCCATAGGCGTCATCCTCGATCACGATCAGCCCATGGCGTCGCGCAACGGCGGCGATCGCCTTGCGACGGCTTACCGACATCGTCGCCGTTGTCGGATTGTCGTTGGTCGGAACGACATAGACTCCCCTGAGCTCGGCGGTCCGGCAAAGGGCGTCGAGCGCATCGGGATCAATGCCTTCGCTGTCCGAGCCGATCGCGACCAGCCGGATGTCGAAGCGGCGAGCGAGCGCGAGCACTCCCGGATAGACATTGCCGGCCACTGCCAGCACGTCTCCTGCCCGCAACTCGGCGCTGAATATCGCGTGGAGCGCATGTTGGCCGCCGGCTGTGACCAGCACAGTGTCGTCCAGGCAGGGTATGCCGCGCTTCTGCAGCAATTGGGCGCCGGCTTCTCGCGTAGCCGGCATTCCGCCTCGCGGCGGATAGGAGAGGGAAAGTGACTCATGATCGCCGAGCAAGGCTTCGGCGGTGCGCCTATATTCTCTCGACAGCAGGCTGCCAGCCTGTTCGGGCGGTGCGTTCATACCCGCGTCGCCCAGCCTGGCGAGCGCATATTTCGGTGTTTCGACCCTTTGTTCCCGTACGAAGCTGCCGCGACGGCCATCGCTTTCGATAAGGCCCAGTCGCTGCGCTTCACCATAGGCGCGGGTCACGGTCGTCAGGTCAATGTCCAGCGCATCGGCAAGGACGCGTTGCGGGGGCAGGCGCACGCCCGCGGTCAGCCTGCCTGCCTTGATATCCAGCATCATTGCATGGGCAATCGCGAGATATTTCGGCCCTGCCACTCCATCTATGTCGGGCATCCAGTTTTGCATGGATCAATCCTTGAACTGCATGCCTTCACAATCCAGACAAAAGGCCATCAATCGTCAAAGGCCTTGCCGGAGCCGTTGCCATAGAGATGCGCCCAGACCTTTTCCGTGCCCGCTTCCTGTGCCCTGTTCACATATTGCGACGCGACAAGCCAGCCTTTGATCGGTCGTAAAGGCAGCAGGCAACCCAGGATCATGAGTGGAGCCGAGACCAACATATGGACCCACCATGGTGGCGTGAAGGCGACCTGCAACCACACCACCATGAAGGTGAGCGGAAAGGCGATGATGCAGAGCGAGAAAAAGGCCGGGCCGTCGTCCGGACTGGCGAATCGATAGTCCAGGCCGCAGCGGTCGCAGGTCTGCGCGATCTTGAGCCAGGATGCGAACATCCGCCCCTCGCCGCAGCGCGGGCAGTCGCCATGCCACCCTTTGCTGAGGATCCATTGGAATTTGTCGCTACCGTTGGTCATGGGTCTGTTCCGAATCGTCATTGCTGATGCCGACATAGAATATTATGTATGGAAAATATAGCGGTATATGTATGGATATACGAGCCTATCGCCGCCGCGATCCCAAGATTGCGGCGGGCGTCTTCAATTACCTGGGCCACCTTGTCCGGCATTCCGATCAACGGGGTCCACCATCACATCGAAGCCGCTGAGAATGGGCATGGCATTGATGGTCTGGCGGCCTTGGATCAGGCTGGTCAGGCTGTTCACATTGGCGCCTCGCCCGTCGCCCCAACCGTGCGGCATGGTCACGACGCCTGAACGCAGATTGCGGTCCGGGGCCACCGTGACGCGCAGCTCACCATGTGCCGAGCGCACGCGAGCAAGGGCACCAGGGACGAGTCCCCGGGAAGCCATGTCGTCGGGATGCATGCTGAGCGGGTTTTCGGGCATGCGCCGCGCGATCGATGGCAGGTCATGGTACATGCTGTTCTGCACATGTCGCACCCGTCCGCAGACAAGGCGTAGTGCAGAGGTTTGACGACGGACCCCGGCCAGCGTCTCAAGTTCAGCCAGGACGTCGCTCGGCGCCACCTGGAAGCGGGGCGGGCAGGGCTCGGCGGGTTTGACGCACATGGGATCCCCGCGCAACACGACCCCCCGCTTTTCCGCCAGCAGATCCTCCGCCGGGAAGGCCGAATGGCGCAGGAGGATACGGAACAGGTCCTCGGTCTCAGGGCGGGTCTCCATGGAGATCGGCACGTCGTCGAAAATGATCTTGTGGCCGGTGCGCTTTGCGAGTTCCCAGAAGACCTGCCAATCCTCGATCAGTTCGCTGTTCTCAGGCGGCCGGGCAACCATTTGCGCGAACTGGTGGAAGGGTTCGTGCAGGGTGTAGCTCTCCCAGTCGCGGCTGCGTATATCGGCCCGTTCCAGCATCATCGGCGGCGGCAGGATGAAATGGGCGAGCCGCGACGTCTCGTTGAGGAAAGGGTCGATCGATACCAGCAACTGCAAATTGCCGAAGGCCGCTGCTGTTTCGGCGGTTTCCGCCAACGCATTGACGGGATTGCCGCCATCCACCACGAGCGCGCGAACAGCGCCTGTCCCGGTTCCCAGGATCGCCTGCGGAAGGATGGCACTCATGCGCTCACCCATCAGAAGGCCGTATCCCCAGGCGTCACGCCAACCGCTTTCCCAGCCGCGCGTTGGCGCAATCGCCTGCGCGCGGCGCGGCCAGCGAGCCCCCAGCACACCCGGATTGCCGATCGCATCGCCCTCTCGCGCGAACCGGCCGCACAGCACATTGAGACATTCGACAAGATGTTCCGTGAGATTGGAAAAGGCGCCCATGTTCGCCCCGGTGCCCGATGCTGCAGCGCCCCGCTTGCGCCGCCCGTCAGGATGCGGTTCGGCAAAGTCGCGGGTGATCGCGACCAGGTCTTCGGCCGCGATGTTGCAACGCTGCGCCACATGGTCGACAGTGAAAGGTGCAAGGGCGTCCCGCAGCGCTTCCACGCCCTCCACATTATGTTCGCAAAACTCCCTGTCGGCCCAATTCTCCTCCAATATCAGGCGCAACATGCCCGCGACCAACGCCGCATCTTCGTCCGGCAGCGGCTGCAGCAATCGGTCGGCAAAGGCGGCCGTCTCCGTCCGGCGGGGATCGATCACCAGCAGGCGCGTGCCGCGTGCCTTGGCTTCTTTCAGGGCCTTGACCGGGTTCTGCATCACCATGGTGAAAGTGGATAGCGACACCAATGGATTGGCGCCGATGACCAGCAGGACTTCGGCGTTTTCATAGGGGTCCTTGCCAGCCTCCCACACGCCCAGCCGGTCTGCGGTTATCCACTTGGCGGACTGGTCTATGGTCATGGTCGAAAAGAAGCTGTGTGATCCCATCGCCGCCAGCCAGGCCGGCAACATATGCGCTGCCAGGCTGTTGGTGTAGTTCATGGTGCCGCGAAAGCCGGCGACCGCATCCGGGCCATGCTCGGCCAGGATCTTCCCCAACCGTTCGGCGATCTCGTCCAGCGCTTCGTTCATCCCCACCTGGACGAAGCGGCCATCGTCGGTGCGCCGCAAAGGGTGCAGGATGCGATTGGGGCTGCTGTGCGCCTCGCCGAGCGTCAGCCCCTTGATGCAGGCATAGCCCCTTGTAAGCGGATTATCGGGATCGCCCCGGACGCGATCGACGCGGCCCGCCGCATCGAGCTCCACGATGATGCCGCATTGGCCGGCGCAGATCCGGCATGTCGTGATGCGGCTGATATCAGTTTCATGGGGTGCCGCCTTCTTCATGCCACTCTCCCGGTCGAAGATGTCGCCATGTCCATTCCATTATGCCAGAATGGGAAACGCCCTGCACCGCATTGGTCCCGCCCGGACCTGCTGTCGAGGAGCGATCGTCGCGGGAGGGTGGCAGCGCATTCACGGGATGCGCGAAGGGAAGGTGGACATGGCACAATCATGGATAATAAGGGGCGGACATATTTGGTCCGGCGAGACCGGCGATGTTCGCGAGCGGGCGGACGTGCTGGTGACGGGCGACCGAATTGCAGCTACGCAGCTGCCTGGCACGCCTGCGCCGGCCGGCGCGCAAGAGGTGGACGCAAGCGGCGCGACAGTGATTCCCGGCTTGATCGATGCGCATGGTCATCTCAGCTTTCCGACAGTCACCTATGCTTACGAGATAGAGGACACCCCGCCTGAAGAAACTGTTCTTATCACGATGCACAATGCGCGGATCATGCTGGATGCGGGTTTCACAGGTGTGATCGGTGCGGGATCGCCCAAGCTGCGATCGGAGATCGTGATCCGCAACGAAATCGAGGCGGGGCGCATTCCGGGGCCGCGCCTGCTGGCCTCGACGCCCACCCTGACTGCGACCGGCGGGCTTAACGACACGGCGCAACTGCATCAGCGGCGCGATGTTGCGGCGGCTGTCGTCGATGGCGCGGAAGCATGCCGCAAGATGGTGCGGCTGGGTTTTCGCGAGGGGGTCGACGTGGTGAAGGTCAACATGTCGGGCGATGATTTCTTTCCGCGCCCGACCGGCCGAACCACGACCCTGGCAGAGGACGAAGCGCAGGCGATCGGAGAGGCGGCGAGGGAACTAGGTCTGCTGGTAAGCGTCCATGCGCGCTCGGCGGAATCGATCAAGCGGGCACTGCGCGCCGGGGCCACGCTCATCAATCATGCCGACTTTGCCGACGATGAAGCGCTGGACATGCTGGAGGCTGCCAAGGATCGCATCTTTGTCGCGCCGACAATAGGATATTACCACAGTCTGCTGCATGACAGCCCGTTTGACCGCGCGACAATTGATCGCATGGGTGTTGAACCTGCGATGGAAAGCAACATTGCAGTGCACAGTGAATTACGGCGCCGGGGCGTCCGCGCGGTGATTGGCGGCGATTATGGCATGCCCTGGCAGCCCAATGGCGCCAATGCCCGTGACGTGCAGCATTTCGTGAGCTACCTCGGCTATACGCCGGCTGAAGCGCTGTACGCCGCGACCGCCAATGGAGGCGAGCTGATGGGCAAGGGCGCCGGGCGGATTGCTCCGGGCATGTTGGCTGACATGCTGTTGATCGACGGCGATCCCATTGTTGATCCGCGGCTCCTCGCCGATGCCAGGGCGCTCCGGGCGGTGATGAAGGGGGGGCAATGGCACAAGGCGCCCACCCCGATCAGCCGTTCGGTGGAGGAGGCTGCCTGACCTTGATGATCCAGGGACAGCCGCTGGAGCGTCGCGTGGGTTTCCGGGAATGGAGCGCCGGCGCGGGAAGCAGCGGATCGGCTGGAGCCGCAATGACAAGCCGATTACATAGGAGAAAATGATGCCAGCCGACACGCCGCCTTATCCAGGTTTCTTCCAGGTCGCCTATGTCACCCGCGATATCGACAGGGCGCAGGCGCAGTTCGCCGGCACCCATGGCATAGCGCGCTTTCTGGAGATGCGCGACATACGCTACCCCACGGGGCCGGGCCGCGAAGCGCATTGCCATGTTTCCCTGGCCTATGTCGGCGCGACGGAAATCGAGATCATTCAACCGATCGACGGGGACGTGGCCATTTACGTGGAGGGCCTGCCCCAGGCTGAAGGCCCTGTCGTTCGGTTCCATCATCTTTGCCGGCGCTTTGCGACGCGAGAGGCATTCGATGCGGAACTGGACCAGCTCCAGGCATCGGGCCGGACGCTGCCGATCCGCGGTGATGTCGACGGGGTGGGCAGCTATTATTATTGCGACATGCGAAACCTGTTGGGCCACTTTGTCGAAGGCATCGTGTTTGACGATGGAGCGAGCGACTGGCTCGCCTCCATTCCCCGCTTCTGATGGATCACGCCTGTTGCCTGTCGGGCAACGGGCTGAATGCCGATCCGTCCCGGGACTTGCCATTTGAGGGGTAGGCAAGGTCCGTTCGGGCGGCGGCATCAGCTCCCTGATCATGTCTCGGGCTCGGGCGGGCGGCCGGGGCCAAGGCCGTGACGAACGGCCAGCCGACCTCTCTCTGTGCGGCAGATCGCACATGCGTCGGTGGCCGATTCATCGCCGCCTATGATTGCACAGGGCGCAGCAGCAGCAGTGCGCCCGCCGCCGTCAGCGATCCCAGCGCCATGGCGAGCGCGACGATGGGCAGGCCGAAATTCAGGCTGAAGAGGAAACCGGCGATGATTGGCCCCAGCGCGGCGCCGCCCCGGCCCAAGCCGATCACTACCCCGGTGCCGCCGCCGCGCACGGAGGTTGGAAAGGATTGCGCGATGATCGCATAAAGGCCCACCACGCCCGCATTGGTGAAGAAGCCGGCCGCCGCTGCCACACCGGCAAGGCCTGAGAGGCTGGATTGCCCCTGGCCGAAGATCGTGACCATGACCGTGGAAGCCAGCATCGCGGCGATGACCAGCGCCCGAATGCTGATCCGCCAGCTCAGCAGGCTCAACAGCATCGCTCCGGCCAGGCCGCCGACATTGGCCCAGACCAGCACTCCGCCCGCGGCGGACGCAGCATATCCCATGTCGACCACGATCTTGGGCACCCATTTCAGGATGAAATAGAAGGTCATGATATGCGCGAAATAGGCGGCCGTCAGCAGGATGGTGACGCGAGCCAGCCCAGGCGCGAACAGCGCCGCGACCGATGCCCTGGGCGCGATCCCGTCGGGTGGAGGCAGGGCGCTCACCGGCTGATGCCGGTAGCGGACGAGCAGCGCGTTGACGCGCCCTAGCGCGCCCTCGGGCCGCCTTTGGAGCAGGAAGCCGATCGATTCAGGCAGCAACATATAGGCGAGAGGCAGGAAGAAGCCCGTCATGATGGCGCCGAACAGGAACACGTTGCGCCATTCGCCCGAAACCAGGATCAGGGAGGCGATGGAACCGCCGGCGATCGCGCCGATCGGATATCCGGCCGCCATGACCGCCACCGCCAGACTGCGTGACCGGGCATTGGAGAGTTCCGCCACCATCGCATTGGTGGACGCAAGCATCCCGCCGATCCCAAGGCCCGTCGCCAGACGGATGGCGGACAGGGAAAATATGCTGAAAGCCTGCGTGGCGGCCAGCATGCCGCCTGCCATGATGACCAGGCAGAGGAGGATCGTCGGGCGCCGGCCCATGCGATCGGCAAGCCCGCCCAGCAGTACCGATCCCGCCGCCATGCCGATCAGCTCCATCGACAGCACCAGCCCGAGCGCGGCGCGGTCCACGCGCCATTCGGCCGCAATGCCGGGCGAGGCGAAGCTGATCGCCAGCACGTCGAAACCGTCCAGCGCGTTGAGCAGAACGCACAGGATGATCGCCGCGATCTGCGAGCGCGCCATCGGCGCCTCATCCAGCAGGCGTCTGATGTCCCCCTTTTCTCCCGTCATCCTCGTCCTGCCTTCTTTTTTCAATCGACCGCGAATATATCCAGCCGCACATGGTCGCGATAGCGTGCAGCCGTGCAAAGGAAGATGGTGTGCCCAAGCCAGCCGTGGACATTGTCCTGGGCGACATCGAACCGCGGTGTGGTGCGGAAATAATAGAGCGCCGGATCGACATCCTCGCCTGCGGCGATCCGCGCCAGCACGGCGGCGGGCCCATGGCGATAACCGGGATTGACGATGGAGATGTTCGTCCCGTCCCTGGCTTCGATCGTATAGCGGGCAAATATGTCGGCGGTGCCGTCTGCGCGGATCGATTGCCAGTCCGCACCGCCGGCAAGCACCTTGCCCTCAAGCCGTGGCCCCTCGACAGTGCCGCCGGTGATCGGAATGATCCGCTTGCGTACGCCATCGACCATGCCCAACTCCCGCGGTTCGCCGATCAGTACGCGCAGGCGCATCGCCAGGCTCAGCGCGGGCACCGCCAGCGCGGGTTCTGCGGCCTTTGCCGCGGGGGCGATCGTCCCGCCCAGCGCCATGCCGGGCATGGCCTTCAGCAGCGCGCGGCGGCCGACTTCGTCGGTCATTCCGGCAATTCCGGGCCGAACAGCAGCCTCATCGCGTTCTGCTTCACGATCGGCGCCCGGACTTCCGGCTTGAACCCGGCCTCGTCAAAGGCGGCGATCCACTTGTCCGGCGGGATCAGCGGGAAATCGGAGCCGAACAGGAATTTATGCCCAAGCTGCCCATTGGCGTAGCGGACGATCTGGTCAGGAAAATAGCGCGGGCTCCATCCCGACAGATCGATGAAGATATTGGGCTTGTGCAGCGCCATGGAGAGGGACTCGTCGGTCCAGGGCCAGCCGGGATGCGCAAGGATGATCTTCATCCCCGGAAAATCGACCGCAACGTCATCCACCAATATGGGCTGGCCATATTTCAGGCGAATGCCGCCCCCGCCCGCCATTCCCGATCCCATGCCGCTATGGCCGGTGTGAAAGATGACCGGCAGTTGATGATCGTTGATCACCTCATAGAGCGGCCAGGCCATGCGGTCGCCGGGATCGAAATTCTGCAGCGGCGGATGGAATTTGAAGCCGCGCACGCCATGATCCTCGATCAGCCGCCGTGCCTCTATCGCGCCCCGTTTGCCCTTGTGCGGATCGATGGAGGCGAAGGCGATCATGATATCGCTGTTTTCCGCCGCTGCTTCCGCGATTTCCTCGTTCCGGATGCGCTGGATGCCGGTGCCCGCCTCCATGTCCACGGTGAACATGACGAAGCCGATCTGCCGCTCGCGATAATAGGCAAGGGTTTCCGGGATGGTCGGCCGGCGGCGAGGCGCCTTGAAATAGCGGGTGGCCGCATCGGCAAATTCACCGAAGATCGGGTCTTCGGGGTCATGGCAGCTGACCTCCGCATGCACGTGCATGTCGATGGCCCCGAGTTTGGCGAAATCCGCGCGCGTGGCTGCCATGATTCCCTCCGTTCGGCCTTTTCAGCCCGCCCTGGGGGCCGTCAGCATCAATGCGTCCAGCGCCACCGCTCCCTTGCCTTCGGGGTAGACGATCACCGGGTTGAGGTCGATCTCGCGAATGGACGGTTCGGCCAGCAGCACGCGGCCCAGCGTCGCGATGATCTGCGCCACGGCCTCCACGTCAAGTGCCGGCGATCCGCGAAAACCGCGAAGCAGGACGGCTTGCTTGAGCTGATGCAGTTCGCGCACGATCGCGTCCACCGGCAGGTCGGGCGTGAAAAGGCGCACATCCTGGAGGATCTCCGCCGTGACGCCGCCGAAACCGGCCAGGATCACCGGGCCCCAATCGGGATCGCCCTTCGCGCCGATGATCAGTTCCACGCCGCGCTCGCCCATGCCCTCCAGCAGGGCGCCGTCCAGCGTCAGTGCCGGGTCATGAGCCGCGACATTGGCGTACAGGCGCGCCCAGCCCGCCCGCAACTCGTCCGCATCGCGCAGGTTGAGCACCACGCCCCCCGCGTCGCTCTTGTGGCTGAGGTCGGCCGACTGCGCCTTAAGAGCGACCGGATAGCCGATCGTTTCGGCAGCGGACATTGCCTGTTCGACGCTGGTGCAGAAAGCGCCCTGGGGAAAGGGGATGCCGAATCGCGCCAATATCGCCTTCGCCCGATATTCGGGAATGACGCCGCCCTGGTCGGGCAGGGCGGCAGCGCCGAGCGGGCTGGTGTCGCCTTCGCTGAAGTCACGGCGGGCATGGTCGTTGAGGCGCTTCAATGCCCGCATCGCGCGTTCGGTCGAAGGGAAATAGGGGATGCCGAAGGCGCGAAGCTGATGGATATAGTCCTGCGCCACGTCGGCGCCCTCGTCCAACCCGGCGAAGATCACCGGCTTGGCAGGCCGCAGTTCGCCAACGGCACGCAGGATCGGAGGCAGCTTGATGCCGACGGTCACGGGATCGGTCTGGATGATCCCCGCGACGATGCTGCCGAACCGGTCGTCGTCGAACAGGGCGGCGAGCGTGCGGTAATAGAGGTCGGGATCGACCAGCCCCTGGGCCGTCAGGTCGAGCGGGTTGGAGACGCTGACGAAATCGGGCAGGGCGGCGCGCAGGGCGGGGGCATTGCTATCGTCCACCTTCGGCAGATCGAGGTCGAGCGCCTCGCAAAGGTCGAGCGTCAGCGCCTTGAACGCGCCGCTCTCTCCCAGCACGGCGACCCCGCCAGCGGGAATGGTCGGGCAACGCAGCGCGATTTCCGCAATGTCGCCCAGTTCCTCCAGCGTTTCGGCGAAGATTACGCCGGCGCGTTCAACCTTCACGCGCATCAATTGATAATCGCCCGCCATGGCGCCCGTATGAGTCGCGGCGGACTCGCGGGCCGCGCTCGACTTGCCGGGATGAAGCAGCACAATGGTCTTGCCCAGTGCCCGCGCGCGCCGGGCGGCGGCCAGGAAGCGCCGGGGCTTGCGGAACTGTTCGACGATCATGGCGATGACCTGGGTGGAGGCATCGTCCAGCAGATAGTCGACATAATCCTCCACTCCGGAGGCGGCTTCGTTACCGGTAGAGATGGAGAAGGAAAGGCCCAGGTCACGGCTTGCCAGCGTGGTGCCGAGGACACAGGCCATGGCGCCGCTCTGGGAGACGATGCCGATACCGGCGCGGTCGCCCAGCGGCCTGGCGTCCGTCTCGACGAAGGTCAGCGGCACGCGGTCGATGAAGTTGGTCATGCCAAGGCAATTGGGGCCTTCGACCACCATGCCCGTTTCCGCCGCGATCCGGCCGATTGCCCGCTGTTCGGCAAGGCCGTCCTCGCTGCCTTCGGCGAACCCCGCCGAGAAAATCACCGCCGCGCCCACCTTGCGGGCGGCGAGCGCCTGTACCGTTTCCAGCACTGCGACCCGCGGGATGGCCAGCACGGCGGCGTCCACGCCTTCCAGCAAGGCATCGACGGAGGGCAGGCAGGGGCGTCCGCCAATCTCCGCCCTTTTGGGGTTGATGAGGTGGATGTCCCCGGCAAATCCGTTGCGGGTCAGGTTGGAGAGCACTGACGCCCCCAGCGCGCCCGGCTTGTCCGACGCGCCGACGATCACGACCGAGCGGGGCCGCAACAGTCGGTCGAGCGAGGCGGCGGGCGCAGCGGGCAGGTTCAGGGTGTCGACCGTCATGGCCTGTCTCTCCAAAATCTGTCTGTCAGGACGGGCCGCGGGGCGGGGCGGCCCGATCGGTCGTCAGGCGCTCTGCCTCGACTTGTCATAGGCGCCCAGGCCCGGCTTGTAGCTCTTTTCGTCGATGAACTGCTTGATGCCTTCCTTGCGGCCTTCATTATCGTAGCTGTTGGCGGCCTCCTGCGCGCGGACCAGATAATCCTCGGCATTGTCATAGGTCATCTCGCGGACCCGGCGAATGGCATCCTTGGTCGCCTTCAGGGCCACCGGATTCTTGGTCAGCAGCACATTGGCGACCTGGGTGACGCGATCCTTCAACTGCGCGAGCGGCAGCGCTTCATTGACGAAGCCCCATTCGGCGGCCTTCTTGCCATCGACATTCTCGCCCATCAGCGAATGGTACATGGCATTGCGGAAATTGGTCAGCTCCGTGGCGACCTTGGCCGCGCCGCCGCCAGGCAGGATGCCCCAGTTGATTTCGGAAAGCCCGAACTGTGCCTCCTCGGCCGCAAAGGCCAGGTCGCAGGCAAAAAGCGGACCATAGCCGCCGCCGAAGCACCAGCCATTCACCATGGCGATGGTCGGCTTCTGATACCAGCGCAGCCGCCGCCACCAGCCATAGCTTTCCCGCTGTGCGTTGCGCGTGCCGGCCAGGCCATGTGCTTCGGTTTCGCGGAAATATTCCTTGAGGTCCATGCCCGCCGACCAGGCCGATCCTTCCCCGGAGAGGACAAGGACGCCGACATCGGCCCGAAACTCCAATTCGTCCAGGACGCGCATCATCTGGCGATTGAGGCGCGGCGACATGCAGTTGCGCTTGTCGGGTCGATTGAAGCTGACCCAGGCGATGCCGTTCTCGACCGTGAAGGCGACGGTTTCAAGCTCGGACTGTTCGACATTGTCGACATGCAGGATGTTGGTCATGGGAAAATCTCCGACAAAATCAGGAAAGATCGGTTCGGCCAAATTCAGATGGGATAATGGCCGGGCTGGGTCTCCATCGTGATCCAGCGCAATTCGGTGAAGCTGTCGATGCCGGCCTTGCCGCCAAACTTGCCATAGCCCGATGCCTTGACCCCGCCGAAGGGCATCTGGGCCTCGTCATGGACGGTCGGGCCGTTGACATGGCAGATGCCCGACTGGATCTGGCGCGCGACCTTCAGCCCGCGCGCGGTGTCGCGCGTGAAGACGGAGGCGGACAGGCCATATTCGCTGTCGTTGGCCAGCTCGATCGCATGCGCCTCGTCGCGGGCGCGAACGATGCCCACGACTGGGCCGAAGCTCTCCTCGCGAAACAGCTTCATGTTCGGGGTCACGTAATCGATGACATGGGCGGGCATCAGGACGCCGTTCGCGTCGCCGCCGTTGAGCTGCTTCGCGCCGGACGCGACCGCATCCTCGATCAGCGAGCGCACATGCGCGACCGTTTTGGTGTCGACCACCGCGCCCAGCGGCGTTTGGCCCAGGCGCGGGTCGCCAACCGCCATGGTGCTTGCTTTCGCCCGGAACTTTTCCGCAAAGGCATCGGCAACGGCATCGACGACGATGATCCGCTCGGTCGACATGCAGATCTGGCCCTGGTTCATGAAGGCGCCGAAGGCCGCCGCCTTCACGGCTTCGTCAAGATCCGCGTCCTCCAGCACGATCAGCGGCGCCTTGCCGCCCAGTTCGAGCAGGACCGGCTTCAGATGTTCGGCGCAGCGGCGCGCAATGATCCTGCCCACCGCGGTGGAGCCGGTGAAATTGACGCGACGCACCGCAGGATGGTCGATCATCGCTCCCACCACGTCCGCGGCGTCCTGCGGCGCATTGGTGATGAGGTTGACGATGCCGTCGCCAAGTCCCGCCTCGACAAAGGCCTGGATGATGAGGCCGTGCGTGCGCGGGCATTGTTCGGACGCCTTGAGCACCACCGTGTTGCCGCAGGCGAGCGGCACGGCGATCGCGCGGGTGGCAAGGATGATGGGAGCGTTCCAGGGCGCCATGGACAGCACCACGCCTGCCGCTTCGCGGACGGCCATGGCGATGCATCCGGGCTTGTCCGATGGAATGACCTCACCGCCGATCTGTGTGGTGAGGCTGGCGGCCTCCCGCACCATGGCGCTGGAAAGGGCGATGTTGAAACGCGCCCAGCCTTCGGTCGCGCCAATTTCCTCCATCATCGCATCGACAAAGTCGCCAGCCCTTGCGTCGAGCGCATCGGCCGCCTTCATCAGTGCGGCGCGGCGGGCGTTGGGGCCAAGCGCGGACCAGGCCGGAAACGCCGCCTTGGCCGCTTCCACGGCGGCGATGGCGTCATCCACGGTGGCCGCAGCGGCGCGGGTGGCGATGTCACCGGTCACGGGATTTGCGCGGTCGAAGGTGGACATGGCGGCACGCGATTCGCCGCCAATAACCAAGAGAATTTCCGATGCAGGCATATCCTGGCTCCTCATTATTGTTATGTAACATAGCAATATTGATTGTTCTGGGCAATAGCACTATTTCGAAGGTCATGGAAAAGCCGATCGCCGCCAAAACCCTGCAGGATCCCGTCGTTTCGCGGCTGGGCTATCTGTTGCGCCGGGCATCTTCCGCGATGATGACGGATCTTGGCGGCGCGCTGGCGGAGGTCGGGCTGCGGCCGGTGGAAGGCACGATCCTGATTCTGGTCGGCGCCAATCCGGGGTGCATCCAGATCGAACTGGGACGGATGCTGGGGATCAAGCGCGCCAATATGGTGCCTCTCGTATCGGGGCTCGCAGGGCGCGGCTATCTTGAAAAGACGCCGGTCGACGGACGGTCTCTGGCCTTGACGCTGACGGAGGCGGGGGAGGCGATGCGTCGGCAGGTCGAACAGATCATGGACGCGCACGAAGCGCGCTTTGCGCGATCACTGGCGGGGCAGGATCAGGCGGCGCTGCGCACGGCGCTTCTGACGATCGCGCAGGCCGGGCAGGATGATATGGCCTGACCGGTCGTCCTGCCCGCGATGACGCCAGTTGACTGGCACCATCGCCGATCAACAGCCAGGGCTACGCCGGAAACGGCCGGGCGCTCATTCCACTTGATCGACATGGAGCGCGCCCCGCTGCAACTGGTCCCGCTCGATGCTCTGGAACAGCGCGGTGAAATTGCCCTCGCCAAAGCCCTCGTCCTTCTTGCGCTGGATGAATTCGAAGAAGACAGGGCCGATCTGCGGTTGCGCAAAGATCTGGAGCAGGAGGCGGGGGTCGCCGTCCTGCGTCGATCCGTCGAGCAGGATGCCGCGCGCCTGCAACTCGCCCACCGGCTCGCCATGGCCGGGCAGTCGCTCTTCCAGCATCTCGTAATAGGTGGCGGGCGGCGCGGCCATCAGCGGCACGCCCAGCGCCTTGAGCCTGTCCCAGGCAGCGATCAGGTCGTCGCACAGCAGCGCGATGTGCTGGATGCCCTCGCCATTATAGGCGCGCAGGAACTCCTCAATCTGGCCGCCGCCCGCCTTGCCTTCCTCGTTCAGGGGGATGCGGATCTTGCCATCGGGCGCGGTCATCGCCTTGCTGGTCAGGCCGGTATATTCGCCCTTGATGTCGAAATAGCGGATCTCGCGAAAGCCGAATACGCGCTCGTAGAAGCTGGCCCAATGGGCCATGCGGCCGCCATAGACATTGTGGGTGAGGTGATCGATGATCCTGAAGCCCGCTCCTTCGGGGTGACGTTCCACGCCCGGCTCATAGACAAAGTCGATGTCGTAGATCGACAGGCCGCCATTCTCGTCCTCGTAGCGGTCGATGAGATAGATGATCGATCCCCCAATGCCGCGCACGGCGGGCAGGCGCAGTTCCATGGGGCCGGTGCGGACCTCCACCGGCTCCGCCCCGCGCGCGATGGCAAGGTCATATGCCTTGGCCGCATCCTTCACCCGCCAGCCCATGCCGCAGGCGGATGCGCCATGCTCCGCGGCGAAATAGGCGGCCGGGCTGCGCGGCTCGTAGTTCGCGATCAGGTTGATGCCGCCCTGGCGCCACAGTTGCACGTCCTTGGAGCGGTGACGGGCGATCAGGATGAAGCCCATGGCGGCGAAGACCGGCTCCAGCAGGCCCTTTTCGGGCGCGCTGAACTCCACGAACTCGAAGCCGTCGAGACCGATGGGGTTGTCGAACAGGCTCATATCTTCTTCCTCTCTGGTTCTGGTTGGCTGGCGATGCTATCGGTCACTGGGCTCAGGGCGGCCCTTCCGCGATCGCGTCACAGCCTTCCGCCGCGGTGCAGTGGAGAATGGCGGGGGGACGTCACGCGTTCGCCTTCCCGTGGGCATAGGCCTGCGTGCCCGCATGGAGGACCCGATCCGTCGGCAACAAGCAGCCTACGTCGATCGCTTCCTGATCGCGCAGGCGATCGTAGATCGGTCCCAGATCAGCGTCTCGCGTCTGCTGCAGCAGGTCTTCGAAGCTGTCGATCACGAAATAATTCTGCTGGTAATCGTCGATGCGGTACAGCGAGCGCATGACCCGTTCCAGGTCGAAACCGATGCGGTTGGGTGACGGATCATCGATGGCGAACAGGCTTTCTCCGTAGGACGACACGATACCTGCGCCATAAAGCTTGAGATCGCCGCCGTCCCGGATCAGTCCGAACTCGACCGTGTACCAGTAGAGCCGCGCAAGGGCATCGATCATGCCCAGCCTGGCGGCGCGCAACCCTCCCTCGCCATAGGCCTGCATATAATCGGCGAACACCGGATGCACGAGCAGCGGCACATGCCCGAACACGTCATGGAAGATGTCCGGTTCCTCCAGGTAATCCAGCTGCTCGGGCGTACGGATGAAGCGCCCCGCGACGAAGCGGCGGTTGGCGAGATGCTCGAAAAATATCTCGTCGGGAACGAGGCCCGGCACGGCGACGACCTGCCAGCCGGTTGCGCGGAACAGACGATCGTTGAGTTCGTCGAAATCAGGAATGCCCGGTTTCGACATGCGAAGTACGTCAAGGCCTTCCATGAAGGCAGGTATGACCCTGGTCGGCAGCATATTGGCCTGGCGGGCAAACAGCCGGTCCCACATCGCATGTTCGGCCGCGCTATAGGACGCCCAGTCCTGGGGGACGGTCCAGTCGGCTGCCGCTCCGGGCGGCGGTGCATCCATATGTGCCATGCCGAGATAATAGCAGCATTGCGTGAAAATCCGTTTCAATTTTCCAGTTAAATTGCGAAAAGGTGAAATAGATTCATCATATTTTACGGATTTACGAAATAATTTCTGTCAACGGTATCCACGACCTGCCGCTCGCAGTATTTTCCAACAGGACGATGACGTTGCGGCGGTCAGTGGTTGTTATGATATTGGAGTATATCAATCTCCTCACCGGATATTTGCTGCCCTCGTGGATCATCGCGTCGCGGCGGATGAGCCCACTCCACATCAACCGGACAGCGGCCGGCGGAAGAAACCGCGTGATTGCGACGATACGGGCTTTCCGAATCGGGCGAATCCTTCTTTGGTGCAGGATGCGGCGCGATCAGGTCGCCACGCGATATATGAAGATGAAGGGTTCATGGAAGCAGACGGCGCCATATTGAAGGATGAGGATTATGCGGCGCTGGCGGAATTCCGTTTCGCCTTGCGGCAGTTTCAGGCGTTCAGCAGCGACCGGGCGGCCCAGATGGGGCTTACCCCGCAGCAGCATCAGGCTTTGCTCGCGCTGCGGGCCGCTCCTGCGGAGGATGCCACTGTCGGTTATGTAGCGCGGCGCCTGTTGTTGAAACCCCATAGCGCGACCGGACTGGTGGATCGGCTGGAAAAGCTGGGATTGGTGACGCGCCATGCCAGCGCCACCGACCGGCGGCGATCGCAACTGCGTTTGACGCCGGATGCGTTGGACTTGCTGGCGAAGCTGTCCGCCACGCATCGGGACGAGATCCGCCGGCTGCGCCCCTTGCTCAACCAGTTGCTGGCGCGCTTTGCATAGAGCAGTGCATTGCCGTGTTCGATCGGGCAACTGACGGCGAAGCCGCCGCAGGATCATGCGACAGTCATTTGCGCGCTGCCGTAAGCGCGCGAGCACCGGGAAGCAGTGCCCTCAAGGCCCCCGTCAAGGTCCCCGTCGGTGATGCAGGCGCGGAACCGCGTCGGACTGGCGGCGGATCAGGCTGCAGTTCAGTTGCGCCAATCCCTTGACGTCCAACTCGTCTCCGCCCTTCATCGCTTCGGCCAGCAGCGTCATGGCGGCGCGACTCATATCGCGGATCGGCTGGCGAATGGTGGTGAGCGTGGGCCAGATCGCGGCGGCAAGCGGCGTGTCATCGAAACCGCAGACGGTCAGATCGGCCGGCACGTTGATCTGCCGCTGATGCGCGATGGTGATGGTCGCGGCCGCCATATCGTCATTGCAGGCGAAGATGGCCGTCGGCGGCGTCTCCAGGCTGAGCAGATGCGCTGCCGCTTCCAGCCCGGAGCGGTAGCTGAAATCACCTTCGACGATATAGTCCTCTTCGACCGGCAGGCCCTGTGCCGTCATCGCGGCGCGAAAGCCTTCCAGCCGCCGCGCGCTGGAACGATGCTGGGGATTGCCCTGGATGAAGGCGATGCGCCGGTGCCCCAGGTCAATCAGATGCCGCGTCATCTCGCCTGCGGCCTGCCGGTCGTCGATCGCGACCACCATCATGCCACGGCTTTCGTCCGGCGCGATCGCGACCCATGGAATGCCGTGCCGGGAGAGCGCCTGCGCCAGTTCGTCCCAGTCGCACAAAGGCGGGGGCACGATGACGCCGGATACGCGGGCTTGCAGGATCTGGGCGATGATATCTTCCACGGCGGCGCCGGTTTCGCATAGTTCGACCACCAGATGGAGATGATGCTTCGCGGCCTCGTCCAGCCCACCCAGCAGCAGTTCGCCCAGATAGGCCGAAGTGGTGGTGTTGCGGTAAAGAAGGGCTACCCGCCGATCCTCTCCGCCTGCCAGCGCCCGCGCGGAGGCATTGGGTGCATAATTCAGGTCCGCGATCGCCTTTTCCACCCGGGCGCGGGTTTGGGGGCTGACCCAGCTCTGCTTGTTGGCGACGCGCGACACGGTCATCACCGACACGCCGGCTCGCGCAGCGACTTCCCGGATTGTCGGCGGCTTTCGTTCGTTCATGATCGCTCACCGCTTAGCCTTTGTGGCCATTGAATGCCAGTCATGGATTGCCCGGCGCGTAGGGAAAGTTGAGCGACTTATACCAATTCAGATCATGGTCCGGCGCCGCCGCGTCAGCGGGCAGTGGACGTTTGGATATGGACTGGAAATAGGCGATGCTGGCGTCGCGCCACCATTTCGCCTCACGATGCTGGATGCCCAGGAATGTCCGGGTCTGGGCGAAGCGTTCCGCGTCGATGAAGGGGCGCAGGCTGTCCCATGTCCTGCGCATGGCCGCGACATAGGCCACGCCTGCATCATAATGATGGATGAGACCGTTCCACAGTGTCTCGCCCGATTTCAGCTTCGCGTCCCAACCGACATGATGGAACCAGAGGAGGTCGCGTTCCGGCGTCGTTTTCGGGTTTGCCAGCATCTTCGCGACCGGCGGCGCATATTGGGCGACGGCATTGCTGCCGGTCTTCGTCCGGTCAAAGCCGATCCCGCCGGCGTCCGCCTTGTGATAATAGACCGGGTTCCATTCGGGCCGCGCCAGGTCCGAAATCCAGGGCGCAGGGCCGTAATGATGGCCAGTGCCCATGACATGGGCGAGGCCAAGCGGCGTCATGTAATCGACCGCCGCTTCACGCGATCCCATCATCATTGCAACGACAGGATCGAGCAGCCTGGCGTCGGTCGAGAAGGTCTGCGCCGCCCATTCGCGGGCGATCGCCTCCGCCGGGAGATCGGGATTCCAGGCGAGGCGACCGAAGGCATACCAGTCCGCCTGGTTGAAGATCGATCCGCTCCAGTCGCGGTCGGCGCCGATATTGGCGACACCGGCAATGCCGGTCAGCTTGTGGCCCTCCAGCGATCCGTCAATCACCCTTGCCACCGTCGATCCCTTGCCGCGGGCGAAGGTGTCGCTCTTCAGCGTCTCCTCGAACAGGGGGCCAAGATAGGTGAGATGGGTCGATTGGCCGAGATATTCCTTGGTGATCTGGAATTCCATCATCAGCGGCGTTCGGGGCATCGCCCCGAACAGCGGATGGAATGGCTCGCGCGGCTGGAAGTCTATCGCGCCATTCTTCACCTGCACCAGCACATTGTCGGCGAACCGGCCGTCCAGCGGCTTGAAGTCGTCATAGGCCTGTTTCGCTCGGTCGTCCGGATTGTCATGCGCGTAGACGAAAGCGCGCCACATCACGATCCCGCCATGCGGCTTCACGGCGGCGGCCAGCATGTTCGCGCCGTCGGCATGGGTGCGCCCGTAATCCTGGGGTCCGGGCTGTCCTTCGCTGTTTGCCTTCACCAGGAAACCGCCAAAATCGGGGATGGCCCTGTAGATTTCGTCGGCCTTCGCCTTCCACCAGGCGGCAACGGCGGGATCAAGCGGGTCGGCGGTCTTCAGGCCGGAAAGCTCCATCGGGGCTGTCCATTTCACCGACAGATAGACCTTGATGCCATAGGGCCTGAACACGTCCGCCAATGCCGCCGCCTTGGCGATATAGGGTGCCGTCAGGCTATCCGACCTGGCGTTCACATTGTTGAGCACCGTGCCGTTGATGCCGATCGAGGCGTTGGCGCGGGCATAGTCGGTGTATCGCGGCCCCTTCCAGTCCGGCAGGCGCCACCAGTCCCAGATGGATTGTCCGGCATAGCCGCGCTCCACCGTGCCATCCAGATTGTCCCAATGGTTGAGCAGCCGCAGCTTCATGCGCGGGGCGCTGCGGATGTCCAGCCGATCGAGCGAAGCGCCGGTTTCCGCCAGCCGCAAATAGGCATAGGCGCCATAGAGCAGGCCCGCATCGCCATTGGCCGCGATCAGCGTTACTGGCTGGCCGTCCACGGCGATGCTGCGGATTGCATAACCCTCCTCGCCCAGCCCATCGAGCTTGATCGGCAGATCAGGTGCTGACGCTGGCGTGGCGAGCCAGATCGCGCCGGCCCTCGGTCCATCGACGAGCAGCGGCGCCGTACCACTTGCAGCGGAAAGGCCGCGCAGCAGTTCATCCCGCGCGGCGATCGCCGTCGCGCTGCGACCGGGCGCGACAATGGCCGTTGCGTGACGCGCCAGTTCGCCGTCGTCTGCCACCTTTGTGTGACGCAACCATAGATCATAGCCGTCCTCCGCCAGTGCCGGCGTGGTCATCAGGGCGGTTGCCACCGTCCAACAAAACAGGCGCGCAATCATGGCTCCCCTTCCTCTCCTGTGTCACGGCCACATCGAAGGCCATTGACAGGTTCCTATTGCATGAGCAATGTTACCGTTATCAGTTTTAATCCGGCCAGTTCCAATCCGGCAAGCGAAAAGCGCGGCCTTGGCGAAAAAGGGGGGAGAGGTGTTCGTGATCCGGTCCTGTACGCTGTCATGCGCGGTTTCGGCGGCAGCCCTGGCCTTTGCCGCGCCCGTTGCGTCCGTCGCGGCGGCGCCCGCATCCGCGACCTCCAGGCCGCTCTACAAGGATGCGAGCGCTCCCATCGAATCGCGGATCGATGATCTGCTGGCGCGCATGACGCTGGACGAGAAAATCGCGCAGATCACGGCGGTATGGACCGACAAGGTCAAGATATTCGACGACCGGCTGCAACTTGATCCGCCGAAGCTGGCGCAGGTCTATCCTCATGGTATCGGGCAGTTCACCCGCCCTTCGGACGCCAAGGGCGCCTTCTCCCCTCGAGAAGTGCCCGGCCGCGATCCACGCCAGACCGTGGCGCTGGTCAACGCGCTGCAACGCTGGGCGACGACGCAGACGCGGCTGGGCATTCCGATCCTTTTCCATGAGGAAGGTCTGCACGGCTATGCGGCTGTTGGCGCTACCAGCTTTCCGCAGTCCATCGCGATGGCCTCGTCCTGGGACCCGGACATGCTGCGCGAGGTGAATGCGGTCATCGCCCGCGAAATCCGTTCGCGCGGTGTCAGCCTCGTCCTTTCGCCGGTGGTCGACATCGCCCGCGATCCGCGTTGGGGGCGGATCGAGGAAACCTATGGCGAAGACCCCTATCTGGTCGGAGAGATGGGCGTGGCCGCCGTGGAGGGCCTGCAGGGCAAGGGCCATGCGCGCCTGCTGCTGCCGGGCAAGGTGTTCGCGACGCTCAAGCATCTGACGGGCCATGGCCAGCCCGAAAGCGGCACCAATGTCGGTCCGGCGCCGGTTTCCGAACGCGAACTGCGGGAGAATTTCTTTCCGCCCTTCGAACAGGTGGTGAAACGCACTGGGATCGAGGCGGTGATGGCCAGCTATAATGAGATAGACGGCGTGCCCTCGCATGCCAATCACTGGCTGCTGCATGATGTGCTGCGCGGTGAATGGGGCTTCAGGGGCGCGGTGGTCAGCGACTATTCGGCGATCGACCAGTTGATGAGCATCCACCATATCGCCGGCAATCTGGAGCAGGCGGCGGGGCGTGCTTTGGAGGCGGGCGTGGACGCGGACCTGCCCGATGGCCTGTCCTATGCGACGCTCGGCAAGCTGGTCCGCGAGGGCAAGGTCAGCGAGGCACAGGTCGATCAGGCGGTACGGCATATGCTGGAACTGAAGTTCCGCGCTGGCCTGTTCGAAAATCCTTATGCGGACGCTGCTGCCTCGGAAAAGATCACGAACAACCCCGAAGCCCGCGCCCTGGCGCTGAAGGCGGCGCAGCGATCGATCACCCTGCTCAAGAATGACGGCATGTTGCCGCTGAAGCCCCAAGGCGCCATCGCCGTGATCGGGCCGAGCGCCGCCGTGGCGCGTCTGGGCGGCTATTATGGCCAGCCGCCGCACAAGGTTTCGATCCTCGACGGCATAAAGGCCAAGGTCGGCGCCAAGGCGAAGATCGTCTTCGCGCAGGGCGTCAAGATCACCGAAAATGACGACTGGTGGGAGGATAAGGTCACGAAATCCGACCCCGCCGAAAATCGCCGGCTGATTGCCGAGGCCGTTGAGGCAGCGCGCAATGTCGACCGCATCGTGCTGACGCTGGGCGATACGGAGCAATCGAGCCGCGAAGGCTGGGCGGACAATCATCTGGGCGACCGGTCCAGCCTCGATCTCGTGGGCGAACAGCAGGAACTGTTCGATGCGCTCAAGGCGCTGGGCAAGCCGATCACCGTGGTCCTGATCAACGGCCGCCCTGCCTCCACCGTCAGGGTGTCGGAACAGGCGAACGCGATTCTCGAAGGCTGGTATCTGGGCGAGCAGGGCGGCAATGCCGTGGCGGATGTGTTGTTCGGCGACGTCAATCCGGGCGGCAAGCTGCCGGTGACCATCCCGCGCTCGGTCGGGCAATTGCCGATATTCTACAATGTGAAGCCGAGCGCGCGGCGCGGCTATCTGTTCGACACCACCGACCCACTTTATCCCTTCGGCTTCGGCCTCAGCTATACGAGCTTCGACCTGTCCGCGCCGCGCCTGTCGCCCGCGAAGATCGGCGTGGGCGGAACGACCAGCGTGTCGGTCGACGTGCGCAACAGTGGCCAGCGCGAAGGCGATGAGGTCGTGCAGCTCTACATCCGCGACAAGGTCAGTTCCGTCACCCGGCCGATCAAGGAGCTGAAGGGCTTTCGGCGCGTGACGCTGAAGCCCGGAGAGGTCCGCACCGTCACCTTCACGGTCGGGCCGGAAGCGCTGCAGATGTGGAATGATCATATGGACCGCGTGGTCGAGCCGGGCGATTTCGAGATCATGACCGGCAACAGTTCGGTCGCACTGAAATCGGCAACGCTGACGGTGGCGCCATGAGGGACTTTGCGCGTCGCCAGGCGTTGGGCCTGTTCGCCTCGACATCGCTGATGGCGGCGGCACCCGCTGCCGCTAGGGGGAAGGCGGGACCGCTCTACAAGGATGCCTCCGCCCCCATCGACCTGCGCGTCAGGGACCTGCTGGCGCGCATGACGCTGGAGGAGAAAGTCGGCCAGATCATCGCGCTTTGGGCGACCAAGGCCGACATCATGGACGATCTGACCTTCTCGCCCGCCAAGGCGAGCAGGGCCTATCCTGACGGTTTCGGCCAGATCACCCGCCCGTCGGACCGGCGTGGCGCGTCCAACGGATCGACCCAGGCAGGCGGCGTCGGTGCGCGCTGGCGCACGCCTGCGGATACGGTCGCCTTCATCACCGCTGTCCAGAAATGGGCGATGGAGGAAACGCGGCTGGGCATCCCAGTGCTGTTCCATGAGGAATCGCTGCATGGGCTTATGGCGACGGATGCGACCATGTTCCCCATGGCGATCGGGCTCGCGGGCAGTTTCGACCGCCAGTTGATGGAGGATGTCCAGTCCGTCATCGCCCGGGAGGTCCGGGCGCGCGGTGTCCATCTGGCGCTTTCCCCGGTGGTGGACATCGCCCGCGATCCGCGCTGGGGCCGCATCGAGGAAAGCTTTGGTGAAGATCCCTATCTCTGTGGCGAGATGGGCGTGGCCGCGGTGCGCGGCCTTCAGGGCGAAGGCAGGCAGATCGGCCCCGACAAGGTCATGGCGACGCTCAAGCACATGACCGGCCATGGCCAGCCCCAGGGAGGCGAGAATATCGCGCCCGCGCCGATTTCCGAGCGGGAGCTGCGCGAGAATTTCTTTCCACCTTTCCGCGCCGTGGTGAAGCGCACGGGCATCGCCGCCGTCATGCCGTCCTATAACGAGATAGACGGCGTGCCCTCGCATCAGAACCGCTGGCTGCTGAACGACATATTGCGCGGCGAATGGCATTTCGACGGCGCGGTGGTCAGCGATTATGGAGCGGTCCACGAACTGGACAGCATTCATCATGTCCAGCCCGATGCGGAAGCGGCGGCACGCGCCGCGCTGCGGGCGGGCGTCGATTGCGAGCTGCCCGATGGCCAGACCTACCGGACGCTCGTCGAACAGGTCCGTGCGGGCAAAGTGCCGCTTGAGGCGGTCGATCTGGCCTGCACCCGGATGCTGACGCTCAAGTTCCGTGCGGGCCTGTTCGAAAATCCCTGGCCGCGCAAGGATCATGAGCGGCTGATCGGCAATGCTCAGGCGCGCGCCCTGGCGTTGAAGGCTGCGCATCGTTCGATCGTCCTGCTCAGCAATGACGGCACGTTGCCCCTTACCCCCGGCGCGCATGGCAGGGTGGCGGTGATCGGTCCCAATGCCGCTGTCGCGCGACTGGGCGGTTACAGCAGCATTCCGCGCCAGACCGTCTCCCTGCTGGAAGGCGTGCGGGCAAAGCTCAAGGGCAAGGCGGAGGTCGTCCACGCCCAGGGCGTCTTCATCACCCGGAATGAGGATCGCTCGGCGGACGAGGTGCTGCTGGCCGATCCGGCGCGGAACCGCGAACTGATCGCGCAGGCGGTCGAGCTTGCGAAAACGGCGGACATCATCCTTCTGGCTATCGGCGACACGGAACAGACCAGTCGGGAAGGCTTTGCGAAGAACCATCTGGGCGATCGTACGAGCCTGGACCTGCTGGGCGAGCAGAACGATCTTTTCGCGGCCTTGAAGGCGACGGGCAAGCCGGTGGTGGTATGCGCCATCAACGGCCGCCCGCCCAGCTATGCCGCGGTGGCGGAGGGCGCCAATGTGCTGCTGGAATGCTGGTATCCGGGGCAGGAGGGCGGCACGGCCATGGCCGACATATTGTTCGGGGACGTCAATCCCGGCGCGAAGCTGCCCGTGACGGTGGCGCGCGACGCTGGGCAGATCCCGATCTTCTACAACCGCAAGCCGTCGGCCCGGCGCGGCTATGTGTTCGAGGATATCTCGCCGCTTTTCCCCTTCGGCTTCGGCCTCAGCTACACCCGTTTCGAATTCGCCCCGCCCCGCCTGTCGTCGCCGCGCATCGGCACGGGTGGCGAGGTGACGGTGGAGGTCGATGTCCGCAATGCGGGGCAGAGGGCAGGGGATGAGGTCGTCCAGCTTTATGTCCGGGACCAGACCGCCAGCGTCACCCGGCCGATCAAGGAACTGAAGGGCTTCGAACGCATCACGCTGGCTCCCGGCGAAAGCCGCACCGTGCGCATCACGCTGACGCCCGCCGCATTCGCGCTCTGGAATCTCGACATGGAGGAGGTGGTCGAACCCGGCCTGTTCGACATCATGACCGGGCCGGACAGCGAGAATCTCCAGAAAATCACGCTCGAAATTATCTGAACAGGACCATTTCAATGCCCAAGATCATCGATGCCAAGGTCATCGTCACCTGCCCCGGCCGCAATTTCGTTACCCTCAAGATCATCACCGACGAAGGCGTATATGGCGTGGGCGACGCGACGCTCAACGGCCGCGAACTGGCGGTGGCAAGCTATCTGGCCGACCATGTCCTTCCCTGCCTGATCGGGCGGGACGCGCACCGGATCGAGGATATCTGGCAATATCTCTACAAGGGCGCCTATTGGCGGCGCGGCCCCGTCACCATGACCGCCATCGCGGCGGTCGACATGGCGCTGTGGGACATCAAGGGCAAGATTGCGGGTCTTCCGGTCTATCAGCTTCTGGGCGGGGCCAGCCGGGAAGGCGTGATGGTCTATGGCCATGCCAATGGCGCGACCATAGAGGATACCATCAACGCCGCGCTGGAATATCAGGCGCAGGGCTACAGGGCGATCCGCCTGCAATGCGGCGTGCCGGGCATGGCATCGACCTATGGCGTGTCGAAGGACAAATATTTCTACGAACCCGCCGACGCCGATCTGCCGACCGAAAATGTCTGGAACACGTCCAGATATCTTCGCGTCGTGCCTGAACTCTTCAACGCAGCCCGCGAAGCGCTGGGCTGGGACGTGCACCTGCTGCACGACATCCACCATCGCCTGACACCCATAGAGGCGGGGCGTCTGGGCAGGGATCTGGAGCAATATCGTCCCTTTTGGCTGGAGGATGCGACGCCGGCGGAAAATCAGGAGGCTTTCCGGCTGATCCGCCAGCATACGACGGCGCCGCTTGCCGTGGGCGAAATCTTCAATTCGATCTGGGATGCCAAGGATCTGATCCAGAACCAGCTTATCGACTATATCCGCGCCACGGTGGTGCATGCGGGCGGCATCACGCATCTGCGCCGGATCGCCGCGCTGGCCGATCTCTATCAGGTCCGCACCGGCTGCCACGGCGCGACCGACCTGTCGCCGGTCTGCATGGCCGCCGCGCTGCACTTCGACCTCAGCGTGCCCAATTTCGGCATTCAGGAATATATGCGGCACACGCCGGAAACCGATGCTGTCTTCCCCCATGGCTACACGTTCGAAAGCGGCATGATGCATCCGGGCGAGGCACCGGGCCTGGGCGTCGACATCGACGAGGATATGGCCGCGAAGTACGAATATAAGCGCGCCTTCCTGCCGGTGAACCGGCTGGAAGACGGCACCATGTATAATTGGTGAATCTCATGATGCAGGCGCTCCCGAAACCTTCAGGAAAAGTCCGCTGGGTGGTCTGCAGCCTGCTCTTCGCGGCTGTGGTGCTCAGCTATGTCGACCGGCTGGTCCTGCCGACATTGAAGCCCGATCTTCAGGCCCGCTATGGCTGGAGCGAGAGCGGTTATGCCGACCTCGCCATCTGGTTCCAGGCGGGCTACGGCGTTTCCTATGTCTTCTTCGGACGGCTGATCGACCGGATCGGGGCGCGGGCAGGCTATGCGCTGGCGGTTGGGCTTTGGACCGTCGGCCATGTCATGCACATCTTCTTCACCTCGACGGCGGGCATGCTGCTTGCGCGCATTCCGCTCGCCATCGGGGAGGCGGGAACCTTCCCCGCCGCCATCGCCGCGACCAATGAATGGTTCCCCAGGAAGGAGCGCGCCTTCGCCATCGGCATCTTCAATGCCGGGTCCAATGTCGGCGCGATCCTGACGCCGCTGATCGTGCCGGTCATCGCCGTCACCATGGGCTGGCGCTGGGCCTTCATCCTGACCGGCCTGCTGACCGTGGTCTGGCTGGCGGCATGGCTCGTCTTCTATCGCCGCCCGCGGGAGAAGAAGGCCCTCTCGCCGGAAGAACTCGCCTGGATCGAGGCAGACCCCCAGGAACCGCAGCGCCCGGTCAAGTGGCGCATCCTGTTCCGCCACCGCCAGACCTGGGCCTATATCGCCGCCCGCTTCCTGATCGATCCGGTGTGGTGGACCTTCCTCTTCTGGCTGCCGGACTTCTTCAACAAGCAATATGGCGTCAGGATGCTGGACTTCGGCCCGCCGCTGATCGCCGTCTATCTGCTGGCGGATGTCGGATCGGTCACGGGCGGCTGGTTGTCCTCTCGCCTGATCGGCCGGGGCATGAGCATCAACCGCGCCCGCAAGACGGCGATGTTCTGCGCCGCGCTCTGCGCCCTTCCCATCGCCTTCGCCGCGCAGGCGCCGGGCCTGTGGGTGGCGGTCGGCCTGATCGGCCTCGCCTGCGCCGGGCATCAGGGTTTTTCCGCCAATGTCTATGCCCTGCCCGGCGACCTCTTTCCGCGCTGGATGGCGGGATCGGTCGTCGGCCTCGGCGGCCTGTCGGGCGCCATCGGCGGCATGCTGATGGCGAAGTTCGCCGGCATGATCCTGGAAAGCGTCGGCAGCTTCCAGCCGATTTTCATCGTCGCGGCCTGCGCCTATCTGGTCGCGCTGCTGGTCGTCCACCTCATCGTGCCGCGCTACGCGCCAGTCACCCTATCGGAATCCCGTTCATGAAGCCGCTGAAGCTCCACCCCGACCGCCTTTTCCCTGCCGATCCGCGTACCCGCGACATTGCCCGCGCACTGCACGCCACGGTCAGGGATCTGCCCATCGTCAGCCCGCATGGCCATACCGATCCGCGCTGGTTCGCCTATGACGATCCCTTCGCCAACCCGTCCGAACTGCTGATCGTCCCGGATCATTATGTGTTCCGCATGCTGATGAGCCAGGGCGTGAAGCTGGAGGAGCTGGGCGTGCCGACCCGGGACGGCAGTCCCACCGAAACCGATCCGCGAACCATCTGGCACAGGTTCGCCGCCCATTATCACCTGTTCCGGGGCACCCCGTCCCGCATGTGGCTCGACTGGGTCTTCGCCGAAGTTTTCGGCATCGATGTCCGGCTGTCCCCGGACACAGCAGATCATTATTACGACATCATCGACGCGGCGCTGAAAACGCCCGACTTCCGTCCCCGCGCCCTCTTCGAGCGCTTCGATATAGAGGTCATCGCCACTACGGAAGGACCGCTGGACCCGCTCGATCACCATCGCGCGATCCGGGCGTCGGGCTGGGGGGGCAGGGTCGTCACCGCCTATCGGCCGGACCCGGTGATGGACCCGTCCGTGCGCGGCTTTGCCGACAATGTCCGTGCGTTCTGCGCCATGGCAGGGGAGGAGGCGGGGAGCTTCGCGGGCTATCTGCGCGCCCATGAAAAACGCCGCGCCGACTTTCGCGAGGCCGGCGCCACCTCAACCGACCATGGCCATCCCACGGCCTTCACCGCGCATCTGGGCAGGGCGGAGATCGAGGCGCTTTATGCCAGCGTCATGTCCGGTCCCGTCAGCGCCAGCGATGCCGAACTGTTCCGCGGCCACATGCTGGTGGAAATGGCGCGCATGTCGATCGAGGACGGCATGGTGATGCAGTTGCATCCCGGCGTGCACCGCAGCCATAATGCAGCCGTCCTGACACGTTTCGGCAGGGACAAGGGCGGTGACATCCCGGCAGCCGGCGAGTTCGTCCAGGCGCTCAAGCCCCTGCTTGACCTCTATGGCAATGATCCCCGGCTGACGCTGATCCTCTTCACGCTGGATGAGGATGTCTACTCCCGCGAACTCGCGCCGCTGGCGGGCCATTACCCTGCCTTGAGGCTCGGTCCGCCCTGGTGGTTCCATGACAGTCCGGAAGGGATGCGCCGCTTCCGCGAGCGCGCGACAGAGACGGCGGGCTTCTACAACACGGTCGGTTTCAACGACGACACCCGTGCCTTCCTGTCGATCCCGGCGCGGCACGACATGGCGCGCCGGATGGACTGTGCCTGGCTGGCGCGGCTGGTGGCCGAACACCGGCTGGAGGAGGATGAGGCGTTCGAACTGGCGCGTGCCTTGTCCTACGATCTGGTGAAGCAGGCCTACAGGCTGTGAGGCGGCTGTCCTCCGCGACGCTCGATGCGCTGCCCGATGATGTGATCCGGCCTGCCTATGATCGCGCTGCGGTCAGGGCCGGCGTCGTTCATCTGGGCATCGGCGCCTTTCACCGCGCGCATCAGGCGGCGGTGTTCGACGACGTGCTGAATGCCGGCGACCTGCGCTGGGGCATCGTCGCCGCGTCC
The DNA here is from genome assembly GCF_040676415.1 of Sphingobium sp. LSP13-1-1.1. Classification (NCBI taxonomy): domain Bacteria; kingdom Pseudomonadati; phylum Pseudomonadota; class Alphaproteobacteria; order Sphingomonadales; family Sphingobiaceae; genus Sphingobium; species Sphingobium sp. LSP13-1-1.1. Next base: position 425,629 of record NZ_JBEGHU010000001.1, on the reverse strand, counting down.
TTGCGCTCGCCGCGGGTGCGCGACCAGATGGCGCCGCAGGACGGCCTCTACACCATGCTCGTGCGGGACGGCTCGTCCGAGCGCGCCCGGATCATCGGCGCAGTCCAGCGGGTCATCGTCGCGCCGGAGGAGCCTCTGGCGCTGCTGGATGCCCTCGCATCGCCTCACACGCATATCGTGACGCTGACCATTACGGAGAAGGGCTACAAGCTGGACCCCGCTACCGGCGAGTTGATCGAGCATGATCCGCAACTGGCGGCGGATCTGGCCTCGCTCACCCGGCCGCAGACGGCACCGGGCTATCTGGTGGCGGCTCTGGCGAAGCGGAAGGCGTTGGGCCTGCCGCCCTTCACGGCGATCTCCTGCGACAACCTGCCGCATAACGGCCGAAGGCTGCGCAACGCCGTACTGGCGCTCGCGCACCGTCACGATGCCCCGCTGGCGGAGTGGATTGCGGAAGAAGGGGCCTTTCCAGAAACGATGGTCGACCGGATCGTGCCCGCCACCACGGCGGAGGATGTGGCCGCCCTCGCGGCACGTCTTGATGTGGCCGACCACGCTATGGTCAAGACCGAACCCTTCACCCAATGGGTGATCGAGGATCGATTTTGCGGCCCGCGTCCGGAATTCGGAGCGGGGGTGCAACTCACGGCGGCCGTCGCCCCCTGGGAAGAGGCGAAGCTGCGCCTGCTGAATGGCGCGCATAGCGGCATTGCCTATCTGGGCGGCCTGGCCGGTATCGAGCATGTGCATGAGGTGCTGGCGCTGCCCGCGGCGCGTGCCTTCGTCGAGGCCCTGTGGGACGAGGCGCAGACGACGCTGTCGCCGCCGCCCGAACTGAACATCGCCCTCTATCGCCGCGAGCTGATGGCCCGTTTCGACAATCCGACGCTGCGCCATCGCACGCGGCAGATCGCCATGGACGGATCGCAGAAGCTGCCCCAGCGCCTGCTCGCCCCGATCGCTGCGAGGCTGGCAACCGGGAAGGGGATAAAGGCGCTTTCGCTTGCCGTGGCGGCCTGGCTGCGTTGGCAGGCGGGACAGGATGATCTCGGCAATGCGCATGACGTCGACGATCCGCTTGCAGGCATGATCGCCGCCCGCCTGAAGGGTGCGGGCACAACGGAGGAGCGGGTCGCCGCGATCCTGCGCGTCGACGCTGTCGTTCCGCCCGCATTGGCGGAGAATGGGGCCTTCCGCATGGCGCTGACGCGCTGGCTCGCCATGCTCGAAACGCAGGGCGCGCTGGCCACGCTGGCGAGCTTTCAGGGAGAGATATGATGCAATGGGCGAAGATCGGCGCTTCTGCCGCCGCGCTTGCGATCGCCGCCGCGGCGCAGGCCGAACCGCCCCGGCTGGTCCGGCAGGGCAGCGCCACGCAGATCAGCGTGCAGGGCAAGCCGATGCTGCTGATCGCAGGCGAGCTGGGCAACAGCAGCGCGTCTAGCGCAGCCTATATGGCGCCGCACTGGAAGCGGCTGAAGGCCATGCACCTCAACACCGTGCTGGCGCCAGTCTCCTGGGAACTGATCGAGCCGGAGGAGGGCAGATTCGACTTTTCCTCGGTGGATGCACTGATCCGCGATGCGCGGGCCAATGATCTGAAGCTGGTCATCCTCTGGTTCGGCGCCTGGAAGAACAGCATGTCGACCTATGTGCCCGCCTGGGTGAAGCGCGACCAGGGCCGCTTTCCGCGCGCGCGGCTGCCCAATGGGCAGGGCGTCGAAATCCTCTCCGCCATGGCTCCTGCGACGCTGGAGGCCGATCAGAGAGCCTTCGCCGCGCTGATGGCGCATATCAAGGCGGTGGATGACAGGCAGAACACGGTCCTCATGACCCAGGTGGAAAATGAGATCGGCATGCTGCCCGTTGCCCGCGACTATGGCGCATTGGCCGATGCGGCGTTCAAGGCGCCGGTGCCCGCCGAACTCACCACCTATTTGCAGCAGCATCGGGACGCTCTGGTCCCGCAGATGAAGCGCCTGTGGGAGGAACAGGGGAGCAGGACCAGCGGCACCTGGTCTGAAGTGTTTGGCCCAGGCCATGCGGCGGAGGAAATCTTCACCGCCTGGCACTATGCCCGCTTTGCCGATGCGCTGGCCCGTGCGGGCAAGGCCGTTTATCCGATGCCCCTCTATGTCAATGTGGCGCTCAACCGCCCTGGCCGCCTGCCCGGCGAATATCCGAGCGGCGGACCGCTGCCGCATCTGATCGACATCTGGAAGGCGGGGGCACCCGCGATAGATTTCCTGGCCCCGGACATTTATTTCCCGAACTTCGTCGACATCGTGAACATCTACAAGCGGCCCGACAATCCGCTGTTCGTCCCCGAAGCCAATAATGCCGACCATCCCCAGGTGCCGGGCAACGCCTTTTACGCCATAGGCAAGCTGGACGCGATCGGCTTTGGCCCCTTCTCCATCGAGTCGATCGACGAGAAGCCGGGCGCCTTGGGCGAAGCCTACGACCTGCTGGAACAGCTCAGCCCCCATATCCTGGCCGCGCAGGGCGTGGGTCGCATGTCGGCTTTTCGCCCGAAATCGCTCTATGACGAAACGCTGGTTCAGGAGCCGGTTACGGAGACGATCGGCAATTACCGCTTCACCGTGGCCTTTGCCGATATCCAGAAGCCTGTCGCCACCCCTGATACCGGTAACGCAGCCGGCATCATCATCCAGACAGGGCCGGAAGACTATCTGATCGCCGGGCAGGGCATCACCGTCACCTTCGCTCCGGTGGGAGCAGGCCCGAGTCTCGCCGGGATCGACAGCGCCTGGGAAGGGCATTTTGATGCCCACGGCACCTGGATCGCAGGACGGTTGCTGAACGGCGACCAGACCTATCAGGGGCGTCATATCCAGCTTCCCACCGGCGATTTCCAGATCCAGAAGGTCCGCTTGTACCGTTACCAATAATCATGGCTCCGGTCTTGACAAAATAAACTCAGGGTTTATCAAAGCCGAACTGATAGCGCTACCAGATATGCTCACCGGATAGGCGGGAGCCGCGCTCAGGAGGGGATTTTCAAATGGTTGATTCTCATATTCGCTCTTTTCGCCTGGCGCTCTGCGCGGCCTCGGCCTTTGGCGCGCTGACGCTGGCTCAGGCCGCGATCGCCCAGGACAGCGCGGCCCAGCCCGCTCCTCAGCCCGTCGCCCAGCAGGATGAAGCAGCCGACATCGTCGTGACCGGTATCCGCGGCAGCCTGCAAAGCGCTACCAACGCCAAGAAGAACGCAGTCGCCTTCGGCGACTCCATCTTTGCGGAAGATATCGGCAAGCTGCCCGCGACCAACCTCGCCGAAACGCTGAACCGCATGCCCGGCGTGCGCCTGGCCCGCGACATCAGCGGCGAAGGGACGCAGGTCGCGATCCGCGGCCTCGGGGCCAGCTTCACCCGTGTTCTCCTGAACGGCTCCCAGCTTCAGGTCGCCTCTGACGGCGGCACGAATGGCGGCAGCGCCAACCGGGAGGTCGATCTCGACTTCTTCCCCTCCGAACTCTTCACCCGCCTGGATCTTGCCAAGACGCCGTCGCCCTCGACGCTGGAAGGCGGCATCGCGGGCACCGTCAACCTGCGCAACGCCCGTCCCTTCGACAAGCCGGGCACCCATGTCACCGTGGTGGCGCAGGGCCAATATACCGACAGCAATGAGAAGCTGAGCCCGCGCGGCGCGATCGTCGCCAGCCACACGACGGATAGTTTCGGCATCCTGGTGGGCGTGGCCGGCGTCAAGACGAAGACGCGCGTGGACGGCTTTGATACGGTCGGCTGGACTGACGGCAATCTGGGAATGGTCAATGGCGTGGCCGATCCCGGCGGCAACAATTTCTTCTGGGCCTCGACGGTTCCCGCCAATGCAGGCCATGGCCTCATTCCCGGTCAGCCGGTCGATGTCGTCGCGACTTCGGGCCTGACCCGCAGCCAACTCAGCACGGCATTGCTTCCCCGACTGGGCCGCAACACCCTGACCGATGGCGACCGTTCGCGCATTTCCGCCCTGGCCTCGCTCGAATGGCGGCCCAGCGACACGCTGCACTTTGCCCTCGACGGCATCTGGGCCAAGTCGAAGCGCGACTATTCGCGTATCAACATGAACTGGCAGGTCCGCAATTCCGGTCCCGGCACCGGCGCGCAGGCGACCGGCGGCATGATTCCCATCGACCTCACCGTCGACGACAACGGGGTCGTGACTTCGGGTACCTTCGCCAACTCTTCCTTCTTTCTGGAGGCGAGCCAGTTCAAGCAGACGACGAAGTTCTGGAACATCAATCCCAGCCTGAGTTGGCAGCCGACCGAAACGCTGAAAGTCGACCTCAGCGCCAATTATTCCAAGAGCCGTTTCTTCCGCGAACAGCCGACCTTTGCGTTCCAGACGCCGCCCAATTCGGGCGTGGACGTCTATTATGACAACAGCAACGGCTATTATCCGTCGATCACGACCAATATCGACTTGAACGATCCCAATCTGGGTTGGCAATGGTATCGCCAGAATGTTGCGCTGGTCCGCCGCAAGACGGAGACCAAGGGCGCGCATCTGGATGTCACCCTGGGCGACGCGATGTTCAACGTGAAGGTCGGTGCCGCCTATGACCGGGCGACCCGCTCCATCCGCGCCTATGATAACAGCCAGGCCTATCAGCTCTCGGTCTGCGGAACGGGCTGCACCGGTGCCACCGGATCGATCCCGACCGGCGCCATTCCGCAATATCTGATGCCGATGACGGTCAGCAATTTCGGGCATCTGGCGGGTCGCAACATCGGCTACAACGCCTTCATCATGCCCGATTTCGGCGCGATCAAGGACGCCACCGACTATTACAGCTATCGCGACAGCGCGCCGGAAACGCGCGGCGCGGTGACGGGCGGCGCGACGGGCGACATGGATGAGAAGGTGTGGGGCGCCTATTTCGAACTGAACGGCGTCACTACCATTGCGGACCGCGACCTGCACATCAATGCCGGCATGCGCTACGCCGCCACCAACCAGCTGGTGGTCGGACCCAGCCAGGTGGGTGCGGCGATCGTCGACATAACCTCGCGGTCGAAATATGATAATTTCCTTCCCTCCATCAACCTGACCTACGACATTGCCGACAATGTGAAGCTGCGCGCCTCCGCCTCGCGGACCATGACGCGGCCGGATGCGAGCCAGATCCTGCCGGGCGTGACCTTCACCGATCCTACGGCACTGGTAGCCAATGCAGGCAACCCGGATCTCAAGCCCTATACTTCCGACAATTATGACATGGGTGGTGAGTTCTATACGGGCGGCATTGGCTATGTCGGCCTTTCGCTGTTCATGAAGAACGTTCAGGGTTTCACTGTCATCGATCCGCGGGATGTCACCTTCGCCTCGCTCAATATCCCTTATGACAGCCTCCTCGCGACCCAGCAGCAGGCATTGACCAACCGTGCGGCATCGACCGGCGTGCCGATCAATGACCTGACCGTTTCCGTGGACCGGCCGATCAACCTCAGCGACCTCAAGATCAAGGGCATTGAGGCGACCTGGGTGCAGCCGCTCGACTCCCTGGTGAAGGGGCTCGGCTTCTCGGCCAATGGAACCTATCTCAAGCAGTCTTCGAAGCTGATGCCGGGGCAGGCGACGAAGCTGGTCGCGACGGGTGTTTCCAAATGGTCCTATAATCTCCAGGGATTCTATGAAAATAACGGCCTCTCGATCAGCCTGAACTATGTCTGGAACGACAAGTCGATCGCAGTCAACGCGCCGCAGAACGGCATTACTGGCGCGGCCCTGCGCAATGATGCCCGTGGCCAGCTCGATCTGTCGGCAGGCTATCAACTGCCGTTCCTCAACAAGGCGATGCGCCTGACGCTCGACGTGCTCAACATCACGAACGAGCCCATCCGCACAACATTTGAATATGATAATGCCCCTTATTCGATCTATTATCCGGGACGAACCATATTGGCGGGCATCCGCGCGAACTTCTGATCCTCCCCCAAGGACCCTGGGCCGGTTGCAAGACCGGCCCATTTTTCTATCGTCAAGGACAAGTCCATGCGATTGACCTTTGCTCCCGTCCTGCTCCCCCTGGTGGCGTTCGTCGCGATGCCGGCCTGGGGGGCGCCGTGCCGGGGGCAATGGACCGTGGCCTGGGCATCCGCCCAGATGGCGCCGAACGGGGACAATGCGCTGGCGCCGGGGACATTGACGGACAGCAGCCTGCGGCAGGTCGTCCGTCCATCCATTGCGGGGAACCGGCTTCGGGTGCGCCTTTCCAACCAGACGGGTACCGCGCCTCTGCACTTGAAGGGCGCCAGCATCGCGCGGGCGCTGCGCGCGGGATCAGCGGCGATCGACGCGAAGACCGTCATCCCGCTCCGCTTCGACGGGCGCAGCGAAGTGACGATCCCGGCCGGGGCCGATTATCTATCCGATCCGATAGGCTTGCCGGTCCGCGCCTTTGACGATCTGGCGATCACCATCGCCTTTGCCGAGGAACCGTCGGGCCAGACCTCTCATCCCGGATCGCGGGCGACATCCTGGCTGCTCAGGGGCGACCATCTGGGCGATCCCGCCATGGCGGGCGCGCAGGCCGTCGACCATTGGTTTTCGCTCGCCGCGCTGGAGGTGGAGCGCTGCAAGGCGGCGCAGTTGATCGTCGCGCTCGGCGATTCCATCACCGACGGCCGGGGCTCGACCACGAACGGCAATGATCGCTGGACCGACCGTCTCGCCCAGCGGTTGCAGGCCGATCCGGCGACGCGCCATCTGGTGATCGTCAATCAGGGCATCGGCGGCAACCGCCTGCTGAACGACGGTCTTGGGCCCAATGCGCTTGCCCGGCTGGACCGAGATGTGCTGGCGCAGCCGGGCGTGCGTTATCTGATCCTGCTTGAAGGCATTAACGACATCGGCACGCTCACCCGCGAAACGCCGGTCAGCGACGTGGAGCATGCCCGCCTGGTATCGCGCATCATCGGCGCCTACCGGCAGATCGTGATGCGCGCCCGGGCGAAGGGCATCAAGGTGATCGGCGGCACCATTCTGCCCTTCGGGGGCAATGATTATTATCATCCCGACGCCCGGAACGAAGCCGACCGGCAGGCCGTGAACCGCTGGATCCGCGAGCCGGGGAATTTTGACGATGTGGTCGACTTCGATCGGGCGATGCGCGATCCGGCCCGTCCTGACCGCCTGCTCCCGCGCTATGATGTGGGCGACGCGCTGCATCCCTCGCCGGAGGGCTATCGCGCCATGGCCGAGGCGATACCGCTCGATCTCTTCAACTAGCCGCCGGCGCGTTCATCCCCTCTGTTTCGAGGTGCGCATGCAGCCTGCACTCGCCCCTCATCCTTTCGGGCAGGGCGGATTGCCAACCGCGATCCTGCCATTATGAATCGACAGCGACGATATTGTCGGACTTGATGAAGCGGGGCGCCAAGGAATGCCATGGACGACATGACCAGCATCCCGACCGATCCCTTTGCAGCGCTCGGCCTGCGCAATCATCCGCTGCGCGCATCCCTTTCGCGGGAAATGCATGTTCGCGGCCTGTCCCGCTTCGATGCGCCTGCCCTCGCGCTTCAGTTCGTGCTGCTGGTGGACGAAGCGCAGGCCGAAAAGGGCATTGCCCTGCTGTCCGAACGTTTTCCTGCCCTCAAGCCCGGCGATCGCTTCCTCGCCGGCCGGGTCGGTGACCTCCATTTCTCCTGGGAGCGTCATACCGAATTCATGACCTACAGTTTTCTCGCGCCGGTCGAAGGCGCGAGCTTGTTCGACCTCGCGCCATTTGCCGATGTGCCCGCCTGGATGGCCGACATGCCGGGCCGGGTGATCCGGTCGACACAGATCGCGATGGTCATGAATGAACCGCCGCCGGCCGCCATCGCCGCGCATTTTGCCACTGAAGACCTTATCATCTCCGATGTGGCGGACGGTCATGCCCGCATCTGGAGCGACTTTCGCCTGCATGGCGATGGTTTCGGCCGACTGCTCATCCATGACAGGGGACTGGTGGGCGACGAAAGTTCGCAACTGGTCCAGCGGCTTCAGGAACTGGGCAATTACCGCAAGATCGCCCTCCTGGGCCTGCCCGAGGCGCAGCAGGCGACGCCTCTGCTGAACGGGCTTGAACAGCGGCTGACGGCGATCACGAGCCGCGTGGCGCAAAAGGATGCCGACGCTGATCAGGTGCTGGAGCTGCTTTCCGCCCTGAGCGCCGAACTGGCCGAGATCGTGGCGCGCACCCGCTACCGCATGAGCGCGACACAGGCCTATGCGGAAATCTGCCGCGACCGCATCCGCCGCCTCGCGGTCGCGCCCGTGCGCGGTTACCGATCGCTCGACGATTTCACGGAGCGACGGTTGCTGCCGGCCATGCGGACCTGCGATGCCTTCAACCGTCGGCTGGAGGATCTGGCGCAGCGCGCCGCCTGGACCAGCGCCCTGCTGCGCACCCGGGTCGACACCGCTCTCGCGCGGCGGAATCGCGATCTGCTGGCATCCATGGATCGCCGGACGGCGCTGCAATTACGGCTCCAGCATACGGTTGAAGGGCTGTCGGTGGTGGCGATCAGCTATTATGCACTGGGCCTTTGGCATCATCTGAAGGAAGCGCTGGAGCATCAGGGATTGCATCTGCCCGGCTGGATCGACGTCGCGCTTTTCCCGCTGACGATCATCGGCGTTTTCATAGGGGTCGGCCAGATCAGGAAGGTGAAGCGGCCGTCCGGTGACGGGCATTAGGGCGGGTTTCGAAACGCGAAAATGCGTGCCGGTTCGGCAAACTCCGCTAAAACGCTGATCGAGTTTGTTCGCCGGCGGGACGATGGAAATGATAAATTGCGAATTGCTTGATCTTCGCGCGCTGGTCGCGGTGGCGGAGGGGCGAAGCTTCCATCGCGCGGCGCAGCAACTCAACCTGTCGCAACCCGCGCTCAGCCGGCGGATACAGAAGCTGGAAAGCGCCGTGGGATCGGTGCTGATCGAACGCACGACGCGAACGGTGCGGCTGACCCCGTCGGGGCGTGAGGTGCTTCCGCTGATCCGACGCATGTTGGACGAATTCGACGGCTCGCTCATCGGGCTCATGGCCCAGGGGGAGCGGCAGGCGGGTCGCATCACCCTGGCCAGCGTGCCCAGCGCCACGGTGCGGTTCATGCCTGAGGTGCTGCAGAAATTCGGGGAGGATTATCGCAACACCCGCGTCCGAATCCTGGACCTGTCGGCCACCGAATGCGCTGAGGCAGTCAGAACGGGGGAGGCGGAATTCGGCCTGTCGCTGCCGGTTTCGACGGACGCCGACCTCTCCTTCTCGCCATTGCACGATGATCCCTACGGGCTTGTCTGCCACCGGGACGATCCGCTTGCCATGCTGCCGAATGTCGGCTGGGGCGATCTGGTGGGCAAGCGGCTGATCACGGTCCACAGGGCGAGCGGTAATCGCACCACGCTGGAGGCTGGGCTGGCGGCCCAGGGCATCCAGCTCAGCTGGTTTTACGAGGTGACCCGCCTTACGTCCGCGCTCGCCCTGGTGGACGCAGGCCTTGGCCCCTCCGTTCTTCCAAGGCTTGCCTGCGCAGGCCCTGAAGCGCGCGATCTGGTGTGGCGTCCTCTTGGCGAGCCGGTGATCGTCCGCACGATCGGACTGCTGAAGCGCCCTGCGGCCCCCATCTCACCCGCGGCCGAGCGGCTCGTCACCCTTTTGTCGGAGGCATGGGCTTCGGCCTGACCTCTCCGATCGTTGCGCCGTCCCAGCGCGCCAGAAGCAATGTGGCGCTGATGTTGGCAAGGCCGCTGGTGGTCGCCCTGATGGCGGACAGCACGCGATCGACGGCGATCAGCATGGCGGTAGCCCCCACCGGAATGTCCGGCAGCAGCGACAATGTCAGCAACAGGGCCGAGAAGCCGCTGCCCGTGACCCCCGCGGCTGTCTTCGACGTCACCAGCATGACGAGCAGGTAGAGGGCGAGCCTGTCGGGGGGCAGTGGAATGGCGAGAGCCTCTGCAAGAAACAGGGTGGCGACGGTCAGGTAGACGGCGGTGCCGGCAAGGTTGAGCGTATAGCCCAGCGGCACGGTCAGACCGACGACAGCAGGACTTGCGCCCAGTCGCTCGAGTTTGGTGATGAGGCGGGGGAGGACGACCTCGCTCGACGATGTGCCGACGACGATCAGCAACTCGTCGCGGAAATGACGGATCAGCTTCCATATCGGCATGCCGGTCGCGAGCCGAACCGCCATGAGGAGGCAAGAGGCCAGCATCAGGCACGCGATGGCGAGGGTCGCGATCAACATGCCGAGCGAACCGATGAAACCGATGCCATAGGCGCCAACGGTATAGGCAATCGCGCCAAAGGCGCCGACGGGAGCGAGGCGCACCAGAAAGCCGAATATCGTGAACTGCAATTGCGTGAGCGCCCGCAGGCCCCGGACGATCGGCTCGCCCGAAGCGCCGATCCGGACCAGTCCGAATCCCACCAGTCCGGCAATGAAGAGGACCGGCAGCACGTCGCCGGCCGTGAAGGCGGAAAAGAAGGTGTCCGGTATCATGCGCAGCAGGAATTCGCCGGGACCGTTGATTGGTGGGCCCGCCAATTGCCGATGCATATCTTGGTTCATGGCGACGGAATGCAGGTTCAGGCCAGCTCCGGGCTGCATCAGGCCGGCGACGACGGTTCCGGAAAGAAGCGCCAGGATGGTGATCGCCAGAAAGACGATCAGCGCGCGGACAATGGTTGAACCGGTGCGCAGCGCGCCGCCATGCAAAACGATGCCGTCGACGATCGTGCAGAACAGGATGGGCGGAACCATCATGCGCATCGTCTTGATGAAGGCTATGCCTAATGGGCCGAGGGCCACGCCCGCATTGGGCCAGACATATCCCAGGATGGTCCCCGCAACCACCCCCAGGATCATCTGAACATATAGCTGTCGCAACAAGCCCCGCCTCCAATTTATGCGTAAAATGCATCACATGGACCATTCATTGCATTTGATAAAAATATTCGGACCCGCTTCTATCGTCAACTGAATGCAGGCGCCGGCAGGATCTTCTTCCTGCCAGCGGACAGAATGGATTTGAAGGAGAGGTGCAATGCAAATGGCATGGAGCGATCCGTCGTGACCGCGATGCTGTCGGCCCTGCGCCGCAATGTGTCGCGCGCATCCATGGCGACCTTTGCGGCATTGCTGCTTTCCGCCTGCCAGACCTCCGCCGACATGGCCGCCCGGCCCGCCGAAATCCACGTGCTGACATCGGGCGGTTTCAGCGCGGCCTTTGACAGGCTCGCCGCGCAATATCGCACCGAAACCGGCACCCGGATCGTGACGGAACATGGGCCATCCATGGGCGAAACCAGCAACGCGATTCCCGCGCGCCTTGCCCGCCATGAACCGGCCGACGTCGTCATACTCGCGCGTTCCGCACTGGATAAGCTGGTCGCCGCAGGTCAGGTCAGCCGCGGCACGGAGATCGATCTGGGGCTCTCCAAGATCGCCGTGGCGGTCAAGGACGGCGCGCCCATTCCCGACATCTCGACCGCGGATGCCGTCCGGACGGCCTTGCTCAACGCGAAGTCGGTCGCATGGTCCGACAGCGCCAGCGGTGTCTACATCCAGACGACCATGCTGGACAGGCTGGGCGTCGCTGATCAGGTTCGTCCCAAAGGGCGGATGATCCCCGCTACTCCGGTCGGCGAGATCGTGGCGAGGGGGGAGGCCGAGATCGGTTTCCAGCAACTCTCCGAACTCAAGCCGGTCAAGGGCATCCGCATCGTCGGGCTGCTGCCGGACTCGCTCCAGAAGGTGACACCCTTTTCCGGCGGCATCGTCGCCTATTCGCCCCAGCCCGAAACGGCGCGGGCCCTGCTCGACTATCTCTCCTCGCCCAAGGCCTACAGCATCATTCGTGAAAGCGGCCTTGAACCGGCATCGCAAAAGGTGACCCCATGACCGCCCAGACCCACACGGCCTCAGCCGATTTCACTGAAGCGGCAACCGACAGGAAGAAGTCGGCCTTCAAATCCATCTTCATCGTGGCCAGCGGCAACTTCCTGGAGATGTTCGACTTCATGGTGTTCGGCTATTACGCCACCTACATCTCGAAGGCGTTCTTTCCCACCGGCAGCGAGTTCGCCTCGCTGCTGCTGACATTGATGACTTTCGGCGCCGGATTCCTCATGCGGCCGGTCGGCGCGCTGGTTCTGGGCGCCTATGTCGACCATCATGGCCGCCGCAAGGGGCTGCTGCTCGTGCTGGGGCTGATGGCGCTCGGTACGCTCGCCATCGCGATCACCCCGACCTATGAGCAGATCGGCCTTGCGGCGCCGCTCATCATCCTGGTCGGCCGGCTGGTCCAGGGACTTTCCGCCGGCGTCGAGGTCGGCGGCGTGTCGGTCTACCTGAACGAGATCGCACCGCCGCATCGCAAGGGCTTCTTCACATCCTGGCAGTCGGCCAGCCAGCAGGCGGCGGTGGTGTTCGCCGCGCTGATCGGCCTCATCGTCTCGACGAGCCTGCCGCCTGAAACCATGCAGGCCTGGGGCTGGCGCGTGCCCTTCATCATCGGCTGCGTGATGATCCCCTTCCTCTTCATCATCCGCCGCCATGTCGAAGAGACCGAGGCGTTCCTGAACCGCAAGGAGCATCCGCAGATCGGCCAGATCGTGCGCATCATCGGCGCGAACTGGGGCATCGTGCTGCAAGGCGCGCTGATGGCGGTCATGACCACCGTGTTTTTCTACATGATCACCGCCTACACCCCGACCTTCGGCAGCAAGGTGCTGAACCTGGACGCGGGCGACAGCCTGCTCGTGACTGCCTGCGTCGGCCTCACCAACTTCATTCTGCTGCCCGTCATGGGTGCGCTGTCGGACAAGGTCGGCCGCCGCCCGTTGCTGATCACCGCGACGTTGCTGGGTGCGGCGCTTGCCTATCCGCTGATGAGCTGGCTGGTGGCTGATCCGACCTTCGGCAAGCTGCTGGCGGTGGAACTGCTGCTGGCCGCGATCTACGCCACCTATAACGGCGCCTTCATCGTCTATCTGACCGAAGTCATTCCGGGCCATGTCCGCACTGTCGGCTTCAGCCTGGCCTACAGCACGGCGACCGCGATCTTCGGCGGCTTCACCCCCGCGATCAGCACCGCCCTCATCGGCGCGACCGGGGACAAGGCGATCCCCGGCGCCTGGTGCGCCGCCGCTGCGCTTCTTTCCCTGCTCGCCCTGCTGATCGGCAGTCGCGCCAATCGCAAGGCCATCGAACAGGACTGAGACTTTCCTCGCTTCAACCTGACAATATAAGATCTGGGAGACTATTGATGCACAAGCAACTGAAGGGCCTTTTCGCGCAAGGGGCGGCGTTGATGCCGCTGGCGATCGCACTGACCGTGATGACGCCTTCGGGCGCGGCGGCGCAGGACGCGACAGCCGCGCCTGCTGCTGATCCGGCCGTGACGCAGGATGTGGCGCCGCAGGATGTGGCGGCCCAGGATGTGGCTGCCGATCCGGCTGCCGCTTCCGTCGACGACGCATCGATCGTCGTCACCGGCAGCCGCGTCGCCAACGGCTTCAAGACGCCGACGCCAGTCACCATGGCGAGTTCCGAGCAACTGCGCGTGGCCGCGCCGACCAACCTTGCCGACGGCCTCAACCAGTTGCCCGCCTTCAACGGCAGCACCAAGACGTCCAGTCCGTCAACCACCAACAGCCGTGGCGGCAGCAGCGGCCAGAATCTGCTCAACCTGCGCGGGCTGGGCGCGCAGCGGACGCTTATCCTGCTCGACGGCCGGCGCCTGCCCGCCACCAACAGCGGCGGTTCGGTCGACATCAACATCATTCCGCAGGGCCTTGTCAGCCGCGTCGATGTCGTGACCGGCGGCGCTTCGGCGGCCTATGGTTCCGACGCGGTGGCGGGCGTCGTGAACTTCGTGCTCGACACGAAATTGCGGGGCTTCAAGGCGGAGGCGCTGACGGGCATTTCCACCCATGGCGATCTGCCCTCGTTCGGCGGTTCCTTTGCCTTCGGCACCGCGGGCGCGGACGATCGGCTCCGTTTTGTCGCGGGTATCGATTATTTCTACCAGAAGGGGCTGCGCGCCGACCAAAGGACGCATCGCGACTGGTTCGACGACAATGCCGGGCAGATCGTCAACCCGGTGGCCGGCGCTCGCCCGCTCAACCTCATCATCCCCTCGATCCGCAGCTCGATCGGCACCTATGGTGGCCTGATCAGCGCCGGTCCGCTGCGCGGCACGCAATTCCTCGCCAACGGCGTTTCGGCGCCTTTCGATTATGGCACGATCACCGGCACGGCTTTCCAGAGCGGTGGCGACGGCGCGAGGGCGAATATCGGCCTTCAACCGACGCAGGAGCGCTATAACGGCTTTGCCCGCGCCGAATTTGACCTGTCGTCCGCCACGACGCTGTTCGTCGAGGGACTCTACGCCCGCAGCCATACCAATCAGGGCGCTTTCGTCAGCCAGAATGTCGGTTCCAACGCGGCCTACACCATCTATCGCGACAACGCCTATCTGCCGGCGGACATCCTGGCCCGCATGGTGGCGGCCAATGTCCAGTCCTTCCAGCTCGGCCGGTTCGAGGGCGAATTGCCGCTGGTCGAGAATGAATCGACGATCGATGTCTATCACGGGTCGATCGGCGTGCGCGGTGAGCTTGACGGCACATGGAAATGGGACGCATCCTATAATTTTGGCCAGTCGGACCAGGAACTGCGGTCGAACAACCTCACCATCGCGCGCAATCTCTATGCTTCGGCCGATGCCGTGCGGAACCAGGCCGGACAGATTGTCTGCCGTTCGACGCTCGCCGGCCTCGATCCGGGCTGCACCCCGCGCAATCTGTTCGGACCGCAGGCCCCCAATCAGGCGATCACCGACTATGTGACCCGTGACAATGTCCTGAACCTGCGACTGCGCCAGCAGGTCGCCGCGATCAACGTCCGGGGTGATCTGGGCGACAATCTGCAAATTGCCGGACCGATCTCGGTCGCGGCCGGCGTCGAATATCGCAAGGAGACGGCGAAGCAGACGACTGATGCCCTGTCCCCCACGCGCATCGATTTCACCGGCATTCGCGGTGGCCCGGCCGCGCTTCAGGGGCGTCAAGGGCCCTATCGTTTCTTCAATCCGCTGCCTTTTTCCGGCGAATATGACATTCGCGAAGGCTATCTGGAAATTGCCGTGCCCGTGCTCAAGGACAGCCCGATCGCCCAGTCGCTGGACCTCAATGGAGCGGTCCGCTACGCCGACTACAGCACGTCGGGCGGGGCGACGACGTGGAAACTGGGCGGCAGCTGGCAGTTGAACGACGCGCTCCGCTTCCGCGGCACCTGGTCGCAGGATATTCGCGCGCCCAACCTGCTCGAACTGTTCAACCCCGCGACGCAGTTGAACGGCAATGTGGTCTACAATGGCGTGACGACGCCGCAGGTCAATTTCGCCACCGGCAACCCCAATCTCAAACCTGAACGGGCGAGGACCATCACCTTCGGCGGCGTCTATCAGCCGAGCTGGCTCCCCGGCTTCCAGGCGTCGGTCGACTATTACAAGATCAAGCTCAAGGACGCGATCACCACGCTGGCGGAACAGCGGGTGGTCGACGAATGCGCGGCGGGCAACCAGGCCCAGTGCGCGAACATCACGGTGCTGCCTTCGGGATCGCTCAGCATCCTGCGCCCCAACCTCAACCTGGCGGAGCAGACCGTCGCCGGCATCGACTTCGAAATCGGCTACAAGACCGATTTTGCCGGCGGCAATCTCAACGTGCGTCTGATCGGCAATCATGCGACGGAAAATAATTCGCAGACTCCCGGGTCTCCGGTGCGCGAGGCGCTGGGCGAGACGATCACGCCGAAATGGAGCGGCGTGCTTCAGGCGAACTGGTCGAACGAAGCCTTCTCGCTGTTCGTGCAGGAGCGTTTCATCAGCGCAGCAAAGCTGGATGCCACGCGGATAGAGGGCATCGACATCAACGACAACAGCACGCCCGCGGTGTTCTACACCAATGTCACGGCGACCTATAATCTCCACATGGGCGGCGGCAAGCAGCAGGTCTATCTGTCCGTGGCCAATCTGTTCGACCGCGATCCGCCGCTGTCGCCTCCGCCGGTGACGACGTTCACCACGGCCGCCAGCAGCGCTTATGATCCGATAGGTCGCTATATCACGGCGGGTGTCCGCATATCCTTCTGATCCTTTGGGGAGCGCGTCCGGCCCGTCGCGCTCCCCGCCAATCCGGGGAATGGAAAATGACCATCGACCGTCTTGCGACCATGCGACCCGTATCCAGGCATGTGGTCGATCATATGCTCTCTGGCATGCTGGGTCAGACGAGCGATGTGCTGATGATGCAATATGGGATCAGCTACAATACCTGGCGAAAGATCCGCGCGGGCGACCCGATACGCAAATCTGTCGCGGAGCGGCTGGAGCAGCGTATTCTGGGCAAGAGCGGTACCTAGAGCATCGTGCGGAAAAGTGGGAACCGGTTTTCCGCGCAAAGGATGCGACAACAAAGAACCCACAGCATCGTGCGGAACAGCGGGAAACGGTTTTCCGCCTGGAACATATCTTTCGGCCGCAACATGGCCTATGAAGGCACTGGTGCAGTTCGGGTGGTCGACGGTCTGGAAGCATGAGTTTGCAAAAGAGTGTCTGAGCGCCGGCGGAATTATCGCGTCATTGCGTTGGTGGTGGCTTTCGCCCTGTTCATGCAGCAACTGGATGCCACCGTCCTGACCATCGCGCTGCCGGCCATGTCGCGCGATTTCGGTATCCCGGCTTCGGGCCTCAGCCTCGCGCTCACATCCTATCTCGTCGCGCTCGCGGCATTCATCCCTGCCAGCGGCTGGGCGGCTGATCGTTTCGGCTCACGCACCATCTTTTGCAGCGCGATCGCCATCTTCATGGCGGGGTCGGTTGCCTGCGCCTGGTCGAACAGCCTTCCGACGCTGGTTGGCGCGCGCTTCTTTCAGGGTATCGGCGGCGCCATGATGGTGCCGGTCGGCAGGCTGGTCCTGCTGCGCAGCGTCAGCCGGGATGACCTGGTCGCCGCCTTGTCATGGCTCGTCATGCCGGCCCTCGTGGGGCCTATTGTCGGACCACCGCTGGGCGGGCTGATCGTGACCTATCTGGACTGGCGCTGGATCTTCTACATCAACATCCCGATCGGCGCGGCCGGGCTGGCGCTGGCGATCTGGCTCATTCCCCAGATAAGGGAAGACGACGTGGCGCAGTTCGACGCGCGGGGCTTCGTTTTGTCGGGACTGGCGCTCGGATGCCTCATCTTCGGTCTGGAACTTGGCAGCCATGCTGTCGGGCTGCCGGTCATCATCGCACTTCTGGGATGCTGCGCGTTGTTCTTCATCGCCTATCTAGTGCATGCCCGTCGAACGAAAAACCCGATCCTCGATCTTTCGCTCATGCGCATCCGCACCTTTGGCCTTTCCGTGGCGGGCGGCACGCTGACCCGCATCGCGCAGGGCGCGCAACCCTTCCTGCTGCCGCTGCTTTTCCAGATCGGCTTTGGCATTTCCGCAGCCCAGGCGGGCACGATCATGGCGGCGACAGCGATCGGCGCCCTGGCCATGAAGCCGATCGCGCCGTCGGTCATCCAGCGGTTCGGCTATCGTGCATGCCTGATGGCGGGAAGCGTGGCGGCTGCAATCGCCATCAGCGGCTGTGCCCTGTTCAGTCCGGCCTGGCCCCAGCCTGCACTGGGCGCGGTGCTGCTCATATCCGGATTTTTCACGTCCTTGCTGTTCACCGGGTACAATGCGCTGGCCTTTGTCGATGTCGACCAGTCGAAAATGAGCGCGGCGACCAGCCTCTATGCGACATTCCAGCAGATCAGCCTTTCGCTGGGCATCTGCTTCGCCGCCAGCCTGCTCGAACTCCGGGGTTCGATGGACGCGGCCAATTTCAGCGGGATATTCATCCTTATCGGCCTGGTGGCCTTTTCCGCGACCTTCACGAACCGGCTCCTGCGGCCAGATGCCGGCACTTCCTCCCCTCCGGCCCAGGCCCTCGACCAGGCATGAGCGGCTGAGCGGAACGCCGCGCCGGCTTGCCAATATAGGTTCTTACGCGTACCTTTAAATTCGATGGCGACATCGGATATGGAGGCATGGGTGCAGAACTTCTTCAAGGGCTTCTTCCAGTTCGGCTATGTAACCCGCGATGTGGAGGCGGCCGTCGCGGCGTTCCGCGACAGGTTCGGCGCGGTCGAATTCATGGTGAACGATCCTCCGGCGATCGACGGCCGGCCAGCGCCCACCCGACGCATAGCGCTCGCCTGGATCGACAATGTGATGACGGAGATCATCGAGCCCGATCCCATGCAGAAGACGATCTATGACGATCATCTTCCTCCCGTCGCCGGGCCGATCCGGCTGCACCATTTCGGATATCTGATCGACGATCATCAGGCGATGCTCGATCGCCTTGGGGACATGGGTTATGATGTGCCCATGGCCGGCTCGATGCCGGGCGCTCTCGACTATATTTACGCGGACACACGCCGCGATCTGGGAGTCTGGTCAGAATTTATCCGCCTGGACGAGGGCGGAAAGGCCTTCTTTGGCGCCGTGCCGCGTAACATGACGGGGTGATAAGAACGATCGTTCCTTAGATGCGCGAACATCTCTGAAATGAATACGAATATTTGCACGAATAATTGGCATATTGACTGTATTCGCTGAAAATATAATAAACTTGGCGAAACATATACAAGGAGAGAGTCGTGCAGCCGATATTGGCGGGCAAGGTGGCTGTCGTCACGGGCGGCGCATCGGGGATCGGCCGGGCGACGGCGGAACTGCTCGCGGCGCAAGGTGCGGCCGTGATGATCGCCGATCTGGACGAAAGCAATGCGGGCGCGGCGGCGGATGCCATAGCGGCATCGGGCGGGCGGGCGCTGGCATTGCGCGCCGACATGCGGGAAGAGGGCCAGGTGCGGGCGGCGATCGAAGCGACCGTCGCACATTTCGGCGGCGTCGACCTGCTCGACAACACCGTGTCCTACAATGCACCCGAACAGACCGGCGCGGACGGCGAAATCCACGAGATGGATGCCGCAATCTGGAACCGGGCGCTGGAGATCAATCTGCGCGGCCCGATGCTGGCCGCCAAATATTGCATACCCCAGATGCTGAAGCGCGGCGGTGGCGCGATCGTCAATATCTCGTCGACCGCCGGCATATTGTCGCTGGGCACCGTCCCCGCCTATGCGGCGTCGAAGGCGGCGGTGCACAGCCTCAGCCAATCGATCGCCACCGCCTATGGCAGGCGCGGCATCCGCTGCAACACCATAGCGCCCGGCTTCATCGATACGCCCACGACGCGGAACATGGGCGATCAGTTCTTTCAGATGACCCTGGACAATAATGTACTGCCTTATCTGGGTCAGCCGGACGATATAGCGCAGGCGGCGCTGTTCCTGCTGTCGGACGCGGCCCGCTACATCACGGGTCAGTTGCTGGCGGTCGACGGCGGACAGACCATCCACCTGCCGGTGGTCGCGGATATGTGGCGCATGGCGGCGGGCAAGCCGCTGGTCGAGACAGCGTGAGGAGAGACGGGATGCAGACGCATGGACGGCTGAACGGCAAGGTGGCGGTGGTCACCGGCGGGACCAAGGGCATAGGGCAGGGCATCGTCCTGCGCTTCCTCAAGGAGGGGGCTGCGGTGGTCTATTGCTCGCGCAGCCCGGAGAATAACCGGGAGAATGAGGCGCTGATCGCCAGCATCCCCGGCGCGGCGGATCGGGCCCGCTTCGTCGCCGCCGATGTCGGCAATCGGCAGCAGATGGAAGATCTGGTGAACAATGCGGCCGAACAGTTCGGCCGACTGGACATCGTCGTCAACAATGCTCAGGGGATCGCGCCGGTCCGATCGATAGAGAACAAGCCGGATGCTGACTATACGATGACGCTGATGACTGGTTTCTACCAGTCGCTCTGGACCAGTCGTGCGGCGGTTCCGCACATGCGCAAGGTGGGCGGCGGGAGGCTGATCTATTTTTCCAGCCACTGGAATATCTGGGGACAACCCTATGCCAGCGACTACAACATCACCAAGTCTGCCAATGAGGCGCTGACGCGCAGCGCCGCGCGGGAGTTTGGCAAGGACAATATCACGGCCAACTGCATCACGCCGGCGGGCGATAGCTGGGCCTACAAGAGTTGGGCCGACCAGAACCGGGAAATGGCCGAAGCGAGCGTGCGGCAGTTCCCGATGCGTCGCATGGGCGATTGCGAGGTCGACATTGCCGGCGCGGTGCTGGGTCTTTGCAGCGACAATGGCCGCTTCATCACCGGACAGGTCTTCTGCGTCGACGGCGGCGTATGGGCGACCGCGCCGCTCCAGATGCATGAGGAGGGCACGGATATCCACAAGGGCCATAGCCAGACCGCCGTCGAACTGACGGTTTGAGCGCGGGGAGGACAGGATGGGATTGATCGAAGGGCAGGTCGCGATCGTCACGGGCGCGGCCAATGAATTGACCCAGGGCATTGCCCGCCGCTTCGCCCGGGAAGGTGCGAAGGTTGTGCTGGTGGACCGCGATCAGGACGCCGCGCAGGCGGCTGCGCGCGCCATCCCGGATGCGGAAGCGCGCAGCGCGGACCTTGCCGATCCAGCCGCCGCGCGGGCGCTGGCCGATGCCGTGGTGCAGGCGCATGGCCGGATCGACATAGTGCTGAACGGCGCCCACGCGGCTCTGAAGTGGGACCGGCTGGCAGACAGGCAGGCGGCGCCGGACTTCACGGCGGCGTTCAACGACGTGCTGCTCAGCGCGCTCAACATGATGCAGGCCGCCTATCCTCATATGAAGGCGGCAGGCACCGGACGCATCGTCAATCTGGGGTCGATCTATGGTCCGACGGCGAACGAGGGCGTGACGGATGCCGTCACCATGGATTTCGCGCTGACCGGGCTCAGCCGGTCGGCGGGCGTCGAATGGGGAAAGGACGGCATACTCGTCAATTTCCTGCAGGCGGCAGTGCCCGATATCGGGGTCTTTGCGGAGTATCGGGCGAAGAAGGGCAGAAGCATCGAGACGCTGATCGCCAATACGGCGATGCCGCGCCTCGCCGATCCGGTGGAGGATGTTGGCGGCGCGGCGATGTTCCTGGTGTCGGACGAAGCCTGCTTCATTCTGGGCCACCGCGTGCTGGCCGATGGCGGACAGCATCTGACGGCCGCGATCTTCGAACCCGGCGCGGAGCGGTGACGAAGGGCTTGACCAGCATGGCCGCGAACAGCTGGGCGAGGCCGTCCCGCCCCTTCCTCTGATCCACGACAGGCGGCCGGCCGTGGCCGATCGCCTGCGCCAATGCGGTAGCGCGTGGTGTCAGAGCTTCTTGAGATCCTCAGCCGTCAGGCTTGTGACCAGCCCCTTGTCGCCTGCGGACAGGGTCGCGGCCGGGATGGAGACGAAGCGGCCCCTGTAGATGATCTGAACCGATGCCGGCGCGCCTTCGCCATTCTGGATGATCCGGTCGATGAATCCGACGCGGACGCCATCGGCGGTCTTGACCATGGTGCGCGTCTTGATGGCGGGAGCCTCCTGCGCGATCGCGACGGAGGAAAGGGAAAGGGCGGCCGCAAGCGAGAAAAGATATTTCATATATGCCTCATAACTGATCTGGCGGGCCGCTATCATGTTGTTCGGGCGGGAACAAAATCAAAGCGCGGTTGCCGCCAAGCGATCACCTATATGAACGATGCTGCTGGCCGGCCTTGCAGCGGCGGGCTGGGCGGCGATGTCGGCATTGAATTTCGTCGGGTTTCAGAGCATGGAACCTGCATGCATAATGAACAGCGACATGCCGATGCGTCGGGACAGCTTGAACCCCTGGCCCGGCCGGAAGCCCTGACGGAAATGGTGGCTGATCGACTTCGCAGCGCGATCCTGTCGGGCGCCCTCGCTCCCGGCACGCATCTTAGCGTGCCGGAAATCGCCAAGCGGCTTGGCGTCAGCCGGACCCCGGCGCGGGAAGGGCTGATCGCCCTGGAACGGGAGGGGCTGGTGGAGCCGCGGGCGAGCGCCGGCGTCGCCGTGATCGCGGGCGGTACCCGCGACATTCTCGACCTGCTGGATATTCGCGAAGGGCTGGAGATCGTCACGGTGCGCCGCGCAGCCGAGCGCATGGATGCGGATGGCATCGCCAAACTCAAGGCGCTGTTCGCGCAGCATGAGGCGGTGGTCGCGCAAAATGATCTGGCCGGCCATGTCGAACTGGACGCTGCCTTTCACGGCATGATCCGCGAGGGGGCGTGCAATGGGCGTCTGGCGCGTCAACTGGTGCAGATCGATCAGCAGTTGCGGGTTCTCAACAGCCGTCTGTCGCGTGCGCGGGGATGGAGCGGCCGTGCGGTATTGCGTGATCACAAGGCGATCATCGATGCCATAGAGGCAGGCAATCCCGACGCTGCCGAACGCCACATGCGCGCCCATATCGAGCGAACGCGCACTTTCCAGCAACGGTCAGCCGGACAGGCTGAATAACGGTCCACAGCGTGTTCACCGCATAGGCGATGCTTGAACGCCCATGCGCCGGGCCAGTCGATCCTCTGCATGTTGCATGTATACTGATGCGACTGACAGGAGGAACCGGGGATGATTCGACTGGATGGACGCGTCGCGATTGTCACCGGCGCCGGACGGGGAATGGGACGGACCCATGCGCTCCTGCTCGCCGCGCGCGGAGCAAAGGTGCTGGTGAACGACTATGGCGGCGCGCAATCGACCCTGACTCCGGGCAGCATTTCCCATGCGCAGTCGGTGGTGGAAGAGATCCGTGCGGCAGGGGGCGAGGCGGAGGCGGATGCCGCCATGGTCGGCACGGGCGAATCCGCGAGGGACATTGTCCAGCACGCGCTGGATGCTTTCGGCCGTATCGACATATTGGTCAACAATGCCGGGGGATCGTTGATCGGCGAACCCGATGCCTTCGCCGATGAAGAGATCGAAGGTGTTTTGCGGACCAATTTCATCGGACCCTACATGCTGTTGCGGCGTGTCTGGCCGCTGATGCGCGATCAGGGTTTCGGCCGGATCGTCAATGTCATGTCATCGGCGGTGCTGGGGGCGGGGCATTTGGGCCCATATGCGGCGGGCAAGGCCGGGTTGCTGGGGCTGACCCATGACGCCGCCTTTGACGGGCGACCGCATAATATCCTGGTGAACGGAGTCTTCCCGACCGGCGCCTCCCGCCTGACGGAAACATCGCATGAGGATCTGGCGCTCTGGTACCGAACCCATTTCCAGCCGGAAAAGGTATCGGCGCTGATCGCCTATCTGAGCAGCGAGGAACTGGATTTCAGCGGCGAAGTCTTCAACGTCGGGGGAGGGCGCGTCGCGCGGCTGGCCATCTTCGACAATGACGGTCTGTTCGATCCGGCGATCACGCCGGAGAGCATCGCCGCGAATATCGACCTGATCCGCGACCTGAGCCAACCCACCATCATCCCCACCCTGTGGGCGCAGACAGAGCGCTATTTCGCCCACATTCCCTGGACGGGCGGCAGGGCGGGGCTGTTCTGAACAGCAGGAGGACAAGATATGGAAGGACCGCTCAAAGGAAAGGTCGCGCTCATCACCGGCAGTGGATCGGGCATGGGCGTGGGCATCGCGCTTGCAGTCGCCAAGGCGGGAGCGGCCGTCGTCTTGGTGGGACGGACGGTTGAGACGCTGGAACGCACGCGGGCGCAGATCGAGGCGGCCGGTGGGCGCGCGATGGTCGCGCCGTGCGACGTCACCGACCGCGCGCAGGTCGACGCCACCGTGGCGCGCGCCCAGGCGGAACTCGGCCCCATCTGGCTGTTGGTGAACAACGCCGTATCGACCGACAACCGGCCGATCGAGGATGTGGATGACGCCAATCTCGACCTCGTCCTGCGGTCGGCGATCCACGGCTCGCTTTACATGATGCAGGCGTGCTTCCCCACGATGAAGGCGCGGGGCGGCCGGATCGTGAATTTCGGCTCTGGCGGGGCGACCATGGGCCTGCCGGAAGTGGGCGCCTATGCGATCGCCAAGGAGGGCGTCCGGGGGCTTACCAAGACTGCGGCTACAGGCTGGGGCCAATATGGAATCACGGTCAATACCGTTTGCCCCATGGTTGCGACGCCGCTGTTCGACAGCTGGTGGCAAAGCCTGAGCGAGGCCGAGCGCGAACATCAGCTATCGATGATCCCGATGCGCCGAATGGGCGAGGGGGAGCAGGATGTCGGCGGCCTCATCGTCTTTCTGGCAAGCGAGAATGCCGGCTACATCACCAGCCGCACACTGCACGTGGACGGAGGGCGTGCCTTCTATGACCGCTGACCGGAGGGGCACGGCACCAGCCTCGTCCTGACATATATCATCAACAGGCTTGATATTTTGCATGCAACATGCAAATAAGTGCTGGAGGTGTTCCCATGACGATTATTCTCGATCCTACCGCATCGCTGGTCCACGATATTGCCGATCCCGGTCCCCCTGCGGGCGATCTTCAAGGCAGGAAGATCGCGATCCGCATCGACATGCTGTGGCGCAGTTGGGACTGGGTCAGTGAAATATGGGCCGAAAGGCTGCGCACCGAAGGCGCGGAGGTGACCTTCTGGCGAAGCTGCGGCCGCACCGGCGAGGAAGGCGAACAGGCCGACCGTGAATATCAGGCGTTGCTGGCGCAGAGCGACATGGCCATTGTCGGCCTGGGCAATTGCGGGTCCTGCACAAGCTGGACCATCGCTGACGCGCTGACGGCGGCCGCCACCGGAATACCGACCATCGCGGTGGCCACCGCCCATTTCGAAGGTCTGGCCAGGAATCTGGCGAAGCGCGGCGGACGATCGGGTCTGCGCCTTCACATCCTTCCCTATCCTCTCGATATCCTTCCGAAAGAGCAGGTCCATGACATTGCAAGAAACCACTATCGATCGTTCCTGCGGGATTTCGGGGTGCGAAGCGGACTGGCTGAGCAGTCGGCGGCATGAGGTCGACGACGATATTGTCGCCTTCAACAATTTCGCCATGGCGCAGGGGTGGGGCGACGGGCTGCCGCTGATCCCGCCGACGCAGGCGCGGGTGCAGGATTTCCTGATCGCAGGCGGGCGATTTCCAGACGAGCTGATTGCCGTGCTGCCGCCGCTGCGCGCCGAATGCACGGTGGAAAAGATCGCGATCAACGCCGTCATGGCGGGCTGTACGGGCGAGTCCATGCCGCTCTTGTGCGCCGCGATCGAAGCCATGGCGGACCCGAAATTCGATCTTGCGGGCCTCAACGCCACCACCGGGTCGGTGGTGCCGGCGCTGATCGTCAACGGCCAGATCCGCAACCGGCTGGACATTCCCTGCCAGGCCGGCTGCCTGGGTGGAGTCGCCGGACCCGCAGTGGCCATCGGCCGGGCCATTCGTCTGATCATGCGCAATGTGGCGGGCCAGTTGATCGGCGCCACGTCGCAAAGCGTCTACGGCACGCCGGGGCGGGTTGCCGGCATCCTCTTCGGCGAATGGGAGGAACGGTCCCCCTGGGCGCCGCTGGCGGAACGGCGCGGGGTTCAGGGGGATGCCGTCACCGCCTATGGCGCGATGGGCACGGCCAATATCTGCGATGTCGTGGCGAACAGCGCCGACGGCTTCCTGGACATGATCGCCAAGTCCATGGCCTATCCCGGCGCCAACGGCTTCCTGCCTTCCTCCGCCTTCGCCGAAACGCTGTGCGTGATCAACCCGATCTGGGCAGAGGTGATCGCGCGGGCCTATCCCCGGATGGAGGATGTGCAGGCCTATATCTGGGACAAATGCGCATTGCCCATCGACTGGTTTCGGCCCGAATATCGCGACCCCATCGGCAATCTCGGCCGGATCAAGCCCGACGGGCGCGTTCATCTGGTGTCCAGTCCCGATGACGTGCTGGTGATGGTCGCGGGAGGGGAGGGCGGCCTGCACGCGGCGATGCTGCACAGTTGGGGCACCTGCCTTACCGTTACGCGTCCGGTCGCGTCTGCATGATCGGTGACGTCGTCATCGGCGATCGCGTTCGCGGGCGGGCCGAATTGCTTGACAGGGCAGCGCGGTTGGCAAGCGCCATGGCGGCGGCAGGGGTGGTCGCGGGTGACGCGGTCGCGCTGCTGCTGCGCAATGATTTTGCCGTGCTGGAGGCCAATCTCGCCGTTCGCAGGCTGGATGCCTATGGCGTGCCGATCAACTGGCACTGGCACGGGGCGGAGATCGGCTATGTGCTGCGCGACGCCACGCCCCGGCTGCTGATCGGACATGCCGATCTGCTGGAAGGGATAAGGAACGAGATTCCGGACCACCTGCCCGTCATCGCCGTGGGCGGGAAGGGCAATTGGCCGGATTATGACGACTGGATCGGCGCGCACGAACCCCATGCCGGCAATGGCAATGGTCTCGGTTCCTCGATGGTCTACACCTCGGGCACCACCGGCAAACCCAAGGCGGTCCGGCGCCTGCCCGCGACGGGCGAGGAATCGGCGCAGCGCGCGCGCGTCCTCTCGATCATCCATGATACGGCCCCGGGAAATGTCGCGCTGGTTACCGGGCCGCTTTATCATCTCTTCAGTCAGGCGATCCTGATGGCGACCTTCGGCGCGGGCGGCACGGTGGTCGTGATGGAGCGATTTGATCCGGAGGAGTGCCTGCGCCTCATCGAGAAGCATCGCGTCACCCATAGCGCGCTGGTGCCGACCCTGTTCGTAAGGCTGCTGCGCCTGCCCCCGGAGGCGCGGACACGATATGATCTTTCCACCCTTCGACATGTCGTCCATTCCGGTGCCCCCTGCGCGCCGGAGGTGAAGCGCGCGATGCTGAAATGGTGGGGTCCTGTGCTCTACGAGACCTATGGATCGACGGAGACCGGCGTCGTCACGAAGATCAGCCCGGAGGAGTGGTTGGCAAAGCCCGGCAGTGTCGGACGACCCGTGCTGACCGGGGAGGTTCGTATTCGCGGCGGAGACGGCCAGTGGGCAGGACCGGGGCAGACGGGCGACATCTATCTGCGTATCCACGGCACGCCTGACTTCACCTTTCACGGCGATCCCGAAAAGCGCGCCGCCGTGGAATATGACGGGCTCATCACATGCGGCGACATGGGATGGCTGGATGAAGAGGGCTATCTCTTCCTCTGCGACCGCCGCGTCGACATGGTGATTTCCGGCGGCGTCAACATCTACCCGGCGGAAGTCGAGGCCGCCCTGCTGGAACATCCCGGCGTGGCCGACTGTGCCGTGTTCGGGATTCCCGATCCCGAATTTGGCGAGGCGCTGGTGGCGTATGTCGAGGCTGAAGACGGGGTGAAGCCCGACGAGTTGAAGGCGTTTCTGCGTGCGCGGATCGCGGGATACAAGGTTCCACGGCATGTCGTCATAAGCGATGTCCTGCCCCGGGAAGAGACGGGCAAGATCATGAAACGGCGGCTGCGGGACAATTTCCTCGCCGACGCATCAGGGGAGAGCATCAAGGGATGAGCGGACAGGGGAGCAGCGCCATCCCGCCCGGCGCGCTGGCGGGATTGAAGGTCATCGACATGGCGTCGCTCTATGCCGCGCCGCTGGCGGCGACGATCATGGCGGATTTCGGTGCCGACGTCCTGAAGATCGAGCCGCCGGAAGGCGATCTGTTCCGCAACAGCAAGATGTGGCCGCTCGTCGCGCGCGGGAAGCGCTGTGTTGCAATGGACCTGCGTTCGGCCGAAGGAATTGCGCGGCTCAAATCGCTGGTCGAACATGCCGATGTGGTGGTTGAAAATTACCCCGCCGACGTGCTGGCCAGACGCGGCATCGGCTGGGATGTCCTCTCGGCCATCAACCCGCGCCTCGTCATGCTTTCCCTGTCCTGCTTCGGGGGAACCGGCCCCTATGCGGGCCGTCCCGGTTCGGGCACGATCGGCGAAGGCTTTGGCGGCCTGACGGAACTGATGGGGGCAGCCGACGGCGCGCCGATGCTGCCGTCGGTCGCGCTGGGCGATGCCGTGGGCGCGATGAGCGCCGTGATCGGAACCCTGTCCGCATTGTACTGGCGCGACCGCGACGGACGGGGGCAGCAGGTGGACGCCAGCCTCTATGAACCGATCCTCCAGATCGTCGCCCATGCGGCGCAAAGATGGGAGCCGGGCCGGTCGCCCGAACGGACGGGGTCGCGCCTGCCGGGCGTGCTGCGCAACGTCTATCGGACTGCCGATCGGCGATATGTCGCGATCTCCGCCAGCACCGCACGCCATGCCGCGGACCTGGTGGCGCTGGCGGCGGGCGAGGGGGCGGGTGGAGCGGGAGACGACACCGACCCCGACGCGCAGGTGGCGGCCTGGATCGCCACCGTGCCGCAGTCCGCGCTGGTCGAGCAACTTGTCACCCGGCGCATCCCCGTGACGCCCGTCAACAGCCTGGATGATATGCTGGCTGACCCCCATGTGCGCGCCCGCGCCAGCCTGGTTCATGTTTCGGACGATGCCTTGGGCGATCTGGCGCTCGCCGCGCCTGCGCCGCGCCTGTCGGAAACGCCGGGGCGGATCGGTGAGGTGAACCCGCCGCTGCACACCGATGTCGAGCCGGTGCTGAAGCGCTGGGTCGAAAGGTGAGGGCGCGTTGATCCGGCTGGCGGCGCATCTGGGCATAGTCGATCCCGCGGCGCCCTTGCTTGCGGCGACGGCCGGGTCGATCGATCCGGTTGCGCAGATCGAATGCGCCGCGCGACTGGGTTTCGCCGGCATCACCGACAATGGACTGAAGCTGCGCCCGCCGATGGTGCAGCAGGCCATGGGTATGGCGCTGCGCGATCATGGAATGGCGATGGGCAGTTTCACCCATAATCCGCTAGGGCTGGAGCCGCCCTTTTTTTGGGGAGCGACCACTGCGGACATGGAAGCGGCAATGGCCCCCGGCCTGGCCGCGGCGGAGCGCATCGGCGGCGGCTGCATCAACATGATCCTGCTGGATTGCGGTGCGCCCCAGGCGGAGCAATTGGCGCGAGCGACCGAGAATTTCGCGAGCGCCGCGACGCTGGCACGGGAACGCGGCGTCGCGCTGGCGGTCGAGGTGGCGAGCCGGGCACGCGTGCCGCAGGTGCTGGTGGAGCATGTGGACGCGGTAGCCGCCATGGCCCGATCGGCAGGCGTGGGGCTGATCCTCGACAGTTGCCATTGCCATTGTAGCGGGGAGGACATGGCGGCGATGATCCTGGCGCATGCGGACATCCTTGCCGCGGTACAGATCGCCGACATGCCCGGCCGCGTTCAGCCCGGCGCGGGCGTCATCGAATTTGCGCCGATCATGGCGGCGCTGCGCCGGATTGGCTGGACCGGCCTGGTCGAGGCGGAATTTATGCCAAAGGTGAAGGGCGTCGAGGGAGAAGCCGCCGCCATCGCCGCACTGAAAGCGATCGGGTGACTTCAACCCTGCCGTTCGGGCGTATGCACGATCAGGCCATCCAGTGCGGGGCGCAGACGGATCTGGCAGGAAAGCCGCGAATCCTCGCGCTTTCCATGCGCGAAATCCAGCATGTCCCATTCATCCTGCGACGGCGGCCCCACCATGTCGATCCATGCCGGATCGACATGGACATGGCAGGTCGCGCAGGCCGCGCTGCCGCCGCATTCGCCGATGATATTCTCGACGCCCGCGCGCTTGCCGATGTCCATGACCGACTGGCCGACATCGCCGTCCAGCGTGGTGACGACGCCGGAGGGGGTGATGAAGGTGACATGGACCATGATGATTTCCCCAGGCCTTGGACACATGACCGGCGTGGTGAAACGCGCGGTCCCCTTGTTTTAGGGCGTTAAGCCAGGCTGGCGCCATCGGAAAGAATCGGCGTCCGGCATCATGTCTGCGATCCCTCCGGCGCGCTCTTGCGCCAGCCTTGCCGCTGCGGGCAGGTTCGGCCGGAGGCCGACATTTTCAAAGCCGATAGCTTGTCAATTTAGATACCCGTGAGTATCTATAACCACGTAGCACAAGATTTTGGGAGAGAGCGATGCGGGCAGCGATATTCAAGGGCGCTGGTACGCCGTTAGTCGTCGAAACCGTGGCGGATCCCGAACCCGGCGAGGGCGAGGCGGTCATCAAGGTGACGCGTTGCGGCGTCTGCGGCACGGATCTGAGCATGACATCCGGCAAGGGCAATGATTTCCCCGTCAACAGCGTCATCGGCCATGAATATTGCGGCGAGGTCGTCGCCCTGGGCAAGGGCGTCGAAAGGCTGAAGGTCGGACAATTCGTCACCGCGATGCCGGTCGCCGGCTGCGGCCGTTGTCCGCCCTGCCTTGCCGGCTATCCGATGGCCTGTGCGCAGATGCAGGGCCTTGTCGGCGGTTTCGGCGAATATATGCGGATCGCCGCCGCGAGTTCGGTGTTGTTGCCCGAAACCCTGACGCCCGCCGATGGCGCGCTGATCGAGCCTCTGGCCGTCGGCCTGCGCGGCGTGCGGCTGGCGCAGATGCAGCCAGGGGCGAAGGTCGCGGTGCTGGGTGCCGGATCGATCGGCCTTGCCGTCATCTACTGGGCGCGCCTGCTGGGCGCGGGGAAGATCGTGGCCATTTCCCGTTCCGCGCGACGCGCCGATCTGGCGATCCAGATGGGCGCCAACAGTTTCGAGGCACTGGGCGAGGGCGAAATGGAACGCGTCTCCGCTGCGCTGGGCGGCATGCCCGACATCGTGCTGGAATGCGTCGGCGCGGTCGGCATGACGCAGAAGGCGGTAGAGCTGGTCGCCCCCGGCGGCACAGTCGTGTCGCTGGGCTTCTGCTCCTCGCCCGATCCGATCCTGCCTTCGCTCGCCACATGGAAGCAGGTCACGATCAAATTCTCCTTCGCCTATGACCTGCGCGAATTCGAACATAGCGCCAATGCACTGGACACCGGGCATGTCGAACCGCGCCTGATGGTGTCGAGGACGGTGGGCCTGGACGCCTTTCCCGACCTGTTCGAACAATTGCGGGCGGGCGCCAACGAGACCAAGATTCACGTCGATCCGTGGAGCGTCGCCTGATGAGCAGCGAAGCCGTTTTGCAGGACCAGCCGCAACTGACCCTCGATGCCCTGCTGGCTGGCTCGACGGCCCGCACCGGCCTCAGCGACTTTGGCGACCCTGCTTTCCGGGAAGGGCTGGACCTGCTGCTGTCCGACATCCGCGCGCTCGATCTGGAACCTGCCTGCGTGCAGGCGACCGCATGGCGCATCGGTCAGTCGCTCGATACCCGCGCCTTGGCCGTCAAGGGGCTGAAGGCGCGGCCGGAGGTGCTGGAGACGCCGATCAGGGAACCGATCATCATCGCCGGCCTGGTCCGTTCGGGCACGACCGCGCTGCACCTGCTGATGTCGCTCGATCCGCAATTCCAGGGACCGGAACATTGGCTGACTGTCTACCCCATGCCCCGCCCGCCGCGGGATAGCTGGGACGCGATTGCCGAATACCGGACCGAAAAGGCGTCGCTCGACGCCTATCTGGAGGCGTCGCCGGAATCGGCCGACGACCATATGATGACGGCGGAAGGGATCGAGGAATCCTTGTTCATCCTGGGCTCCAGCTTCGCCAGCAACATGTGGCCGTCCATGTGGGACGTGCCGAATTACGACCGCTGGTACCGGGGCCGGGACGACACCGACAGCTATCGCTGGCTTGCCGACGTGCTGCGCCTGATCGGTGCGGGGGACGATCGCCGGTGGCTGCTCAAGAATCCCACGGATCTCTTTTCCCTGCAGGAGGTGCTGAACGTCTTTCCGGACGCGAAGATCATCCAGACCCACCGTGACCCGGTGGATTCGACGCCCTCCGTCAGCAACCTCATCTTCTCGGCGCGCAGGGCTTTTTGCGGCGACAAGGCGAACCGCGCCGATGTCGGACGGCGGGAGGCGGAGATGTGGGCGCAGGCGCTGGAACGTGCCGAAGCGGTGCGGGCGAAAAGCGACGCCACTTTCATCGATGTCGAGTTTCGCGACTTCACGCGTGACCAGATGACCACGATCCGATCCATCTATGATCGCCTCGGCCTGACGCTGACGGCCGAAACCGAAGGTGCGATGCAGGCCTGGCTCGATGCGCATCCCCACAGGCCCGGCACCGGGCCCAAGCACAGCCCGGAGGATTTCGGCCTGACCCGCGCGGGGCTGGAGGAACGGTTCGCCGCCTATCGATCGCGGCGCGGCTATATCTGAAGGGCGCGCGCAGCGACCGCTTGATGGGCCGGTCGCTGCGCCGTCGTTCCGGCGGGTTTTCAGATGATCCCGTCGTCGGCAAGCCCGTCGATCGCGGCCGCGTCCAGCCCCAGTTCCTGCGCCAGCACCTCCCGCGTATGTTCCCCCAGCATCGGCGGGGCGCGATAGTCGGTGATCGGCGTTTCGGAAAAATTGAGCGGACTGCGGATCACGTCGAGATCGGGCTTCAGCGGATGCGGCACGCGCACGCGCAATCCCCGATGGACGGCCTGCGGATAATCGAACACCTGCTCCAGATCATTGATCGGCCCGCTGGGAATGCCGGCCGCGCCCAGCTTCTCCAACCAGTAATCGACGCTGTTCGTCTGGAAGATCGCGTTGAACACCTCGGTGATTTCGTCCCGGTTCTTCACCCGTTCGACATTGGTGTAGAAACGGGGATCGTCCTTCAGTTCGGGATGACCGACCGCGTCGCACAGCGCGAGATACTGCTTGTCGTTGCCCGACGTGATCATGATGGCGCCGTCGCTGCACGGGAACATGCTGGTCGGCATGCCGCCATTGCCCTGCGTGCCCCGGCGCACCGGCACCTCGCCCGAAGTGAGGTAGATCTGCGCATAATGCGACAGCGCCGACACGCCGCAATCCAGCAGGGCGATGTCGATATACTGGCCCTCGCCGCCGGCGGCGTCGCGATGATACAGGGCCGCCAATATGGCATTGGCGACGTTCAGCCCGGTGAACAGGTCGATGATGCTGGGGCCGACCTTCATCGGTCCGGCGCCCGGCTTGCCCTCCGGCACGCCGGTGACGCTCATGAGGCCGCACTCGCCCTGGAACACCGCGTCATAGCCGGGCTTTCCCGCCAGCGGCCCGTCCTGGCCATATCCGGTGACGGAGCAGTAGATGATGCGGGGATTGACGGCCTTCAGGCTTTCATAGTCGAGACCATAGCGCTTGAGATCGCCGACCTTGTAATTCTCCATCACCACGTCGCAGGACTTGACGAGTTCGCGGATCAGTTCCTGCCCCTTCGCGCTGGCGATGTTGAGGGCGACCGATCGCTTGTTGCGGTTGACGGACATGTAGAAGGCATTTTCCCGCGTCGGCTTCCCCTGCGCATCGCGCAGATAGGGTTCGCCGAAAATGCGGGCATCGTCGCCCACGACGGGGCGTTCGATCTTGATCACGTCCGCGCCCATGTCGGCCAGGACCTGCGACCCGAACGGCCCCGCCAGAACGCGGGTCAGGTCAAGCACGCGGATCTTTTCAAGGGGCAGTCTGGCCATGGATCACCTTGCTGAAAATAGCATTTTCCCATGCCACCTGAGGGTATGATGACAAGATCGGACCATGCCTGTTCACAACCATGATATGCTTTCCAAAGAAGGCCATCGGGGGTTCCGCAGCCCTCGTGTTTTGGTCGACTATGGTCCACAGCCGGACGGAATGAAAGAAAAGGACGGGAGTCAGATGGGCGACATCTTGCGCGACATGCCGGTCGAGGGCGTCTGCAGACTGACGCTGAACCGGCCCGATGCCCTCAATTCGCTGACCTACACCATGTATGCGGAGCTGATCGACCATCTGGAGGGCGTGCGCTACGACCATGATGTGCGGGTGGTCATTCTGACCGGCGCGGGGCGCGGTTTCTGCGCGGGCCACGACATCAGGGGTGCGGGCAAGCCCGAATGGGTGGCCGAAGGGCTGGGCAAGGCGCAGTTCCAGCAACGCGTCATGGCGAAGCTGGGGCAGATCCCGGTCCTGATGCGCGCCCTGCCGCAACCTGTGATCTGCGCGGTGAACGGGGTCATGGCCGGTGCCGGCTATCCGATCGCGATCGCCGCCGACATGACCATCGCGGCGCGCTCCGCCAAGTTCGTCAATGCCTTCCACAATGCGGGAACCGGGCATGAAATGGGCTTTTCCTACCTGCTTCCGCGCCTCGTCGGCCTTCAACGCGCCGCAGAGCTGATGCTGACCGGCCGTCCCGTCATGGCGGAGGAAGCCGAGCGCATCGGCCTCATCCTGCGCTGCGTCGACGATGATGCCCTGATGGAGGAGGCGCTCAAGCTGGCCGAGGCGGTGATGGTCAACAGCCCGATCGGCATCGCCCTTACCAAGAGCTCGCTCCAGTTCAATGTCGATGCGCCTGGGCTGGAAGCCGCCATCGAGATGGAGAACCGCGCCATCTTCATGAGCCAGTCGACGGCCGACTCCGCCGAAAAGCGGACCGCCTTCATCGAAAAGCGCAGGCCGCTGTTCAAGGGACAGTGAGATGAGCCTCATCGATCCCCTGCTCCGCCCCCTCACGCTGCGCGGCCTGACGCTGCCCAACCGCGTGGTGATGGCGCCGATGACCCGCTATCGCTCGCCGCTCGGCGTGCCGACGGAGGAGGTGGCGAACTATTATGGCCGCCGCGCCGCGACGGGACTGGGCGCGATCCTGACCGAAGGCGTGGCATTGCCCCATTATGCCGCGGTCGATCATCCCGACATACCGCGCATCGACGGTGTCGAGGTTCTGGCCGGCTGGCGCAGGGTGGTGGAAGCCGTGCATGATGCGGGCGGGCGCATCATCCCCCAGCTCTGGCATCAGGGGCCGATGTGGAATGTCGAATATGCCGGCACCGGAACCGGCAATCCGATGCGGCCGTCGGGACTGTGGGGGCCGCCGGACGGCGTGATCTCCTTCCGCGAGGAAGGACGGGTGGAGAGCCTGTCCCCTGTCCCGCCGATGAGCGAAAGCGATATTGCCGACGTCATCGCCGCCTACCGCCGGGCAGCGCGCAATGCAGTGGCGCTGGGCGTCGACGGCATCGCGATCCATGGCGCACACGGCTATCTGATCGACAGTTTCCTGTGGGACTACACCAACCGGCGCGAAGACCAGTGGGGCGAGCGGGCGGCCTTCGGCGTGGCGGTGGTGAAGGCGATCCGCGCGGAGATCGGAGAGGACATGCCGATCGTCCTGCGCTTCTCCCAGTTCAAGATGCAGGATTATCGCGCCGTGCTTGCGGGCACGCCTGACGGCCTTGGTGCATTGCTCGGGCCGCTGGCGGACGCGGGCGTCGATCTGTTCGATGCCAGCCAGCGTTATTTCGACACGCCGACGTTCGAAGGATCGCCGCTCAACCTCGCGGGCTGGGCCAGGAAGCTGACCGGCAAGGCATCGATGACCGTCGGCGGCGTGGCGCTGGACAAGGCGAGGGGCAAGGCGCAGCATATCGATGCCAGCCAGCAGTCGGTGAACAACCTGCCGCTGCTGATCGAACGGTTCGAAAAGGGCGAGTTCGACCTGGTGGGCGTCGGCCGGGCGCTCCTCAACGATCCCGACTGGTTCGGCAAGGCGAAGCGGGACGAACCCTTCCTGCCGTTCGACCCCGCCAATCTGGAGCGATTGGCATGAATGACCTGGAAGCGCGGATCGACCGGCTGGAATCGCTGGCGGCGATCCAGCAGCTTCCGATACGCTATGCGATCGCGGTGGACAGCCGCGACATGGATGGCTGGGTCAATCTGTTCATTCCCGACGTGCATTGCGGGCGGCGCGGCAATGGACGCGATGTCCTGAAATCGATCATTACGCCCGCCGTCAGGACATTCTATCGCTCGGTTCACCAGATTTGCGGGCACCGGATCGAGTTCGACGATGCCGATCATGCGCGTGGCGTGGTCTATTGCCGGGCCGAGCATGAGGATGAGGGCAAATGGGTGGTCATGGCGATCGCCTATTTCGACAGTTATGAACGACGCGACGGCGAATGGCTTTTCGTCCGCCGCCGGGAAAAACACTGGTATTCTGCGGACTGGCAGGAGCGGCCGGCGGCGCCCTTCACGGGTTGGGCCAGCCATGACAATCCACCCGATCTCCCGCAGGATTTCGAGAGCTGGGCGTCCTTCTGGGCGGATATGGACGGGCAGGACATCAGCCGCCTGACCGACCAGCCGGCGCATTGACGGATGGATCAAGCAGACAGGTCAGCAGGGGCCAAACGGGCAGGCTGAAACAGACGGGCCAAGATAGACAGGCCAGGAAAGACAGGAGAGCGAGGATGGGCGACAGGCGGCGTTTCGAGGGGCGATCGGTTTTCATCACCGGCGCCGGATCGGGTATTGGCGAGGCGACGGCCCATGCCTTTGCGGAGGAAGGCGCGAAGGTCATGATTGCCGAGCTTGACCCGGCCAAGGGTGAGGCGGTGCGCGATGCCATTCGGGCCCATGGCGGTACGGCGCTTTTCGTCGCCACCGATGCCACGGACGAAGCCTCGGTCAAGGCAGCGATCGCGGCGGCGAACGAGGCGCATGGTCCCATCGTCCACGCCTTCAACAATATCGGCATGGCGCGTCCCGGCAGCATCGAGGATATGAGCCTGGAGGATTGGAACTGGACGATCAGCATTTCCCTGACCAGCACCTTCCTGGCGATGAAATACGAGATTCCGGTGATGAGGGCCAATGGCGGCGGCACGATCGTCAACACCGCTTCCATGGCCGCGCGGCTCTACACGCCATCCGCGCCCTGTTCCTATGCAGCGGCGAAGGCGGGCGTCATCCATCTCAGCCATCATGCGAGCTGCGCCTATGCCGATGACAATATCCGGGTGAACAGCGTATTGCCGGGATTGACCGCCACGCCGCAGATCGCATCCATGTTCACGGCCGAGGAACAGGCTGAGATCGCCGGTGAAAATCAGGTGATCCGCCGCGCCGTTGCGCCGCGCGAGATCGCCAACGCGGTGCTGTTCCTCTCCAGCGACGAGGCCAGCATGATCACCGGGCGCGGGATAGAGGTGTCGGGCGGCCGCAAGCACGGAAGCTGAGCCGGGCCCTGCGCCCTGCGGCTCGCCCAACGGCAGGGACGCGGCCGGGACGCGGTCGTGTGCGGGCCGCATGAAGCGACGATATGGAGAAGGAGAGTGCCCGATGACGAAGCGAACGATCATGACCTGTCGCGACGGGGCCTGCTGGGCAGCGCGCTCTGCATATCCGTCGCCGGCCGGCCGGCCCGCGCATGGGGCGCGACCATGAACAGCGGCGCCGCGACCGCAGCCGCGCTCAGGAACTGGAGCGCCTATGTCGACCTTCTGAAACCGGCCGGCAGGCTCAACGATCTCACGGGTTTTCCGCAGGATGACCAGATCCGCGCCGAACTCTATCGCCAGTTGGTGATGAATATCGCGCAATCCTATATCTGGTATTTCCAGTCTACGCCCGAACATCCCGACTGGATGCCGTTCGAAAACAGCATTTTCCTGCTCCAGCCCAATCCTGACGCCATTTACCATATCGCTCCAGTCAGCGGCGACGGCGTCTACAGGATCAGCGGCTATCGCGGAACCAACAAGGTCATGGGCTTCGCCGTGGGGCGGGGCATGTTCGGAACGCAGGATCCCCGTCCGGGCTTCAACAATTATGATGCCGATGGCCTGACCCTGGGCAAGGACGGCTATTTCGAGGTGATATTCAGCACGGAAAGGCCGAAGGACTGGACCGGCGACTGGCGTTATCTCGATCCCCAGGCGGGCGACATCATGATCCGCCAGTTCGCCTATGACTGGGGCGTCGACGTGGACGCGCGCTTCGCCATAGAACGACTGGACAAGCCGCCGCTCAAACCCCGGCTGACGGAGGAGGAAATTGCCGCCAGGCTCGATGCGATCCTGGGCGGTTTCGTGGAACGCTTCTCCCGCATCTGCATCGGCTATCAGAACAAGGTCATCCAGGACCTGGGTCTGAACGTCATGGAACTTTCGGGCTTTGAAGATCTTGGCAATAGCGGCGAATGGCCGCAAAAATATTTCCGGTGCATCTATGACTATCAGCCGGGCGAAGCGCTCGTCCTGGAAACCGAACTGCCTGAGACCTGCAAATATTGGAACGTGCAGTTGAACGACGAACTCTGGAACCAGATAGAATTCGGCTATCGCCAGAGCAGCCTGAACGCGATGCAGGCCAGGCTCGACAGCGACGGCAAGTTCCGCGCCGTGATCGCACTGGAAGATCCAGGAGTAGCCAACTGGCTGGACAGCGGCGGCCATGGCCGCGGCATGCTGGTGGGCCGCTGGCACGGGGCGGACAGCTATCCGATGCCGACGATCAGGAAGGTGCCGCTGTCCGAACTCGCCAGTCACCTGCCCGGCGACACGCCCCGCGTGACGCCCGCCGAACGGGAAGCCACGCTGCGCAAGCGCAATCTGGGCCTGCAGATGCGCAGACGCTGGTAGAAATTCCCGCCGTCGGCAGCGACTGTTCAGAGCTGCTGGAGCGCGTTGCGTTAAATTCGGGTCACGCAGCGCGCTCTATGCTTTTGATGTCGCATCGTTTTGCGCAAAACCGGGTCCCACTTTTGCGCACGATGCCCTAATCTTGCGCGGCGGCAACCATGCGCGACCAGTCGTTCAGCCGCCGCCACAATATCTCGCGCGTCGAAGCGAAATTGTGCATGTGCGCCATGCGCGGCACGATGTAGAGCGAGACGTCGCGGGAAGCGGAATAGGCCGCCGGCTCCCGATAGGGCTCCGGGCACGTATCCCGCTCGCCATCGCCCACAAGCACCGGCACCGTGATGCGGGCGGCGTCTTCCGCGAAGGCGCCGGGCAGCATCATCTGCACCGCGCAATGCGGGATGGTGAGGCTGCCATAGATCGGCGTGGTCTGCCGGATCGGATATCCGCCCTTCATGTCGTCGTCCAGAATGTCGGCGGGCACGTCTTCCCAGTGAAACGGATAGACATAATCGACGCCCTCATGGTCATGCTCCAGATGGCTTTTGACCTCACCGCTCGCCACCTTGTCGAAACGGCGTATGCCATGTTCGAAAGCGGCCTGGTCGCGCTGCGGCAGGACGGTGTGAATGGCGCTGACGCCAAAGGGCGCGATCGCGTCGAACGTTGCGAAACGGCCCTGCGTCAATATGCTGACGCCACCGCCCATGGACTGCCCCATCCCCACCAGGAAAAGCGACGACAGGCGAGGAAAGCCCTGCGCCGCCGTACCCTCGATCAGGGAAGCCGCAATCTGCTTCACGCAGGAATCATGCGTGGCGGCCATCGTCTGGAAATCGATCTTCGACAGATCGGGCATGCTGCTTTCACCAACGCCCACATGATCGATCGCGACGTGGATCATGCCGTGGCGGGCCTGCCATTCCGCCTCGTCATAGCCTTCATGACGATCGAAATTCATCATGAAATAGTGGCGCGAATATCCACCACCCGGACAGGCGAAGATCGCGACCGGCCGGTCCGGCATGGCCGACGGATCGGGCAGGGTCAGCGTCACGGCCATTTCGACCTTGTCCCCCAAATGCGGTGCGGCCGCCGTGACATCGATACGCTTGTCTATTCTCAGCATGGATTCTCTCCCGATATTATCCCTTGGCACAGGATCGGTTGTTCATATGGTCGTGATGGTCTGGCGCCGGTGCGGCTCACCCCATTTCCTGCATCGTGACCCAACGCCTTTCGACATTGGCCCGCTCGACTGCCTCGACCACGCGGTGCACGGCTGCGGCCTCGGTAAAGCTGGGCGATCCTTCCGTTCCGTCGTGAATGGCATCGACCATATTCCGGAACATCCAGTCCATGGCAGCGAAGGCGCGCGGTTCCGCCGTCGCCCCTTCGACGCCGGGAATGGCGTAGACTGCATCGTCCATCGTCACCTCTTCGCAGGTCCGCTGGCCATAGGTCAGCAGCCGGGCGTCGCCGGCATAGAGCTTGGCCGACGGGAAATTGCCGAAACTGTCGTCGACCAGCAGCAGCCGGCCCCTGTCGCCCCACACTTCCACGCGCCATCCTTCGGTGTCGGGCACGCACCATCCGGCCTGCAGGCTGCCGATCGCGCCATTTTCCATGCGCAGCACCGCGCTGCCCAGGTCGTGCGTTTCCGGGCGCAACACTTCGCCATTGGGCAGGAACCATTCGGGCACGCCGGTCGTCAACATGCCGGTCGCCTCCGCCACGGGGCCGATCAGATGCGTCAGGAACAGCAGCGAATGAGTCGCGAAATTGCGCCAGGCGCTGCCGCCGCTGCTCTTTTCCGCCAGCCAGTAATATGGGTCGGTATGCTCCGAATAGGCGCAATAGGCATAGGGTTTGTCGTTGGCGACGATCAGCGGCAACATGAGCTGCACGTTGAAGCCCAGCGGGCGGCCAATGAAACCTTCATCGATCATGCGCTTCATCTTCTGCGCATGCGGGGACCATCGGAATTGCGCGTCGACGACGCCGACGACCCCGGCCGCCTTTTGCGCGTCGCGCATCGCTTCGGCGTCGGACAGGCTGACCGCGAAGGGCAGGGCGTCATAGACATGCTTGCCGTTCTTCAGCGCGGCCATGACCATGGGAAAGCGGAAGGACGGCCGCGTGCCGACATCGATGATGTGCAGGTCCGGATCAGCCGACATTTCCTCATGGTTCCAATAGGCCTTGGGAATGTCATATTCGCGTGCGGCCCGTTCCGCCGTTTCCTGCCTGGACGTGCAGATGGCGGCGACTTCCACGCCCTCGATCCGGCGCCAGGCCGCGCCATGCACCTTGAGGCTCCAGTTGGCGCTGATGATCCCGACCTTGAGTGTATCCGCCATTGCCCTGCACCTTCATTCCGTTCTAATTGAACCAATCTGTCCAATTAAAATGGGGCCTGCGCAAGCAGGAAGGGGATCAGGAATATGATGATTGCGCGGCACGCCTCCCGTCGGCG
Source organism: Sphingobium sp. LSP13-1-1.1 (assembly GCF_040676415.1). Classification (NCBI taxonomy): domain Bacteria; kingdom Pseudomonadati; phylum Pseudomonadota; class Alphaproteobacteria; order Sphingomonadales; family Sphingobiaceae; genus Sphingobium; species Sphingobium sp. LSP13-1-1.1. The sequence continues at coordinate 384,777 of NZ_JBEGHU010000001.1, read as the reverse complement.
CGGTCGACCCACAGCCGCCGAGGCGCAAGCGCGGGAGCAGGCCATCATGGAGGCTGCCGCGGCGTTGTTCGAGCAGCGTGGTTTTGCCGGTGTGACCATGGCGGAAGTGGCGCGCCGCGCCCGCATCAGCAAGACGACGCTCTACGCCCGCTATCCGGACAAGCCTGCCCTGTTCCGCGCAATCTGCAGCTATGCCTGCCGCGTACCGGCGCATCGCTTCGCTGCGGTCGAGACAGAGGAGCGCGATCCGATCGACGTGCTCGCTGACTTTGCCGTCGCGATTGCCGAAGCGACCGCCGATCCCGCCGCCGATCGATTCCTCCGCCTCGTGATTTTCGAGGCCGGCCGCTTCCCTGAACTGGCGCGGCAGATCCTGCTGGAAAGCCGCGACGTGGCCGCGCCGCTGGTCCTCTGGCTGGAGGGTCTGGCGCGGGAGGGGCGGCTGGCCAGTCACGACCCGGCCCTGCTCGCGCGGCAATTCGGCGCGCTTGTCACCGGCGGCCATGATGGCCTGCTGCAATGTTCCGAACGGGAGTCGGGGGAACGGATCGCATCGGCGATGGCGTTGCTGCGGCCGCTGTTCCGCAATGAAAAAGACCGAAAATAAAAAAGACCGGCACGGATAAACCGTGCCGGTCTTCTGGCATGTCTGCGCGCCCCTTATCCGCGCCGACACTCCATCTCAGGCGATTTCATGCTGCCTGGCCTGCGCGGTCGCCGGAGCGCCGCGTACACCACGCACCAGGCGGCCCGGAAGCGCGTCAGTTGCCTCGCCGTTGCGATAGGTCACGGCTCCGCTGACGAGGGTCGCGACATAACCCTTGGACTTTTGCGACAGCCGCTTGCCGCCTGCCGGAAGGTCCGCGATCACCTGCGGCCGGTGCAGGATCATGTTGGGCAGGTCCAGGACATTGATGTCCGCCTTGTACCCCACGCTGAGGACGCCGCGATCGCGCAGGCCCACGGAATTCGCCGGCTGGCTGGTCAGCGCCTTGACCGCGGTGGGCAGGTCCAGCCCATCCCGGCCCAGCCGCCCGGTCAGCAGATAGGTGGTGTAGGCCGCGTCGCAGATCATGCCGTAATGCGCCCCGCCATCGCCCAGGGCGACGATCATATTGTCCTGCCCGATCAGGTCGCGACTCTTGGCCAGATATTCCGGCACGTCCGACGAATAGGAACACAGGATCGCGCGTCCTTCATCCTCCAGCAGCGCATCGTAGATCATCTCGCGCGGGTCGACGCCGCGCCGCGCCGCCTCCGCCTGGATGCTGTCTTCCGCCGCGAAATTATAATCGGCCGGATCGCCGATGCGGAACAGGGCGCTGATCGACTTGATCAGCCCGACGAAAGCGGGGTTGGGATCGTCCGGTTCCTCCGCGATCAGGCGTGCGCGAAGTTCGGGATCGCGCATGCGCGCCACCTTTTCCTCCAGGGGCAGCTTCGCCAGTGGACGGTAGCTGGGATTGAGCGAGAAGGGATGATAGCTGAGGTCCAGCCCATACATCACCCCCATCGGGCGCGGCATGAACTGGCAGCGTATGGCAAGGCCGTCCTTCGCCGCCTGGCGCACGCCAGCGACATAGCCGTCCCAATTTTCCGGCCGGGTCGGCATGGCGATCAGGCTGAACGTCACGGGGACGCCCGCCTCCCGCGCAATGGTGCGGAAGATCTTCAGCTCTACCTCGGCATCATTGTCCAGATTGGGGTTGCACTGGAAAGTGCCCGCGCCCGCATCCTTCAGACCCTCTGCCAGGGCCAGGACCTCGTCCAGTTCGGTCGTGACGGAGGGTGCGAGCTCGCCGGAACGGAAGCGGTGGAAAAGGTTGCGCGAACTGGCGACGCCCAGCGCGCCGGCCTTTACCGCCTCGCTGACGCAGCGGCGCATCTCGACCAGATCCTCCAGCGTCGGCGGTTCCAGATTGGCACCCCGCTCGCCCATGACGAACACGCGCAGCGGGCTGTGCGGGATCTGCGTCGCGAAATCGACGTCGGACACGCGCTGTTCCAGCGCATCCAGATATTCGGGGAAGCTGTTCCAGTTGAACGGCACGCCTTCGGCCATGACGACTTCGGGGATGTCCTCGACGCCCTCCATCAGCTTGATCATCAATTGATGGTCGCCATCGCGCACCGGCGCGAATCCCACGCCGCAATTGCCCATCACCACGGTGGTGACGCCGTGATTGGATGAAGGGGCCATGCGGTTTTCCCAGGTGATCTGGCCGTCATAATGGGTGTGAACATCGACGAAGCCCGGCGTGACGGTCAGGCCGCGCGCATCGATTTCCTCGCGTGCCGACGCATCGATCGCGCCGATCTGCGTGATAATGCCGTCCTTCACGCCGATATCGGCGACATAAGGCTGGGCTCCAGTGCCGTCCACGATTGTGCCGCCGCGGATCACCACATCGAATTGACTGCTCATGCCTCTCCTTTCAGAATCGCCGCAACGGAGTCGCGGAGATAAATAGTATGTGCTATTTATAGCATCCGCAAAGACAGGACAATGGCTTAATGACGCATGCATGACATTTCCGAACGGTCGACTGAGGTCATGGCGCGCCGCCGCCGCGCGCGGCGCTCCACGGCGGAAATCCGCGCGCTCATCCTCGATGCCGCCCGCGCCGTTTTTGCGGAGCGGGGTTTTTCCGGTGCGACCACGCGCCATATCGCTGCGCGCGCGGAAGTGTCGGAACCGCTGATCTTCAACAATTTCGGCAGCAAGGAGGCGCTGTTCACCGAAGCGGTGATAGAGCCTTTCAATGCCCGTTTCCGGGAATTCCTGGCCTTCAGCGATACCCTGCCGCCTGACCGGGAAGAACGCAGCATGCGCTATGTCCAGGCGCTCTATCCCTTTCTGCGCGACCATGCCGATCTGCTCCTGGCAATGGTCAAGTCCAGGGGGGACGTGGATCTGGCCGCCATTCATGGAATGGATGATTATTTTGCCCGGGCCGTGGCCCGGATCCGGTCGCAATACCAGCAGGCCGGGCTGGAATTCGACGTGCCGCCGGAACTGATGGTTCGCTACGGCTTCGGCATGCTGGCAGGTTCGGTGCTGCTCGGCGACTGGTTCTTTCCCGAGGGCGGGCCGGATACGGACGTGGAGGAAGGCGTGCTGGCACGAATGCTTTTCAAGGCCAGCGAACCCAGGAAGGATTAGCTTTCCGCCCATCGATCCATCACATGGCCGAAATTCCATCGCCCGGCTTGGCGGAACGCCGGGCCGCCGCCATGGTCGGGCCCAAGGAGGCGCGGATGGCGATTGATTTCAGTGGGCAGGTGGCCGTGGTCACGGGTGCTGGCGGCGCACTCGGTTCGGCCTTCTGCCGGGAACTGGCGCGCCGGGGTGCGGCGGTGGTTGCCAATGATCTGGGCGGTGATCCCACGGGGCAGGGTGGTTCCACCGGCTATGCGGACGCGGTCGTCGACGAACTTGCCGGGATGGGCGCCCGCGCGATCGCGAACTACGACACCGTCGCGACGGAGGCCGGGGGCCGGGCCATCATCGATGCCGCGCTGGACGCTTTCGGACGGGTGGACATCGTCATCTCCAACGCCGGGAACCAGCGCAACGGCGCCTTCGGTGCATTGAGCGAGGAGGATGTCGAATCCGTATTGGCGGTCCATGTGAAGGGCGCCTTCAACATATGCCAGCCCGCCTATCGCGCCATGACCCGACAGGGCTATGGCCGGATCGTTCTGGTGAGTTCGCAATCGGGCGTGTTCGGCAATCCCTATCGCGCCAATTACGGCGCCGCCAAGACCGCGTTGATCGGCCTGATGAACGTCATCGCGCAGGAGGCGCCGGCCGGGATCGCCGTCAATACCCTGTTCCCCAACGCGCAGGGCGGCCGGCTGGGCGGCACGCCGATCGATCAGCGCCCGGACGTCGATTTCCTCAAGGCCGCCGGTGCGCGCACCCGCCATTTCATCGAGGGCATGAAGCCGGAATTCGTCGCCGCCCTGGCCTGTTACATGGCCAGCCGGGACTGCGCCTCCTCCCAGCACATGTATTCGGTGCTGGGCGGCAAATATTCGCGACTGTTCGTCGGCCTGACCCGCGGATGGTACAGCCCCGGCCCGGATGCGCCCGACTGTGACGACATCGCTGCCCATATTGGCCAGATTGACGATCGCGCCGACTATGACGTGCCGTTGAGCGGCCTGGACGAGATGGACACGGTGCTGGCGGCGCGGCGCGCCCTGGGGCTGGATGGGTGATCGCGGTGGACGCCCCCATCGACAGGGATGACCATGCGTCGACGCGCGAACCGATTTCCGACGTCCTCGACGTGACGCAGTCGGGCCCCGACCAGTTCATTGGATCGGCCGGGGCGAGGAATCATATCGGATCGGTATTTGGCGGTCGTTTGCTCGCCCAGTCCCTGCTTTCGGCGATGATGACGGTGGAGGCGCTGCCGGCCAGTTCGTTCCACGCCTATTTCCTGGCCGCCGGCCGCACCGACATGCCGATCGACTATCAGGTGACGCGCCTGCGCGACAGCCGTCGTTTCGCGAACCGCCTGATCACCGCCTGCCAGGATGGCCAGACGATCTTCACGATGATGGCCGAATTCCACGCGGCGGAGGATGGCTTCGTCCATCAGGACGCATCGATGCCCCTCGTGCCGCCGCCCGAAGAAGTGGCCTCGATCCAGCATTTCGTCCGCGAACGGGCGGGGGAACTGGCGCAGGCGGTCACCCATAATTTCGCCGCGGCGCTGGTCATAGAGATGCGCCCGATCGCGCCGGAAAGCTACTTGCTGGCACGCCCTGCCGAAGCGGCGCGATCCTTCTGGTTCCGGCAGTCGGGGGCCGCCGCCGTCGACGATGCCCGGCTGCAGCAATGCCTGCTCGCCTTCGCCAGCGATTATTGGCTGGGCGGCGCATCGGCCATTCCGCATTTCCTGCCCACCAACAGCGGCGAATTCCTGATCACCAGCATGGATCATTCCATGTGGTTCCACCGCCCCGCCCGTTGCGAGGAGTGGATGTTGCATCAGACGTCCAGTCCATCGGCCAGCGACGGGCTCGGCCTCTCCAGGGGCCAGATTTTCGACCGCGACGGCCGTCTTGTCGCTTCGACGGCGCAGGAATGCCTGCTGCGCCGATTGCGTGGTTGAGCCGGGCGGCTCATTCCGGCTGGCCGCCCTCCGGGTAGCGGCCCATCATCAGGTAGAACAGGGCCGCCAGGAAGAAGCTGCCTGAGCAGGCCATCAACGCAATGTCGTAGCCGCCGAAATGATCATAGGCCATGCCGATCAGGCTGGCGCCCATCGCAACGCCCAGAGCAATGCCCAGGGTCGACAGGCTGTAGATGGTGGCATAGCTGCGCAGCCCGAAATAGCGCGCGATCATGAAGGCCACGATATCGATCTCCGCGCCCTGGCCAAGCCCGATCATCAATACCGCGCCATAGAAGAGCGCGGGCGGCACGTCGTGCTTGAGCAGCAGCAGGCAACCGATGGCAGGCGCGAAGTTGAGGACGAACGCGACTGCCGGCGCCCAGAAACGATCGACCAGAACGCCACTGAGCAAGGCCCCCATGGCTGCCGCCGCCCCCATGACCGACACGGCACCGACCGCGGACAGGGCATCAAGACCCTTCTCCACCGCCAGAGGCTTCATCTGGGAAAGCAGCGCCACGACCGGCACATAGTTCAGAACGGAGGCCGCGATCAGGATGCGGACCTTCCCATTGGCCAACAGGGACAGGGCGCTGTCCGCGGGCGGAGGCGATCCGCGACCGGACCGCAACTCCATGGCGCGGGAGGGTACCCAGAACCAGATGAGGGGCAGGGCGACCAGAAGGATGAAGGCGGCAAGCAGCAGATAGCCGCCTGCCGTACCGAAGCGCAGCACCACGGGATAGAGCGCCATCGGCATCAATCCGCCCGCGACCGCCAGACCGGACCGGCCAATGGCCAGAGCCGTTCCCCGCGTCCTCTCGAACGCGCCGCTCAGGATGCGGGTGACGGTGATGCCGGTCGTTGCCATGCCGACCAGCGCAAAGCCGAAATGCACCACATAGAAATAGCCGAGCGACCCCCTCATCGAAGCGAGCAGGCCATAGCCGATGGCGGTCATCAGCAGGCCCGCCGACAATATCGGCCTGACACCGTAACGATCGGTCATCCGGCCGATGACTGGCGCGATGAACGCGATGATCAGGCCGAAGCTGTGAACAAAGGCTATGTCGCCGCGGGACCAGCCGAATTGCTGTTGCAGGGGCTCCACGAACAGGCTGGATACCGCCGGGTACAGGGAATAGCCCAGCGATCCTGCGAACAATGCCGCAACGCCCGGACGCCAGGCGCGCCGCCATTCCTGCGCGACAAGGCGCAACTGGGATGCTCCGGCGGCGGGGGGCTGATGCTGGCTCATGCCCCCGTTTCTGCGCGAAAGCGCGTGATGGGAACAGTCGTCCCCCTTTTCTACGCATATGTGTAGGGAACGCATCTTCTGCTTGCCAATGTGGCGGCGGCGGTCGCACCTTCGCGATGGTGTCGGTCAGGAGAGGGTGATGGTCGAGGAAGATATTGTCGTTGAGCGGCCGGGACAGGATGACGGCATCGTGCTGCTGACGCTCAACCGGCCCGCGCGGATGAACGCCCTGCTTCGGGAGACTGTCGCGCATTTCAACGGATTGCTGGACGAACTGGCGGCCGATCCCACGTGCCGGGCGGTCATCATCACCGGCGCCGGGCGCGGCTTCTGTTCTGGCCAGGACCTTGCCGCATCCAATCAGCGCAACCAGACGGGCGCCAGCGGCGTCATCGAAAAACTGCACTGGCAGCAGCAGTTCGCCGGCATGGGCGGACGCATCCGGGCCATGCCGAAGCTGGTGATCGCGGCCGTCAACGGCCCGGCCGTGGGCGCAGGCATGGCGATCGCGCTCAGCGCCGACGTGCGGATCGCGACCCCGGCCGCGAAATTTCTGGTGGCGGCGGTGCGGATCGGCCTGACCGGCGGCGAAAGCGGCATTTCCTATCTGCTGCCGCGCATGATCGGCGCCGCCCGCGCCTTCGACATCCTGCTGACCGGGCGGGCGATCGAGGCCGGGGAGGCCGAACGCATCGGCCTGGTCCGTTCGCTTTCCGAACCGCAGTCGCTGATCGAGGACAGCATCGCCTATGCGCGCTCCGTCCTTGCCAACAGCCCCTATTCCGTCGCCCATACCAAGGCGTTGATGTGGGCCAATCTGGACGCCGGCAGCTATGACGCCGCGATACAGGCGGAAAACCGCACCCAGATATTGGGCACGATGACAGAGGATTACAGGGAGGCGACCGCCGCCTTCATGGAAAAACGGCCGCCCCGCTTCTCGGGACGATAGCGCTGGGGCGCCCGGCCGTCGCCTGATGCAGGCGGCCGGGCGTCACGCGTCTTCAGTCGACGATCCGCTTCACGGCCCGGTTGCGGTCCAGCGTGGGGTCGAGATAGCGGCCCACGGCATAGTCGCCCATGATCGTGGTGCGGCGGGCGCTGCGCGGCACATTGAGCGGCACGCCCTCGGCATGGTGGATCATCCGCCAATTGTCCCACACCAGCATGTCGTTCCGCTGCCAGTCGTGGAAATAGGCATATCGCTCGTCGGTCAGATGAGCCGCCAGTTCGGCCAGCAGTGCATCGCTTTCGGCCCGATCCATGCCCAGAATATACTGCGCCTGCAATGGCGAGATCTTGAGCGCCTTGCGGCCGGTTTCCCTTTGCGTGATGACCATCGGGTGGACCACGGGCGGGAAATCATATTTCGCCCCGCTCGATGGCTTGGTGCGCGGCAGGGCGCGCAGATCCGCGGGCACGCCATATTTGCACTCCAGGAAGTCGGTCACGAAATGATAGACGACCTCCATGCCATCGATCTTCTCCTTCATCTCGGGCGACAGCCGTTCATAGGCCTCGATCGCATCGATGAACCCGGTCCGGCCAAGCTGGGTGGCCGGCTGTTCCATGCGCAGCACGGCGCCGCGCACGATGGTCGGCATGAAGCTCTGGTCCCAGTGCCAGGGAATATAGCCCGCCCGGTCATGGCCGCCGAAATTATAATCGGTCTGGAACCGGGGCTTGTCGTCCGCGGGATCATGTTTCAGCGTCATCATGAACTGGTTGTTGGGATCGTTCATGTCCGCCGTGGCGGCCGGTTCCATATCGCCGAACAGGCGGCTCAGGCGCATCTGCGCTTCATCGTCGGCCTTCGGATCGCGGACCAGCAGCAGTCCCGCCTCGATCCATATGTCGCGAATGGCCTCGGCCGTGGCATCGTCCAGTGGACGCGAAAGATCGACGCCGATGATCTCCGCACCGAAACCGGGGCTGAGCGCGCGGACCTTGATCCCGGCTTTTTCCCGAACCTCGTTTTCCTTCAGCATTATCCTCTCCTCGCATATGCCGCCGGGCCGTGATGGCGGACCAGTGCGATCATGCTAAACCTTATCGGTCGCCTGTATAATCGGGCAATTTACGAAAAAACCATTCAGGATCATTGAACAATGATCTTGGGGGGCTTGGGGCAACTCATCAGAAATCTGATGACATCGTTCCGGGTCCTCCGGCACCGGCGCCTATTGCTACCTCCATGCTATAAGGGCTGCCAAGGCGGGGTAGCGGACGGCAGCCCTGTGTCGGACGATGTCCCCAGGAAGGAATGGAAAAGGATGAACAGTTTTACCGCGACCCCATGGCCCAAGGACCGTGTGATGCCGGCCAGAAGCTGGGAAAGGCCCGCCGGCATGCGCGTCATTTCCAGCGACGATCATCTGATCGAGGAGCCGGGGCTGTGGGAAAACCGGCTGAAGGGCGCGGACAAGGATCGCGCGCCCCGTTTCTGGAAGGATGAAACGGGTTTCCATCTCGAAGTCGATGGACAGAATTACGACGTGCCCGGCCTGCCGCCGACCTTCCCCGAAGGGCGCGAGGGTTTCTGGGACGTGCAGCAGCGCCTGGTCGACATGGATGCGGAGGGCATTGACGCCGCCATCATCTATCATGGCCGCCTGAACAGCCTGATCCGCATGCCGGACAAGGAATTCTGGTTCCGCTGCGTCGATGTCTGCAACGAATGGGCCGCGGAATGGAAGGAAGCCGCGCCGGACCGGCTGTACCCGGTCGCGCTGCTGCCGACCTTCCTGTGGCCGGAACGGACGAAGGACTATCTCCAGAAACTGAAGCAGCTCGGCTACAAGGCGATCGACATTCCGGTCAGTCCCAAGGGCGTGCGTTACAACAGCAAGGATATGGACCCGTTCTGGGAAGCGATTCAGGACAGCGGCTTCCCCGTGTCCTTCCATATCGGCGCCTATCTGCAATATAGCGGCCGGGGATCGCTGGGCGCGAACCTGAACGCCAATCTGATGCCCTTCACCGGGCTGTTCGGGCAGTTGGTCTTCTCCGGCGTTTTCGATCGCTTTCCCGGTCTGCGCGTCGTTTTCACCGAAGGCGGCGCAAGCTGGGTGCCCGGCACGCTGGAAAATGCCGACAAGGTCGCGCGCGACTATGCGACCGAATTGCGGCCCAAGCTGGCGCAGAAGCCGAGCTGGTACTGGCATAATCACTGCTACACCACCTTCATGGAAGACGACGTCGCGATGGAGAATATCGCGCGCATCGGCGACGGCCGGGTGATGTGGTCGACCGACTATCCGCACCCGGAAGGCGTGATGGGCAGCAGCGACGTGATCATGAAGCGCATCTTCGATACGGTTGGTGAACCCGCCGCGCGCAAGGTGCTGGGTGAAACAGCAGCCCAGCTCTGGGGCATCTGACAGAAACAGGGGCCCGGTGGCGACGGCGACCGGGCCAGGGAACGGACTTGCCCAACCATGTCGCTTGAGGAGATCGTCGCCGAGGCCATCGCGCAGCGGGCGGCGATGACCAGGCGACGACCGATCATCGTCGGCATCTGCGGTGCGCAGGGCAGCGGCAAGTCCACGCTGGCGGCTGCGCTGTGCCGCCGCCTGGACCGTGCGGTGACGCTGTCGCTCGACGATCTCTATCTGACGCGCCAGGACCGGGAAAGGCTGGCGCGCGACGTCCACCCCCTGCTTCGGACGCGTGGCGTGCCGGGCACGCATGATATCTCGCTGGGAATCCGCCTGCTCGACTCCATCGGATCGGGCGCGGACGTGGCGCTCCCGCGCTTCGACAAGGCCCGCGACGACCGATCGCCTCCGTCGGAGTGGCCAGTCGCCCCGGCCGATACGCAGGTGGTGCTCCTCGAAGGATGGTGCGTCGGTGCGATGCCCGAAGAGGAAGCCGCGCTCCAGCGTCCCGTCAACGCCCTGGAATCGGCGGAGGACCCGTCAGGAACCTGGCGATCGTTCGTGAACAGGGCGCTGGCCGGTCCCTATCAGCCATTGTTCGACCATATCGATTTTCTGGTGCTGCTCGCTGCGCCGGGCTGGGATGTGGTCGCCGCCTGGCGAATGCAGCAGGAACAGGCGCTCAGGCTATCCGGGGCTGCCGGTCCGGGCGTCATGGACGATGCGCAGCTCATCCGGTTCATCAGCCACTATGAACGCCTGACACGTCACATTCTCGATGAAATGCCCGGCCGCGCCGATCTGCTGATCCAACTGGACGAACAGCGAGCGCCCCTGGCCGTGCGATTGAAGGAAGAATAGGACCTGGGCCAACCGCAGGCGTCATGACGGCTTGCCGGAACTCCAACTCATCGCTCCTTCGGCCTTGCGCCTTCGCAAAGTCTCCGCCTCGATCTCCAGCGCGCCTGCCAGCGTCGTCTCCGTTCCTTTATCGATGACGCTCTTGGACATGCGGATCAGCGCGGGATCATGCGCCGCGATCGCCTCTGCGATCTGCACCGCCCTGGGTAGCAGTTGTTCCGCCGGCAAGACCTCGTTCACCAGGCCCACGCGCAACGCCGTGGCGGCGTCGATGGGCTGGCAGCTCAGCATCATTTGGCGAGCAAAGCGCGCGCCCACCGCGCGGGGAAGGCGCGACCCCATGCCGCTGCCCGACAATGCGCCGATCTTCGCATGGGTATCGGCAAAGCGGGCATCATCGCTGGCCAATATGAAGTCGCAGCCCAGCGCCAGCTCAAGCCCGCCAGTATAGGCCGCACCGCCAACCGCGGCGATGATCGGCTTGCCCAGATGCGGCACGCGCTGGATCAGGGCTGTCACGGACTGGCGCGGCGCATCGGGGGCGGAGAAGGTCTTGAGGTCCAGTCCAGCGCAAAAGGCGGGCGGCGTCCCGGTCAGCACGGCGACCCGCCAGCGGTCTTCCTGCACGAAAACGTCGAACGCCGCGTTCATGGCGTCGAGCAACGCGAGATCGATCGCATTGCGCTGCGCCGGCCGGTTCATCGTCAGCAGCAATATGCCTTCGCCGACTTCTTCCCTCCAAAGCACATCATCCAACTTGGCGTTCATATCTGGCTCTCGAAAAATTCGATGACATCCTGCGCGAACGCCCGGGGTTCTTCCATTGCGGCGAAGTGGCCGCCCGCCTCCATCTTCGTCATGCGCGCCACATTATACTGCCGTTCAGCCAGCGCCCGGCTGGGCATCGGATAGAATTCGCCGGGGAAATGAGCGAGCGCCGTGGGAACCGGCACCGGGCCGGGCGCCAGCACGTCGCCGTGCAATCCATAATACATCCAGATCGAGGACATCACATTGTCGGTGACAAGATAGCTCATGAGGTTGGTGATCAGGTGATCCTTGCTGAAACGGCTTTCTATGTCGCCCTTGGTATCGCCCCAGCGCCAGAATTTCTCGACTACCCACGCCGCCCAGCCGACCGGATTGTCATGCAGGGCAAGGCCGATCGTCTGCGGCTTGGTGGCATGTTCGTGATGATAACCGCTTTCCGCCTCCGTCACTGCGCGCACCTGCGTCCAATAGTCGAGCAGTTCTGCGTCGGCATCGGCATCCGGTGACGGCGCCATGAAGAAATTGAGATGGATAGCCGCCACCACATCGGCGTGGCTGATGCCCAATTGCGTTGTCACCGCGGATCCCCAGTCGCCCCCCTGCGCGAAAAAGCGCTCATGGCCGAGCACGTCGATCATCAATGTCCGCCACATGGCAGCAACGCGCGCCGGCCCGATGGGACGGGGCGGGCGGCCCGACCAGCCATATCCGGGCAGGGAGGGAATGACGACGGAAAATCCCGCTTCGACCAGCAGCGGCATCGCGTCCTGAAACTCCACCACCGACCCCGGCCATCCGTGCGTCAACAGGATCGGCGGCTTTCGGGCGTCGCTGCCCTGCACATGGTAGAAGTGGATGGGAATGCCCTCCACCTCCGCCATGAACTGCGGCCAGCGATTGAGTTTCTCCTCCTCCGCGCGCCAGTCATATGTCGAGCCCCAATAATCGATCAATTCGGCCAGATATCGCGCATCCATGCCATATTTCCACTGGTCGGGATCGTCGGGCATATAGCCGATCCGGCTACATGCCAGCCGGTGCCCGATATGATCGAGCACGGCCTGCGGCACATCGATGCGAAAGGGGGTAGGGGTCAAGGCGCCTCTCCTGATGATCGCCATTTCATAATCCCTGCCTTCCTTCACCGGATATGCACGGGCGGATGCATCACAGTCGTGATCGGGTCTTCGGAATCATGACAGGTTTGGAAACCGATGGTACGATAGCGTATCCTGAACGAAAAAATCAGTAGAAAACCACCAATGGAGGGGCGCCCGTGGGCATCGTCATACGCTATCCCCGTATCGATTTTTCGAAGGTCCGCGCCCATTGGGCGCCCAATATCGCCTTCGCTCAATTCCAGAATGCGACCTCCATCATCCCCGCGCCTGTGGAGCCTTGGCTGATCAAGGTGCTGAACATGGCGATGGAATCCCTGCCCGCCGGTTCGGACCAGCTGCGAGAAGACATGGCCGCCTTTATCGCTCAGGAATCGCAGCATTATCGCCAGCATCAGAAGTTCAACAAGGTTATTGCGGCGCAAGGCTATCCTCAACTCGCCGAATTCGAGAAGAAGCTTGCCGACGACCTGGACAGCTTTATCAAAAACCGCTCGCTCAAATTCATGCTGGCCTATGCCGACGGCTTCGAATCGCTGGGGGCGGGGCAGGGCAGCATATGGTTCGAACGGATGGATGCGCTGACGGAGGGCGCCGATGCCAATGCCGTGGCGCTCTGGAAATGGCATATGGCCGAAGAGTTCGAACATCGGGAAGTATGCTTCCAGATCTATCACCGGATTTACAGTCGCGGCCTGTGGGGCAGGATCTGGAACGGCTATTTCTATCGCGTCTATGGCTGCATCTACGCCATGGTTCATCTTCAGGGCTATATGGCCCGGATGTTCTCCTATCTGATCGAACAGGACCGCAGGAGCATGACGAAAGCGGAGCAAGCCGCCCTTGACCGTGACATCAAGGCGCTCAACAATTTTCAGCGAAGGGTCTTCTTCCCGCAATTGCTCAAGAATTTGCTGCCCTGGTATGATCCGGCGAAAAAGCCGACTCCTGCCGGCCTTTTCGATTATCTGCGCCAGTTTGAAAGGCCCGATGCTGCGGCCTGACAATCAGACCGGTTCATGCTGCCAGTGCATGAGGATCACTGGGTCCTGTAAAGTTCCTTCAGCGCGAACTTGATCACCTTGCCGGTGGAATTCATCGGCAGGGCGTCCAGGAAAGTGACCCCGCGGGGGATCTTGTAATTGGCGAGATTGGCCTTTGCCCAGCCGATCACTTCCTCTGCAGTGATCGACGAACCGGCCGAACGCACGATGAAGGCATGCCCCACCTCGCCCAGCCGTTGGTCGGGTACGCCGATGATGGCGGATTGATGGATTCCCGGCAGACCGGACATCTGCTTCTCGATCTCGGCCGGATAGACGTTGAAGCCGCCGACGATGTACATGTCCTTCAGCCGGTCGGTGAGCTTCAGATAGCCGTCCGCGTCAAGGCAACCGACATCGCCCGAATGCAGCCAGCCCTCTGCGTCCAGCGTGGCGCAGGTCGCTTCCGGATTGTCCAGATATTCGATCAGCAGCTTGTTGTCGCGGATCAGCACTTCTCCCGGCTCGCCCACCGGCAACGGGCGGCCATCCGGTCCGGCAATCCGGATTTCCGTCCCGGCAATCGCTGTGCCGACCGTATAGGCAATGCGCTCCATCGGATCGCCCGGCCGGGTGTGCGTGGCGGAGCCGCAGCATTCAGTCATGCCATAGCCGGTGCTGATCTCCTGGATCGGGGTTTCGGCCTGAAGCCGCTTCATCAGTTCGATCGGCACGACGGTCGATCCCGTCGACATGAACCGCCAGCTTGAAATGTCCCAGTCGCGCCAGTTGGGAAAGGCCAGCATCTCCTGGAACACGGTGGGCGGGGCGGGCATGACCGTGATGCCGTTTTTCGCCACCAGGTCGAGGACGCTGGCCGGATCATAGGCTTCGGGCCAATAGAGCGTGCTGCCCGCGATCAATGACGCGACCCAGCCCGCCTTGTAGGAAGCATTGTGGGAGAAGGGGCCAAAGGCGGCATAGCGATCGTCTGCCGTCTGTCGCGCAATATCCACCCAGGCCTGACCCCCGCCCAGCGACCGGCGGTGATCGAACAATGCGCCCTTGGGTGCTCCCGTGGTGCCGGACGTGAACATGAGATCAGCCAGCGTGTCGGGCTTCACCATTGCTTCGCGCTCTGCAAGCTGTGCATCGCTGCTGCTGTCGGCCAGGGCGACAAAATCCTCGAACCGGATTTCCCCTTCGCCCAATTGCTGTGGTTCGGCACGCAGCACGATGCGGCGGCGCAGTTCGGGCATCGCCTCATTCTTCAGCATGGCCGGATAATAGCGGCCAAGGAAATTGCCGATGGAAAACAGGCGCAGGACCTTGCCCCGTCGCACGATGTCGGACACCTCGCCGCCCTTGAGGCGCGTGTTGAGCGGCACCATGACGCCGGCGGCGCGTTGGATGCCGATGGCTATGGCGACCCATTCCCACATATTGGGCGCCCAGATGACGGCCCGGTCGCCCGGCTGGGCGCCATCTGCGATCAGCGCCTTTGCGACCAGATCGGCCTGGCGGTCGAGTTCGCGATAGCTGATCGCTCCGTCTGTCTGCGAAACCAGGGCAGGTCGGTCGCCGTGGCGCGCGGCTGCGCTACGCATAAGGGCGGGAATAGTCGTCGTCATGATGGCCTTTTCAGTGCTTTGCCGATGCCGCATGGCAGCATGGGCCGAACGTGCCTTTGAAGGAAGAACGGCCGCGACATAAGCGCGGTTGTGATGGCTGTCCTCATTGATCCAGACGGCGCAGGAAGTCGCCGCGCGCCGACCACACCATCCATGCCGCGAGCGGCCCTGCGATCAGGAGGCAGGTGATGATCGACCAGCCGAGCTTCATGGGGTCGCCATAGACATAATCCGTAAGAAAGCCGATCAGCATCGGCCCCAGCGCATAGCCGCACAGATTGGAAGCCAACACCATCAGCGCGGCGAACCGACCGCGCATCTCCACTGGGGCGATCATCTGCACGGCGGCCATGGTCGGGCCATAGCTTGAACCCATGGTCATCATCATCAGCGTGATCGCGCCGAACAGCAGCGTGAAATTGCCGAGCGCAAAGGCAGCCGCCAGGCAAGGGGGAATGGCGATGCAGAAGCCGCACAGCAGTCGCAGCGCCATGTCGCGGGTACCGCGCGCGAAACGATGGTCGATGAACAGGCCGAGCGACAGGCCACCGATGATACCGCCCAACGCGACCGCGACCGACATCATTGTTCCGACGTCCGCCGCGCTCGCGCCGAGCACCCGGCGGGCGTAGGTCGGGGTCCACACCATGGTCCCTTGTATGGCAACTGCCATCACCGCCGATCCCAGGATCAAGCCCAGCATTAGCCGCGGATGCGCGCCGATATGGCGGAAGAACGCGCCCCAGTTCGCCGCCCGCCGGTCCGGCGGGGTCAGGCTGCGGCGCTTCGGTTCCCGAAAGGCGAAGGCCAGGAAGGCGATCAGCACGCCCGGCAGGCCCGTCACCACCAGCACCTGCCGCCATGGCGCAAGGCCAGAGAGCGGGCCGCCCAGCGGCTGCGCCGAAAACAGGGCGAGCAGATTGCCGCCAAGCGCGTATGACAGCGATATGCCGATGACGCCGGACACGGAAAGACAGGCGATCGGGGTGGTCAGCCGGTGCCGGGGGAAGATGGACGACAGGAGCGACTGCCCCGCCGGCGATACCGCCGCCTCACCCGCGCCCACCAGCAGGCGACCAGCGAACAACTCGCTGTAGCTGCGCGCCAGCCCGGTGCCGGCTGCGGCCAGGGACCAGACCACTATGCCCGCGAACATGATTGCGCGCCGAGAATAGCGATCGACCAACCCGCCGATCACCAGTCCCATAAGTCCGTAGAACAGAGCGAAGGAAAGGCCTTGAACCAGGCTGATCTGGAAATCGTTGAGGCCAAGGTCCGCCCGCATTTCCGGGATCAGCACCGATATGACCTGTCGGTCGATCATCGACACGATCTGGAAGATCGTCAGGATGAACACCGTCCACCAGGCGTTGGCAGGACCATAATTGTCGGGCCAGTCGCTGCTGTAGGCGGGGCTCTCCGTTCGCGCCGGGGCCGGCAAGGCTGATCAGGCCTTCAGATGGGCAGGCAGTTCCTGCATGAAGACAGCCTTGACCTCTGTGAAGCCGTGCAGTCCCTCCACTCCGCCTTCGCGGCCCACGCCGGACTGTTTGAAGCCGCCATAGGGGATCGTGTAATCGATGACGCGGCCATTATGGCCGAAATTACCGGTTCGAATGCGCCGGGCGACTCGATAGGCACGCTCGACATCCTGTGTGAAGACGCCGCCCGACAGACCGTAGATATTGTCGTTGGCGATGGCGATGGCCTCTTCCTCGCTGCCATAGGCGATGATCGTGCCGACGGGTCCGAAAATCTCCTCGCGGGCGATGGTCATGTCGTTGCTGGCGTCGGTGAACAGGGTCGGTTCCACAAACCAGCCCCTGTCGAGATGCGTCGGGCGATTGCCGCCGGTGATGATGCGGGCGCCCTGCGCCTTGCCTTGCCGGATATAGTCGAAGACGCGGCCATGCTGGCGCTGGGTGACGAGCGGGCCCATCTGCGTGGTTTCGACGAAGGGATCGCCCACCTGCACATATTGCATTGCGGCGGCCATGGCCTCCTCCACTGCGCGCTTCAGCGACAGGGGTACCAATATGCGGCTGAACGCGGCGCATTGCTGGCCGCACAGCCCGACGAGGTTCGGCATGATGCCTTCCACGACCTTGCCGATGTCAGCGTCGTCCAGGACGATGGCGGCGGACTTGCCGCCCAGCTCGGTCGTGATGCGTCCCGACCGCGCGCTGACGATCGAGGCGATATTAAGGCCTGCGGCGGTCGAACCCGTGAAACTGACCTTGTCCACTCCTTCATGCCGGATCAGATGATCGGAGACGTCACGATCGGCCGTCAGTACGGAAAAGACGCCCTCCGGCACGCCTGCCGCTGCGATGCATTCGGCCAGGATCAGTGCTTCCAGCGGCGTTTCGGGCGATGGCTTGGCTATGATTGTGCAGCCGGCGGCCAGCGCGAAGGCCACCTTGAGCGAAAGGGTGGCGAGCGGGGCGTTCCACGGCACCACGGCGGCGACCACGCCCACCGGCTCGTGCACGACAATGGCATGGCCGCCGGCCAGTGCGGGCCGCACCTCTTCAAACCCCTTTTCGGCAAGATCGGCGGCATAGGTGTAATAGCCGCCCATGAAGGGCGCGGTCATCGACGACTGCGAGTAAGGCATACCCACCTGCATCGACCAGGCGCGCGCGAAATCGTCGCTCCGCTTGGCCATCTCACCGGCGATGCGACGCAGATAGACGGCACGTTCCGGGCCGGTCATACGCGGCCACGGGCCATTGTCGAAGGCATCGCGCGCGACCGCGACGGCGCGATCCATGTCCGCAGTCGTTGCCTTGGCGACGCGGCCCACCTTCTCCTCGGTGGCGGGGGAGATGATCTCTATTCCGTCAGACCCGGAAGAATTGGTCCAGCCGCCGCCAATGAACAGCTTTTCCGGGCTTGCGAGATTGACGAGCGTATCGGTCATGCGAAGTTCCTTCAGGATACGGCAAATATGGGCGGGACGCTGGTCAGGTCTCGACAACGACGGGCAGCGACAGGATGTTGGCGACGCCGCCGTCCACCGGCAACATGTGGCCGGTGATATAGCCCGACGCATCGGACGCCAGGAACTGGACCGGGCCGACCATCTCCTTCGGATCGCCGAAACGGTCCAGTGCTATGGCGCTGCGGAAGATTTTCGCCCGCGCCGGGTTTCCGACCGTGGGCGCGGCCATGTCCGTGTCGAAGAAGCCGGGCGCTATGGCGTTGCAGGTCACGCCATGGGGCGCCAGATCCGCCGCGATCGATCGCGTCAGGCCCAGAACCGCATGCTTGCTGGCGACATAGGCGGACAGGTTGGGCCGCCCCGTGTCGGACACATAAGAGGCGAAATTGATGATCCGCCCCCATTTGCGCGCCACCATCCCCTTAGACAGGTCGCGGCACAACAGATACATGGACGATACGTTCACATCGAACATGTTTTCCCAATGCGCCAGGGTGGACTGGTGGAGCGGCCCCCATCCGCCGATAGCCCCATTATTGACCAGGATGTCGATATCGGCCCCTTCGGCGTTCAGCCTCTCGGTCGCGTTCTGCACAGCTTCCAGATCCGCCAGGTCGAAGGCGATCGTTCGCGCCTGACCGCCTGCCGCACGGATGTTCTCGGCCGTTTCTTCCAGTTTTGCGGCGTCGCGCGCGGCAAGGACGAGCGATGCCCCGGCTTCCGCAAGCCCCAGCGCGATCGCCCGGCCCAGGCCGCGCGAGGCGCCCGTGACCATCGCCGTGCGGCCTGCAAGCGAGAAAAGCCCCGTCATTTTGTCCTCATCCTTGGCCAGACCTTGTTCCGATGCGATCATAGCGTTGCCAGCGGCCCTATTTCGATGGCGCAAGTCCAGCCATCATAAGAGCGATGTTCGTCGTCAAGGTCCGCACAAGGCTTGTACACCCTTTGCGCTTCCCCGCTATGCACAGCAGCTTGGGAAAGGAGAAAGCCATCATGGTCGAGGCGCACAGCGTCGTGGAGGCGGAAGCCGATTATGTCATCGTCGGCGCCGGATCGGCCGGTTGCGTGCTCGCCAACCGGCTGAGTGCGAACGGCCGTCACAAGGTTGCGCTGCTGGAGGCGGGCGGCGACGACAGGCCGCTGCAAAATCTTCTCAATCCCGCGCAGGCGATGAGCACGATGAACATTCACGTGCCTGCAGGCTTCACCAGGATGCTGAAGGATCCTCGCGTCAATTGGAACTATATGACCGAACCCGATCCGGGATCGGACGGCAGGCGGCATGTGTTCCCGCGTGGCAAGGTTCTGGGCGGCTCCTCCTCCATCAACGGCATCATCTGGGTCCGTGGCCTGCCGGAGGATTATGACGGCTGGCGGCAAAGGGGACTGACCGGTTGGGGATGGGAAGACGCCGAAACCTATTTCCGCAAGATCGAAGATCAGCAGGGCGCGGATGCCGGCAGCGACCGGCCGGTCGGGCCCCTCAAGATAAGCGACGTGCCGATCCGACATCCCATGCTGGATGTGATGACCAGGGCCTTCGAGGAAGCCGGTGCCCCGATCTCCAACGATCTGAACGGCACCACCCGGGAAGGCGTGGCCCGTATCCGGCTCAACGCCCATAAGGGTATGCGCGTATCGGCGGCCGTTGCCTATCTGCATCCGGCGATGAAGCGGCCCAATCTCCAGGTCATCATTCACGCGCATGCCACGCGCGTCCTGTTCGAAGGCCGGAAAGCCGTGGGCGTCGAATATTGGAAGGGCGGCCGCATCCGGCAGGTGCGCGCCCGCCGAGAGGTCATCCTGTCGGGCGGTGCGATCAATTCCCCCCAATTGCTGGAGCTGTCAGGCATAGGGCAGGGCGAGCGGCTGCGGGAGCTGGGCATTACGACGCTGGTCGACAGTCCGAATGTCGGTGAAAATCTCCAGGATCATTATGCGGCGATGGTTCGCGCCCGCCTCAAACCGGGCGCTGCGAGCTTCAACGCCATGTCGCGCGGCTTGCCGCTGGTGGGGCAGATGCTGCGTTTCGCCATGAACCGGACGGGCCTGCTGGCGCTGGGCGGCTCGAATCTGACCGCATTCCTCAAGTCCGATCCGTCGTTCGACCTGCCCGATCTGCAATTCTTCGCCAGCCCCGCGACGGTCGATTTCGAGGCGCTGGCGCTCAAGGGCGCGATGACGATGGAAAAGCTGCCCGGCATCACGGTGGGCGGATATGTGATGCGGCCGCAGTCAAAGGGCTCGATCCATATCAGGAGCGGCGACTTTCATGACGCGCCGGCGATCAGGCCGAATTTCCTTTCGGCCGAAGCAGACTGCCGGGCGCAGGTCGGTTGTCTGCGCTGGGCACGCCGCGTCATGGAAAGTCCCGCCCTTGCCCCCTATTTCGATCATGAACTGACGCCGGGAGCGGCATTGCAGAGCGACGAGGAATTACTGGGCTTTGCCCGCTCCAGCGGGTCGACCGGCTATCATCAGGCGTCGACCTGCGCCATGGGCGTGGGGCCGGACGCGGTCGTTTCCGGAAAGCTGAAAGTCAACGGCGTGGAAGGCCTGCGGGTCGTCGATGCCTCTGTGATGCCCGCTGTCGTGTCGGGCAACACCAATGCGGCGACGATGATGATCGCGGAAAAGGGTTCCGACATGATCCTTGCCGAAACCTGACGAGGATCGCCCTTTCACTTCGCCCGGACGGAGCTGTTCAGCTCGGTTGGCGCACCTGCTCCCCAAACAGCAGGAGCGACTGGTCGGTGGGCAGTGCATCCCAGATCTGGCGCGCGGCTGTGTCTATGTCCATGACGCCGATGCCCTGTTCCATCTGCCTGCGCATCTGCGACGCAATGGGATAGTCGCTGTCGGCCATGGCGGCGACATGGCGGGTAAGAGCCGTGTCGACAAATCCCGGTCGCACTGCCGTCACCCAGATATTGTCCTTTCCGCGCAGCGCCAGTTCCCTGCGGGTAACGCGAACCCACATTTCCTGGGCGGCCTTGCCCGCGCAATAGACGCTCTGTCCTATGGTAGGTGAACGGGCGGAAGAAGAGGACATGAGGACCAGCCCCGCCTCTCCGGCAAAGCCGCTCTCCCCGACCGCGCGCACGAACATTTCCGCGAGCCGCAAGGGCGCTGCGACATTGGCGACAATGTCGCGGGCATAGTCATCCGGCGCGACCTCTCCGACAAAGCCGGTCATCCCCTTCATATGCGCATTCTGGATGAAGATCGCGCGGGAGCCCCGGAACCGGGTGAGGTTGTCGGCAAAATGAGAGCCGACATCATCCCAGCTTGCCGGATCAGCGAGGTCCAGGAAGACGCTCTCATGGTCGGGATGGGGTCGTCGCGACAAGTTGACCACGCGCGCGTTAAGATAGGGGACATTGCGCGCCAGGCCCAATCCTATGCCCTCGGTGGCGCCTGAAATCCATATCAGGCTGTCGCAATCGCCATGCGCATCTGTTATTTCTGCATTTTGCATGTATGATCTTCATCATGACGGTCGTCCTGCTGTCAAATCACGCTGTCGCACCATCGCATGGATGATGCCGCGGCCCATGCTGCTTGCACCCCTTGGCGGTGCAGGCCATGGACATTCCAATCACCATACAGATAGCCGGAGCCGATCCGATGGAATTGCGCCTCGATCCCGATCTTCAGACCTTCCGGACGGAAGTGCGCGCCTTTATCGACAGCGTATTGCCCGCCGATATGAAGGAACGTCAGCGTCGCAAGGTCGCCAATAACGCCGCCGTGCCCGATCTGCTGGAATGGATGCGCATCCTCAACGCTCATGGCCGATCCGTGCCGCACTGGCCGGTGGAGTTTGGCGGTTGCGGCTGGACACCGATGCAGCTCTTCATCTTCAATGAGGAACTGTACAAGGCCGATGCCCCTGAATTCGACTGGGGCGGCACGCATATGCTGGGGCCGGTGCTCTATACCTATGGTTCCGATTATCTGAAGGACAGGTTCCTGCCCATGATCCGCGAAGGCGCGACCATGTGGGCGCAGGGCTTTTCCGAACCGGGGTCGGGTTCCGATCTCGCTTCGCTGCGCACCAGTGCCGAACTGGTCGGCGACAAATATATCGTCAACGGGCAGAAGATCTGGACCAGCGGCGCCGCCCATGCGGACTGGGGCTTTTTCCTGGTCCGCACCGACAAGAATGTGAAGCCGCAGCGCGGCATCAGCTTCCTCATCATCAAGATGGATACGCCCGGCGTCACCGTGCGCCAGATCCCGCAGATCAATGGCGAAGCGCATCTGTGCGAAGTGTTCCTGGACAATGTCGAGGTTCCCGCCGACCAGTTGATCGGGGAACCGGGCATGGGTTGGACCTACGCCAAGTTCCTGCTGGAGCATGAGCGCACCACGTCGAGCTTCATCTACTGGAGCAAGCGTGAACTGGCCCGCGCGAAGGACATTGCGCGCGGCGAAATGACAGGAGGCCGCCGCATCGCCGACGACCCTGCTTTCCGCGCCCGTTTCGCCAGGGCGGAGGCGGATCTGCTTGCGCTGGAATGGTCGGTTCTGCGCGTGCTGGCGCATGAGGAATTCGACGCGCCGGAGGCTGCGGCCGCCTCCGTGTTGAAAATCCGGGGTTCCGAACTGCAACAGGAAATCACCATGTTGCAAGTCGACGCCCTGGGCGCGAAGGCGCTGCGCTTCTTCGATGTGGCCCCTGTGCCTCCGCCGGAGCCCACGGATATGTGGGCCGATTATGCCCCCGGTCGAACGACGGTGGCGCTGATCAACCGGGCGGCGACCATCTATGGCGGGTCGAAGCAGATCCAAAAGAATATTCTGGCCAAGCTCGCCTTCGGCCTCTGACAGGAAGACAGGAACAATGGATTTCGCGAAGTCCGACATTCAGGCGATGCTTCTGGACAGCGCCGAACGGTTGCTGTCTGAAAATGCCGACGTCGAATATTGGCGGCATCAGCGATCGAGCGCGACGGGCTTTGACGAGGCGCGCTGGACGCAGTTCGCGGAGCTGGGATGGCTTGCCCTGCCGGTACCGGAAGCAGCGGGTGGTCTGGACGGCACGATAGAAGATATTGCGCTGCTCAACATTGCCCTGGGCAAGGCTCTGGCGACCGAACCCTATATCAGCACGATCGTGCTTGCCGGCCATGTGCTCAAGCAATCCGCGGACGAAGCGCGGGCGCTGCACCTGTTGGGCGAGGTTGCGGGCGGCACGCTGCGCATCGCGCTCGCGCATCAGGAAAATGGCGCTCATCCGCTCGACGTCGAGATGACCGGTACCAGCGCCCGCCGTTCCGATGATGGATATATTGTGTCCGGCACGAAGATCATGGCGTTCGATGCGCCCAGCGCGGGGCAGTTGATCGTCTCGGCCCGTCTGGAGGGGGAAGAGGGCGTCGGCCTGTTCCTCGTGCCCGCCGATGCGCCCGGCCTTTCGGTTGAATCCTATGCGCTGATCGATGGCACCCGCGCCTCCGACATCGTCCTTGCCGACGTGACGCTCCCGTCCACGGCTCTGCTGATCGGTGGCAATCGCGGCGCGGCGGTGCTGCGCGAGTCCATCGACCGTGCCTCGATCGCGCTGATGGCGCAGGCGGTCGGCGCGATGGAAGCCGCGAACAAGGTCTGTGGCGCCTATGTGCAGGAGCGCAAGCAGTTCGGGGTCGCCATCGGTTCCTTTCAGGCGATCCAGCATATCATGGCCGATAATTTCGTCGCCGCCCATCAGGCGCGTTCGATGCTCTACCACGCCTTGGCCAATGCGGATCAGGATGAGGCGACGCGGTCGGCCGCGCTTTCCGCCGCGCGCCTTGTCATCGGAGAGGCGGGGCAGACCGTCTCGCGCAATGGCATTCAGGTCCATGGCGGCTATGGGCTGACCGATGAATATGCGATCGGCCATTATTTTCGCCGGTTGATGTGCATAGAAAAGCAATATGGCGACCTGATCCAGCATGGCGAACGCTTTGGCGACAGCATCTTCGGCTAAGCTCTGCAAGGGGCCACGCGATTGAGGGCCGGGCCAAGCTCTTGCGGATCGCCTCACCCTGTGTCTTTGTGGCGCCATGACGGGACGCGCCAGGACTGAAGAAGGCGAGCGCAGCGTGGAGGCATGCCGCGCCGCTCTCGAAGTGCATTATGCGGTGCACCGCACCATCCCATCCATGGCGGGCCTTGCCAGGCTGTGGGATTATGCCAGCAAATCATCGGCATCCCGGCGCGTCGATCAGCTGATAGAGGCGGGCATATTGCTCTGGTCGGCCGACCGGCGACTGGCGCCCGGGCCGGCCTTTCGCATCCTGCCCGATCCGCAGGTGCAGGCCGACGGGGTTCCGGCGCCCGCGGCCACCGACCCGCTTCAGGCGGCTCTGGCTGCCTGGGCGACAGACTATGATCCGGTGCTGGTTCGCTCCTACTCCGTCACGACGCGCCTGTTGCGCCTGGCCCGGAGCATGGAACGGCACATGACGCTGTCGGCCGCGCGGGAAGGGCTGACATCCGGCGACGTGCTCCTGCTCGATGCCCTGTACCGCGTGGGACCGCCCCATCGCATCGCGCCCACAGCGCTCAAACACTATTTCCTGATGTCGCTTGCAGGCGTTGCCAAGCGGGTCGATCGGCTGGAGGCGCTGGGCTTCATCCGCCGGGTGCCCAATCCTGACGATCGGCGCGGCTTGTTCATCGAATTGACGGAGGCAGGCCACGCGGCGCTCACCAGGCTGGTCGAGCTCGACCGCTCCGCCCCGCATATCCTCTGGCCGACCGCACTCAGCGAGCAGCAATATCATGCGATGATAGAATCCCTGAATATCGCAGAAGCGCTGGTCGCGGAGCAGGATAAGAACGAACGTTCCCATGAACCTCGTTCACCCATGTGATAATATCCAGTTTAATTGACTTTCAGGCACCTATTGCTCCAGCATATGCAAATCCAAGTGAACTAGTCAGGAGGGGTGATGCGCAGCCGGTCGGAAAATGTGGGAACCGTCGCTGACCTGTCGAGCGGCATAGATGCAGCAGCGCTCATCCGCACGTCTCAGATAATCGCCGGTAATTTCGATGCGCTCGATCCCGCTCTTGTCGGCAGGGTGGAACGGTTCACGGGCTGGTTGAACGAACAGCCGCCCCTGCGTCCCGAGCAGAAGTCGGATGTCGAATTGCAACTGCGCAAGCTGCTTTCGACGCGCCTGCGGCTCGCTGCGGACCGCAAACGCATTCCCGCCATCGCAGAGGAAAAGATAGAGCGGCCCATTTTCGTCATCGGCTTCGGCCGGACCGGCACGACACTCATTCATTCGTTGCTGGCCGAGGATCCCGGCGCGCGTACCCCGCTCTGGTGGCATAGCCATTCGCCAAGCCCGCCGCCGGGCGAAGTGCCGGTAACGCCGGAGCGGATAGAACTCACGGCCAGGGAACTGGACGAGCTGCTGATGCGTGCGCCCGGCCTGCTCACGCTTCACCCCTATTGGGACAAGCGCGGCCATTGCCCGATCGAATGCGAGGAAATCTTCACCCTCGACTTTCAGAACGCTTATCCGTCGCTGCTGTACAAGCTGCCGGCGCTGGCGATGATCCTGGACGCCAGCAATATCGCCGCGGCCTACAGTTTTCATCGCCAGTTCCTGCAGCATTTGCAGTGGCAGCAGCCGACCAGCCATTGGGTAGCCAAGGGAATATACCACCAATTCGCCCTGGACGCGCTGTTCGACGCCTATCCTGACGCGCTGTGCATCTGGCCGCATCGCGACCCGGTTCAGGTCCACCCTTCGATCATGGCGATCACGGCGGTGCTTTATGGCGGTATCACCAACTGGCAGATGGATTTTCAGGCCCTCGGTCCCGCCTTTGTCGAAAGCATCGCGGCATCGCTGGCCGAAACGATGAAAAATCCGCTGGTCGACGATCCTCGCATCTTCCATGTCGATTTCCAGGACCTGACGAGTGACCCCGTGGATGTGATCCGGCGAGCCTATGGCCATTGGCAAATGGATTACACGCCCGAATTCGACAGCCGGATGCGGACGTGGCTCGCCGATCCGGCAAATGCTTCCAATCGCTATGGCCGCTATGATTACGCCCTGGAACCCTTCGGCCTCAGTCGGGAGATGATCGAGACGGCGTTCGAAGGGTATTCGCGGCGCTTCAGGCTGGGCCGGTTCGCGCGGGCCTGAGGGCGGTGCGTTCCGACGCCCACTACAAGCTTAACCGGCACGTCCTATCGGACAAGAGCCTATAGGTTGGTGGGAAGTCGCGTAGGGAACAGCCTTACGATGCGGTGGGTTTCGATGACGTGCTATTTCGGCAAGAGAGGATCCTAAAATGGCAAATCAGAACCAACACAATCCCGCCGGGGACCAACTCGGGCAGACCCGACCTTCGAGCAGCGGCGTGCCGGTTTCCCGGACGAACACGCCGTTGGTGCCCAGGCATAGGCCAATTTTGGAATAGGACTATTGCCTATTTTAGTCCCCGGGGGTGTGGAGAGCGGAATGACGGCTTGCGGCTAGGTGACAGCGCCTTGCAGACATTCCACTCTGAGCTAAGATCGTGTCATGCGTGAGCCAGATTTCCAAACCGACGGATGGTGCCTTGATGACGGTGAGGGTTACCACGCCGCTGCGCCAGAGACGTTTTGGATACCCGACCGGCAAAGGCGAGAAAACCTTAAACCCGGAGACCTTGCAAAGCTGATCTTTCGGATAAGCGTCGATGACGGTGATGAGAATGTCGCCGTGGAGCGGATGTGGGTTCTGGTCAGGGAGCGCATAGATGGCGGGTATCTGGGAATACTCGACAATGAACCCAGTGCCATCGCTGAGAACGATGAATTTTGGTTCGGAACAGAGCTTCCATTTTCCCCGAGGCATGTAATCAACATCGAAGAAAAAGACGAGAAAACCATCGCACTTGCGTGTCAGGAACCACGCAGGCGTTGGTCGACGCAATAGCTATGTCCGCTTCTGGAGAGTAAGGGTCGTGATTGGAACAGCAATTAATGGTCGACAGCAGAAACGGCAATCATACGCCAATTCAAGAGTTTTGAAGAATCGGTGCCAGATCGCGAAATGCATTGATGACGCGCTGGACGGTGACGATCTTCCCGTCCACATTATATGCGATCAATAAGCGGCGCTCGAATGTCAGCGTCCGCAAACCTGCCACCAAGTCATCGCGGGGGGATCCGCGATGGGGAAAATCGGCCAACGCCGCGATGCGTCTTCAATTCTGGCAAGGTAGCCGTCTGCCGTGGGAATATCGGCTTCCACGCTCACCCATCGGTGAAGTGCAATCAAATCCTCGATCGCCAATGCCGACAGTTGCACGTCATAGGTCATGCCTTGGCGATCGAGGCCCTAACCTGCGCAAATGCCTTGTCGAGCGGCATGAGGGGACGGGGATCAGCTAGGGCTTCCGCAACGCGGATGCGCACCAGTTCATCCAAAACAGCCTCTTCGCGATCCAGCGCGCGCAAACCCGCTCGCATCACTTCGCTCATAGAAGCATATCGGCCAGACGCAAGATGGCGCTCCGCGTGCGATGACATTTCGCCAAGCGTTACCGTGATTGCCTTCGCAGCCATGTCTACCTTCATTCCAATATGATTTTATCATATCGCATCTTCGGTGCGGATGCTAGTGGCTGGTCGGCGGCAATCGACGGAGTTGGGTGCCAGGAACGGGAAAGCGGACCAGCCGCAGCTGGGAGTGAAAAATCAGCAGTTGAATGACGACAAAGGGTCGTTATTTTCCGGGTTTGCCCAGTCCAAATGGCCGGGAAAGATCGCCCGTCCAATGCGATAACGTTGCGGTAGCGGACTGCATGTCGCGCGTCCCGCTGTTCCGTACGAGATAGTATAAGCCATCTCCCAATGGCTGTATTCCGACATGGGCATTCTGATGCCACCCCCGCACGCCCGTCTTCCCATCATGAAGGCCATCCTGGGCAAGAGGCAATTCCAGGCTATTCTCCTCGTTCGTGCCTTGCGGAGGAACCAAGCCTCGCAAGGCCTGATAATGTGGCTGGCTTCGGGCATCGAGCGCAAACAGCAGATAATTGGGCCAGTCGGGCTTGGCTCCCTGATAGACGCCCATGAACCAGCGCTGCAGGTGAGGGCATCCTTGCAGCGCGGCGATATTATGGCGCGGCGATGCCCGGATTTTCCATACCCGCGGCCGAGCACAGCACGATGACAAGCTGGGCCCCGGAACGCGAGTCGGCTGCCTATGAGAACATGCTCGATGCCTTCGGCGGGCCCGGGAAGCTCGTTGCCGTCGTATCGGACAGCTATGATCTCGATGTTGCGGTGGCAGAAATCTGGGGCCGCACCCTGCGCGACAAGGTGCTTACCCGGCAAGGCACCCTCGTGGTCCGGCCCGATAGCGGCGATCCCATCGAAACCCCACTGCGGACTGTGAAGACGCTGTGGGAGAAGTTCGGCGGCACGATCAATGCCAAAGGCTATCGGGTACTCAATCCGCATGTTCGGGTGATCCAGGGCGACGGCATGAACATCGCCAGCATCACGCGGCTGATCGATCGCATGGTCGAGGAAGGCTATGCCATCGATAACATTGCGTTCGGCATGGGCGGCGGCTTGCTACAGCAGGTCAACCGGGACACCCTGTGCTTTGCTATGAAGGCCAATGCGCTGAAAGATGACGACGGCAACTGGCGGGATGTTGCGAAGAAGCCGGCTACCGATCCTGCCAAGGGCAGCAAGGCCGGACGTCAGGCAGTAATCGGCAAGGAAGGCAAACTCATTGCGGCTCGATTAGATATGATCGGCCCTGAGCAAGATCAGTTATACCAACCTGCATGGATCATGACCTTCGCGCCTATTTTCGACGGCCGATGGTCATGATGCGCCATGGCTGGTCGATGAGCTTGTTCCAAGCCTCGCAGCAGTGATCGACGATGTTGTCGTAGGATGTGAAGATGCGGTTCGACAGCCAGTTGTCGCGCATGAACTGCCAGATGTTCTCGACCGGGTTGAGTTCAGGGCACTTGGCCGGCAACGGGACGATGCTGATGTTGGCGGGCACCTTGAGTTTGCCGGTTGTATGCCATCCAGCCTGATCCATCAGGACGACCGCATGAGCCCCCGGCGCGATGGCGAGCGATATCTCGGCAAGATGCAGCGCCATGGTTTCGGTGTTGCAGAAAGGCAGGACGAGCCCGGTGCCCTTGCCGTGTTCGGGCAGATTGCGCCAAAGATGTTGGCCGATTTGGTCCGCGGGTCCTTTGGAGCCGAAGGGCCGCCCAGCGCCGCGTGATTGTGTTTTTCTGACCGACGCGGGCTTCGTCCTGAAACCAGGTCTCTATCGGCGTACCATCCAGCAATCCTTCGGGACCACGCGCGTAAACCGGAGCACCCAATCCCGAACGATCTGGAGCCCGACGCCGCCGATCCGGGCCGCTGCGCTCCGACTGCCGCCATCGTATATCTTGGCCAATGCAAGAAGCCGCCGTGCCTGGCTCGCGCTCTTCGTCGTCCGCGACAATCGTCGCAGCGCTGCCCCATCAAAATCTTCCCGCAAGCCGATCGCTGAACCCATGGTGTCGCACTCCAAAGCCAGGGCTCGATAGATTCAGAATTTCACCGCCTTGGGAATCCCCCATGAGTCAGACACCGCGCAAGTTGGTATTAGTGCCGGTATGGCGCAACGGCGAACTGCTAGCCCGTTATGGTTTCGAGGACATCCGGCAGCGGTCTGAACCGAAATAATTGTTGCAAGAGGGCGGTCCTCTGCCGGTGGATCGCTCTGTCGAAGTTTGCCCAAAATGTGATTCAAGAAGGCGGTTGGTCATTGACCAGGTTCAAATAGTACCTTGTGTGCTTCAGTTCCCCTTTCCTGCGGAGGGCTCCCAGTTCGACCAGTTCGGCGAGATCGCGAGTGGTCGTCGCTGGTGCAGCGCCGGTAATGATCCGGTAGTTTGCCGCGCTCAACCCGCCCCTGAAGGCATCCGGTCCGTCGGCGAACATGCGGAACAAAGCCTTCTCTTGCCGCGCGTTGATCTGGTCGCGAAGGCGGTCAAGCAGCTTGACCTTGGTGAGGAGGAAATGAACCCGCTCCAGCGTGCGCTGTTGGGCCGCAAGCGCGATGTCAGAAAACCAGTCGAGCCATTCGTCGATGCGGTTCGACAAACTCGCACGTTGAAGCTGGGTGTAATAGTCCTTGCGATGGCGCCGGATGATCTCTGCGAGCGCCGTGATCGCGGGTGCGTCAAGTCCTTGGGCCAGGGCCTTTTCCGCAATCGCGCGGCCGAGGCGCCCGTTGCCATCTTCGAAGGGGTGGATGGACTCGAACCATAGATGAGCAATACCCGCTCGCGCCAGTGCGCTCACCGGCGAAGGGTCGGCCGGCCTGGTATCGTTGAACCAGGCAATGAATGCGTCCATCTCGCCTGGCACCGCTTGTGATGGCGGAGCCTCGAAATGCACCTTGGGCGCGTGCAGGGCTCCCGAGACTATCTGCACGGGATCGGTATGTGTTCGATATCGGCCTATGTCGGCGAGGTCCCGCCTGCCGTTCAGGAGCAAGGCATGCCAATGGAACAACATGGCGTCGTTGATCGGTTCGCGATAGCTGTGGAAGAGGTTCGCCATGAGTTCTGCAGCGCCCGCCTCGGCGGCATTGGCGCGGCGGTGGTCGGCCTTGATCCCCAGATGTTTCGCAACGGACGACTGCACGCTCGCGCGATCAAGGATCTCCCCCTCGATTGCGGAACTGTCGACAGCTTCCTGCGCCATGAGTTCGATGGTGAGGTTCTGGCGATCATCGGAATCGAGATGGGCCATGACACCGACCAGGACACCAGCGCCCTTCAGAAACCGGTCCTCGCGGCTTCTCAGGCGCTTCGCATCATAGGCGAAGTTCGGCCAATCGGGTTGTTGCCAGTTCCAACGCATGACCGATAGAGTACCTTTCTATCGATCATAATAGAGAATAATTTGATTTATAAAAGATGTTCTTATCGTTCAGAACGAGGGTCTGTATCATATGGTTCGGTAAGGGGATGCTCAATGTAGAGGGACGACGGACCAGCCCGGCACTAGCTCGCAATAAAGGGCTAACCGCAGCTGCGATTTGGCTGTCCGGCAGACATTATTCTGGAAGCTGGAATGAACCGCCCGGGGCTGAGCGGCTTAGGGAGCGTCAGCCGTGACGACCGATCGCATCGAGCAAGGTTGACCGGAGGCGATGAACGATCCGTTGAAAGCTCTCATCATCACCAAGCGCCCGTGCCAGAACGATTGCAGCCTGTATTCCAGATACCGCCCCTTCCGCGAGGTCCATGGCCATCGCTGGCGGAACCTATGCCACTTCGAGACAGTGAGCCAGAGCCGAAATCCAACGAGCGAAGTATTCCTTCACCTTGACCGCGAAGATTTCGCCAGAGGAGTTCAGCCCGAGGCATCCAACGACGCAGACCCTTCTTCCGGAGCGGAAATATGCGGTCACATCGTCGAACATGGCCGTGACAGCCGCCGCCGGATCAGAAACATTCTCCAGCGGCGAGAAAATCGCGTCGGCGAACCAACCGTCGATATTCTCAAGGACCGCCTCCATCATCTCATCCTTCCCACCGGGGAAGAAATTGTAGAGGCTGCCTTTGCCAAGGCCTGTCGCCTTTGACAGCACAGCCAAGCTCGCGCCCTCCAACCCGTGCTCGCGAAAGATCGCTCAACGAGGCGCGGTCGTCCGGACGGCGACCGAGAGGCCAGAAGAACAGGCGCTCCGATTCCCTGATGGGCATCTCGTTGATGCTGGCGTGGCGGTTCTACATCAGTCCGTCTTCGGCAAAGAGCCAGTTTTCGTTTCCGTAGGCTCGGAACCACTGTCCGGCGTCATCGCGATACTCGTAGGCATAGCGAACCGCAATACGGTTGCCGGTGAACGCCCACAACTCCTTGATAAGCCGATATTCGTGTTCCTTCCACTTGCGCTCAAGGAAGGCCTGAGCTTGTTCCCGATTGGTCGCGAACTCGACGCGGTTGCACCAGCGCGTATCGAGGGTGTAGGCTAGGGCGACCTTGGCGGCGTCGCGGGTGTTCCAGCCATCTTCAGCTAGGTGAACCTTCTCGACAGCGGACTCGTGGGTAAACGGGGGCAGCGGGGGACGGGACATTTGATTTCCCTTCGAGATGTGAATGGTCTTGGCAATCGCGGGGGCCGCAGAGAGAGACCGCGATAGCTTCGCACTCAATTTTAGGCCGAGAAACCTTGCATCGCATTCTCGAAGCCAGCCTTTCAAGTTGATCATCGGTGTTGGCTTACCCGCGCCTGTTGAAGGGCGGGACTCGGGACATTCCCGCCGTTGCCTCGCGACTTGGTGAACGGCAGGATCAGCCAGCAGCAGACAGCCAGCGTCTGCCCGAACGAGCACGCAGAACGACAGAGACTGGCCGCCGGTTGTCATATATAGCGGTTTGCAGCTAGGCGGTCTAAATGATAAACTCGGCTTATTAGACGGATCATGATGATCGGCCGTTTGAATATATCAATTTGTCTCTGGTGATCTGGATAGTCCTCAGTAAGCCATCTTCTCTTCCAAATGCCGCTCGATGTTGGCACGATCGATCCAGAGACTACGGAATTTCTTGTCAGCCAACAGCTGGAGCTGATCGCTATTGTGCTTCGATCCGGGCTGGCTGCTGTTACCATAGCTCATGAGGCCTACGGCCTTCAACGGCGTACCAAACTCCACCATGGATACCCAGGTTTCACCATGGACTGGCGTACGCTCGCCGTTTTTCATGGGGCCCCAGGTGATGGTGCGAAAGACGCCGGTATTGCCGAAGCCGCCATTGGCCGGCACGCTCACATCGCCGATGTGGAAGCGGGACACATCGCCATAGGGGCGGTCGATCGCGCCATAAAGCTGTTTGGTCTTGGCGACCGCCTGCTTCAACATCGCGACCGCTGCGGCAGGGTCTTTGAGACCGCGAGGCGTTTCAAGCGGATCATCGAGCGTCCATTTGACGGCATAGTTGGACTGATCGGTGAAATTTCGCGGCGCGAAGATGCCGGCCCAGGTTTCGAACAGCAGGGCCGCCCTGCTATCGGGTTCGAAGCGATGATCCCAGTCCTTCAGCAGGGCTGTCGCCGCCTGAACATCGGCGTCATTCGAGCCGGCGGCTGCCGCCAGCAGATCGGGCAGCATCCGCTCCGCCATCAGCGACGTCGTCGTCAGCTTGCGTGACACGAAATCGTCGAAGCTGATCTTGGGCGTTTTCGTCATGAGCTTTACCGACATCTGCGCGCGCTGGCTCATCGGGCCGACGGGCGCAACATAGGCAGGGAAAGCCCTGGGATCGAGCGCGCGCGGCCAGGTCGCCAGCCACGGCGGATCATTGGCGTTCTGCACGAAGCCGGTGGCGGGATCGAACAGCTTGGGCATGTCGTCATAGCTGTGGACATCCTTCCACAGCGTCGCCGACGTGTCGCCGGGCACGGGGGCGGACCAGTATTTGAGGTCGCCGCTCGTGTGTTTGGGGAGCAGGCCGTTGTCGAGATAAAGGATATGGCCCGCGCGATCGGCGTAGATAATGTTGAACATCACGACCTGCATCCTGCGCAGCGCCTTTTCGAACGTCGCCCAGTCGCGCGCCTTGCCCATGTCGAGATATTGTTCCAGCACGCCGGACCGGTCGAGGCCCGCGACCTTGAGCGCGATCACCGTCTTGCCGTCGGGCAGCGTGAAGACGGGTCCGTGAACCGTGCTTTTCTGTTCGAAGCTGACGGTCTTCAGCGTTCCGTCCGCTTGCTTAACCTTGTAGCTTTTGGTCTCGGACTTGAACGGCAACACCTTGCCATCGAAGCGATAGCCGTTGCCCTCCAGGGTCAGCTGATAGCTGGTGAAACCCTGCATCGTGTTGACGGTGTTCGTGAAACCCAGGTCGTTGTTGAAGCCGAAGCGCAGCACCGGCAATCCCACCTGTGTCGCACCATAGATAGCGAGGCCGGGCGCGGTGATCTGCGCCTCATAATAAGTGAGCTGGCTGGGCGCCCAGGGCAGATGCGGATTGGCGAGCAGCATCGCCTTGCCGCTGGCCGAACGCGACGGCGCCACCGCCCAGGCATTGGAGCCGCCCGCTTCGTTGATCGAGGGGTCGGACAGCACCTTTCGATCGGATGCTATATAGCCGAAATTCATCAACCGCTGCGCGTGGGCGATGATATCGACTCCCTTGAGCGGCAGAACGACCTTGACCTCGGCCGCGATCCTGTCGGGGTGGGCGGCGGCATAGGCGTTGATCCCGGCGGCGAAAGCTTCCAGATTCTTCTGCATCTGCGGCGTCTGCTGCCTGAACCACTGGACCGAACGGGCCGGCACGTCATTGGCGACCAGCCATTTGTCCTGGCTTTCATATTTCTCGCCCCAATATTCGGCGGCGCGGGCGCGGCTTTCACCATACATGCGCAGAAGCAGATTGCCGTGGCTTTGCGCCTGCGCGTAGCCGAAACCGTAAAAGCCGCCTTCTTCGGTCTTCGCATAGATGTGCGGTACGCCGAAGCTGTCCCACAATATCTCTCCGGCGCCCCATTTGGCCGAAGGCGCGGCGACCGACGCGGTCATTGCGGTGGAGGCGGCCAGGGCCGCGAGCCAGATCGTCATGGGACGCATAGCGATGGTATCTCCGGTCAGGTCATGTCCGCGCCGCCCCGATGCGGACGGCGCGGATCGTCGCATGGATCAGAAGGTCAGCCCAACGCGGGCATAATAGAAGCCGCCGGTGAAGCCGATCGGGGACGTACCGACATAGAGGCCCTGGCCCAGCGTCGCGCTCACATCGCTTCTTGGGTTCTTGTCGGGATAGACGTTGAAGATATTGTTGGCGCCGACCGCCACGTTGACGAGCGGCGTCACCTGCCAGCCGGCTTCCAGGTCGGTGATCCACTTGGCGCCGTAGCTGCGATCGTTGGGATAGGTCGTCACGCCGTTGGCGGTGACGCCATTCTGGTAGAGTTTGAAGCTGCCGAAGCGGGTCAGGCGGGTCGATAGTGTGAAGTCGCCCATTGTGGCCAGATTGCTGATCGACAGCTTAGTGCGCGGCAGGTTGTTGGTCATGTTGCTGCGCCGGGCGCGGTCGAACAGCACATAATCCGGGCCGAGCGCGGCCAGTTCCGGCGGATTGTCGATGATGTGAGTGATCTTGGTTTTGTTATAGTTGAAGCCCAGGTTCCACTGCATGTGCATGGTGTCGAGAAGGTCGTGCTTGTAGGACGCGACGACATCGATGCCGCGTGTGCGGGTGTCTATCGCGTTGGTGTAATATTGCGCGGTGAGCGTCCGCGCTTCGGCCGCTGGGACGCCGCTCGCGATCAGAATGTTGGAAATCGCTGTACCGGTCAGCGTGCTGGTGATGGTGATGCGATCATCGACATCGATCTGATAGGCGTCGATGGTCAGGTTGAAATTGGGCAGCGGGGTCAGCACTACACCGGCCGAGACGTTGAACGACTTCTCCGGCTGGAGCGGCTTGGCGCCCAGCGCGACGGCGGCGGGATCGTCCACCGCCAGCGTCTTGATCTGCAGCAGTTGGTTGGGGATGCCGTTGACGGTCCGGAACTGGTTGGTTGTCTGGGTATAGATTTGCTGGGCGACGGCAGGAGCGCGGAAGCCGGTGTTGGCGGCGGCGCGGAAGGCGATCCAGTCGGTTGCGGCATAGCGACCATTGACCTTCCAGATGAGCGTATCGCCGCTGCCGTCATTGTAATGTTCGAAGCGGGTGGCCGCGCCGATGGTGATATCCTTGCTGGGGTCCCAGGCTACGTCAGCATAGAGCGCGTAGTTGTCACGGGACATGTAGGCGGCGTCAGCCGGCTGGAAGCCGGCGGAGCTTTGTGCGCCCGGCGTCATGCCCGAAATGATCGCCGGTCCTACGGCGTAGCTGGCGGGGTCTCCGGCGAAGGTCTGATAGCGCTCATGCCGATGCTGCGCGCCTGCCGACACCTGAAGATTGCCGCCGCCCACGTCATAGCCGCGGGTAACGTCGAGCGAGGTGACGAACTCGGAGGATTTCAGCGTACCGATATAGAAGTCGGTCGGGCTGAGAAGGCCCAGTGAAGGATTGACCGTTCCTTCCGAGGACTGGCGCGCGCGATTGCGGCCATAGCCGGTCGAAAGATCCCAATCCCATCCCGATATCTCGCCCTTGGCCCCGACCGTGAATTCGAAATCCTCCTCGTCAATCATGACGTGAGGGCGATAGCCGTTGGGGAAAATCCCCATGACATTGTTGATGTCCTTGGGATAGCGATAGCTATACCACAGGTCCGAGCGCCGCTGGCTGTACGTGCCGAAGGCGTAGAGCTGCACCCCGCCCAGATCATATCCGGCATTGAGCGCAGTGTTGATGCTGCGCGAGGGCATGACGCCATAGCTGATGGTGACGATCCGTTCGGTGCCCACGGCCGCGGCGTCGCGGGGATCGAGTTGTCCATTGACCAGGGGATAAAGGCAGGTGGTGGTCGCCATGACCGAACAGTCCGCGATCGGCAGCGCTCGGTTTGACATTTCCTGCTTCTTGAGGTTGACCGAGAAATTCGCGAAGCCGTTGTCGCCCAGCTTCGTCCCGAAATTGAGGTCGGCCTGATATAGCTCACCGTCTGATCGATCGAAATTCTGACCCGCAGTGAAATTCGCCGATCCGCCCTTCGTCTCGTCCTTGAGGATGATGTTGATAACGCCCGCGATGGCGTCCGAACCATATTGCGCGGCCGCGCCATCTCGTAGGACTTCGATATGATCGACGGCCGAGGTCGGGATCATGTCGAGGTCCGCCGGAACCGACCCGTTGTAGAGCGTCGATACGGCGTTGATGAGCGACGTCTTGTGCCGCCGCTTCCCGTTGACGAGGATCAACGCCTGATCGGGATTAAGCCCCCGCAGGCCACCCGTCGCAATGACTGTGGACGTCGCGCCGCCTGCCCGCACCGGCAGGTTGAAGGACGGCACGAGCGTGTTGAGCGCCTGGAAGACGCCCGCTTTGCCGGTGCGGTTCAGATCTGCGCCGGAGATCACGTCGATGGGGGTCGGGCTATCGGTGATCGTGCGCGCCTGGCCGCGCGATCCTGTCACGACGATCGTCTCGCCGGCATCGCCCTCGGTCTCAGCGGCCGCCGCCTGCGGCAGGGCAGCGGCCTGCATGGCGAAGGGCAGCGCGGTAACGCCAAGGCTGGCGACCTCGACCGCACGGCTCTTCTGGGCCTGATGGCTGAGCGACAGCGCGATGACGCTGCTGTTGGACAGCGTGATCTTGAGGCCCGATCCCGCGATCAGGCGCTGAAGGGCCACGTCGGGCGCCATCTTGCCGTTCACCGACTGGGCATGAAGGCCCGCGACCTGGTCGTACGGGAAAAGAAGCTGGATGCCCGACTGCTTGGCGAAGATCGGCAAGGCCGTCTTCATCGGCTGGGCGGGAATCTTGAAATTGGTCGGCTCGGCCGCCAGGGCCACCGGCGCGCTCAATGCTGCTGCCATGACCATGGCGCACACAGACATATTCCCAAAATTACGTGACATCATATCCCCCGTGAGATGATTGGGCCGTAAAATATCTGGTCGTCAGTGGTGGATACGAAGCGCGTTCCCGTTTCTGGTATCGACACTCAAAAATATCTCATTTTTGTGACGGAGGGGCATTGGGTATCGGTCGGCTCGCACCTGGACGATGATCGGACCGGGCGTCGAAAAGGCAAAGCGAAGTGCGCAGGGGGACGGGTTTGGACGGACACTTGATCAGGGCCAGGCTGGATTGGTTCAAGGAGGCCGTTCTGCCCCATGAAGGCGCGCTGCGTTCGCGGTTGCGGCGCATTCTGTCCCAGCGGCACGACATTGACGACATCGTCGCGGAATGCATGACGCGCGCCTATGCCCATGGCGACATCAGCCGTCCGCAGAGCGGCAAGGCCTTTTTGTTCCAGATCGCGCGAAACCTGCTGATTGACGAGGCCCGTCGCGAAAAGATCGTGTCGCTCGAACTGGTCGCCGAACTTGACGTGCTTCAGGCGGACAATTCGACCGAAGATGCCTTGCACGCGCGGGACGAACTGCGCCATCTTCAGGCGATATTGGACACGCTTCCGCCGCAGTGTCGCAAGGCCTTCATCCTTCGTCGCGTGCATGAAAAGCCCGTGAAGGAGATAGCAGAGGAGATGGGCTTGTCCGTCTTTACCGTGGACAAGCATTTGACGCGCGCGGCTGTAAAGATAATGCAAGCCATCGGACAGTTTGAGGGTTCTGGATTTGGATGGTCGCTACAAAAGCGCAGAAGAGATGCAGGCGATCGAGGCCGAAGCGGCTCGTCTGTATCTTAATGCGCGGGCTAGCGACGCCCCGGAGGACTGGCATGTCGCCTATGACTGGATCGCCCTGGACCCTGCCCATGGCTTTGCCTTTGCCAAGGCGGAGGCAGGGTGGGAACTGTCGGAGCGGCTGACCGAACTCCCTGCCGGTCGGGATGATCGACCGGAGCCATCTGCAAATGTCCCGACCGAAGCGGTCGCATGGGTCGAGCCGAACGAAGGGACAAAGGCCCATCGCCTAGGTCGCCGGGATCTGCTGCTCGGTCTTGCGGCCGCAGCGGCGGTCGCCGGTATTACATCGACCGTAGCCTTGCGCCTTGCAGGCTCCGTCGATCATTATAGAACGGCCCTGGGCGAAACGCGCACCGTGCGGCTGGCGGATGGATCGCGCGTCCATCTCAACACCGACAGTTCGATCGAGGTGTCGCTTCGCGACGATATCCGATCGATCAAACTGTTGAAGGGCGAAGCGCAATTTGATGTCGCCCATGACGCAAAGCGGCCCTTCATCGTTAACGCGGACGGCACGTTGGTGCGGGCCGTTGGCACCATGTTCAACGTGCGCCTGCGCGCCGATGTCACGGAACTGACGGTCATCGAGGGGATCGTCGCGGTCCGCAACGGCGACTCCGCCGTGCGTCGGATCGAAAGCGGTCGAAGCGCCGCCGTCCGCAGCGGCAGCATCGCCGTCACGCATCTCGATCCAGCCAAGATCAAGCAGCGCGTTGCCTGGCAGGAGGGCATGGTGGAGTTTCAGGGCGATACGCTGGCGCAAGCGGTGGAGGAGTTCAACCGCTACCGTCAGACCCCGCTCGTCATCGGCGATCCCGCCATCGCCAGCCTCAGGGTCGGCGGCGCCTTTCGGCTCGATCGGTCGCAGGACTTTGTTGATGCGCTGGAAAGCGGTTTCGGCGTTCGGGCGGTGTCCGGCAGCGATAATTCGATCATCCTCGTTTCTTCGGACGGCAGTTAGCAGAAAGCTGTTGGATCATCCGTATCAACGGGGATGGATCATGTTACGTCTTTCGCCTCGGTAGGAATTTCCCGTCAGGATCGCCTGAAATCCATCCTTGGGGGTTCGATCGGTAATCTGATCGAATGGTATGACTGGTATGTCTATTCCGCCTTCACCCTCTATTTCGCGCCTGTCTTTTTCCCTTCGGACGACAGCACGGCGCAACTGCTGAACGCAGCCGCGATCTTTGCCGTGGGCTTTCTCATGCGGCCGATCGGCGCCTGGATCATGGGCATCTATGCCGATCGCAAGGGGCGCAAGGCGGGACTGACCCTGTCGGTCATGCTGATGGCGGGCGGATCGCTGATGATCGCGGCCATCCCCGGCTATGCCAGCATCGGCGTCGCCGCGCCCGTGCTGCTGTTGCTCGCCCGGCTGATGCAGGGGTTGTCCATCGGCGGCGAATATGGCGCGAGCGCGACCTATCTGTCGGAAATGGCGCAGAAGGACCAGCGCGGCTTCTTTTCCAGTTTCCAATATGTGACGCTCATCGCCGGGCAGCTTCTGGCATTGTGCGTCCTCCTTCTGCTCCAGCTCTTCCTGACCGAGCATCAACTCGAAAGCTGGGGCTGGCGCATACCCTTCGTGATCGGAGGCCTGATGGCGGTAGGTGTCTACCGCCTGCGCAGGGGCCTGAAGGAAACCGAAGCGTTCGAGGAGAGCGCGGCTGTCAGGGAACAGCCCCGGTCGAGCGGCCTCAACCTCATCCGCCGGCATCCGCGTGAAGTGCTGCTTGTCATGGCGCTGACGGCCGGCGGCACCCTCGCCTTCTATGCCTACAGCACCTATATGCAGAAATTCCTGGTCAACAGCGCGGGCTTCGGCCGGCAGACCGCCACCGCGATCATGGCGTCGGCCTTGTTCATCTACATGATGCTGCAGCCGATGGCGGGGTGGCTGTCCGACCGGATCGGGCGCAAGCCGTTGCTCGTCGCCTTCGGCGTTGCCGGCGTCCTGTTCACCACAGCGATCTTTACGGCGTTGGAAAGCGTCACCTCTTCGTTCGGCGCCTTTCTGCTGGTGTTGGCCGGGCTGGTGATCGTCACGGGCTATACCTCGATCAACGCCATTGTGAAGGCGGAGCTTTTCCCGGCCAACATCCGCGCGCTGGGTGTCGCGTTGCCTTACGCGCTCGCCAACACATTGTTCGGCGGTACGGCGGAATATGCCGCGCTCTGGCT
The DNA here is from genome assembly GCF_040676415.1 of Sphingobium sp. LSP13-1-1.1. Classification (NCBI taxonomy): domain Bacteria; kingdom Pseudomonadati; phylum Pseudomonadota; class Alphaproteobacteria; order Sphingomonadales; family Sphingobiaceae; genus Sphingobium; species Sphingobium sp. LSP13-1-1.1. The sequence goes on along the minus strand of NZ_JBEGHU010000001.1, from coordinate 344,212 downwards.
CAAGCATATCGGCATGGAGGGCGGCTTCTACTGGTATGTCACCGCCATGATCGGGGTTTCATTGATCATCTATCTGCGGATGCCCGACACCCGCAAGACCAGCCAAATCTGATCAGAGGGGAAGACGTCATGCCTTCATTCAACCGCACGCTCTGCCATATCATGCCGCTGGTCCTGCTGTGTCAGCCAGCGATCGCCCAGGATTCCGCGGCTTCCGCCGAACCGCCATTCACCTCCGTGCAGCGCGATGACTTCGCCATCGCCGGGTCCCTGTCTAATAGTTGGGCGGACTTCGACAATGATGGCGACTTGGACCTTGCCGTGTCGCTCAAGGGCGGCGACATCCGGCTCTATCGCAACGACAAGGGGAAGTTCGTCAATGTAGGCCCGCAGATGGGCCTGCCGACGTCCGGCCCCGAAATGCGTGGCGTTGCCTGGGGGGACTATGATGGCGACGGCTGGATCGACCTGCTGGGTGGCGCCACGATGCCGGGCGACCTCAGCCTGGTCTTTCACAACCAGGGCGGCAAGACATTCACGAACGTCGCGCCGGAACTCGGCCTCACCATTCCCAATCGGTCCGCGCGCCAGACCAGTTGGGTCGATTACGACAATGACGGCGACCTGGACGTCTATGCCGCCAACCGCATTGGCCCCAACAGCCTGTTTCGCAACGATCGTGGCAAGTTCGTCCAGGTGTCGGTCGGCACCGGTGTTTCGGACAGCCGCCCGACGGTAGGCGCATGCTGGTTCGACTATGACCGCGACGTCTTCCTCGACGTCTTCCTCGCGAACCAGTCGGGCGCGACGGATGCGTTGTGGCGTAACAATGGCGACGGCACGTTCACCGATGTCGCCCCCGCGCTGGGCATGGACAATCCGGGGCGGTCAAAGGAGGATGGCGGGGTAGGCTGCGCCGTCGGCGACTATGACAATGACGGTTTCCTTGACCTGTTCGTCCCCAATTACGGGGTGAACACCCTCTATCACAATAATGGCGACGGCACCTTCACCAATGTCGCCAAGGAGATGGGCGTCGCCATCGACAATCACGCCGTCGGGGCGGTCTGGGGCGATTATGACAATGACGGCTATCTCGACCTCTTCGTTACCTCCTACCATGGCCCGCGCGATCAGCAGCAGCCCAAGGACAGCCTGTTCCATAATGAGGGCGGAAAAGGCTTCCGGCAGGTGTTGAGTGAAACGTCCAAGCTCAATGTCGGCGACCATGGCGTGCAATGGGTCGATTATGACCGGGACGGGGCGCTCGATCTGTCGGTGATGCGCGGCTACACCAGCCAGGGCGGCCATTTCCTGTTCCACAACGATCTGGATCGTGCGGCGGCAAAGCGCAGCCTGTCGGTTACCTTGCTCGACGCCAAAGGGCGCTTCACGCGCATGGGCGCGGAAGTGCGGCTTTACGACAAGGGCGGCAAGATACTGGCAACGCGCCAGCTTTCGACTGGCGACGGCTATAATTCCGAAAATGCCGCGCCCCTGCATTTCGGGCTCAAATCGCTCGACCCGGTGAAGGTCGAAGTTACCTGGATGACGAAGAAGGGGCGCAAGCTCCAGACGTTGTCCAACGTGAAGCCATCACTCTACGTGCGAAAATCGTTGGTTATCGAGGAGCAGATAGAGCGTTAGGATGGGAGGATCACGCTCGATTATTTCTACCTTCTCTTTGCGAAACGACATCGGAAAGCGTAAGGGCAGAGGCAGATAACGAAGCCATCTGTAAATCGTATCAGTGTTAACTGCTGCCGCAAGGTCGCGGGACATTAGCGCATTTCGCGAGCATGAGCGGCAATGGCAGGATTAGGCTAAATCCGACGGTTCAGAATGAACGGTGGAATGACTTGAACTGGTCGACAGCTGCCGGGAATTTTCGTGGGAGCGATATGGTCCCTCCACACGGTATCTGAGGACGTCGGCATTAGCGCCAAAACTGGATATTCCCGGTTGGAGGCCATCCGTGACTATCATTGCGGCTGCTGGAAGACTGCCATTTGCGCCGCCAACGCCGCCTTGAAAGCAGGCCGCGCCGTGCCGCGTTTGACATAAGCCGCAAGGTTCGGATGCGCCGCAAGCAAGTCTGGCTCCGGCACATTTCGTAGCACGTCGACCATCAGCAAATCGCCGATCGTAAAACGATCCTCCAGCCAGTCGCGGTCGCCCAGCGCCGCTGCAAGCTGTGCCAGCCTCATCACCGGCAACGGTCGAACTGCCGCCTTAGCTTCCTCCTGCCACGGTTTTGCGTCTGCGAAAAAGCGCAGAAGCGTCAGCGTACCTAGAAACGGTTCGATGCTGTTGAGCGCCGCAAACGCCCAACCGATCGCCCGCGCGCGCCCGGCAGGATCGCGTGGCAGCAACCGTTCGTCCTTTTCGCCGATCCAGATCAGAATTGCCCCTGATTCAAACAGGGTCAAACCATCTTCACGGTAGGCCGGCACTTGGCCGAACGGTTGATCGGCAAGGTGTTCCGGCGACTTCTCTGTCCCTGCGCCGCCGACCAGCCGGACGCGATAGGGCAGGCCAATTTCCTCCAGCGCCCACCGCACGCGCAGATCCTTGACGCGGCCCTGCGCCATTTCGGGCACCCAGTCATAGGCAGTGACTTCGATGGCGGCATGCGGATCGACGGGCATGTCAGGCCGACCCGGTCTGCATTGCATCGGGCGCTGCTGCCATGTCCATCCACATCACTTCCCAGATATGACCATCGGGATCCTCAAAGCTGCGGCCGAACATGAAGCCGAAATCCTGTGTCGGCGTCGGGTCGCCTTTCCCGCCCGCAGCCATCGCCTTGTCGACATAGGCATCCACCTCGTCCTTGCTGTCGGCGGATAGACACAGGAGCACCTGCGCACTTGCATGCGCATCCACAATCGGTTTTGACGTGAATTGCCGCCATTTGTCGTGGGTCAGCAGCATGACATGGATCGCGTCGCTAACCACCATGCAAGCGGCAGTCTCGTCGGTAAATTGCGGATTGTTGGCGGCACCAATGGCTGCGTAAAACGCCATTGACCTTTTCAGGTCGGTGACTGGCAGATTGATGAAAATCAGTTTGGACATGGCTTCTTTCCTCTAAACCCAATCACTGATTGATTTCAGGGGTGACGAGGCGCGAAAGCTTGTCGAGCGAGTCCTGCCAGCCCAAGTAGCACATTTCTGTGGGAATGACGTCGGGAATGCCAGCCTGTTCGATGCTCAACTCGGTTCCGCACGATACCGGCTTGAAGTCGACAGTCACGACGATCTCGCCGGGCAGGTTCGGATCGTCGAACCGGTCAGTATAGCGCAGTCGTTCTCCGGGAACGAATTCCAGATATTCGCCGCCGAAACTATGTGAGCCGCCAGTCGTGAAATTCGTGAACGCCATACGAAAGCTTCCGCCTTCGCGCGCATCGAAATGTTCGACTTCGGCGGTGAAGCCGTAGGGAGGCAGCCACGCCGCCAGCGCTTGGGCATCGGTAAAGGCACGGAAAAGCTTCTCGGGTTTGACTGGCAGGACGCGGTGAAGATGGACGGTTCCGGGCATGTTATGCACTCCTTTTCAGTTCGGCTTGGGGACGCCGCACAGCATGGCGACATAAGCTTTGAGATGCGCGACGCTGGTGCGGGTATGCGCCGGGTCGCCGCTCGCTTTCGACAGGATGAAACCTCCCTGCAGGACGGCCTGGAAATGGAGCGCCAGGTCAATCGGCTCGACATCCTGCACGTTGTGGGCTGCAAATGCGGCGGCGATATCGGGGACCAAGCTTTGCGAGTGCCCGAAAATGCTCGCTTTGCACGCATTGCGAATGGCAGGGCTGGTCCCGTGCACCTCCTGCACCATCGTGCCCACCAGACAGGTGAATCCGGCAATCTCGTCCGACACGAGGTCGCGCCGGAAATCCAGGTAGGCAAACACGCGGTCGAGAGGGTCGGCGGGAAGGTGATAGGGTGCGTCGGCAAACAAGGCGGATGTCGTTTCCGCCCAGTTATTTGCGGCAGCCACGCCAAGCGCTTCTTTCGACTCGAAATGGTGAAAGAATGCACCCTTGGTCACGCCCGCTGCCGCACACAAATCGTCGACGCTTGTCGCCGTAAAGCCCTTCTCGCGGACCAGCTTGGTGGCAGCGTCAAGCAGGCGCGTCCGGGCGTTGGGCTTGTTTGGGACGGAAGGAATTCGACTCGACATGGACACTACATACCGACCGGTTGGTATGTAGTCAAATGCGGGATTTAGCCGGTGGAGCGCTTTCATCGATGCGCGCGGCGGTCCCATTGTTGGCCAGTCCATGCTGGTGAACGGCAAGGCTTGGTCCGAATGGATCAGCATTCGCTGCTTCGGTTGCGCCGCCATGCCACGATGTGAGGCGCCTGCAGCACCCACGTCGGTAGTCTCTCTGCATCGACCAACCGACCACGCAGCGGGGATAGAGACCGATCACGACGGCCAGATAGCAAAGTCGTGCCTGCCGTCCGCTTCAAAGCGTCCCACCGGCGGGTTCTGTCAGAAGCTGACGTTCATGGTGGCAGACAGGAACGGCCGGGCTTGGCCGTCTCCTTCCTGAGATGTCGAGTGCCGGTAAGCCTATGACGGTGGAGCGACGGCGGTGCAGTAAAGCAAAGCTTTCCAGCTCTGAGGGGCTGCTGGGGTACGTTTACGCGATCCCAACTTTGGCGGCTCTGGCTGGCCCATTCTTGAAAAGGCTGGCTGGCAGGGTTATGGACAAAATAGATAAGTTTGCTATATTGGACAAAAAGACGATATGGCCCAGCCGCAGATTACCACCCGCCAGGACGCCCGCGATGCCGTGGCGCACTTTCTTGACGCCTTGAGCGGTTCAACCCTGCTCAAATTGGCGAACATGCTCCAGCGTTCAAGTCCCGATCCCGAGCGTCTGGCGCGCAAGGTTCTGGAAGCGGCTAGCGATTTTACGGCAACGCGCAAGCTGGCGGACGGTGGCCTCGGCAAGCTCGTCAGCGAAGCGCAAGGGCAGTCCAGGCTCGACGCCGTCACGGTTGAGGATGATCTCAGCCACCGACTGGCAACCGAAACGCTCGGGGCAGGGGAGATGGCAATCGCGCTGGGGGTCGCTCGGGCCTCGCTGGATAATTGGCGGCGTGCGCACAAGATCCTCGCTCTGCGCAAGGGCGTTCGCAACTATGTCTATCCCACGCGGCAGTTCGATCGACGCGCGCCGGTCGAGGGGCTTGACCGTGTTCGTGTGCATTTCAGCGATGATGAAACGGCCTGGGACTGGCTCGTGACCCCCAACCCCTATACCGACGGTGCAGCGCCCTTGGATCGTTTGCGCAGAGGCAAGATCGAGGAAGTGGTTCGCGCGGCGGAAGGCGCGCTGGACTATCAGTGAAGCTCGATCTGCGGCGTATCGAAGCGCGTATCCGAGCATATCCAAGATGGTCAAAAAGATAAAAAGTGGGAGATTTTATCTCAGGTTCAATGGATAAGTAATTGCAATATAATTGTTATTCCACGGGAATCGAACCCGTGTTTCCGCCGTGCCCGATGCACGCATGGGCGGAGACAATCCGGACAACTGCTATCGGCCTGGCGGGCAATGGCGGTCGCTATCGGATTGCCGGACAAGGTACAGGGCGGGGGACCAGTCCACTGGCTCGACATCGTGCCATTGGATCAGGTTGATGCGCATCTGCCCGATGATATTGCCCGGCTGAGCCGGGAAGAACGTCTCGCGCAGATCGATGCGCGTCGCCGCGCCTGGTCTCGCAGGATCAGTATTTGATCAAAAACATCCTCATGTCCGGAAAAAAGCATCCGGTTTAAACGTTGATGCAACATTTGGCCGAAAAAATATGGATTATATAATCATCTGAAAATAAAGCCGGAAAAAATGGCGCTGGAACTGTGTCCTGAAAACAACGGACGACTTAAATCATCTTCCCTATTCCAGCGTATATGCAAGATCGCGTATCTGATGATCCATAACATCCGCCAATCAAGGGTTTGGCCGAGCGGGAAATGGCGCTAGCTGGCGTTCATCCGTTCGCCGGCTTCAGAGCAAAGCTATAGGCCGGTTCCATCAGTCCCTGAGAGGATGCAATGACCTATCGACGCTATCTTGCCGCGACTTGCGCGGTTTTGTTCGTTTCCGCACCCGCCTTTGCTCAGGATGCCGCGTCGCCGCAGACCGACGGCGTGTCGACCGGCGACATTGTGGTCACCGCGCGCCGCCGCGACGAGGCGCTGCAGGATGTTCCGATCTCTGTCTCGGCCATTTCGGGCGAGCAGCTTTCGCGGTCGGGCGTGACCGACGTTCAGGGCCTGCAATACCGCACCCCTTCGCTCTCGATCACCAGTGCGCAGAGCCAGCGCAACACCATTGCCTTTTCGCTGCGCGGCCAGCGGACGCAGGAAACGCAGCTCTTCACCGATCCGCCGGTCGGCACCTATTTCGCCGAAGTGGTGCAGCCGCGCCCCTACGGCTTTGGCAACAGCCTGTATGACCTTGAATCGGTCCAGGTTCTGAAGGGTGTGCAGGGCACGCTGTTCGGCCGCAACATGACCGGCGGCGCGGTGCTGGTCGAGCCTGCTCATCCGAAGCTGGGCGAGTTCGCGGGCGAAGTTCGTGGCCAATATGGCAATTACGACATGCACGATATCTACGGGATGGTGAACGTTCCGGTCGGCGATTCCGTTGCCCTGCGCGTTTCGGGGAAGACCCGCGAGCGTGACGGCTGGGCGCACGACATAGGCAGCGGACTGCGTCTCGATAACCAGAATTACGACACCTTCCGCGTGTCGGCGCTCGTGTCGCCGGGCAATGGCATTGAATCGCTGACCGTGTTCGATTGGTTCAAGTCGCGCGAAAACGGCACCGCGTCCTTCCTGACCTCCATCAGCTATCCCTCGGCTCTCAGCAGATATGCCAACCTGGCCGATATTCCGGGACAGTTCGCCGAAGCGCAGCGGCTTTTCCGCACGCATCGCTACACGCTCAATTCCGGTTCGGGCGACGGCAGCAATCTCGACGTGTTCGGGTTGCCGCGTGAAAGCATCAAGAATTGGGGAATCACGAACAAGACGACCTGGGAACTATCTGATAACCTGACGCTGAAGAATATCTTTGGCTACCGCAAGCAGCGTCGGGATATCGTGCAGGATTATGACGGAATCCCGGCGTTCCTGATTGCACCCTATCAATATTCGCGCTCACGCAATATTTCGGAAGAATTGCAGCTCCAGGCGAAGATGTTCGATAACCGGCTCGACCTGATCGCCGGCGGCTATTATTTCGAGGAAAAGGGTATTGACGGCTCGCTCGCCAACACCTTGCCTCAGCTGAATATCGCCGGGGCAGGCCTCAATCCCGCGACGACCGACGCGTCGCTCTTCGTCACCAGCAATCCGGGTGAAGGCTATGCACGAACCGCGGCCGCCTTTGTCGCGGGCACCTTCAAGGTCACGGATCAGGTCAGCCTGTCGGGCGGCCTTCGCTACAATTACGACAAGCGGAAAATCACCGTGTCGCCGTCGCAGCCCAACTATCCCAATGCGGACGGTACCTTCGGCCGTTGTACTTTCAACCCGGTCGTCCCGGCGGGTTATGAGACCACCGTCCGGCAGACCGGGCCGTGCGCCTTCACCAACAGCAAGTCGTTCAAGGAATGGACCTACGACGCGACCCTGCAATATGAACCTACGCCGGAAGTGACGACCTATGCGTCTTATCGTCATGGTTTCCGGGCGGGTGGCTTTTCGACTCGGGCAACCGGTGTGGTCACGCTGGCACCCTTCCTCCCCGAATTCGTCGACGAATATGAAGTCGGCCTGAAGACCAATCATCGGTTGGGTGGCGGTCGCCTGACCACCAGCACGGCGCTGTTCCGTCAGGATGGCAGCGATGTGCAGAAACAGCGCGCCACTTTCGTCGACGGCAATGTCTTCACCATCGTCGACAATACCGCCAAGCAGCGCAATGTCGGTGGCGAGTTCGAGGCGAACTTCAGCACCGACACCTTCTCGCTCGCGGCCTTCTATTCCTACACGAAGGTCAAGATCCGGGCAGGCCGCGTCGTGCTGGCCAATGGTCTGACCGAGTTCGAGCAGCGCGGCGTTCCCAAGCATCAGCTGGGTGCCACGGCGACGATTTCGCCGCCCATCAGCGAAGATGTCGGCCAGCTCAACTTCATCATGAACTACACGTGGCGCAGCAAGATCTATCTTGACGATTTCGAGATCCAGGGCGTTCAGCCAGCCTATTCGCTGATCAACCTGCGTGCCGAACTCAACAATGTCGGCGGGTCAGGCGCTTCGGTCGCCGCCTTCGTCAACAATGCGCTAAACGAAACCTATCGCATCGGCGTGCTGGGTCTCATCGCCGAAGGGTTGGGCTTCCAGAACAGCGTCTACGGTGAGCCGCGCACCTATGGCATCGAGGTGGGCTTCAAATTCTGATCCTGGATCAGGGTGAAAGCATCAAGGGGGCGCAGAGTTCTGCGCCCCCTTTTTCTTGCGCGTTGCTGTCTGGCATTCTGCGCCAAAAGGACCACGGAGAGATTCATGAACAAGGCTTATCCTGCTGACGCATTGCCGCTGCCGTTGACGCCCGAGCAGATCAACAGCGCGTGGCTGACCCGCGCTCTGCGACAGCGACTGCCCGGCGTGTCGGTGAGCGACTCGCAGATAGTCGATATCATCCTGGGGACCTCGACCAAGATCCGTGTCCGGCTGACTGTGGAGGGGGAGGGCGCCGAACAGATCGGCGAAACCCTGATCGTCAAAGGAGGCTTTGAGGAGCACAGTCCGAAGATGGCGGCGATGTACGCCAATGAAACGCGCTTCTACGCCGATATTCAGCCCTTGATCCCCATGCCTTCGCCACGTGCCTATTTTGCCGGAACGGACCCGAATTCGCACCAGTCGATCGTCATCATGGAGGATCTGAAGCGGCCCGGCGTCGATTTCTGCGATGCGCTGCGCCCGCACAGCTTCGATCAGATTGCGCGCCGCATGGAAACCATGGCCGCCTATCATGCAGCGACCTGGGCTTCACCCCATTTCCAGACGGGCGGCCGCTGGGCCGACATCGCCAGCCGGTTCGACGGCTGGGGACTGGACTATATGCGCCGTTATCTCGTTCCCGATATCTGGGCGCATTATATGGCCTCGCCGCGGGGCGCGGCGGTGTCCACGCGGCTGCACGACCGGGTCTGGATGGAACGCGCGCTGATGACCATCGGTGACATTCAGCGCGCCCAACCCCGCTGCCTCATTCATGGCGACACGCATCTGGGCAATCTGTACATATTGGAGGATGGCACGCCCGGCTATTTCGACGCACAGGTGGCGCAGACCGCCTGGCACCATGAGGTCTCCTACCACATCGTCTGTGCCGCCGACCTTGCCGATCGGGCGGAATGGGAAGGCGAGTTGCTGCGCATCTATCTCGACGCGCTGGCGCGGGAAGGTGGCCCGGTTCTGGATTGGGACGAAGCATGGCTGGATTACAGGCGTTCCATCGTCTGGGGCCTGTTCATTTTCCTCACCAATGAGGTGAGGTTCCAGACGGAGGCCGTCAACACGGCCTATGCCGCCCGCTTCGGACAGGCCGCACTCGACCATGACCTCCGCGAGCTATTGCCATAGGAAACGCTGTCTCGCGGCCCTTCGGGCGGCATTGATCAGATGCTTGCCTCTTGCGCGATGAACTGGTCGATCGTGGCGTTCAGCCGGTCGACCAGCGCGCGATCCGACAGTTCCACAAAATAGCCGAGTTGTTCCACGGTATCGAGGTGGATCACTGCCGGATCGCCATTGGGCATCCTTGCGCCCCAGCTTTCGAATACGCATTCGACGCCATCGGGCCGCTGCGAAAGATCGTCGACTGCATAGCCGAGGTGAAAAATGCCTTCGCCCCGTGTTTCCAGCCATTCTCTGGCATTGCCTTGACCGATGACCGGCTCGATCATCTCCAGATAGACATCGCCCCATCTGGTAAAGGCGTTCCTGTTGGCAAAGCGGCCGCGCCAGTCGCGATAACGGCCCTCATAATCGGTATCGAGCCGCCAGAAAGGGCCGAGCCCCAGGAGATTGCGGTAACGCGCCATGCCTGCGTCGATATCGCGAACCACCACGCCGATTTGATAAAAGTCGCCCCGGAATTCCATCGCCATCCTCTCATCTGCCTTTCCGGCGTTAGACCTGTCGCGGGGGTCGTTCAGCCGTCAGCTCTCGCGGCCTGCCGCTCTGGATTCCTTGTTTTCCGCGATTTCTTAACCAGCGATCGGTGTCGATCGCTTGGAAATCGCTCTAAGCGTCGGCCTGGGCCTTGATCCGATCACGCAACAGGAATTTCTGGATCTTTCCCAAGGGCGTGCGCGGAAAATCATCCATCAGGAACAGATGGCGCGGCACCTTGTAATTCGCCATCTGCTCGCGACTCCATGCCGTCAACTCCGCCAGCGTCAGCGCTTCGCCATCCTTCAGGATGACGCAGGCGGCGCAGACTTCGCCCATGCGATCATCGGGCCAGCCGATTATACATACATCGGCAATGGCGGGATGTTTGCGCAGGATATTCTCGACCTCGGCCGGATAAGCGTTGAAACCGCCGACGATGACGACATCCTTGAGACGATCGAGGATGCGCAGCGTGCCATCCTGCGCAATGCATCCTACATCGCCGCTGTGAAGCCAGCCGTCTGCGTCGATCGTGGCTGCGGTCTGCTCCGGCTCCTCGAAATAGCCCTGCATCACCACCGGGCCACGGATCAGCAGTTCGCCGCTCTCGCCCGCGGGCAGCGGATTGCCCTGCGCATCGATGATCCGCAGCTCCACGCCGGGCAGCGGCTTGCCGACCGTCCGCGCGATCGTTTCAAAGCTGGCATCGGGATAGTTGACGGTGGCGAGCGCCGTGCACTCGGTCTGGCCGAAGCTGGTCAGGAACAGGTCGAACCCGAATATTTCCCTTCCGGCGCGGATCAGGTCGACAGGAACATTGGAAGCGCCAGTGTGCCCAACCCGCAGCGAGGAAATGTCGAACGCGCCGAAACGGGGATGGTCCATCAGCGAGAGGAAAATCGTCGGCGGGCCCATCAACACGCTGATCCTTTCGCGTTCGATCAGTGAGAGCAGCGCCTCGGCGTCGAACGTGGACAGCGGATAGACGGTGATGCCCGCCACCAGCGCGGAAATCCAGCCCGACCTGTAGCCGAAACTGTGGAAGAAGGGATTGACGATGGCCATGCGATCGCCGGCCCGCAGGTCATTGGATTCGTTCCAGATGGCGGGCACCCACAATGCCTGGCCATGATTGTGCATCGCGCCCTTGGGCTGTCCGGTGGTGCCGCTGGTGAAAAGAATATCAGCGATCGTTTCCGGCGTCACGGCCGCAATATGTGCGGCAAGTTCCGCCTCATCGGCCTGCGTGCGCCGGAACATGTCGAAACCAGGTCCGTCCAGTGCCACGATATGGCTCAGCGCCGGCAGATCGCGCACCGGCCCGGCCGATCCCGGGCCTCCTCCCGCCTGGGTCAGCATGGCGGCATAGTCATTGCCCAGAAACCCCGTCACGGTGAACAGGATCCTGGCCCGCGTCTTGGCCAATATGTAGAGCGCCTCGCCACCCTTGAAGCGAGTGTTGATGGGCACCATGATGGCGCCGATGCTCTCCGCCGCCGCCGCCGCGATCATCCACTCCGCGCTGTTGGGCGCCCAGATCGCGACCCTGTCGCCATAAGCGACGCTATGGGCGATCAACGCACGGGCAAGATCATCGACCCGTTCCTTGAATTGCGCAAAGCTGATCCGTGTGCCGTCCTCCCCGACGATGAAGGGTGTGTCGCCATAACGTGCGGCGACATGCGCGATGACCTTCGGCAATGTGTGGCCAAGCGTCTTCGGCAGGTCGGAAAAATGTGGATTGGTCAAGGCTGTCGCGCCGATCACAGCAACCCCTTTTCCTCAGCCGTCCTGACGTCGGGAGAGACGCCGGCTTCGCGCATGGCTTCGATGACCGCCGTCGTGGCGGATGCGATGCACGGGAAGCCGACATAGGGGGTGAGTTGCACCAGCAGCCCTTCCAGCTCCTGCGGGGTCAACCCGTTGGCGATGCCGATCTTCACATGGTTTTTCAGTTCCAGCGACTGTCGCATGGCAATAAGGGCGGATATGACGGCCATGCTCTTTTCCTTGGGAGCAATGCCCTGATGCCGCCAGGCGTCATGAAAAGCCCAGCTTGCCGCCATGCGCGGGATGGCCGAGCCAAAGCCATCGGCGGTGCATGCGTCGCGAAAGGCATTGCCGAACCCTTCGCCCATGATGCCGCTGATGAAGTCGACGCCCGATTTCTGCTTCTCGTCCAACTCAGCCATCCGATGTCTCCATGCATTATGATTGTCTGGCCTATGGGCGGCGGCGTGCCCACGTCAACAATGCCGCTGCCGCTATGGCTAGGTAGCATATAGTGATCGGTCATCTGATGGTGCCGGTGCTCCATCGCCTATGTGATGGCAGGTCCGGGTCGATATTCGCGCCATCCGCTCAAGCCTATATAGGTTTGGACACTGGATGCGCGACTTTCATGGCGCATGGCCCAGACAATATCGAAATGACGTCACGACCTTGGGGAAGGAAGATTATGTCTGCACAAATCAAGGCGACGGGAACTTCGCCTGTTTATTCCGGTCCGATCTTTGATGCCGACACGCATTTCTGGGAAACGGATGAAGCCTGGACGAAATATCTGCCCCAGGACGCTGCCGAACGCTATGGCGTAACGTTCAAGACAGGATCGGACGGCGACTTCGCCATGTATGTGGGGCCGCGCAAGGTGGAAATCAGCGCCGACCATCTTTTTGAGGATGGCCGTGTCCCCGCGCCCGGCAAATTGCACGAATGGCTGCGCGCCATGAAGGAGGGCAAGGCCGAGATCGACATGCATGTGCCCAAGAGCGCGGACATGATGGAACCCGAAGCGCGGGTGAAACTGCTCGACGCCTGGGACGTGCGTTCGTCCATTCTCTTTGTCGGCAACATGATCACGGCAATAAGTTTCCTTGATGACCCGCGTTATGCCTATCCCGTGTTGAACGCCTATAATGGCTGGATGCACGACCAGTGGAAGTATAATTACAACGACCGCATCTTCTCATGCCCCATCATGACCCTCGACAATGTCGAGGAGGCCTGCAAGGCGCTGAAGGATGTGGTCGCGAAGGGCGCAAAGCTCATCCTGATGCCGATGGGCCCCTATAACGGCAAGGCGCCCGCGCATCCCGACCATGATCCCTTCTGGGCGATCGCCAATGAAGCAGGTATACGGGTCGTCTTCCATGTGTCCGAGGCTATTTACCTGAAGGATCATATGGCGTTGTGGGGGGAGGGCATGCAGCAATCGCGCATCCGCCAGTCCGCTTTCGTATGGATGCACGGCTATTCGGAACGGCCGGTGATCGAGACGCTGTCGAGCTTCATCTTCTGGAATTTCTTCGAACGCTTTCCCAATGTGAGGCTGCTGTCGGCTGAAAATGGCGCCGAATGGGTGCCGTCCATGCTGGTGAAGATGGACAAGTGCCGGGGCATTGCGAAGAACGGCTATTGGCCCGCCGGGCAGTTGAAGGATCGGCCCAGCAACATCTTTGCCCGCCATGTTTCCGTCGTCGCCTATCCGGAGGATGACCTGAAATCCATCATCGATCAGGTCGGCAACGCCGATTGGGTCTTGATGGGATCGGACTATCCGCATGCAGAGGGCGTGGAGGAACCGCGGCTGTTCGCGGAGGAAGCGTGCAAGGATCTGTCGGCCACCGATGTGCGCAAGGTTATGTATGAAAACGGCATGCGCTTCATGGGGCTGCCTGTCTGAAGCTTGTCTTCGGTCGACAAGCTATCCGCCGCGCGTCAGCTTCCCGCTGAAGCGCGGCGGCCCGCCTCCACCGTGGCGCTCAGAAGCCGGTCGAAATTCTGCTTCATCCTGGCGAGCGGAGCGGCCAGTATCAAGGCGCCGAGCATATCCCCATCGGGGCCCATGACCGGCACCGCCAGTGCCGCAGTGTCGCTCAACATTTCCCCGAAACTGGCGCAATAGCCCTGCCTGCGAATTTCCGCCAGGCTGACGCGAATGGCGTCGGGATCAGTTCGAGTGCTGTCGGTCAGTTGCCGAAGATGGGCGCGGGCCAGATAGTCCTCTACCTGCTCCGGACCGGCAAAGGCCATGAGGACGCGGCCGGCGGCGCTCGCGTACAGGGGCGCGCGCAGCCCAGCCTGCATGGCATAGCGCACCGGTTGCGGGCTGTTGCTCGCTTCGGTGTAGATGGCCTGCCCGATTTCCCAATCGGCGATGGCGAATCCCACCGATTCGCGCGTTTCGGCAGCGAGTTGCTTGACGAGGGACCGGACCAGTTCGGGCGCTGACCAGTGGCGCACGATCCGGCTCGCGAAATGATAGGCCGCCGGCCCCAAACGGTAGCGCCCTTCCTGGCAGGACAGATAATGCATGTCGCACAGGCCCCGCAGCGTATCGATGAAGGTGCTTTTGGGTACCGTCATGACCGCGCTGAGCTCGGCCAGGCTCATTCCATCCTGCTTCCCGGCCAGCAATACCAGCAGATCGAGCACACGCGTGATCGCCTTCGGTCCCCGCGCACGGGTCTCCTCGACTTTGGCCTCTTGCATCTTCCCCGCCCGTCCCCTGTTTTCTGCTCAGCCTGCATAGTCATTCGAAAAATCGAACGCAATTCGAAAAATCGTTGGACATTATATTTGTGATGCGATACGAAAATCCGTGCAGCAGATGCAATTTCATGCATCCGCGGGAGGAGAGGAAAGCCAATGGCCACCAGCGCATCCCGGACCATTAAATCCGCGCATCGAGTGCTGGAGATCCTGGAATATTTCGATCAGGATCGCCGCGTCGCCACCGTCATGGAAATGTCGCGCACGCTGAACTATCCGCAATCCAGCACATCCGAACTGCTCCGCTGCCTGACGCGGCTGGGCTATCTCCACTATAACCGCGTACGCCGGACATACAGCCCGACCGCGCGAGTCGCCCTGCTGGGCGCCTGGGTGAAACCCTCGCTGTTCCGGGGCGGGCCGGTGCTGTCCGCGATTGACGAGATCGCCAAGCTGACCGGCGAGACGGTGCTTTTGTCCACCAGCTCCAACTATGTGCTGCAGCATCTGCACGTCATCCACGGCAATAATGAAGATGCGCTGGACGCCCATGCCGGTGACCAGCTCTCCATCTTGCACAGCACCCAGGGCCGTCTGCTGCTTTCGAGCTATCGCAACGAGGGGATCCGTTCGGCGGTCCATCGCCTGAACGCGGAGGAGGCCGACCTGTCGCGCCACGTCCGTGTGGCGGAGCTGCTGTCCGAATTTGCCGTGCTGCGCGAGAAGGGCTGGACCATAGAGCAGGATCGCGACGGCGTTGGCTGCGTCGCCGTGTTGCTGCCCTTTGGCCGGAACATGGATCGCCTGACCGTCAGCGTCATCGCCCAGCCGGCAGTGATTGCCGCGCGTGGCCAGGAAATGTTGGACCTGCTGCTCAGCCGCAAGGAGAGCATTGCCGAACTGCATCTGGAGGAAGATGGCCAGGAGCAGGACAACAGCAACGTCGTGAAGATGCCGGAGACGATAAAGATCGCCAGCTACCGCCGCCATTTCGCCTGATTGCGCTGTCCGGGTTCTGCATGAACCGTGCGGTGCTGCCCGGCGGAACGGGTGAAATTCGGCTTGCGGATGCACCATTGCCACCAGCACCGCGCAAGGACGAAGTGCTGGTGCGCATGCTCTATGCGCCTGTCAACCCGGCTGACCTGTTGGCGATCGATGGTCGATATTCCTTCGATCTGCCTCAAGATCAACCGCTGGGGGCTGAAGGCGTGGGGCTGGTGGAAAGCGTGGGCGAGGCCGTTGCCGATCTCCGCCCGGGCGAATTGGTGATGCCGCTTGAGCGAGGCAATTGGTGCGCGATGCGCCTTCTGCCTCGCCGTCATCTCGTGGCGCTGCCGGGCATTGACCCGGTACAGGCGGCCATGTTGCGCATCAATCCGCCCACCGCGCATCTGCTGTTGCGCCATGCGGGCGCGCGTCCGGGCGAGGCGCTTATTCAAAATGGCGCAGGGTCGGTCGTCGCGCATTGGGTTCGCGCCTTCGCTGCCCGCATGGACATCAAGGTGATCGATGTCGTGCACAGGCCGCATCCGGCGACACCCCATGCGTTGTTGGACGGCGATCATCTGGCGGAGCGTGCGCGGGCTGCATCCGACGGTCGGCCGATCCGCGCCGCCCTGGACTGCGTGGCGGGCGCGGCAACCGGCCGGCTTGCAAGCTGCCTCGCGCCCGGTGGCCGGCTGCTGCTGTTCGGCCATCTTTCCGGCGACCCGATACAGGTGCGGTCGCAAGTGTTGACCGGCGGCGGCCTCTCGATCGCGGGTTTCAGCCTTCGCCCCGCTGAAGCGGCACTGGGGGCTGCTGGCGTGCACGCGATGTTCAAGGAACTGGCCGCACTTCATGCCGCCGATCCGCCCGCCTTGCCGGTGCGCGCCATCATTCCGCTTTCCCGCGCCGATGAAGGGATCGCGCTCGCGCGGGCGGGAGGGAGCGGGCGGATACTGTTCGATCTGGCGCAATGATATCGGGCATGTGAAGCCCTTGGCGTCGCCGTTGACTTGGAAGGCCGATGCCTGCTGGGGAGGAGGCTCTTATATGGGAACAGCGCGATGAAACTGGATTTTACGCCTGAGGAAACCGCCTTCCGCAATGAGGTGCGCGCTTTCCTCCAGCATGCCCTTCCGGACGATCTGCGGCGCAAGATGATCAACAGGGATCATCTGACCAAGGAGGATACGGTGCGGTGGCAGCGCATTCTCAATGCGCAGGGATGGGCGGTTACCCATTGGCCCGTGGAATATGGCGGTCAGGCATGGACGCCGGCCCAGCGCTATATCTTCCAGGAGGAAATGGCGCTGGCCCACGCGCCGGAAGGATCGCCGTTCAATGTGAACATGATCGGCCCGGTGCTGTGCAAATTCGGCACGGCGGCGCAAAAGGAAAAATTCCTCGCCGCCACTGCCAATATCGACATCTGGTGGTGCCAGGGTTTTTCCGAACCGGGCGCCGGCTCCGACCTTGCCAGCCTGAAGACGACGGCGGTTCGTGACGGCGATCATTATGTTCTCAACGGCCAGAAGATCTGGACGACCCAGGCCCAGCACGCCGACTGGATGTTCGGGCTTTTCCGGACCGATAGCAGCGGCAAGAAGCAGCAGGGCATAACCTTTCTGCTGCTCGACATGAAGACGCCGGGGATCACCGTCCGCCCGATCGAGACGATCGATGGCGAACATGATGCCAATGAAGTCTTTTTCGACGACGTGCGCGTGCCGGTGGACAATGTCATTGGCGAGGAAGGCCGGGGCTGGGACGTGGCCAAGCATCTGCTGGGCAGCGAACGCAGCGGCATCGCCCGCATCGGCCTGTCGAAGGAGCGCCTTTCGCAACTGCGCGCGCTGGAAACCCGGCTTGCCGAAGAAGGCACGCTGGACGAGGAAGAGCAGCGCCGTCTGGCCCACAAGCTGGCCGAGGTGGAGGTGGAATTGCGCGCGCTGGAACTGACGCAGTTGCGCGTCGTCGCGGCGGATGCCCATGGCGGCGGCGCCAATGCAGCCGCGTCCATCCTGAAGGTCAAGGGCACGGAAATGCAGCAACGCATGACCGAACTGGTTGCCGAGCTTGCCGGCCCGGCTGGGCTGGCCATGCCGGACCATGACCATGCGCGCAACGATCCGGACGACGGCTGGGTCAGCGCCGCCGCGCCCTTCTATTTCACGATGCGCAAGGTGTCGATCTTCGGCGGATCCAATGAGGTCCAGAAGAACATCATCGCCAAGACCATGCTGGGACTCTGACGCGCCATGGATTTCGACCTGAACGACGAACAGAAGATGCTGCAGGAAACCGTCACGCGCTTCGTGGCGGAAACCTATGACTTCCAGAAGCGCGAACATGCGCTCAAGACAGCCGACGGCTGGAGCCGGGAGGCCTATGCCGGGCTTGCGGAGATGGGCCTGCTCGCGCTGCCCTTCGCCGAAGAGGATGGCGGTTTCGGCGGCGGTGGCGTGGAAATGATGATCGTCATGGAAGCGCTGGGCCGCGGCCTGATGGTCGAGCCCTATTTCGCGACCGTGGTGCTGGCGGGCGGCGCGCTGCGCCATGGCGGCTCGGCGGGGCAGCGCGCGGACATTGTTCCCGGCATCGCCGCGGGCGAACGCATCCTGGCATTGGCGCATAGTGAGAAGGGACTGCCGCGCCATATACTGGCGGCGCGCACGACCGCATCGCGATCGGGCGACGGATGGACCATCGACGGTTGCAAGATTGCCGTGATCCACGGCCAGAGCGCGGACACATTCATCGTCAGCGCAATGACGGAAGAGGGGCTCTCGCTCTTCCTGGTGGACGCGGCGGCGAAGGGTGTGACGGTGGAGGGCAAGCGCGGATATGACGGCGTGCCGGTCGCCACGGTGGCCCTTTCGGGCGTCCATGTAGCGAACGAAGCCCTGATCGGCGCGCCGGGGCAGGGGGAGGACATCCTCTCCCACGTGTTCGAGGAAGCGACCGCCGCCCTGGTCGCGGAATCGGTCGGCGCCATGGCCGAGACGTTCGACGTGACCGTGGACTATCTCAAGACCCGCCAGCAATTCGGTGTCGCCATCGGCAGTTTCCAGGCGCTTCAGCATCGCGCCGTCGAAATGCTGATGCAGCTTGAACTGTCGCGCAGCATGTCGATCCTCGCGGCGCTGTCGCTCGACATCGACGCCGATCAGCGGAGCCGCAACATTTCGGCCGCCAAGGCGCAGATCGGCAAGTCCGGCCGCATCATCGGTCAGGAGGCGGTGCAGATGCACGGCGCCATCGGCATCACGGCCGAATATAAGGTGGGCCACGCCTTCAAGCGGCTGACCGCCATTGACGCGCTGCTGGGCGACAGGGACTGGCACCTTGCCCGTCTGGCGAAAATGCGCGGCGTTTATCCCGCCGCCTGAAGCAGGGTCGGTGGGGTCATGGGGCGCGCCACGCCATGACCTCAGCCGGCCGGTGCGGACCGGACCCGCGCCCAAAATGCTTGCGCTGCGGCATCCAGCATGTCGGCGCCATAGGTGATAAGCCCCTGCTCGACGCGATAGAGCATGGCCCATTCATAATGGATCGCCTCGCCGTTCGCCGCGCTCCGGCGATAAGCGCGGGCGTGGACAAAGGCGCATTCCCGATCGATGCCGTTTATGGCGATGATCTCGTCGTGCCGTTCTTCCAGCGCCTCCGCGCAGGACGCGGCGAAATGGAGAAAGGCATCGCGTCCGACCAGCGTCTCCTTCGTGCCACTCGGGCCGAACAGGCTGTGCACCACGTCCGGATGGAAATAGTCCGCCGGGGCAGGCCGGTCTTGCTCCCCGACAGGGAAAACATCGGGATGTTGCCGGCCGTCTGCCGTGAAGCCGAACATGCGCGTCAACAGCTTCACGGCATCGTTCATCACCTGGTCCTCATCCTTCGGCAGCCTTGCGAAGCATGACCGCGCGGTCGCCGTCGCGTACGACGACCAGTCGCATGCCGGCTTTCATATAATTGACGAAATCGTCGAAGCTTTCGCGCACGCCCGGATTGATCGGGCGCAGATAGCTGTCCTTGTCGATTGTCAGCGTGACTTCGCCGATCCGGTCGGCATCCACGGTCACGGTCGTCGGCGTGAAGGACTTCACCGTCGCGGCGATGGCGCTGGGATTGGCGGCCGACTGGACGCGCGAGTCGAAGGAAACGCGCAGCCGGTCGCTATTGTTGGGCAGGCCGCAATGCGGCGTGCAGGGATGCACGACCAGCACGTCGCCGGGCATATAATCCGTGGTGGCCCAGCTTTCGGCCGGGATCACGTCGCGCGGGATCGGGAAAGGATTGGGCTTGCCGACATTGTGGAAATAGCCGCGCTTGTTCTGGCCCACTGCCAGCGCCAGGCCGCCCATGTCGCGCGTGCATGGGGTCAGGGATATCCAGACCGGGCGATAGTCCTGGATGCCGGGGCTGTAAAAGCCATCCTGGTGCACTGTGCCCAGCTTGCTCCGGGGCGGATAGGTTCGATATTGCACGATGGGTACGGAGCATGCCGGCTCTCCCAGCACTTTTTCCATCACTGCCTGATTGGCCGGATCTTCGATCAGACGGGCGGCGATTCCGGCATAGAGGTCGCTTTCCTCCATGCCCCCTACCGACGGCTTGCCGGTCCATTTGCCAGTGGGATCGCCCGGCTCGACCAGTCCCATCTGGGCGGCCACGGCCAGCATTTCGTCGCGGGCGCGGGCGACACTGTCCTGATCGAACACGCCGCGCAGCAGGATATAACCCTTCTCCTCATAGAAGCGATTGAGCGCTTCGGGATCGTCCAGCAGATGGTTGCAGCTTTCCAGCTCGCCCGCCGCGACGACATCCTGTACATCCAGGTCTTCAGCTTCCGGGCGATTGATTACATCGACGCTCATTTCTTCCTTCCTCTCCACTCGGGCCGGTCAACCTTCGGAGGCGCCGGGACAGGGCCATATTAACATGGCAAGCCGTTTGAGGGTGGGATGGTTTTCGTCGACTTTCGGCTGTTATTGATCATTGCCCTGCATCAGAAGCTTCAGCATCTGCATCAACTTGTCGTCCTGCCAGGCGGCGATTTCCGCCACGCTTCGGCCGGCAGCCGCTTCTTCCATCTGTTCGACCAGCATCGCCTGCAAGGCCGGATCGGCCAGCGGCGGATCAGCCATGGTTTCCCAGCGCTTCACGATCCCCGGCGCAAATTTCGGCAGGAATTCGGCGAGGCCGCCAGCGCCGCCCGAAGTATGGAAGGTGGTGAACTGACCCTGGATGGCCCATTTCAGCGCGAAGCTGTGCTTCATCGCCTTGTCGATGTCGCCGACGCTTGCATAACCCTCTGCCACCAGCCGCACCGCTTCCCGGAACATGGCGGCGGTCAGCCGGTTGCCGATATGGCCGAATATCTCCCGCTTCAATCGGATCGGCTGTTTGCCCATCGCGGTGTAAAGCGCGTAGGCGGCGTCCACGGCTTCCCCGGCAGTGCCTTCGCCGCCGCCCACCTCCACCAGCGGGATCAGGTGCACGGGATTGAACGGATGGCCCAGTACGAAGCGATCGGCGGTCGCAAGCCCGGCCTGCAACCCGGTAATGGGCAGGCTTGACGTGCTGCTGGCGACCAGCACGTCCGCAGGCGCCAGCCGGTCGAGATCGGCGAACAGCGCCTGCTTGAGGTCGGTGCGCTCCGGCGTGCTTTCCTGCACGAAATCCGCGCCCGCCAGCGCGTCGGTCAGGCTATCGTGGACGGAAAAGCGCGTGGTCCAGTCGTCGCCTGCGCTCGCAAGGCCCAGCTCGACCATCTGGTCCCATGCCCCCGCGACATGGGCGATGGTGCGTTCGCCGGCTCCCGGCATGGGATCATGGAGGCGCGCCGCCCGGCCGCTGCCCAGAAAGGCAGCGACCCAGCCATTGCCGATCACGCCGCCGCCGATCGCGGCGACGGTGCGAATGCTGTCCGCGTCGCGATAGGCGGGCATGGCGATCAATATCCCTTGAAGACCGGCTTTTCCTTGTTGGCGAAGGCGGTGGTCGCCGCCTTGTAGTCCTGCGTCAGCATCGTCATGGCTTCATAGGCGATGGACAGTTCGCCCGTCAGGTTCACCTGATCACGGATGCACTTGTTGACCGCCGCCTTGGACCAGCGCACGGCCCACATCGGCTGCCCGGCGATCTCGCGCGCGATCTTCAGCGCTTCCTCCAGCACCTGTTCCTTGGGGAAGGCATAGTTGACCAGGCCGATTTCCTCCGCCTTCTTGCCGTTCAGCAGCTTGCCGCGCATCAGATATTCCTTGGCCTTCTGCGGCCCGACCAGCAGCGGCCACATCACGGAGCCGCCATCGCCCGTCACCAGGCCGACGCGCACATGGGTATCGCCCAGCTTCGCGTCCTCCGCGACGATGCTCATGTCGCAGAAGGCGAAGAGCGAGGTGCCAAGGCCGATGGCGTCGCCATTCACCGCCGCGATGATCGGCTGTGGCGTCATCAGGATCTGGTCCCAGATCCGCAGTGTGTTGATCGGCACGCGCAAGGCATATTTCAGGCCGTATTCGGTCTGGGCGCGCTCGGCCATCAGCTTGATGTCGCCCCCGGCGGAGAAAGCCTTGCCCGCACCGGTCAGCACGATGACCTTGATCCGCTCGTCGCGGGCCAGCTTCAGCCAGATATCCTCGAGCTGCCAATGATTATGCGGTCCCACCGCGTTCAGCTTGTCGGGATTGTTCATCGTCACGACGGCAACGCCGTCTTCGCCGATTTCGACCTTGAAGAAATCGAATTCGCTATAGTCGATGTCGCGCTGAAACTCGTTGTCGCTCATGATAGTCTCCGGAAAATCCCTGTGATATTCTCTGTTTCGTTCAGGCCGCGGCGCGGCTCTTCTGCCACTCGGCGAAGCTCTGGCCCTTGTCCGCCAGTTCCGTCAGGAGCGCGGCGGGTTGCAGCGATGGGTCGCCCGGTGTTTCGGCCGCCATCTCGCGCAACTTGGCGACGATTGTCGCCAGGCCGGTTTCATCCGCATAGAACATGGGGCCGCCCAGATGCCGGGGCCAGCCATATCCGTTGATCCATACCAGATCGACATCGGACGCCCGCAGCGCGATCCCTTCCTCCAGGATGCGCGCGCCTTCGTTGATGAGCGGGAACAGCAGCCGCTGCACCATTTCCTCTTCCGGAATGTCGCGGCGCGCGATGCCCAGCTTTTCCGATGTCGCGATGATGAGCGCTTCCGTCTCGGCATTGGGATAGGGCGTGCGATCGCCCGGTTCGTAACGGTAATAGCCCGCGCCGGTCTTCTGCCCCAGCCGTCCGCTCTCGACAATGGCATCGGCAATGGGGAAGGGGGTTCCCCGGCGCTTGCGGATCGAATAGCCGATGTCGAGGCCGGACATGTCGTTCGTGGTCAGCGGCCCCATGGGGAAGCCGAGATTGGTGAGCGCGGCGTCAACCTGCTGGGGGAACGCTCCCTGCTGCAGCAGTCGTTCAGCCTGCGCGGAACGCTTGGCGACCATGCGGTTGCCGATGAAGCCGTCGCAATTGCCCGACCAGACCGGCACCTTGCCAATGGCCTTGCCCACCGCCATCGCGGTCAGGATCGCGTCGGGGCTGCTGTGCCTGGCGACCACCACTTCCAGCAGCTTCATGACATTGGCCGGCGAGAAGAAATGCATGCCGACGAAATCCTCCGGCCGTTCCAGCACCGCCGCGATCTCGTCCACGTCGAGCGCCGAGGTGTTGGAGGCGAGGATGGTGCCCGGCTTCACCCGTTTTTCAAGGTCGGCGAAGATCTCCTTCTTGACGTCCATATCCTCGAACACCGCCTCTATCACGATGTCGGCATCGGCCGCCGCACCGCGGTCGGTGGCGCCGGTGATCAGGGCAAGGCGGTCGTCCATCTGCGCCTGCGCAATCGACCCGCGTTTGACCGATGTGGCGTAATTGCCCTGCACGCGCTCCAGGCCGCGGTCCAGCGCCTCCTGCGTCGTGTCGATCACGGTCACGGGAATGCCAGCGCCTGCAAAGCACATGGCGATGCCGCCGCCCATGGTGCCCGCGCCGATGATCGCGGCTTTCTTCACGGGCCGCGCCTTTGCACCCTCCGGCAGACCGGGGATCCGCGCAGCTTCGCGTTCGGCAAAGAAGAGGTGGCGCAAGGCGCGCGATTGGCTGCCCGCCATCAACTCGCGGTTGGCGACGGCGTCGATCGCCAGTGCTTCGTCCAGGCTCAAGGTGAAAGAACGGCGGATGGAATCGATATTGGCCTGTGGCGCCGCCTGTCCCTTGCTGCGCGCCGTCAGCTTCTTTGCCAGCGCGTCGAAGGCTGACGGATCGGCACGGGTCGCCGCCAGCTTCTCGTCACGGTCACGAACCGGCACGGCGGGCATGTTTTCATCGATCACACGGCGGGCGAAGGCGGCGCCCACTGCGGCGGGATCGCCGTCCTCCACGGCATCGACGATCCCCAGATGCAATGCCTGCGCGGCTCCCACCGGCTTGCCGGACAGCACATGTTCCAGCGCTTTTTCCGGACCGATCAGCCGGGGCAGGCGCTGCGTGCCGCCGCCGCCGGCGAACAGGCCAAGGTTGATTTCGGGCAGCCCAACCTTGGCGGACGGAATCGCCACGCGGAAGGCGCAACCCAGCGCCGTTTCCAGCCCGCCGCCCAGCGCGGTGCCGTGGATTGCCGCCACGACCGGCTTGGCTGAACTTTCCAGCGCCGCGATGACGTCCTGCAAGGTGGGTGCCTGGCGCGGCTTGCCGAATTCAGTGATGTCGGCGCCCGCGAAGAAGGTGCGGCCCGCGCAATACAACACGATCGCCTTCACCGCCGGGTCGGCGTTCAGTTCTTCCAGCGCGCCGACCAGGCCCTGCCGCACGCCGATGCCCAGCGCGTTGACGGGCGGATTGTCGCTGACGATGAAGCCGATATCGCCTTCGATGCGGGTGGAGATCTTTTCGTTGATCTGGGTCATGGCTGGATTGTGTGGCCCTGTCTTGTAAAATGCGTCTGAAATCTGTTCCCACAAGCTATTTGCCGGCCGTAACTGTCAAGCTGGCGGCGGCGGCGCAGGCGATGTATCGTGAATGTGAAGGATCGTACCTGCAATCTTCGCATCGCGGCCATCCCCGATTAGGTCGAGGATAGCAGTTTATCCGCGGCATATTGAGCCGCCCTATGGGAAGCGAGCGATGCAGTTCGACTTGAATGAAGAGCAAACCATGTTCCGCGACGCAGTAGCCGCGTTCGCGCAGCGCCATCTGGCGACTGGAGCGCTGGAACGCGCGCACAGCGACGATTATCCGTGGGACGTTGCCAGGATGATGGCCCAACAGGGGCTGATCGGGATTACCGTGCCGGAGGACAAGGGCGGTCTGGGCGGAAGCCTGATGGACGCGGTCATCGCGATCGAAACGGTCGCATCGGTGTGCCCGCGTTCTGCGGATGTTGTGCAGGCCGGCAATTTCGGCGCGATCCGCACCTTTGCCCAGTTCGCGACGGACGCGCAGAAGGAACAATATCTGGCACCCTTGCTGCGTGGCGAGGGGTTGATCTCGGTCGCCATGACGGAACCCAATGCTGGTTCCGCCGTGACCGAACTGACCACCACGGCGGTGGAGGATGGTGACGGCTATCGCATCACCGGGCAGAAGATATTCACTACCCACGGCACCCATGCGACCGTGTTCCTGGTCTATGTCCGTTATGGGCCGGGCACCGGCAATATCGGATCGGTGCTGATCGAGCGCGGGCAGGAGGGCTTCACCTTCGGCAAGCCGATACGCTTCCTGTCGGGCGAGGAATGGAATCCGCTGTTCTTCGACAATGTCTATGTGCCCAAGGACAAGGTGTTGCTGGGACCGGGCGGATTCAAGAAGCAGATGGCCGGCTTCAACGTCGAACGCATCGGCAACACGGCGCGCAGCCTGGCGCTGGGCCGTTACGCGTTCAACGCGGCGGTCGAGCATGCGAAGACGCGCAGGCAGTTCGGCAAGGCGCTATGCGAATTCCAAGGGTTGCAGTGGAAGTTTGCGGAAATGAAGCTGAAACTCGATGCGGCGCAATTGCTGTTGTATCGTGCGGCTACGAATGCGGATGCGGGCCTGCCTTCGCCGGAGGAAACCGCCATTGCCAAGGTTGCATGCAACCGCGCCGGTTTTGAATGCGCCAACGAAGCGATCCAGATCATGGGTGGCGCGGGCTATAGCCAGGACAGCCTGGTCGAATATTGCCTTCGCCGCACGCGGGGGTGGATGATTGCCGGCGGTGCGATAGAAGTGCTGCTCAACCGTATTGCGGAAGGCGTATTCGACATGCGTTTCCCCCAAGGACCCGCAAAAGGCTGACCGGCCAAGGGCTGACAGGTCGGAAGTCGAAACGTCCCGCCAAGGAGAGGATCGGACAATGAACGAGATGATCAGCATGTCGAGGCAGAAAGCCGAGGTGACGGCCGATCGCATCCCGGTCGACGCCTATGTCTCGCGCGATTATGTGCGGCTGGAAAAGGAACGGCTCTGGCCCAGGGTCTGGCAGATGGCCTGCCGCACGGAGGAAATCCCCAATGCGGGTGATTTCTACACCTACGATATCGCGGATGAGTCGATCGCGGTGGTCCGTCAGAAGGACGGGTCGATCGCGGCCTATTTCAACGTCTGTCCTCACCGGGGACGCCGCCTGACGGAAGGTTGCGGCCGGATGGGCAAGTTCCATTGCAAATATCATGGCTGGCAATGGAGCCTTGATGGAAAGCCGACCGAGATCGTCGATCGGCACGACTGGGGCGAAGCGCTGCCTGATGAGGACGTCACCCTGCAAAGGGTGAAGGTCGGGCAATGGGGCGGCTGGGTCTTCATCAATATGGACCCGTACAGCGAAAGCCTGGAGGATTTCCTGGGTGAAGCCAAGACGATCCTCGACCCGTTCGAGATCGAGCATATGCGCTATGCCTGGCGCAAGCGCATCGTCATGCCCTGCAACTGGAAGACCGCGCAGGAAGCCTTCATGGAGGGCTATCATGTGCAGACGACGCACCGGCAGCTGCTGGCCTATCAGGACGACTACACCTATTCGAAGGCCTATGGGAAACATGCGATGTTCGGCTATGCGCCGACCGCGCTTTTCGGCCTGCCCAGTCCGCGCATCAGCGACCAGAGCGGCGACATCCGCAAGGGTTTCTACGAATTCAACAAGGAAATCTGGGACACGTTGCAGGCGACCACCACGCAGGAGATGCTTGCAGCGGGGCGGCGGTTGATGGAATTGCCCGAAGGGGTCGACCCGTTCACCATGTACGGGGCATTCGCTCAGTTCCATGCGGAGGAATCGGCCAAGAGCGGGCGTCCCTTCCCGGCGATCACCGGCGAACAACTGATGAAGGCGGGGACGGACTGGAACATCTTCCCCAACCTCGTCTTCCTGCAACAGGCGACGAACGTGCTGTTCTACCGCGCACGTCCTTATGGCGACGATCCCGACAAGTGCATCTTCGAGGTCAATGTGCTGGAGCGCTACGCACCCGGCGCCGAACCCAAGGTCGAGGTGGAAGATGGCGGCGACGGCAGTGACGGCAAGTGGCGCGCCCTCAACTGGGGCCTCATCCTGGAGCAGGACTTCCAGAATATGGAGGAAGTGCAGAAGGGCATGAAGTCGCAGGCCTTCAAGGCGGCTCGGACCAATCCGGTGCAGGAGGTGGAGATCAGCAATTTCCACCGCGTCTATCACGAATATGTCGGGAAGGTGGACTGAATGGATGAGACGAAGTTCGACGAGGTCGCCGACTTCGTCATCATCGGATCGGGCGGCGGTGCGTTGGCGGCCGGGCTGTATCTGAAATCGATCGGCAAGACGCCGCTGATCCTGGAGAAGACCGACAAGCTGGGCGGTTCGACCGCGATGTCCGGTGGCGTGTTGTGGGTGCCCAACAACCACATCATCAAGGCCAAGGGCATCAAGGACAGCCATGAGATGGCGCGCACCTATATGGATGCGACCGTCGGTAATGATGGCGGGCCGGGCGCCACGCCGGAACGGAAGGAAGCCTATCTGCGCAACGGCCCGGTCATGCTGAAGTGGCTGGAAGAGCAGGGCATGAAATGGCTCCACACCGAAGGCTGGTCGGACTATTATGACGACCGGCCCGGCGGCGTGACGCGCAGCCGCTCCATCGGTGCGCCGATGCTGGACGCGCGCGAGATGGGGCCGCTGTTCGACAAGCTGCGTCTGGGGCCGATGGTGATGCCGCTGCCGACGGACAAGGCAGGCATTATCGGCCTCGCCACGCGCACCCCCCGCGGAATGTGGGAGGGATTGAAGCTGCTGTGGCGCATGCGGATCGTGGCAAGGCGCGGGAAGCCGATACTCAGCTTCGGCGGCGCGCTGCAGGGTCGCCTGCTGATGCTGGCGGACAAGGCCGGCGTCGATATGCGCACCGACTACCCCATCACCGAACTGATCGAGGAGGACGGCAGGATCGTCGGCGTCCTTGCCGAGCATGGCGGCAGGACTCTGCGCATAGGCGCCCGCGACGGTGTGCTGATCAATGCGGGCGGTTTTTCGCGCAATGCGGAGATGCGCAAGAAATATGGGCCGCAGCCCAGTTCGGTCGAATGGACAAACGCCAATCCCGGCGACACCGGGGAATTGATCCAGATCGCCGAAAAACATGGCGCCGCGCTGGATCTGATGGACCAGGCCTGGTGGGTTCCGGGGACGATGCTGCCCGAAGGCGGCCCGGCGAACATGCACAATACCGACATTTCCAAGCCGCATTGCATCATCGTCAACCGTCATGGTCGCCGCATCCTGAACGAAAGCGGCTCCTATATGGAGAATGGCCAGCGTCTGTACCGGAATGACGTGCCGGCCTATGTCATCCTCGATAGTCGCCACCGCAAGCGCTATGCCTGGGGCTATTATCCGCCCGGCAAGACGCCTCAGTCCTGGCTGGACAGCGGCATGATGAAGAAGGCGGAATCGATAGAGGAACTGGCGCGCATGACCGGCATCGATCCGATTGGCCTGAAGGCGGAAATCGAGAAGTTCAACGGCTATTGCGAAACCGGCAAGGATCTGGACTTCAATCGCGGCGGGCGTGGTTATGACAATTGTTTCGGCGATCCGACGGTCAAGCCCAATCCCAATCTGGGCAAGATCGACAAGCCGCCTTTCTATGTCATGGAGATCGTGCCGGGTGATGTCGGTACGTCGGGCGGCATTGTTACCGACGAGAATGCGCGAGTCCTGCGCGCTGACGGATCGGTGATCGATGGTCTCTACGCCACCGGCAATTCGACGGCATCGGTGATGGGCCGCTGCTACCCTGCGGCGGGCGCCAGCATAGGCGCCTCCTTCATCTTCGGATGGATCGCCGCCCACCATGCCGTGGGCAGCAACAGCTGATCAGGGTCAGGCCCCTTCCCATCGGTAAGGGGCCTGTCAGTCGGGCTTCACGTCTGCCGCGGTTTCGCCCGCCATTCACTTGCGGTCATGCCGGCATGTTGACGGAACATTGCCCGGAACAGCCGGCTGTCCGAATAGCCGACCAGTTGCGCGATCCGATCGACCGAGCGCGTGGACTTTTCCAGCATTCGCACCGCCGCCTGGAAGCGGAGCTGCCCCACATAAGCCTTGGGCGAGAGGCCTAGCGCCTTGTGGAATCGGCGATTGAGGGTGGCGGGGCTCGTCGACAGATGCCTGGCCAGTTCGGCCATGTTGATCGGTCCGGTGAAACGCTGCTCGATCCATAATTGCGCCCTGGCGACCATCGGATCGGGCGCCAGCAGTTCCTTCTCCTCATAATCCTGCCCTATGATCGAGGAGAGCCAGCGGGCGATATCGGGGGAGATCATGCGCTCCAGCACCCGGATGATCAACGGCAGATCGTTGCCCATGCCGTTGCCGATCAGCAGATGGCCGTGATCGACCATCCCGAACCGCTCCTCGAAAGGTTGGCGCGGGAACAGGGTGCGCGTGAGCGGCTGCATCGCCCTTGCGACGGGCACTGCGAGATCGGCAGTGAAGCCCCCTGCCATCAGCAGGGTTGACGCTGCCCCGCTCGCCCCGATCACTGCCCCCTGTTCCGACTGGCGATGGAGCCAGTCGATCAATGGGCCTGCCTCCGCCAGGCGGCGCTCCAGCAGTTCGCGTCCACCGGCACGGAAGGCAGGCAGCCAGATGAACGCCATCGGATCGTCCCTGTTCGCCGGACCGTCGACCGGGAAGGAGCGGCCGTCGCCCAGCACCACTGGCCCACCATCTGCGGAAAGAATGTGAAGCTGCGTCTCCATGCGCAACTGCTCTTCCCCGGCGAAAACATGCTCCACCCGATCGCGGGCGATCATGAAGCTGTCCACCAGCGCACCGACGCTGCTGGAATAGGCGCCGGGCAGCGCGACAAGAGCAAAATCAAAAGCCATGATTGAGAGAAAACAGCCGGTATATGCGCAAATTCTCCCTGTCAATCTTTCGCGCCCTGCGCGAACAGCGGCATAGCACGCTGGACGGGTCGGGCCCTTTGGGTCCATCTGCTTGGCAGACTGAGGAGAGAGGCCGCATGCCGGAACCGTTACGCCATTATGACCGTCTGGCCGGCAAGGTCGCCATAGTGACCGGCGCGGGCGCGGAAGGCGATGATATCGGCATTGGCCGTTCCATCGCCCTGCTGATGGGTGCGGAAGGTGCGCGGATCGTTTGCGCCGATCTTGACCTGGCGCGGGCGCAGGCCACTGCCGAGCGGATCGAAGCCAATGGCGGAAATGCCCTGGCGGTGGACGGCGATGTCGCCGATCCGGCAGTGTGCGCCAGGCTGGTCGATGCGGCGGTCACCGCATTCGGCAGGCTGGACATTCTGGTCAACAATGTCGGCATATCCGGTCCCGCCACGCTCGAAACGATGACGCTGGACCAGTGGAACCGGACGATGACCACCAATCTGACCAGCGCGATGTTGATGAGCCAGGCGGCGGTCCCGCATCTGGCGCGCAACGGCGGCGGGTCGATCGTCAACATCTCCTCTCTGGCCGGAATCAGGGCCATGGGCGCCATCGCATATGGGCCGTCCAAGGCAGCGATGGCGCAGCTATCCCGGGAAATTGGCGTCCTGCATGGCCGCGACGGCATCCGCGTCAACACCGTGGCGCCTGGTCATGTCATGACCCCCCACGCGGCCCGTTACATGTCGGACGAGATGCGGGAAATGCGCCGAAGGGTCAGCCCTCTCGGCATCGAGGGCGATGCCTGGGACGTGGCGCAGGCCGTGCTGTTCCTGGCGAGCGACGAGGCCCGCTTCGTCAACGGTGTGGAACTGGCGGTCGACGGCGGCGTGGTGGGGATCGGGCCCTTGGCGGGTCATGCCCTGATCGTCGAACGCTGAGGGCGTGGCCCTCAAAATATCATGACTGCGATGAATGTTGCTCAGGCCATCGTAACGATTGAGTAAAACTATCCTTTCTACATGATCCTTTTCCAGAGCCGCAAAAGCGGCCGTGCCGGCGTGGTGCCGGACGATCAGGAGAGGAAGGATGACCATGTTTCGGTCCGCATTGCTTGCCGCTACATCGATCTTCGCTACAGCCGCCGCTGCACAGGATGCCGCGCCGCAGGCTTCGGGCGTCCAGGTGCCCGACATCGTCGTGACAGCACGCAGGCGCGAGGAAGCTTTGCAGGACGTGCCGATTTCGATCACCGCCGTGAGCGGCGACTCGCTCGCGCGAAGCGGCGTCAGCGACGCGCTCGGGCTGCAAAGCCGCGTACCTTCACTCAGCCTGACCAACCAGGGCACAAGCCGCAACGAACTGGGCTTTGCCATTCGCGGTCAGCGTACCCAGGAATCGCAACTGCTCACCGACCCGCCGGTCGGCACCTATTTCGCCGAAGTGGTCCAGGCCCGCAGCGTCGGCTTTGCCTATGCGCTCTACGATCTTCAATCGACCCAGGTGCTGAAGGGCGTGCAGGGTACATTGTTCGGTCGGAACATGACTGGCGGCGCCGTGCTGATCGAACCCAACAAGCCGGTGGACGAATTTCATGCCGAACTGCGTGGGCAGGTCGGCAATTATGACATGCACGACATTTACGGCATGGTGAACGTGCCCCTGACGGAAGGCCTGGCGGTACGTTTCGCGGGCAAGATCAGGAAACGCGACGGCTTCACGACGGATGTGCTGACCGGCCGCGACTATGACGACCAGAATTACAAGACTTTCCGTGCATCAATCCGCTTCGCGCCGACGCCCGAATTCGAATCCAATACGATCGTCGACTATATCAAGACGAACGAGCATGGCACGGCGCTGGTGGGTACGGCCGCCAATCCTGCCGCGCCAGCCATCGCCGGATATACGGTGCTGCGCGGGTTCGGCTTTCCCGTCTCGGATGTCGTGGGGCAGTTCGCGGCGCAGCAGGCGCGTCCGCATTATACCTTCGCTTCCGGATCGGGCACTGGCGGCACGCTCGACGCCTACCAGACCCAGCCGTTTGAAAGGCTGAAGAACAGGGGCGTCACCAATCGCACGACATACAGCCTGGACAATATCACGTTCAAGAATATCATCGGCTACCGCAAACTGGACTTTGATCAGGTCATGGATCTGGACGGCGTGCCCGCCTATCTTATCAATTCCAATCGCTACCGCAGTATCGAGCAGTTCAGCGAAGAGTTCCAGGTCCAGGGGAAGGCGATAGAGAACCGGCTCGATTATGTGCTGGGCGCTTATTATTTCGTGGAAAAGGGGAAGGACGGTTCCACGTCCAGCCAGTTCCCGGAACTGGCTATCGTCGGTGCGGGACTGCCGCTCAATACGCCCGCGGCGACTTTCCTCAACGCTTATGCTGGTAGCGGCAAGGCGAAGACGTTCGCGCTGTTCGCGGCGGGCACCTACGCCTTTACCGATCAGTTCAAGCTGTCCGCCGGTCTTCGCTATACGACCGACAAGCGCAATGCGCGCATTTTTGCCTATTATCCCAATCTGGGCAGATGCCTGTTCCGCGTGGATACCGGCACGACCTCCTTCGTGCCTTCGTCGCTGGCCGATTGTCCGCAGACGAACAGCAAGAAATGGGACGCCGTCACCTGGGACGTTACCCTGCAATATGAACCGAATGCCAATCTGACGACCTATATTTCAACCCGTCGCGGCTTCCGCTCCGGCGGTTTCTCGTTGCGCGCGGCATCCACCGAAGAATTGAAGCCCTTTGATCCGGAAACGGTGCAGGAATATGAGGTGGGGCTCAAGACGCGCCATGCCCTGGGCGGCGCCACGCTGACCAGCAATCTTGCCATCTTCTACCAGGATTACAAGAACGTCCAGAAGCAGACATCGTCGATCGACAGTGCCGGCAATGTCAACACCGTCATCGACAATACCGCTCGTCAGAAGAACTATGGCGGAGAACTGGAACTGGGCCTTATCGCTGGTCCGCTCAATATCAGCGCCTTCTATTCCTATGTCGGGGTCGATATCACCAGCGGCCGTCAGCCGGGCGAATTTGAACTGGTCGGCTCGCCCCATCATCAGATGGGCGCCAATGTCAGCTATGAAATCCCGCTGTCGGGCGATGCCGGCGCGATCAACCTCAATGCCAATATCAGCTATCGGACCAAGCAGCACCTCGACAAGAATGACGTGCAGGGCGCGGAACCGGGTTATGAGCTGGTGAACTTGCGTGCCGGCTGGGACAATATCTTCGGCACCGGGCTGGGCGCTGCGGCTTTCGTTAACAATCTTACCAAGAGCTATTATCGGGTGGGCGTGATTGGCATCTACAATGAGGCCGGTTATATTTCCTCGGTCTATGGTGAACCGCGCACCTATGGTGCGGAATTGTCCTATAAATTTTAAGCCGGGGGATCGGCGCCGGACTTTCGGGTCCGGCGCCGATGACTGTCGGCAGGGGCGAACAGGGCGATTCCGTCTGTCGGTCCCTTCCGCCACGCCATCAACGGACCGATGCTTGCCGAATAATCTGTCCACCCCGTGCGAGAGGTTCTAACGCGGCGGAATGGACAGCAGCAGACAAGGCTATCACGACAATGCGCGCGGCGCGCTGTGGATGCTGGCCTCCGGCTTCGCCTACAGCATCGCCATGGCTCTGGTGAAACTGCTGGGCGACGACTATTCCTCGGCAACGCAGAATTTCGTGCGGCAAGGGGTCGGCCTGATGGCGCTTTCCCCTTTCATCCTGCGGCAACCCCGCAACGCGTTCACGCTACGTCGACCGATGCTGATGATCCTGCGTTGCGCGGCGACCAGCCTGTCGATCATCCTCGCCTTCAACAGCTTTCATCTTCTGGGCCTGGCCGAAGCCAACGCGCTGTCCTTCACCCGCACCCTGTTCCTCGTCCCGCTGGCCGCCCTTTTGCTGGGCGAAAGGCTGGACCGGCAACGGCTCTTCGCCACGCTCGTCGGTTTTGCAGGAGTGCTGATCATCATCGCGCCCGGCTCCGCTCATTCGCTGATCGGCTGGGCGGCCGTTCAGGGCTTGCTTGCCGCATTGCTCGTCTCCTGGTCAGTGATCAGCGTGAAGCAGATGTCGCGGGATCATAGCGACCTGGCACTGCTGACCTGGTCAACATTGCTGGGCCTGATCTTCACCGCGCCCTTGGCCTTCAGCAGTTGGCGGACCCCCACGGCAGAGGATGCGCTGCTGCTGGTCGTCATGGGCGTGCTCGGCGTCGTGACGCAGGCCTGCTATATTCGCGGCATGACTTTGGGAGAGGCGAGCCTGATGGGGCCGCTCGACTATGTCCGCATCCTCTTCACCACGGCGCTGGGTTATCTGATGTTCAGCGAATGGCCGCAGCCCGGAACCTATCTGGGTTCTGCCCTTATCATCGGCACAGCCATCTACATCACCCTGCATGGACGCCGGCGCGCCTGATCCTGCCGCATTCGCAATGCGCAAATGCGGCGTCGAAGGACGGGGCCTTTCTACCCTAGGGAAAAGGCGCCAGCTCAGCCTCGCTCGACGTCCGGGCCAAAATCAGGCGTGGCGGCCGCCGTCCAGGGCAGGTGGCGGAAATAGCGCGCGCCTGCCTCCGCCTGGTTATGCACGGGGGTGAGCGGGTTTTCGTCCCATATCTCCCCGATCCGCTGGGCGACCCGTTCAGCGCTGATCTCCGGATCGAAAATCTCTGCGGTCTCGGCAAAGATCAGGCTCGACAGGCGGCCGCCGCCGGTCAGCAGGATGCGGCCCGTTGCCGCACAATCGCGGCTCAGGAACCAGGCCATCGCCGCCGCCACCTTTTCCGGCGGCAGATTGTCGCGGAACCAGGCGACCGTGGTAGCATCAGGGATCTGCTCTACCAGTCGCGAATAGGATGTCGGCATCACGGCATTCACCAAAATGCCGAGCGGCTTGCCCTCGATCGCGGCATCCAGAGTGAGGCCCAGCATGCCTGCTTTTGCCGCGCCATAGGGGGCATTGCCGCCCACGCCCAGTGCGCCGTTGGAACTGACGTTGAGGATCCGGCCATAGCGGTTTTCCGCCATGTGCGGCCATGCTGCGCGCATCAGATGATGGCCGCCAATGAGGTTGGTTGCATAATGGCGCTCGATCGCGTCGTCATCATACGCGGTGAAGGGGCCGGCAATGGCAGTACCGGCATTGTTGACGAGAATGTCGATCCGTCCGAACGCGTCCAGCGCCGCCCGGGTGATCGCTCGCGCATTGCCCGCCGTACCCACCGCCAGCCCATTGGCAATGGCCTGTCCGCCAGCCGCGATTATTTCATCCACCACGGCCTGGGCCGGCGCAGCACTGCCATTCTGCTCGCCCAGAACGCCTCCGCCATAGTCATTGACGACGACGGCAGCGCCGCGGCGCGCCAGTTCCAGCGCATAGGCGCGCCCCATGCCGCCGCCTGCTCCCGTCACGATGGCCACCTGGCCGGAGAAATCTATGGTCATGCTGTCATCGCCTTCACCAGTTCCGGCATGATCTCCGCGCCGGAAGCAAAAGAGCTGGTCCATTCGGGTTGCGCGGTCAAACCGCGCATCACGCTGTCTATATCGCCCTCGGACAATTTATGAACGGGGCCTTCCAATATCTGCACACGGCGGACATTGCCTGCGCCCGCATGGTAGATGCCGCCCGAAGTGCTGCATCGATCGCTGCACAGCCAGCCGACGACCGGCGCGACATGATCCGGTGAGGCATAGCCGGCCCACTCGGCTGGAATGCTGCCTGCCGACATGGGCGTGTAGGCGGCGGGAGCGATCACATTGACGCATATGTCCGCGCCCGTGGGGACGTCGATGGTCAGCGAACGCGCAATGCCGACCATCGCCGCCTTGGACGCCGCATAATCGGCCGAGCCGACCTGTCCCCACAACCCCGCGCTGGAACCGGTCAGCACGATACGCCCATATCCCGCCTCCGCCATCGCCGGCCATATGGCCTTCAACCCCACCAGCACGCCGTGAAGGTTGATCTCCAGCAGCGCATTCATTTCGTCCAGCGTGACGCTGCCGAAGTCACGGAACGCCTGAACGCCGGCATTGCTGATGAAAATGTCGGGTGTACCGAAATGCTGGCGGGCGATCCGCACCATCTCCTCGGCGGCTTCCGGCGTCTGTACCGGTCCGTCATGCACGACCGCCCGGCCACCCGCCGCCACGATTTCCTCGCAGACCGTCCGGGCTGAGGAGGAGCCGTCGGGTGCCTTGCGGTTGCTGACCACGACGGCGCAACCATGCGCCGCGAGCCAATGCGCATAGGCGCGGCCAAGGCCCTTGGTCGCGCCGGTGACAATCGCGGTGCGGCCCGCGAAATCAAGTGCGCCGCTCATAACATCATCTGTCCGCCGTCGACGTTGATCGTCTGTCCCGTCACATAGCGGCTGTCGTCACTCGCCAGGAACAGCGCGGCGGGCCCGATGTCCTCCATGCAGTCCCCGAGATAGCCGAGCGCGACCAGCTTCATCACCTTCTCCGCCTCTTCCGGGAAATCCTTGACCCATTGCTGGGCAATCGGGCTGAGCGCGGCCGGGCAGATCACATTGACCCGGATCTTGTACTTGCCCAGTTCCCGGGCCGCGGTGCGGGAAAGGCCGCGAATGGCCTCCTTCGTCGCGGCATAGGCGGCAAAGCCGATGCCGCCGTGAATGCCCTCATAGGAACCGAAGTTGATGATCGTGCCGCCCTTCTCCTTCATATGGGGGACGGCCGCCTGCATATGCTGGAAGGTTCCATAGAGACCGGATTCGATCGTCATCGCGAAAAGGGCGTCGTCCGTATCCTCGAACAGGGTGCCGGGTTTCGACGTCTGGGCATTGTTCACCAGAATGTCGATCCCGCCGAACAGTTCGACCGCCTTCGCCACGGCGGCCTCCGCATCCGCCCGCACGCCTGCGGTTCCGGCGATCCATGCTGCCTCTCCGCCGTCGGCTGCAAGGCCGGCGACGGCTGCTTCCAGCTTGTCGGGGGTACGGCCGGTGATCAGCACCCTCGCCCCTTCACGCAGGAAAACCTGCGCGATGCCCAGACCCACGCCCTGGCCGCCGCCGGTGACGATCGCGACCCTGCCGCTTAATCTGCCCGCCATATTCTCTCCTTTTGATCTTCATGTTCCGGGGTCGATGAACTCCCGCAGCGCGCGGTGGAAATTCGACACGCTGCGCTCCTGCACCGGATTTGTG
The DNA here is from genome assembly GCF_040676415.1 of Sphingobium sp. LSP13-1-1.1. Classification (NCBI taxonomy): domain Bacteria; kingdom Pseudomonadati; phylum Pseudomonadota; class Alphaproteobacteria; order Sphingomonadales; family Sphingobiaceae; genus Sphingobium; species Sphingobium sp. LSP13-1-1.1. Next base: position 306,976 of record NZ_JBEGHU010000001.1, on the reverse strand, counting down.
CGTGAACCCTTGAAGCCCGTGGAACGCATGCCCCGCTGCACTTCGGTCATATTCTCAAAGTCCTGGGTCAGGATCAGGCCCCAGCCGTCATGATCGCGCCAATCCTCAAAGGTCTGCCGCTCCAGCGGCGGTTCCTGCCCTTCAGGATAGAGGACCAGCGAATAGACTTCGAAGATGCATCGTTCAGGATCATTCCGGTCCGGCCGTGCGCGATAGGCCAGCATCGCGTCGGGCGCAGGCAGGAACACCATGTTGGGGAACAGATGCCAGTCGGCTCCCGCGCGCGCGATCTCCTCCGGCGTAAGCGAAGGGAAGGGGATGCCCCGTTCCTGCGCTGCCTCGAAGGCGATCTGCCCATATTTCATCAGCACGTCGAGCAGGGATGCGTTCTCGGGCAACTCATCAACAAGCCGGTCTGCCAGTTCCGACATATGTGGCGGGATGGAGGCTTTCAGATCCTCCTCCAGCATCAGGACGAAATCCCGGACATTACGTCGATAATCGACCCGCACGCTGGCCAGACGTGGCGATCGTTCGCCCAGCGAAATGCGCCCCGGCGCAAGCTGGTAGCTGCCATGGCGCCCTTCGGCGAAGGACAGTGCCTCATCATCGTGGACCGGCAGCAATTGGCTGTGGGTGGTCTGGACATGATAGCCTTCGTTGAAGGCTTCCAGCGCTGTCTTCCAGTTGCAATCGATTCCGGTGCGCTTGTACCAGCGATAGCGCATCTTCTCGAAGGGATAGTTGCGGAAAACCTCAGGAATGGGGGAGAGGAAATCGAGCAGGGGCTCGGCATCCCCGTCCATGCAGATGAAGACGAAACCGCCCCAGCGATCGACCCTGACCTGCGGCAGGGCGACGTCCTCGTCCTTCAGGCTGCCGTCCCAATTGTCCCGGTCGACGACATGGGCGATCGTTCCGTCGAGCTTCCAGGACCAGCCGTGAAAGCGGCAGAACAGACGGGCCGCGTGGCCGCACCCCTCCGTCAGCCGGCGTCCACGATGTTGGCACGCATTATGATAGGCCGCTATCCGTTCAGGCGCGACTCGCACGACGATGATGGATTCATCCAGTATGTCGTAAGTGACATAATCACCGACGCGGGGGATTTCCTCTTCCCGACAGGCCATCTGCCATGCGCGGGGCCAGAGCCGCTGCTGTTCCAGACGAGCGAAATCGCGGCTGACATAATCTTCTTTCGGGATGAAATCCTCCGGTCCCGACTTCTTCCTGCATAAGATCTTCGGCTGCACCGTGCCGGATGGCTGGTTCACGATTCCCGCCCTCTCCTGTGATTGGACATCAGCTTCCCGCCTGCGCATGGCGCAAGTCAATGTCGCCGCCGCCTCGCCCTCAGATCATCGCCAGTCTGATCCCTCGCCGTCGGCCCACCAGGGCTGCGGCGCGACCCTGCACTACCGTTCACATGGGTGCCGTCGTGTCGCCATGGGCGGCGATGGAGGCCATGATCTCCTCCGTCGTGGGATTGCGGCGCAGCGTCAGGCCGCCGGTCACATGGAAGGTCTGGCCCGTCATGAAACATTCGTCGCTGGCCATGAACAGGGCCGCATTGGCGATGTCCTCCACCGTCGTGATCCGCCCCAGCGGGTATTCCCTTGCATAGGCTTCCACCATGCCCGGCACGTTGAAGCCGCCCAGCATCGGCGTGATGGTGAGGCCCGGCGCAAGGATGTTGGCGCGGATGCCATGCCTGCCATATTCATATGCGACAAAGCGCGTCATATGGTTGAGCGCGGCCTTGGCGCCCATATAGCTGCAATGATCGTCGGACATGATGTCGGCCACGGCCGAGGAGATATTGATGATCGCGCCGCCCCGTCCGTTCCGGCGTTCGCGCTTCATGGCCCCGACCATCACCTGCATGAAGAACATTCCGCCCTTGAAGATGATGGAGAGCATCGAATCGATCTGCTCCTCCGTCTCCTCCTCGAAGGGTGCGAGAAAGCCGATCGCGGCCGCATTGACGGCGATGTCGATCGCACCATGCTGCGCCAGTACAGCATCGGCCAGCGACTGGATCTGATCGCGGCTGCGGATGTCGCACGGGATGGCGGTGGCTCCGGTCGCGGCGGCGAACGCGTCCAGTCCCTCCCTGCCGCGACCTGACACGACGACATGCGCGCCTTCCTCAAGGAAGCGTTTGGCGATCGCTTGCCCCATATTGCCTTCGCGGGTCGCGCCCATGATCACTGCGACCTTGCCTGTCAGACGGCTCATGATGCTCTCCTTATTCCATATCGTTCGATGAATGCGCGATCAGCGACTCAAAGTCGGAATAGGCCAGGGACTTGCGGCGGAAGACCGCATTGGCGCGCAACGCTGTCTCGCCGTCCGCGCTGAAGCGGCATTGCGCGAAGGCAAGGTTGGGCGTCCAGCGCAGGATTTCCGCCCGCCCTTCGACCCACTGTCCCTCGACGGCGGCGCCCAGGAAATCGATGCCGAGCGAAACGGTCGGTCCACTAAGCCCGGTGATGAAGCCGACATTCAGGCCCATGACGACATCGGCCATCGTCGCCCAGGTGCCGCCATGACAATTGCCGCGCGGATTGCAGTGCTGGGGTCCGACGCGAAAGCCCATGGTGACATAGCCGTCCGCTTCCTGGCGCACGTAGACGGGATCGAAGGCCCGCATGACTTCGTCCAATTGCTTCAGCCGACGGAAGCCCGCCACCATCTTCGCCTGCTCTACCCCGATGTTCCGCATGATCCGGCAGGACTGCCCCGGACACCCCTCGGGAGCAAGATGGACGGAGGGCAAGGATCACATGACCGATAGACCGGCTGGAAGGCATCGCCAGCGTGGTACATGGCGCGCTATGTTGGGTCATGATGACCTTGGAGAGCGGAATATGGGCATGAAATGGCTGAAATCGACGGACTGCATTAGCTTTGCGGTGCGCGACAATGTGGCCCGCATCACCCTGAATCGCCCTGAAAAGCGCAATGCCCTGTCGGGTCAGACGCTCAAGGAACTGCATCAGGCGCTGCTGGAAGCGGACGACCGGCGCGACGCCAACGTCATCATGCTTTCGGGGGAAGGGCGCGATTTTTGCGCTGGCTATGATCTGACGGACAGCTATGGCGGTGCAGCCGACGCGGCGACGGAATATGATCCGGCCGATTACCGCAGCCGTGCAGGAACGATCGACGACGACATCTGGAACCTGGAACGGCAACAGGAACTGACCTCCATCATGCTGGACCTGCACAAGCCGATCGTGGCGAAGGTCCAGGGCAATTGCCTGGCTGGCGGCACGGACCTGGCCTTCTCCTGCGACATCGTGCTGGCGGCTGATGATGCGAAGATCGGCTTTCCCGCCGCCCGCGCGAATGGCACGCCGCCCACGAACCTGTGGTTCTACCATTGCGGACCGCAGTGGACCAAGCGCATGCTGTTCACGGGCGACACGATCAGCGGCATCGACGCGGCGCGCATCGGCCTGGTGCTGGAGGCCTATCCGGCGGCGGAACTGGATTTCGAGGCGGATGAAATGGTGCGCCGCATCGGCAGCGTCGACGCCGAGATACTCGCCACGCACAAGCGCGTCGTCAATGCGCAGATGGAACTGGCCGGCGCGAAGCAGTCCCTGCGCTATGCCGCCGAACTGGACGCCCGCGCGCATCTCAGCACTGGTCCACGCCGCAGCCAGTTCCGCAAGGACATGGCGGAAAAAGGGTTGAAGGAGGCGCTGACCAATCGCGATGCGCCATTCGGCAAGGGGCGGATCGAACTGCGCGCGCGGCGCCCCCAATCGGAATGACGGTGCCGCCGCATCCTTCACAATTGCGATATGGATCGGCCGGGGCTTTCATGCCGGGCAAAACATGGCAGATGCTGGACGCCGTATAGCAAGAATCCGGCCTTTCGAAAGGACGTCTGAAAATGACCAACAGGGCAACCCCCGATGCGGCGACCCAGATAGAAATCTACCGCCGCATGGCGCTGATCAAGGCGAATGACGAACGGTCGCGGAAGGTCATCATGAACGGGCGGCTGGTCATGCCCTATTACAGCCCGCGCGGTCAGGAGGTGATCCCCAGCGCCATTTCGGTCAATCTGACCGATGAGGATTATATCTGCACCATCTATCGCGGCAGCCATGACCAGCTTGCCAAGGGCCTGCCGCTCAAGGATCTGTGGGCGGAAGTCGCCGGTCGCACGACCGGCACCTGCAAGGGCAAGGGCGGTCCGATGCACGTCACCTATCCCACCAAGGGCATCATGGTGACGACCGGCATCGTCGGATCCACCATGCCGATCGCCAATGGCCTGGCCTGGGGCTCCCAATTGCGCGGCGATGGCCGCGTGACGGTCGCTTCCTTCGGCGATGGCGCCGCCAATATCGGCGCATTCCACGAATCGCTCAATCTGGCCGCCGTCTGGAAATTGCCGGTGATCTTCGTTTGCCAGAACAATGAATGGGGCGAGCATACCGCCTATGACAAGACCAGCAACGTCAAGGTAGCCGATCGCGCCGCCGCCTATGGCATGCCGGGCGTGCGGGTGGACGGCAACGACCCATTCGAAATGTACGCCGTCGCCAACGAGGCGATCGCCCGCGCCCGCGCCGGCGAGGGGCCGACCCTGATCGAGGCGATGACCTATCGCTTCTTTGGCCACGTCTTCGGCGATGTCGACGCCTATATGGACAAGGCGCGCAAGGCCGATGCAATGGCGAACGATCCCGTTCCCCGCTTCCGCGCGTCGCTGATCGAAAGAGGCGTCGCGAGCGAGGAGCAACTGGCCGAGATGGAAGCCGCCATCGAGAAGGAGATCGACGAGGCGGTCGAATTCGCTCTGGCGAGCGACTTCCCCGGCGTGGAGGAACTGAAGCGCGACGTGTTCGCGGAGGAGATGGCCTGATGAACGCCGAGACCACAATGGCCCCTGAAAATACCGTGAAGGCCGCCAAGGCAAATATCCTCCAGGGCATCAACGCCGCCATTGCCGACGCGATGGAAGAGGATGACAATGTCATCGCGCTTGGCGAGGATCTGGCCGACCCCGAGGAGGGCGGCGTGTGCGGCGTCACCAGGGGGCTTTCCTCGCGCTTTGGCGAACATCGGGTGCGCTCCACGCCCATTTCCGAACAGGCGATCATCGGCGCGGCCATCGGTGCGAGCCTGGTGGGCTTCAAGCCCATTGCAGAGATCATGCTGATGAACTTCACGACCGTGGCGATGGACATGATCGTGAACCATGCCGCGAAGCTGCGTTTCATGTCGGGTGGCCAGACCCATGTGCCTATCGTCATCCGCACCATGACGGGGACGGGATTCGCCAGCGGCGGGCAGCATTGCGACTATCTGGAAGCCTGGTTCGCGCATACCGCGGGCATCAAGGTCGTCGCGCCTTCCAGCCCGAAGGATGCCTATGGCCTGATGCGCAGCGCCATCGATGATCCTGATCCGGTGCTGTTCATCGAGAATCTGCCGTCCTACTGGACACCTGCCGAAGCGCCGGAAAGGGGCCATCGCGTACCCATCGGCAAGGCCAATGTGCTGAGCGAAGGCAGCGATGTCACCATCATCGCCTATGCGCGCATGATCCAGGAGGCGATGCCCGCCGTCGCGAAGCTGAAGGAGGCGGGCATTTCCGCCGAGCTGATCGACCTGCGCACCATCGCGCCCTGGGACAAGGAAACGGTGGTGAACTCCGTCGCCCGGACCGGCCGCGCCATCATCGTGCATGAGGCGGTGACGCCCTTTGGCGCCGGCGCGGAAATCGCGGCCGTGCTGAACGAGGAACTGTTCGGCAAGCTCAAGGCTCCGGTCAAGCGGCTGGGCGGCGCATTCTGCCCGGTTCCGTTCTCCAAGCCGCTGGAAACCGCATTTGCCCCGCAGACCGCGGACATCGTCGCGGCTGCTGAAGCCATCATCAAATCCTAATATCGCGCAGGGAGTTTTCCATGGCTGTTGAAGTATTGCTGCCCAAGATCGGTTTCTCGATGAACGAAGGCACGCTGGCCGAATGGCTGGTGGAAGATGGCGGCCAGGCCGTCGAGGGCCAGCCGCTCTATGCGCTGGAATCGGAAAAATCCACGCAGGAAGTGGAAAGCCCCGCCAGCGGCACTCTCAAGATCATTGCCCAGATCGGGGAAACCTATGAGGTCGGCACCCTTCTGGCGACGATCGAGTAATCGGCATGCGTTATATCCTGCATGTGACCTCGCGCGCGGTACCCGGGCGCGAGGCGGAATATGACCGCTGGTACGAAGATGTTCACTCCGCCGAGATGTGCCGGTTGCCGGGCATATTGTCCTGCACCCGGTACAGGGAACTGGACATGAGCGGCGTCGAAACCGGCCTGTTCGTTGCCGATTACGAGGTCGAGACGAATGATCCAGCGGCCTTGCTGGAAAGCGTTTTCGCGGCGGCCCCGACCATGCAGTTGACCGACTCCATAGATTTGGAAAGCCCCCGCTTCACATTCCTCAAGCCGACGGGATCCCAGCACATATGAGCGATTTGCTCGCAGGTCTTGCGCCCTGGCCGACGGGCGATTTCTCGGTCTTCGGCGAGGTCGAGCAGCGGCCTCTCAGCAAGATCCAGAAGTTCGTCGCGGCGTTCCTGGGTCGTAACTGGGTCGCCATTCCGCACGTCACTCATCAGGATGAGGCGGACATCACGGCTCTGGAGGAAAGGCGCAAGGCCCATAATGCCGGCGGCGGTACAAAGCTGACGGCGGTGCCGCTGCTTGTGAAGGCGCTGGCCGATGGCCTGGCTGCCTTTCCGCAGTTCAACGCCTCGCTCGATCCGGCGAGCGCCACGCTGACGCTCAAGAAATATGTGCATGTCGGCGTGGCGGTCGATACGCCCGGCGGCCTGCTGGTGCCTGTCATCCGCGACTGCGACCGTAAGTCCGTGACGCAGATTGCGGAGGAAATCGTCGCCTTGTCGGAGAAGGCACGAACGAAGGGCCTGTCCATGGCGGAAATGTCCGGCGGCTGTATCACCCTGACCTCACTGGGGCATATCGGCGGAACCGGGTTCACGCCTATCGTCAATGCGCCGGAAGTCGCGATCCTGGGCGTCACCCGCGCGCGGCCCGTTCCGGTTCCGGCTGACGACGGGGGGATTGCCTGGCGGCAGATGCTGCCTTTGTCTCTCAGCTACGATCATCGCGTCATCAACGGCGCCGATGCGGCGCGCTTCTGCCGCTTCATTGCCGACAGGCTGGCCTCCGCCGAACTTTTCGCCTGAAGCCTGATCGCGATTTTGACGACTGCCTGCTTTTGGCGGATCGACATGGGGCGGAACTGCCTCATGTCGATCCGCCGAATATCACCGGCCCGCTCTCATGGCCGCAAGTGCGGCCGCCGTTTCGTTCCAGATCGTTCCCATATCCGGGTGCTGGCGCGCCTTTTCCTGGTAGCCGGCAAGATTGCGACGGTCAGCAAGTGGATCGTCCAGTTCAAAGATGCTGGCGACGACCTCGCAGAGCAAAAGGCTGGGCAGCAGGACGCAGTCCGCCTTGCTGATGGCGCCGCCCACGGCGAACATGGCGTCGGTCACGAATTGATCGCAAAGCCCCAGGCCGTTGCGCCAGTTGGCGATCTCAGCCGCGGTCACCGCTTCGTCCCTGGTTGCTGGATCCATCTGTTTGAACAGGCGGGACATGGCGGGCGTCGCATAGAGTTCGAAACTGCGGATGATGTTTCGCATCCGCACCCGTTCAGCCGGGTCCGAGGGCATCAGGGAAGGCGCCGGGAACTGTTCGTCCAGATAGTCCAGGATAGTTTCGGACTCGGCGATCGCCAGCCCTTCGTCTGTCACCAGCACCGGCAATTTGCCGATGGGATTGATCGCAAGATATTCGGGCGACCGCGTGCTGCCGCCCGGTGGCGGTTGCATGTCATAGCCCAGCTTCTTGACGCGCAGGGCCAGCCGGACGCGCGCCGCGAAGGGCGAAAGAGTGACGGCGTAGAGGATCATGCGTCGTCTCCTTCGTGATAGAGGTGCGCCAGCGTTCCGGCGAGCGGCGTCGGAACGAAGCCATCGCCAAAGGGCCATTCGATCATGCCCGCCGCCGCCATGGTGCCGCCGTCGACGTGCATTGTCATGCCCGACACGAAAGTCGACAGGTCCGAACCCAGAAACAGAACGGCGTTCGCCAGGGCGTCGACCGGCGGTTGCTCTCCCCTGGGGATGTACATCTCCATCCCCTTGCCCCTGACATGGGCAGGCAGTTTCGCAAAGCCCTCCGCGAAGGAGGGAGGCATGGCAGCCACATTGCCCTGGCTCAGGGTCGTGTCCGGGGCGATGCAACTGACGCGGATCCTGTCCTTGCCCAGTTCGACCGCCATCGAGCGGGTGAAGTTGGTGGTCGCCGCCTTGGCGCCTGCATAGACAGAGAAGCTGGCGGCGCCGCGATGCGCCTCTATCGTGGTGAAATTGATGATGCTGCCGCCGTCGCCGGAACGCTTGATCAGCGGCACTGCACGCTGCACCGACTGGACCACATAGCCGTAATTGCGGTGAATATCGCGCGCGATGTCGGCCCGACTCGCTTCGGAAAGCAATTGCCTTCTGGTTCCGCCCGCCACGTTCACCACTATGTCGAGGCGCGGATAGGCGCGTTCGACATTGTCGTAAAAGGCGTCGAGCGCCGCTTCGTCGGTGGCATCCGCGGTCATGGCCGTGACCCGACGGCCCACCGCCTTGATCGCGCGCTCTGTGTCGGTCAGCGCCGCCGCATCGATGTCGCAGATCGCCAGGTCCACACCCGCCTTGGCCAATGCCAGCGAAATGCCGGCGCCAATGCCGCCGCCACCGCCGATAATGGCGGCCACTTTCCCTGCCAGATTGGCGCGCTCATCCAGAAAACCGCTCATTCCAGGCTCCTCTCTCTGCAGGGTTGTTGCAAGGTTGCATGCAAAACGGCAAGGCCGCCGCCACAGGCATCAAAAGGCCGATGGGACGGGCAGGATGCCTGTGTCGCGCGCGATTTCGATGTAGGATGCATGCGAAGCGGGAGCTGAAGATGGATCGACTGACGGCGATGGAGGCCTTTGTGGCGGTGGCCGAGGCCGGCTCCTTCACGAGGGCTGCGCTGCGCCTCAACATCTCCACGCCCATGGTCACCCTGCATGTGAGGAGGCTGGAGGAACATCTGGGCGTGCGCTTGTTCAACCGGTCGACCCGCCGGGTAGATCTGACCGTGGAGGGCGGCCATTATCTGACCTATGCGCATGCCGCGCTGGACGCGGTGGCCACGGCGGACATGGCGGTACGGCCGGGGGCTGGCATAGCGGGGCGCGTGCGACTGGACGCTCCGGCCTCCATGGGACAAGCGTTCATCATGCCGGCGCTCGCGGAATTCCAGCGGCTCCATCCCCGATTGATCCTGGACCTGACGCTGGGCGACCGGGGGACGCTCTTTCGCGTCGACGGTTTTGATTTGGTCATACGGGCGGGCGAGGTGCCGCCGACTGGATGGAAGACCGTGAAGCTGGGCACGACGCGGCTCGTCTGCCTTGCATCGCCCGATTATATCGCACAGCACGGGCAGCCGACGAAAGCCGACGATCTGGCCCATCACCGGACGATCCTCTATGCCAGCGTGGAGACGCCGGGCGGCAATCCGCTGCAACTGCGGCAGGGTGACCGCACGATAAGGGTGCGGTCGCCCACGGCTTTCACCTTCAACGATGGCGCGGCGATACTTTCGGCCACTCTGGCGGGCCTGGGGATCGGCCAGACATTGGAGATGCTGGCGCGCGATCATATCCATGCCGGTCGCCTGATCCCCCTGCTGCCCGAAGCGAACTGGCCCCGGCTGCCCGTCGTGCTGATGGGCGCGCCGGATCGTATCGCCCTGCCGCATGTTCAAGCCGCGCTTGCCTTCCTGACCAACCGGATCGACTGGAACATCGATCCGGATTGATACGCCTCTCAGGCGGCGAGGTCGGCCGCCTTGCACAGTGCGGGCACGCCCTTTGTACTGATCCGGTAGAGCAGTCGGCGCTTGCCGATTTCGTCGGAATATTCGATCGGCGTGGCGCTGTGCAGGACCTGGAAATTGTCCCACAGGAAGATGTCGCCCGTTTCCACCTTGTAGCGCGTCACGAACTGGGGCTGGGTGCAATGGGCACGCAATTCATTGATCAGCGCGCGTCCCTCGTCGGTTTCCAGTCCCTCGGCCCCGAAGGCCGAACCGGACGTGTAGAGTGCCTTTCGCGCCGTGACCGGATGGCGCATCACCAGCGGATGCGAAACAATGCCGTGGCGGGCCGTATTTTCGGGAATGAACGGGATCTTCTCACCTGGCAGGGCAGGCGATCCGCCCAGGCAATGCAAGCCGGTAAGACCGTCGATCCGGGCCTTCATGTCTTCGTCCAGCGCATCATAGGCCAGAGCGGTGCTGGCGATCAGCGTTTCGCCGCCCTCGGCGGGCGTTTCCACGCCATAGAGCATCGTCACGCTGGCAGGCACAGCCTCATAACTGCTGTCCTGGTGCCAGAATTTGGCGCCGTCGCGATAGCGTTCAGGCGTGGCGGCAGCATTGGTGATCCGGATCATCTCCGGAAAATCATCTTTCCTGTGGGTTGGCAGGTGGAACATCAGCGGTTGGCCCCATTGATGGCCAAAGGCGACATAGTCCGCATCCGCCAGCTGCTGGCCGCGTATCGCGAGAATCTGATGTTCATGCAGCGCCCCGATCAATGCCCGCAGGGTTTCCTCGCCCTGCGGCTTGGAGAGGTCGACGCCTTCAACGATGGCGCCGAAGGGACCGGGCATGGCGGTGATGATCACGGGAATACTCCTCTCAACTTTCTTCCCCGCCATTATAGCTTTGCTTCGAAATAAAGCAAATGATTTAATTGAGGGGCTGGTCATAAGGGGCAAGCAGGCTACAAGGCCTTCCATGACGTCAACCCCCCGCAGCGAGAGCACCAAAAGGCAGCTCTGCCTTGCCGCGGAAACGCTGGTGGCCGAAGCAGGGATCGGGGTGGCGACCCTGCGGGCGATCGCGCTTGCCGCCGGGCAGAAAAATACTGCCGCCGTCAGCTATCATTTCGGCAGCGTGGAAGAGTTGCTGCGCGCTGTCGTCGATATGCGGCTGCGGGATACGGAGGCGGACCGCGCCCGGATGATCGGGGAAAGCGGGCCGTCGCTGGAACATCTCGACGCCTTCACCGCCTGGCGCTGCATGATGCGGCCCTATTTCCTGCTCCGTGACGAACAGGCGCCCCATGCCCATATCCGCTTCATGATGCACATGAGCGCGGCCGGCCTGCTCAGCGATCCGTTTGACGCGGCCGTCCCGCGACCCGGCGCGCCCAGCATAGCGGCCCTGCTGGAACGGCTGCACGCTGCGCTGGCCTGGCTGCCGCCGCAACTGGGTCGGGCGCGGATAGCATTGGCTGGCACGATGATGTGGAACGCCGTCGCGCTGTTCGACAAGAACAGCTTTGGCGAGGAACAGCCCGCCCTGGAGATGGAGGCGTTGCTTGCAGATGTGGAAAATCTGGTCAGCCTGGTCCTGAGCGCGCCCGCCTGAAGGAGGGCAGGCGCGGGCTCCCCTTACAGGGTTTCGGGCGTTCCCAGCACGACCGTCGCTTCACTGGACAGCACCCCGCCATTGCCATGGGCGAGGGCAAGCCGGGCATTTTCGACCTGCCGCTCGCCGCATTCGCCGCGAAGTTGCCGCGTGGCCTCCACCAGCAGGAACAGGCCATACATGCCCGGATGCACACAGGACAGGCCGCCGCCATTGGTGTTGAGCGCCAGACCGCCGCCCGGCGCGACATGCCCGTTTGAGACAAACCGCCCACCTTCGCCCTTGGGACAGAAGCCAAGATCCTCCAGGAACAGGATGGGCGTGATGGTGAATGCATCGTAGAGCATCACCACATCCATGTCGGCGGGTCCGACGCCGGCCTGGGCGAAGGCCTGCGGGCCGGAAATTGCGGCTCCCGTCACGGTAAGATCGGGCATGGAGCTGATTTCGCGATGGGTGACGGCATGGGCCGCGCCCAGCACATGGACCGGCGCCCTGGCGCAATCCCTTGCCCGGTCGGCGCGGACCATCACCACGGCCGCCGCGCCGTCGTTGAACAGGCAGCAATCGCGCACCGTCAGGGGATCGGACACCATGCGCGCCTTCAGCACATCCTCCACGCTCAACGGATCCCGTACCGCGGCCTCAGGATTCAGTTGCGCCCATTGCCGCGCCGCGACCGCCACTTCGGCCAGTTGCTCGCGGGTGGTGTCGTAAAGATGCATGTGCCGGCTTGCAGCCAGCGCATAGGAGGAGAGGGGAGCCAGCGGCTTATAAAGCGCTTCCCACGGGCTTTGGCGCGTCATGCCGACGCCCGGGGGCGGATTGCTGGCGGGATTGGACCCATAGGCGATCAGCGCGCAATCGATCAGACCGGCCTCAAGTGCCAGTGCCGCCTGCTGGACATAGACCTCGAAAGCGGAACCGCCCGTGCGGTTGCAGTCGGTGACCTTGGGCGTCAGGCCCAGATATTCGGCCAGCTCCATGCCACCCAGCGCCTCATAGGGCGCGGAGGTGTAGACCGCATCCACTTCCGCCAGGGAAATGCCCGCGTCGGCCAGCGCCAGCAGCGCGGCCCTGGCCGCCATGTCCACGGCCGAAACGCCGGGACACAGGCCAATGCCATAGGTGGACGCGCCGACGATCGCGGCGCGACCGCGCGGGAAACCGTTTCTCATGTTCATGCGGGCACGAAGACGAGCAAAGGCTTGTCCCCCTCGTTGATGATGCTGGCCTTGACCGCCATGCCGATATGAATGTCGTCGACCGGCACGCCGTCGACACGGCTCATCAGCCGCGGTCCTTCGGCGAGGTCGACCAGCACGACGCTGTAGCTGTCGGCCGGATCCTTCTTGCGCACGATGGTGACCGCATGCACCGTTCCCGCCCCCGACGCGGGCACCCATTCCAGATCTTCGGCGCCCGTGCCGGGCTCCGCCACGCGGGGATAGAAGACATGGCCCCCGGTCGACCGGCTGCGCTGTATCATGAAACGCCCCTCTGCCAGGTGCGCGCGCCATTCCGCTTCGGGCTGGAGCATCTGCGTCACTCGCCCCTGAACTGCGGCTTGCGCTTTTCGCGGAAGGCGAGCAGCCCTTCCTCATGGTCTTCCGTCCGGCTCATCAGAGGCTGGATCGAAGCTTCCAGTTCCAGATATTGCTCAAAGCCGGTGTTCCAGCTCAGTTCGAACTGCCGCTTGGCCATCCCCATGGCAATGGTGGGTCCGGATGCGAAGCTTTGCGCCAGTTCCATGGCCCGGTCCATCAGCGAATCCTGGGCGACCTTTTCATAGGCGATGCCCGCCGCCACCGCTTCGTCGGCGCGGACGATACGGCCGGAATAGACCAGTTCCTTGGCCTTCTGCACGCCCAGCAACTGGCGGAGGTGCCAGACAAGACCACCATCGGGCGCCAGCGCGATGTTGCGGAATATCGCGGCGAAGCGGGCCTGTTCACCGGCGAGCACGATGTCGCAGGCAAGCGCATAGGAGAAGCCGACGCCCACGCACACGCCCGGCACCGCAGCGATCGTGGGCTTCTTGAGCGAATAAATGGCCTTGGCGATCCGATTGAGGGTGTACATCCGGTCCATCGAGCCGGTGACGCCGCCCTTGCCCATGCCGGTCACGTCCATGCCCGAACAGAAGTCGCCGCCGGCGCCCGTCAGGATTACGGCGCGGACGTCATGGTCCATGGCGATATCTTCGAACGCGCCATATAGCTGTCCGCGCATTTCCTGGGTGATGGCATTTTTCGTCTCTGGGCGGTTCAGCGTGACGATCGCGACCGGACCCTGCTTTTCGACGGTAATGGTCATTGTGAAGCGCTCCCTGCTTCGGAATCAACCATGCTTTGTGAACCTGCGCGGGCTGGGTCAAGCACGTTCGCCTGCTTCATCAAAGACGTGATGAGGCCGACGCGTTATGGAAAGCGGCCGGCCCAAACCCTATCTGCTCGTCAGCTTCTGACGGGAGATTTCGGGCATGAAGGATGCAGCGATCGTCGCGACGGCGCGTACGCCGATCGGCAAGGCGCACCGGGGCGCGCTCAATAATATTCATGGCGCGACGCTGGCGGCGCACTCGATCCGCGCGGCTGTGGAACGTGCCGGGATCGACCCGGCGGAGATCGATGACGTGCTGCTGGGCTCTGCCCGATGCGAAGGCGCGGTGGGATCGAACATCGCACGGCAGGCCGCGTTGCGCGCGGGGCTGCCGATCAGCGTGTGCGGCATGACGCTTGACCGCAAATGTTCGTCCGGGCTCCAGACCATTGCGATCGCCGCGCAACGGATCCGGGGCGGGGAAGGGGGCGTCTATGTGGCAGGAGGCGTCGAAACGGTCAGCCTTGTCGACCCGCACCGCAATGTCTTCCGCAACAAGGACGAGTGGCTGCTCGAACACAAGCCCGAAATCTATATGGCAATGAACCTGACGGGCGATATCGTGGCCCGGCGCTATGGCGTCAGCCGCGAAGCGCAGGATGCATTCGCCATGACGAGCCAGGCGCGCACGGCGACGGCCCAGGAAAAGGGCTGGTTCGATGATGAGATAGTGCCGATCACCGCGACGAAGAATGTCGTGGACAAGGCTCTTGCCGTCACGGGCCAGGAAGAGGTCACGCTGACGCAGGACGAATGCAACCGGCCCGGCACGGATATGGACGGGCTTGCACGCCTCAAGCCCCTGTTCGAAGGGGGATCGGTGACGGCGGGCAATTGCAGCCAGCTGTCCGACGGTTCCAGTGCGTGCGTCATCATGGACGCGGATGAGGCCGCGCGGCGCGGCTTGCCGATCCTGGGCCTTTACAAGGGCATGCAGGTCGCCGGTTGCGAGCCGGACGAAATGGGCATCGGCCCGGTCTTCGCAGTGCCGAAGCTGCTCGACCGGATGGGACTTTCCGTGTCGGACGTGGACATTTGGGAACTGAATGAGGCTTATGCCAGCCAGGCGCTCTATTGCATCGACCGGCTGGGCATCGATCCCGCCAGGGTCAATGTCGACGGGGGTGCCATTTCGATTGGGCATCCGTTCGGCATGACCGGATCGCGCATGACCGGCCATGCCCTGCTGGCGGGCAAGCGGCTGGGCGCGAAGAACGCCGTCGTCACCATGTGCATCGGCGGCGGCATGGGCGCGGCGGCGTTGTTCGAGATCGTCTGACGGACCAGCGTGCAGCCTGCCCGACGGCCGTCAAATGGGGCGTTTCAGCCGCCCTTTGCCACGGGGATCAACGCGCCGCTGATGGATCGCGCGGCCGGGGAAGCCAGGAACTGGATGACCTCTGCGATGGCGGCCGGTTGCACCCATTGGCTGAAGTCCGCGTCGGGCATGTCCGCCCGGTTGGTCGGCGTGTCGATGATGCTGGGCAGGATCGCGTTCACCGTGATGTCCTTGCCGGACAGTTCAGCCGCCAAGCTCTCGGTCAGCTTGTGCACGGCCATTTTCGACGCGGCATAGCCGCCCATGCCTGCCGCTGCGACCACGGCGCCGCCCGCGCCGATGTTGATGATGCGGGCTTGCCGCGCCTTCTCCAGTTCCGGTAGAGCAGCCTTGGTCATGTTGACGCAGGTCGTTGCGTTCATCGCGAACATGCGGTTCCACGTCGCGCTGCCCCCATCGGCCAGCGTCTCCCATATGAATCCGCCCGCGACATTGACCAGTACGTCGATCGACCCCATCGCGCCCACGATTTCCACCACCAGCTTCTGCGTCGCGGCATAGTCGGTCAGATCGACGCCGCCGAAATCGCGGCAGCCCGTCGGAGTTTCGGCGGGAGCGGGGGCATAATCGACCCGCGCCACCCTGTCGCCAGCGGCCGCGAAGGCGGCAGCGACGGCGCCGCCCAATATCCCGAAAGCGCCGGTAACGACGACGGTCCGTGATGTCATGCAATATCCCTCGATCTGATGTTGAACTTGTCCTGCCTATATCCTCAGCGGAGCAGGAACGACAATCATTCGTCCCTTGCCTTGCGGACCAGTGGCCGGACATAGGAAATGTCCCCTTTGTCGCGCCGGTTCGGCCCCGTGCTGAAAATACGGGCTTTCCATTCGTCCGGAATCTCGGCGGCCGTCAGCGTCGCCGTCATTTCATTGACGCAGACCCTGTCGGCGATGCGCCATTCACCGTTGCGCTTTTCAAACCGATCCACATAGCGGCCGAAACTGAGCTGCGGCGGCGCGCCCTTATTCTCGCCCCAGAAAGTGTAATAGGTTTCGCCATGCGCCGTGTCGCCGTCGATCTCGACCGTATGGTTGCTGATCGCATGGTGATGCTTCGTCTGGAATTCGCCATGCCATCCGATTGCCCAGTCGACGAAATCGGCGGCATAGCCCTCCGCAACGCCATGGTCGTCGAAGGCGTCCGGCCAATAGGCGGAAAGCATCAGTTCGCGGTCATGCCGGTCGACGCCCCGCGTATAGCGCAGCAGGCAGTCCTGGATGGCGGTGCGATCCTTCATTTCCTGAAGGAAGGCGAACATGTCGGGCGTAAGTTCTGTCATGGCGATTCCCTCTGCGCTGGCGGTTCATGGCGGGCGAGACGGTTGATCCGCATCGCCCGCCAGGCCGTCAGGCGGGTTCCAGTGTCTGTGCGGAAGCGATCTTCGGCGCTTCCTTGCCCCCGCGCACGAGGCGGCCGGGCAGGGCGCCTGTGGAACGGCCGTTGCGATAGGTCACTACCCCGCTCACGATGGTCGCATCATAGCCGTCTGCCCGCTGTTGCAGGCGGCGGCCGCCAGTCGGCAGGTTGTAGACCACATGGGGCGCGTAGAGGTGGAGCCTTTCCATGTCGATGACATTGAGGTCCGCCTTGTACCCCGGCCTGATCAGGCCGCGGTCATGCAGCCCGACGGCATAGGAGGGTTCGTAGGTCAGCTTTCGCACGGCGTAGGGCAACTCAATCTTCTTGTCGTCCCTCGCGTCGCGCACCCAATAGGTCAGGAAATAGGTCGTATAGGCCGCATCGCAGATCATGCTGTAATGCGCACCGCCATCGCCCAGCGCCGGGAAGGTCCGGTCGTTCCTCACCAGATTGCGGCCGGAACTTTCGAACTTATCCCCCTCCGAATTGCCGAGAGGCCGATAAAGTACCTCCCGCCCGTCGCGCTGGAGCAAGGCGTCATAGATCAGCTCCCTGGGGTCGACGCCCATGGCACGGGCGCGGGCGCCGATGCTCTCGTCGCTGCGGGGATTATAGTTCGGCGGATTGCCCAGGACGAACATGGAATCCAGATCGGAGATGACATAGACGAAAAAGGCCTGCGGGTCGGTCGGTTCCTCGGCGATCAGCTTCTTGCGGAAGGCGGGATCGCGCATCCGCTCCACCTTTTCCTCCAGCGGCAGATGTTCGATCTCGCGGAAGCTGGGGTTGAAGGAGAAGGGGTGCATGGACAGTTCAAGGCCCAGCAGAGCGCCGGTCGGGCGCGGGATGATCTGGCCGCGCACCTCCAGCCCCTGTTCCTTGGAACGCTCCAGCCGGGACACCATTTCCTGCCAGTCGCCCTCGCCCACGGGTGTCTGCATGAAGGTGAAGGAAACCGGCCGTCCCGACGTCCGCGCAATGTCGTCCAGCAGGTCCATGCGTTCGGCCGCCGTCACGTCATAGCTGGGCACCATCTGGAAAACGCCCTTGCCGGCGTCGCGCAGCCCCTGGGCAAGCGCCAGCACTTCCTGATCCTCGCTCTTGACCGAAGGGGCCGGGCGACCGTCGCGGAACTGGTGCGCATAGCTGCGCGAGGTGGTGACGCCAAGGGCGCCCGCCTCGATCGCTTCTGCCGTCAGGCGACGCATTTCCGCCAGATCCTCTTGCGTCGGCGGCTCCAGATTGGCGCCGCGCTCGCCCATGACGTAGACGCGGAGCGGGCTGTGTGGCAATTGCGCGGCGAAGTCGATGTCGCTTTCGCGTTGTTCGAGCGCGTCCAGATATTCCGGGAAGGTTTCCCAGTTGAACGGCACGCCTTCGGCCATGACGACTTCGGGAATGTCCTCAACGCCCTCCATCAGTTTGATCATCAGCTTGCGATGTTCAGGGCGGGAGGGGGCAAAGCCGACGCCGCAATTGCCCATGACCACCGTTGTCACGCCATGATCGGATGACGGGGCCAACCTGTTTTCCCAGGTGATCTGCCCGTCATAATGGGTGTGCACGTCGACAAAGCCCGGAGTGACGATGCGGTCCGACGCGTCGATCTCCTCCCTTCCGCTGCCCTCCACGTCGCCGACCGCGACGATCACCCCGCCATTGATGGCGATGTCGGCGAGGAAGGGCTCTCCACCGCTGCCATCATATATCTTACCCCCCCGGATGATCAGGTCATAATCGGGCATAGCGATTCCTCTCAGCTTGGTCTCGGCGGTGCGTGATTGGGCAATATGATCGCAACGCCTGCTTCGCGCGGCCGTTGCATCCTTTCACGTGCCGGAAAGTGACTCATGGCAGTTCCTGTGCCAAGCGAACTCCTCCCTTTTTATAGCACATTTCAGATAAGCGATGCTTCATCTTCTGCATCGCGTGGCAATAACGGACTGCCCTCTTGGTTTGGCCGCTCCGCCGGGCTATCCGCGCAGGATGAGCGAGGAAACCATGGCGGCAGGGCAGGGGGCAGGCGGGCGCTGGCAGGGCGGGAGGCTGCCGCGTGCCGAAGTGGACCGGCGCATCGACCATCTGCTTGACATCGCGTTGGAGGAATTTGCGCTGACCGGCTTCGGCGGAACCAGCCTCGACCGGCTGGTGGAGCGCTCCGGCGTCAGCAAGACAACCATTTACCGGCGCTTCGCCAGCAAGGAGGGGCTGTTCACTGCCCTGATCCACCGCAGCATGGAGTCGGTGCGTTCCGGCCTGTGGGCGCTGGAACTCGACCTCGACGATCCGCTGGGCACGATAGAGCGGTTCGTCATCACCTATACGGATGTGGCGGTGTGTCATCCACTGGGCAGAACCCTGCTCCAGATCGCCGTGGCGGAGGGGCGCGATTTCCCCCATCTGGGCGCGCAGCTTCTGACCAATGCCTATATGGGTTTCCGGCCGATCAGCGATTATTTCGAGGAGTTGATGGCAAGGGGAATCTTGCGCCCGGGCGATCCGCAGGACGCCGCTTTCGACCTGCAGGGCCTCATCACCCATGGCTTCCGCGTGATGGTGGACGATATCGCCTTTGTCCGCCGCCCGGGCCGCGCCCGCGAAATTGCCGAACGGTTCCTGCGCGGCTGGGCCTGAGACGCCCGCGCGGCTTCGGCCGGGCCGTCAGATCATACCCATGATGCATGCAGAGTTCATGTGATTTCTGCATGCAAAACCATTCCCTGCGGCATAGGCATTGTGCGAGCTTTCGGGGCGTTCGCCCTTGTGTCGACAATCCAGTCGACAATCCAGATGAGCGGGGAACCCATGACCAGATTCAGCCTGATCCTGCAATTGCTTGGCACCGGAACGGCCGTCATCGGCATCATCGGTGCCGCGTCCGCTCAAACCGACACAGCGCCCCAGACGGGGCAGGGGAGCGACGACATCATCGTTACGGCGCAGCGCCGGGCTGAACGGTTGCAGGATGTGCCCGTGGCGGTGACGGCGCAAAGCGCGGAACAGTTGCAGAGCGCCAATATCAGCAACGCGCGCGACCTGACGCTGGTGACGCCGGGCCTGCGGGTCGAGGCGAACGGCATCAACGCACAGCCGGCGTTGCGCGGCGTTTCGTCCACCCTGGGTTCCTCCAATGCGGAAAACAATGTCGCGACCTATGTCGACGGCGTCTATCAACCCAATATCACCGGCGCGTTCTTTTCCCTGCCGGATGTCGAGAATGTCCAGGTGCTCAAGGGGCCTCAGGGTTCGCTTTATGGCCGTAACGCAACCGGCGGTGTCATCCTTATCAACAGCAAGTCGCCGTCCTTCACGCCGCATATGGATCTGGGCCTGTCCTGGGCTCATTATGGCCATGGCAGTGAAGGCGAGCTCAATGCCCAGGCGTTCGTCACTGGCCCGATCATCGACGATGTCCTCGCCGCCAGCCTGACGCTCAGCAGCCGGGAACTGGGCAGCTATGTCCGCAATATCGCGACGGGCCGGAACACGCCGGACAATCACAACCGCTTCCTGCGCGCGAAACTGCTGTTTCAGCCGACCGACCGGATACGACTGGAAGGCAGCTTCAGCTATAATCGCGAAAAGAACGCCATCGACCTTGCCTATACCAGTTACAGGGGCGTGAACGCGTTTGCCGGGCTGCCGGGCGTGGTCATCGCTGACCAGCCGTGGCAGACCTCATCGGATATCGACAGCTATATCGATATCGACATGAAGACCTATTCCCTCAAGGCAGACTTTGAGACGGACATGGGCACTTTCACCAGCATGACGGGCTATATCGACTACAGCACGCCGATCCTGCAGGAGGCCGACTACAGCAACTTCGCGGGCGGCGTGTACGACATCTTCAGCTATTCGAAGTCCTTTTCGCAGGATGTCTATTTTACGTCCAAGCCGATCGGCCCCGTTTCGGTCATCGTCGGGCTCAACTATTATCGGCGGAAGGTGGGCGACGACCCTGCCTTCATCAACATTCCCGCCTTCGGCTATATCGACCGAATTTACGATCACAGCGTCAACAAGTCGCTTTCCGGCTTCTTCGAAGTGACCTGGAAACTGTCCGACAGGCTCAAGGTCATCGGTGGCGGCCGATATACCAGGGACAAGAATAATGGTTTCGCGAACGGCTTCAACAATGTGACGCCACAAGCCTTTCTGGGCGAGGTGAAGTCCAGGAAGTTTACGCCCCGCGCCGCGGTCATGTTCGACGTGACGGACAGCCTCAATCTCTATTACAACTATGCGCAGGGCTTCAAGGCGGGCCTGTTCAACGCCATCGCCCGCCAGGCGACGCCGGTTCGCCCGGAACTGTTGAAGTCGCATGAGGTGGGCGCAAAGTTCAAGTCGGGCGCCATGGCGCTTAACGTTGCGGGCTTCCATTATGATTACAAGAACCTGCAGGCGACGACAACCGTCGGCGGTGTCAGCACCCTGCAGAATGCCGGATCGGCGGAGATCTACGGCATCGACGCCGATGCGAGTTTGCGAGCCAGCGAAGACCTGACCCTGACCCTGGGCGCGGCCTGGCTGCATGCGAAATATAAGAGTTTTCCCAATGCCAGCCTGGTGGAAATGGCGACGGATCCCGATTTCGACGGCACGTTGGACGGCCGGGCAGACGTCAGTGGCCAGCGAATGATCCGCGCGCCCAGGTTCACGCTGAATGGCCTTGTCGATTATCATCATGACTTCGACGCCGGGCGCCTGGCCCTGTCGCTCAATGGCTATTATTCGACGAAGGTGCGCATGGCGCTGGAAAGCCGGGTGAGCCAGAAGGCTTATTTCACCGGCAATGCCCGTCTGGCCTTCACTCCCGCCGGTACCGGGCTGACATTGTCGGTGTTCACGCGCAACTTCACCAATGCGAAGGTGATCGGATCGACCTTCGTCAATCCCAGCGCGGACGCAGTCATCTATTCGCCGCCGCGGCAGATCGGCGTCGGCCTGAACTACAGCTTCTGACGGGCGCAAGGGCGCGCGCCTGCGGCAGGCGCGCTTTGCCCTGCCGGGATATGTTCCGGTGAACGCCGGCTGCGATCAAAGAGTCTGCACGTCGCCCACGAGCATTGCGGATTGCCGCGGCAATATCTGGACAGGAATGCCGCCCATGCGGGGCAGGCCGGTCACGGGATCATAGCCGTCTTCCACCGAAATCAGCCGCCCGGTGTTAGCACCCAGTGTCAACGGATCGTCGGATCCGGGATTGGCGCCGAAACCATGCGCCATGGATATGGTACCGCGTCGCAGGTTTGCCTCAGCCGCCACGATACCCTGGATTTCGCCATGCGGGGACCGGATCGTCACGCAATCACCCTCGCCAAGGGCCAGATCGGTCAGATCGTCGGGATGCATATAGGCGGGGTTCACCCCGCTGCCGGCCAGCCTGCCGATCCGCCGGCCGAAGCTGTTGAGGATATTGTTCGTGCGCCGGGGCAGCAGCCGGAACGGATAATCCGCTTCAATGGCGCGGCTATCCTCGGCCAGCAACTCAGCCAGTTCCTCCACCATGGGCCGGGCGGCCAGTTCAAGGCGGTCGTCATTGCCGGCGGCGCGGGGCAGCACGCGCTGGTCGCTTTCGAAAATCTGACCGTCGGGATATTGCTTCACCCGGTCGAGCGGAATGCGCGAACCCCGGCATGACAATTCGATCAGCTCGTCCGTGGTTGGTTTCGGGCCTGCGGGGTCGAGCGTGAAGGTCATGGGCGGCGCCTCGGCCTGCGGACCGTTGCCATAGCGCAGCGTGGCGTCGATGCGCGTGCCCATGCGTTCGGCCAGTCCCCAGAAAAATTCCCAGTCCTCCATGACGTCGCTGTCGGTGGGCGGCTTGATCAGCGCCGAGGTATAGGCGGCATAGGGGTCGGGGAAGCCGCGCGTCGTTCCATAATATTTGACGCTCTCGGGCATATAGGTCGTCATCGGCGTTTCCAGCGTCAGCTTGGGCGCGATCACATAATGGGATAGCTCGGCCGTGGCGGTCATCTCCGTATCCATGGTGACCAGCAGATCGAGCGCATTGAGCGCCGCGAAGGCGCGATTCTGGTCGGGCCAGGCCATCATCGGGTTTCCACCCGCCACGATCAGCGCCTTCACCTGGCCCGGTCCGGGCAGCAGGATCTCATCGGCTAGCGCGGCGGCCGACAGGCCGCTAGCGCAGCCGCCCAGGCCCCGGACGCGCAGGCGCGGTTCGAAACCCCAGGCCTGGAAGGGCGCCCAGGGCTGGGCCCGCGCCTCATAGGCGGGCAGCAGAACATTGGGCTTGGCCAGCAAGTCTCCCTCCCGCGCCCAATGTCCGCAAAGGCTGGCAAGGCAAAGCGCGAGATATTCGGTCAGCGTGGAATGGGTCGCGAAACTGGGTCCGGTACCGCAACTCACCCCGGCATTGCGCGCGCCCGCGAATATGCGCGCCGCCGCAACCAGATCCGCTTCCGGAATATCCGCGCGCCGGGCGACATAGTCGGCGGTGAATGGCTCGACGGCTTCCCTCAACGCGGCGACGCCCTGCGTGTTGGCGGCAACGAATTCGCTGTCCTCCAGCCCTTCCGCCAGAATGATGCGGATCATTCCCGCCAATATGGCGGCATCCTCTCCCGGCCGGGCCTGCATGTGGATGTGGGCGCGCTTGGCCGTTTCGGTGAGGCGCGGATCGATGACGATCAGCTTTGCCTGCGCCTTTTCCATGTCCTTCAGCACCCGTCCGGGATTTTGCCCCGGAAAGCCCGGCGATTTGCTGATCACCGGATTGATGCCGACCAGCAGCCAGGCATCGGCCGTATCGAAATGCGGTTGCCCGGCCTGCCACATGCCATGATGGGCGAGCGCGATCAGTATGCCCGGCTTGTCGATCGAACCCGCGGTGAAGAACATGGGCGATCCGATGCCGTTCAGCCATCCCGCAGCGATGGCCGTGGATGCAACGAAGGGGACTAGTCCCATCCCGACATACATGGCGACCGAACGGGGGCCATGCTCGGCAATGATCGCGTTCAGCCTTTCGGCGATCTCATCCATCGCCTGTGCGGAGGGGATCGCGCCAAAACCCTCCGGGCCGCGCTTCAGGCTGTGGAGCAGGCGTTGCTCGCCATGATGCTGTTCGGGCAGGGCCCGCCCCTTGGGGCAGCTATAGCCGCCATAGAGAGGCGCGCGCGGATTGCCCGTGACCTTGGTCGCGCGGCCATTTTCAACGGTCACCTGGATCGGGCAATAGGCCGTGCACAGGCGGCAGATGCTCGGATAGACCTGTGCGCTCATATCGCCGTTCAGTCCACCAGCCGCTTCACTTCGCGATCCCGGTCTAGGGTTGGGTCGAGATAGCGTCCGACCTTGTAGTCGCCGGCTATGGTCGTGCGCCGGGCGGTCCGCTTGCAATCCAGCGGAACGCCGTTGGCGGAATGCACGATCCGCCAATTGTCCCAGACGACCATGTCATTTTCCTGCCATTTATGGAAATAGGCATGGGCCGGATCGCCCAGATGCAGCGCAAGTTCCGTCAGCAGCGCATCGCTTTCCGCCTTGTCCATGCCCAGCACATAGCGGGCATGCATGGGCGAGAGCTTCAGCACCTTCCTGCCCGTTTCCATCTGGGTGATCACCAGCGGATGGACGACCGGCGGGAAGTTGTACTTCGCTCCCGCCTTGACCGTCGCGCCGACGTTGAGCCGCTCTATGTCCTTGGGGAAGCCGAATTGGCCGGAACAGAAATCCGGGTTGAATTCGTAGACGACCTCCAGCCCCTCAATGCGTTTCTGCATGTCGGACGACAGCCGGTCATAGGCCTGAATGGCATCGATGAAGCCGGTTTCTCCCATGACGCGCGCCGGTTCGGTCATGCGCAGCACGGCGCCGCGCACGATGGTGGGCATGAAGCTCTGGTCCCAATGCCAGCCGAGCCAGCCCGCGCGATCGATGCCGTTCACGCGATAGAAGGGATTGGGGCGTCCTGACGGATCCTCCGGATCATAGGCCAGCGTCATCATGAACTGGTTGATGGGATCGTTCAGATCGGCCGTCGCGGCGGGCTCCATTTCTCCGAAAATGGCGCTGAGGCGCATCTGCGCCATGTCGTCATTGCGCATATCGCGGAAGAGCAGGATGCCGGCATCGATCCAGGCGTCGCGGATCGCCTTCCGCGTGCCTTCATCGATGTCGCGCGTCAGGTCCGCGCCGACTATTTCCAGGCCGAATGGCCCGTCCAGCGGGCGGCGTTCGATGGTGTTGGCTAGGTTCAGCATGCGATCGGCTCCGGTTGCAGGATGAGGCGGCGCAGATCCTGCACCGCACGATAGGCGTCGCGCACCGCTTCGCCGATCCGCGCGACCTGCGCGGAGTCGCCGATGCGGATCATCGGAATATCGAGACCGCCGAGAGCATCGGGCAGTTCGCTGTCGGGGACCAGGCCATGGGCAAGCAGGAGCGCCGCCGCCGGCTGATCGGTCAACCCGCCCGCGGCCGAAAGCGTGACATGCTCGCCATCGACGGCATGCAGCGTCGTATTGTCCAGGATACGGATGGATGCATTGCCGTGTAGCCTCTGCAACAGCGCAATGCGATAGAGCGCCTCGGCATTGCGGGCGAGGAACTTGGCGTCGGACCGGGTCACAAGCAGGACATGATGCCCGCCCTGGGCCAGATATTCCGCTGTTTCCGTGCCCGTTTCACCTCCGCCATAGATGACGATCGGCCGCTCAGGGGTCGATGGTGGGACATCCGTTTCCCCCATCAGCACCTCATAGGCAGGTGCGGTCGGCAGATTGCCCCAGCCGGCGAGGTCGAGCGGCGCCAATCGCGAGCCGTTGGCGAGGATCAGGACGTCGGGCTGGTCCTTTTCAATCACGTCTCTGGTCACCTGCGTCCCGGTGCGCACGTCGATGGTGCTGCGCTCGACCCGGTTCAGCAGGAACTTGTGATACCAGAACAGCTTGTCCTTCCCAGGAGGCACGGCCGAAGTGATCAGGTTTCCGCCCAGACGCTGGCGTTTCTCATAGAGCGTGACGGAAAAGCCGACCTGGTCAAGCAACAGCGCCGCCGCCATGCCGCCTGGTCCCGCACCGATCACGGCCGCCTTCATGCCATTGGCGAAGCGATCCAGTTCCGGCTCGGTCTCCTTGCCGCAACGCGGGTTTTCCGCGCATGCGACCGATCGGCTTTGCGCCAGTTCGCGAATGCACCAGTTGCATGAGGTGCATGGCCGGATGTCGTCGACAAGGCCCCGCTGCGCCTTGATCGGCCACATCGGATCGGCCAGCAGCGCGCGGCCTAGCGACACTATGTCGGTGTCGCCATTGATAACCGCCTGTTCGCATTTGTCGGGCCAGCGCATCACGCCGGCGGTGATGACGGGCCGGCCGGTCGCCTCGCGGATGCGGCGGGCATAGGGCAGGCGGTCCCCTTCCTCGACGGACATTGGTTCCAATATGAGATGGGCGCTTTCCAGAAAGCCCCAGCTGATGTCGATCGCATCCACGCCAGCCTCGCAAAGGCGCGGCGCGATCTTCTCGCTGTCCTCGATGGTGATGCCGCCTTCGACGCCGTCGACCACGGACATGCGGTACATCAACGGCTTGTTTCCGATCTGCGCCTTCACCGCCTTGATGACCTCGGTCGGGAAGCGCAGCCGCCGTTCAAAGTCGCCGCCCCATTCATCCTCGCGATGATTCATCAACGGCGAAAGAAATTGCTGGAGCAGATAGCCGTGGGCGCCGTGCAGCATCACGCCGTCATAGCCCGCGAGCATCGCAAGCCGCGCCGTATTCGCATAGCGCCCGATGAGGTGATGGATCTCCGCATCCTCCAGCGGCCGGGGAACCGCGTTCATATAGATGCTGTTGAGAGGAATCGCGCTGGCTGAGACCGGCTGGCGTCCGATGACGCTTTCCTTGGTCTGCCGGCCGGCATGGGAGATCTGGATGACCGCCTTTGCGCCCGCCGCGTGGATGGCCGCGACCAGCCGGGCATGCCCTGCCTTGAACCTGTCATTGTCCAGGCGCAATTGCGGAACGTTGGAGCTGAATCCCGTCTCCGCGTCGACGCAGGTGAATTCAGTGATGATAAGGCCGGCGCCGCCGCGTGCGCGCTCGCTGTAATAGGCGATGATCGCGTCGTTCACGCCGCCGTCGGGTGCGCCCAGATGCGTTTCCATGGGTGCCATGGAAATACGGTTCTTGAGCGTCAGGTTGCCGATGCTGAACGGCTCGAACAAGCGTGGATAAGCCATGCATCCTCTCAATTGATGATTTGAATTGAATCCCTTTTACCATTGCGTTGTGATTGGATAATCACCACATTTCGAGACGCATTATACGATAAGAAGAGATAATCATGGACAGGTTGACTGGCTTCGAGGTGTT
Organism: Sphingobium sp. LSP13-1-1.1; assembly: GCF_040676415.1. Taxonomy (NCBI): domain Bacteria; kingdom Pseudomonadati; phylum Pseudomonadota; class Alphaproteobacteria; order Sphingomonadales; family Sphingobiaceae; genus Sphingobium; species Sphingobium sp. LSP13-1-1.1. The sequence goes on along the minus strand of NZ_JBEGHU010000001.1, from coordinate 280,023 downwards.
CGTGGCAATCGTGGATTCGGGCAGCTTCAGCCGAGCGGCCGAGCGGCTTGCCCTTTCCCCCACCATGGTTTCGACCCATCTGGCCCGGCTTGAGGATAGGCTGGGTACGCGACTGATAAACCGGACCACCCGCCGCTTTGGCCTGACACCCCATGGTCATATGTTTCTGGAGCAGGCGCGCGCCATTCTGGAAGCGGTGGAGCAGGCCGAAAGCCTGGTGCAGATGCGCGACATGGGGCCAAGCGGGCGCGTTGCCCTGGATGCGCCCGGCGCGATCGGATTACGATTCGTCGTGCCCGCGCTGCCGCAATTGCGTGCCCTGCATCCTCGTATTGCCCTGGACCTCAGCGTTGGGGACCGCAGTATGATGTTTCGGCCAGAGGGGTTCGACATGCTCATCCGTGTCGGCGTGCCGGCGGAAGGAAAGGGGGAGGTCATCAATCTTGGGCACACGCGCTTCGTGCAGGTCGCCTCGCCCGATTATCTGGCGCGGCGCGGAGAGCCGGTCACGCCCGATGATCTGCATGATCATGATTGCGTCCTCTATGCGACGGTTGATCGGCCGGTGGGCCAGTGGCGCTTCGTGCGGGGGAAGGAGCGGCGATCGCTCCGCCCCGCCAGCGTCGCGACCTTCAACCATGGGGATGCGATCGCGGCTGCCGCTGTTGCCGGTGTGGGCATAGGGCAGACGCTGGAGATGCTGGTCGCGCCCGAACTGGCGTCGGGCCGCCTGAAGCCGGTGCTGACGGAATGGAACCGGGAAAGCGTGGATGTTCAGCTTTTCATTCCGCAGGACCGCGTGAAGCGCCAGGCCGTCCGCGCCGTCGCGCAATTCCTGCGGGACCAGGTCGACTGGTTGCATGCTTCCTAAGACTGCCGCCTCCGCAGGGCCGCGACGATCAGATCGATGGTCAGCAGTGCCTGGACAGATAATGTCCGCCGCGCAAGGGACGCCACGACCAGTTCCAGCGGTTGCGCGACAGGCAGGCCGTGGACCATTGCATATCGGTCATCCGCGAGGGATTCCGCTGTGATCCATATGGCATCGCTCGCCAGCGTGACCTGGCCTGCGATCTCGAAATTGTCGCAGCTGATCGTCGGCGCGTAGACCGGACTGGCGCCTGTCCCGCCGATGATGGGAAAGGCGGCGATTTCATCCTCATGCACCGTGCGGCCGGCAAGCGGATGGCCACGCCGCACCAATGCACCGAGCCGGATCTGGCCGATTCGACGAAAGCTGAGGTCAGGCCTGTCCTCGACAAGCAAATGCGCCAGAACGGCGAAGTCCAGTTCGCCGTCTTGGAGCAGCGACAGCAATTCCGCCACGTCCCCCAGTTTCGTGCGGACGCGCAGCGCGCCGTGTTCCTGAACGACATGCGACAGCATGTCTTCAAGCATCAGTGCCGCGGCGAGCGGGCCGAAGCCGCAGCGCACCTCCCCGCTCCCATGGTGGGAAAGCAAGGCCATGTTTCGTTCGAGTATCTCCATCTGGCGGAGCAAAGGCGCCGCGTCGGCCAGCAGCGCTTCGCCGGCGCGCGTCGGATGCACCCCGTCGCGTCCGCGGTCGAACAGTCGCACGCCCAGCTCCGCCTCCGCGGCCTGGATGCTCCGCGTCAGAGCCGACTGCGTGAGGCCCAGGCGATCAGCAGCGAGGCGATAATGCCGATCCTGCCCCAATGCGACGATATGGCGAAGCTTGCGGATATCCATGCATGATACTCATCAAAATTGCCATATCAATGAACTGGAAGCCCTTTCCGCGCCAGCGTAAAACTGACGGACAAGGAGAGGAACAATGTCCTATTACGGTCCAGTGCTTGCCGTGACGGCGATCATCCTGTTGACGGAAATCCTGACCGGCCGCCACCGCGGCATCTATCGCCGCGACGACATATTGGTGATCGGGCTATGCGCGCTGCTTAATCCGCTGATCACGCGGTCCCTGGCCGGGCTGCTGATCGCCGGTGCGGCAGCGCTGTTGCTGCCGCAGGGAAAAGGCGCCCTCGCGCATCTACCGCTGCTGCCATCCTATATCGTTCTGTTCCTGCTCGTGGAGTTCGCCTTTTATTGGGGTCACAGATGGGCGCATGAAGGGCAACGACGTCCCGCGCTTCGCTGGCTCTGGAAGATTCACAGGACGCACCACGCCGGCCGGTACATGAATGTGCTCGTGACCCAGCGCGTCAATCTCTTCTGGTCCTTTGTCGTGCCGACCGCCTGGATCACCGGTTTCGCCGTCTATCTGGGGCAGGGGGTTGCGGCCGGGCTCGTCATCCTCACCATTTTCTGGTGGAACCTCATCACCCACAGTCATTTTCGCTGGGATGATGCGATCCGGCGCCATCCCCGTTTCGGCAGCCTGTTTCGCGCGGTGGAACATCTGCTGATCAGCCCCGGCATGCATCACACTCATCACGGCTATGGCAAGGATGGCGCTTCCTACCGCAACTATGCCGTGACTTTCGCCTTTCTCGACTGGATGTTCGGGACGCTCCACATCCCGGAGGGGCGCCCCTGGCGCTATGGCATTCCGGGCGCGCAGCCGCATTGGGCCGAGGAAATTTTCTATCCGCTCGTACGCATCCCCGGCAAGGCGCAGGATGAGGGGAAAGCCCAGCCCCCTGATCCCACGGAAACGGCAGCGGCCTGAGAGACCGTTCACGATTTGGTGCCAAGCTTGCCAAAATAATTTACTGGGTGCATCATGTCTTCGATAAAAGGCCAATATTGATCAATATAGAGAACAATCGTTCGATTATTGGATGATGGCGGAGGACGCTGCCGGCCTACTTGGGAGAAGGATGCGATGCCCCTTGATATCGGCGATTACTTCCTGTCCGCGATCAATCCGGTCGCCAATGTCGACCAGCGCGATCTTGAACGATTGGCGATCCGGCTGTTCGAGCGGCCGGACGTAAAGGCTGCCCGCGATCGCGCGGAAATCATGTGGCGACGCGTCACGGACAGGCTCATGCCCGCCGACCAGATGGCGCTGTTCGATGATCATGTCGCCGATTACTGTTTCAAATGTACGTTGGTCGCTGCGAATACCGATGCCAATTACCCCCGTGTGCTCAGGGTGTATAGCGAGGGTGCCCAATGGCTCGGTCATAAGGTGCCGGGTGCCAAATGGGGAGGAGACAATCCCAACAACGCCTACCGTATCATTCCTGTTGCGGCAGGCGGGCGCTATGAAGTGACGGGGCAACGACAAGTTGACCCCTCGACTTATGTCACGTTCCAGCTTGTCGGCAACAGCACGACGTCGGCCACCCTGGCATCTCTCGAACAACTCGACATGGAAATCGGCGAAGATGGCCGCTATGTCCTGACCCTCGACGATAATCCGGCGGAGGGGCGGCGGAACCATCTTCAGATAGTGCCGGGAACGCTCTATCTTTTTATCCGCGATTCCATGGGCGACTGGGCGCGACAGCATCCCGACGCGCTGCGGGTGCGCCGGCTCGATCCGCCGACCCGCGTGCCGCTGACGGAGGATGAACTGGCGACCAGAGCTATTCGCAACATCCTTTCCGACGTCTTCTACGCCTATTACGCCCAGCGCCTCTTCTTCAACGGGCCGCAGATGATGACGCCGCCCGAGGGCGCTGGATCGGTGGGCGGCCTGGTAACCCAGCAAGGCAGTCTGGGCCATTTCACGCTGCGCGACGATGAAGCGGTGATCATCACCGCCAATGCGGCGGGTGCGACCTATCGTGACATCGTGCTGCATGACCTTTGGTTGCGCAGCCTGCCCAATCGCGACCGCCAGATCAGCCTGACCAATGCCCAGATGGCTCCGGATGCAGATGGACGCTTCACCTATGTGCTCTCCATCGCGGATCCCGGCGTGCATAATTGGCTCGACCCATGCGGTCTTCACGACGTGCTGATCCTGCATCGCTGGCAAGGTTTTCCTGATCCCGACGCGGGATCGCCGGCAATAGAGAGCCGCAAGGTAGCGCTCGCGGGCCTGGTGGATGCCTTGCCGCGCGGCGTTGTCAGGATAACGCCAGAAGAGCGGGCGGCGCAGATCGCGCGCCGACAGGCGGCCTTCGATCGCCGATTTGCCGCCGATTGATCAGCCAGCCGTCTTCATCGTCCAGCCTTATCGCAAGCATCACAAATACGATCAAAATTCATCTACTTGCATGTAATATGCGCAGAGATTAGCTTTGCATTGATCTGGCGGAACATAGGCCAGGCAGGGGACAGAGGCTCGACTGCCGACATCAAAGCCGGGAAAACCGGCGGATGTCCTGTCCGGAGGGGAGGGACGATGCGATTTGCGCGACGCCTGAACATTTTGACGGATTTGATCCGTTTGCGCGGATGCCCTTGGGCTGTGAGCGCATTACCCTCATCACATCGTGACGTGATCAGGCCGTGGGCACCGGTTGTGCCATTGCGTGCATCCTGCCGCTCATCGGGAAGAAGGGTCCCATTCGCCTGCACATAAGACAAAATCATGGGGAGAGAGACGTGATGAAGAAGCAGATATTTTTCGCGAGTGTGGCACTTTCCGCACTGTCCATGCCGTCGCTGGCTTCCGCGCAGGAGCCCGCGCAGCGGCCTGCCGCCGGAGATGCGGACATCGTCGTCACCGCCACCCGGCGTGAGCAGAGGCTCCAGGAAGTCCCGCTGGCGGTTACGGCGCTGAGCGGTGAAACGCTGCGAAGCCGGGGTATCGAAAATCTGAATGATCTCGGCCCCGGCAAGATCGCCGGTCTTACTTCCTATCCCCTCAACGGTACGGAAACCGGCGTGGCGCTTCAGATGCGCGGCTATGGCACGTCCGACGCATCGCAGGGCACGCAGGATAATGCGGTTGCCTTCTACATCGACGGCATCAACATACCTCGCGCCCAGGGCGGCGCTCTCGACCTTATCACACCCGAACGCATCGAAGTGCTGCGCGGTCCGCAGGGGCAGCTGTTCGGCCGCAATGCGGAGGCAGGCGTGGTGCAGATCGTTTCCCGCCGACCAAGCGGCGTGCTGGGAGGGGATTTCCGCGCCGGCATCGGCAATTTCGATGCCTATGAGCTCAAGGGACGGCTCGATCTTCCTGAACTGGCCGGATTCCGTATCCAATTGTCGGGTATGTATCGGAAAAGAGGCGGCTATTTTCAGAACGTAAAGAGCAGCCTTCTGGAAAATATCACGCCTGTTTCAAGTCCATATTCGTCCTTCCATTGGAAGACCGGCGATTATGACAATGATTTTCGTCAGCTCAAGACCTATGGCGGCCGCATAGCGGTTGAGAGGGATTTTGGCGATCTCAACATATTCTATGCCTATGACAATGTCTGGGCAAAGGATGACCAGGCTTTCCCGCAGATCCTGGTATCGCCCAATACCGGCACGATAGAAAATCCCAATGGCGGCATCACTGTTCCGCCAAGCGGTCCCGCCACCATATTCACCACCGACGGCGGACGATATCAGCAATTTCCCCTGGATCTGGATAAATATCCCGACAGCGCGCCCTTTGCGATACCCTCTCTCTACTTCATCACCAAGAATCGCGGACATGTGCTGAACCTGACCTACGGCGCCAGCGATAATCTGACGCTGAAATCAATCACCGGTCTGCGCCGATCCATCAACTATGGCGGCGCGGTCACCTCTCTTGGCACTTCGCCTGTCCAGGCATGGGCCAGCAATTACCTGGATTCCAAGGTTTTCAGCCAGGAACTTCAGGCCATCTACACGACCACAAACTTCAACATCACGGTCGGCGGCATCTATTTCCACGAAGACGTGCGGGATGAACGGGATTCCGGTTTCTCGACCAACTGCCCGGCGGGCATACCCGGCGCACCCTGCACCCCCGGCGGCGGCCCCAGCCGCGCGCCCTATTATAGCCCGTTCGCGCCCAATGGGGGCTTTATCCGCCAGTTCTCCAAGACGAACGCCTATGCGGCCTATGGTCAGGCAAGCTGGACTCCCCCGGTTCTGGAGGAGCGGCTGGAGCTCACCGCAGGCCTTCGCTACAGCGACGACACCAAGAGGGCCCGGCGCGATATCTTCAACGGCGTCATCCTGCCGACCGAGCTTCGCAACGAGGCGAAGGAAAAGCGCGTCGATCCGGCATTTACGGCCAAGCTCAAGTTGACCGAGGACATAAACACCTATGTTCGTTATGCTTCGGGCTTCCGTGACGGCGGCGCCAACGTCCGGTCGCAGACATTCACCGCCTATGACACCGAAGTGCTGAAGTCCTGGGAAGTTGGCATCAAGTCGCAATGGTTCGACCGGCGCGTCACGCTCAACATCGCGGCGTTCAAATACAAGGTCGATGACCAGCAACAGTCCATTCAGACCAGCCCCGCCACCAATCCCAGCATATCGGACACGTTCAATGTTTCGGTTCCTTACAAGGCAAAGGGCCTGGAGGTCGAGTTGAGCGCCAGGATCGTGCCCGGCCTCACCATATCGGGCAACTATACCTATGTGGACAGCAACAAGCGTTTGATCGGTATCGATCCGAGGACGCTGACAACGTTCAAGCCCAATGGGACGTCCATTCTGGCATCCGGCCCATGCACGGCGGCGCCGGCGGGCAATTGCGCGGGTGCATTGGTTGTATCGCCCGCGGACATCGCCGCCCATCCCGGCGCGTCCTTCCTTCAGTTGCTGGGTGTAGGCGCGGCGAAACATGCCGGTTCCGTCTCCGTGGACTTCAGCCGGCCGCTGGATCCGGGCGTCTTCAACATCCACTTCGACTGGACGCGCAGTTCCAACATGACCTGCTGCGCGCCCTACAGGTTGCTGACGGTGGTCAACTCGACCGGCACTGCGGCTTCGCCAGCACCACGCTACAATCCCGGCGTGTTCACGAACCGTATCAACATGCGCGCGGGCATTTCCGAAATCCCGCTCGCCAACGGGGTGAAGGGCGAACTGGCCTTCTGGGTCAAGAACCTGCTGAACCATGTCGATCTGGGCCAGCTGTTCCCGGCGGGTAACGGGCTCACCGCGTCGCAGCCCTATCCGCAGGCGGCGACATATCTGCAACCACCCCGGACGATGGGCGGCGAATTCCGCATCCAGTTCTGAAATCTCGGGGGAACGGCGGTCTGCCGTTCCCCTATTCTCGCGCTGATATATCTCAGTCGATCGGCATGATATCCAACGCAGTGGGCCGGGATCCGTCGGCGGAGTCATATGGTGAGGAAGCCATGTCTGTACGGTTGCGGACGAACGCACGATAATGACTTGCACTCATGCCGGCATGTTGGCGGAATACCTGTTGGAAGGATTTGAGATCATTATATCCGATCAGTGTTGCGATCTGCGACACGGGTCGATTGGTGTCGCGTAGCTGCGATTGCGCGCTGCGCATGCGGACTAGCCGCAAATAGTTGCTCGGCGTCATGCCGAGTCTGGAGCGGAACCGACGGATCAGGGTCTGCGGGCTGACCGCCAGATGCGCGGCAAGCGCACCGATATGCAGCCCGCGGGACGCTCGTTCGGAAAGCCATAATTGCGCCGCAGCCACCAGTGGATCGTCCGACAGACCGGGCCGATCCGACTCCATGCCCATCGCATCCGCCAGCGTGCCAGCCATGTTTGGTGATAGCAGCCGGCCGATCTGACGCGTGAGCAGGCTCATTTCATGCGCCATGCCGCGTGCCATCACGATGCGATCGACTTCTGCAATCGGTTCGCTCGTGTTGACGCGCACATGCGGATAGCGCCGACGAAATTCGGCGGCGGCGCCTCTCGTCACCGGAACAGGGCCGCTTCCAACCAACCCTGCCTCGACCAGCAACTCTATGCCCCGCCCCGTCGCGGAGAGATGCGCGCCACCTGCATATTGGCTGCGAAGCCAGTCCATGACCGGCTGGAGCTTGGCGAGATGATCCGGCGTCGTTTCTTCCGAACAATAGAAGTCAGGCACATGGATGTAGAGATGGGGTAATGCGTCCAACCCATCTTCCACTTGCAGCAGCCCCCCTCCCAAGACCTGAACAGGCATTGGACTTGGTCCCAGCAATTTAGCACGTGTGTGCATGCCGATATCATCACGTGTCCGAAACTGATCCGCGACGCGAAGTCGCATTTGCCCGAACAGATCAAGGAACAGACCGATGCTGGCGAGGCATGCGCCGTCAAATCCGATCACTGCAACATCGCGGGCCATGAGGGATGATAATTTAACCCCCCCATGATGTCAAAATCACCCCTGACGCCAGAGCGTGGAGCATCGCATGATGCATGTATATAGAAGCGGCTGCACAGGTAGCTGTCGGGAGAGTTTGGCATGATCCGGCAAATGACCGGGCGCGCAACGGGCGCGCCTGAGACGGTATTCTCTTATCTTCCATTCAGCGCGCGGTCGGGTCGGGAAGGGGCCTGATCCATGCCGGAACCCACCGAATTCTATGCTCGCCTGAGAGGGCGTTCGGCCATGGTCACGGGCGCGGGTACACAGGGCGACGGGGTCGGGACCGGGCGCGCCATCGCCATGCTCCTCGCGGCGGAGGGCGCGCATGTGGCGCTGATCGACCGCGACAGGGACAGTGTCGAGGAAACGCGTCGTCGCATCGTTGCGGCCGGCGGCAAGGCGTTCACTCTGACAGGCGACGTCGCCGTCAATGCTGATTGCCGTCATTTCGTGGAACAGACCGTCGCCGAAACGGGGCGGCTGGATATATTGGTCAACAATGTCGGCATTTCCGATCCCGTCGCGCTGGATGCTGTGGATGAGAGCGCCTGGACGCGCGTCATCGACGTAAATCTCAAAAGCGCGATGCTGATGATCCGTCATGCCGTGCCCGCCATGAAGGACACAGGTGGGGGATCGATCATCAACATTTCCTCGATCGCCGGGATGCGCGCCCATGGTTCGATAGCCTATGGTCCATCGAAGGCGGCCATGGCGCAACTTTCCGCGGAGATCGCGGTCTTGCACGGCCGCGACGGCATTCGCGCCAACACGGTCGCGCCAGGCCACATCATGACCCCGCACGCGATGCATGTGTTGCCGCAAGGGCTGCGCGCGCTGCGTCGTGCCATAGCGCCGCTCGGCATCGAGGGGGACGCCTGGGACGTCGCCCGGGCCGTCGCTTTCCTTGCCAGCGAGGATGCGCGCTTCATCACCGGGATTCTGCTGCCCGTGGACGGCGGCGTGACCCAGATCGGACCCATCTCCGCCCATTTCCTGGCCGAAGCCGAACTGGCGACGGCGAACCATGAGACTGAAGGACAGCATCAATGAACCAGCTGGATGAAAAGCAGAAATCGGGCGTGGATTTCATAACGGGCGTCATGGGCGATCGCTTTGGCGGCGCCTTCAACGAAGCAGCGACGTCGAACCGTTTCGGATCGGATATCACGCGCATGGCGGCGGCCTGGGCGTTTCACGACGCGTGGCGGCATGAAGGCATTACCCGCAAGGAAAAGAGCATCGCCGTCATTTCCGCGCTGATTGCCTCGCGCCAGGCGCTGGAACTGAAAAATCATGTGAAGATCGGTCTGGCCAACGGCCTGACGGTGGAGGAGCTGGAAGGGCTGCTGGTGCAATTGACGCCCTATGTGGGGTTTCCATGCATTGCCTCTGCCCAGACGGCGGTGATCACCGCCATGCGAGAGGCGAATATATTGCCAGAGGATGTGCCGACATCGGAAGAGCGGGGTCTGCTGTGATGAGGCAGCGATCGGGAGCCGCCTATGCCGGGCCGGTTTCACGACGAGAGTGAACATCGATACTACAGGGGAGGTTATCATGAAAATTTCGAGTTTCTGGATGTCGTCTTGCGCCTGTCTGCTTGCGACGGTGCCATCATTTGCATCGGCTCAGGCCGTACCCGAACAGGAACCGCAACATGCGCAGTCCGCTTTTTCGAGCGACGATATCGTCGTGACCGCGCGGCGGCGTGAGGAAAGGTTGCAGGATGTGCCGCTTTCGGTCAGCGCGGTGTCCGGCGCCGCGCTTGAACGCGCCAATATCGCAAATGTCGCCGGCCTGAGCCGCGTAGTTCCCAGTCTGGTGTCCGTCCCTGGCCAGGGAGGCAGCCGGTCGCTGCCGAGTTTCGCGATCCGCGGCCTCAGCCAGCAGGAACTCACCCTGCTCGCGGACCAGTCGGTTTCCACCTATATGGGCGATATCGTGCTCGCCCGTACGCAGGGGGTCAATGGCGCCCTCTTCGATATCGGATCGGTGGAAGTGCTGCGGGGGCCGCAGGGCACGCTGTTCGGCCGCAACACGACCGGCGGCGCGATCATTATCCGGCCGAACCGCCCGACCGACAATTTCGAAGGCCGCGTGGGCGTCACTTACGGCAATCTGGACAGCTTCATCGTGGAAGGCATGCTGAACGTACCATTGTCGCCCAATATATTGGTGCGCGTCGCCGGGCAGCGCCAGCGGGACGATGGCTTCGTCTATGACGAGATATTGGGACGCAACGTCAACGACACCGCTCAGGAGGGCGCGCGGGCATCCGTGTTGATGAAGAATGACAGCGGCGTTGAATCGCTGACCGTCTATAATTATTTCCATGAAGATGACGGCGGCACGGCGAGCTTCATTGCCAAGGTCCGGCCCACCGGGTCACTGAACGGCGCTGCTGTCCGCGCGGCGCGCGGCTATCGTCCGCTCGAGCAGTTGCTGGCTGAGCAGCAGGCGCGCGGACCCTATCGGATCGCCAATGGATCAAACACCTTCACCAAGGTGGAAACGCACGACATCGCGAACACCACGACCATTCCGCTCAACGACATGCTGACGGTCAAGAACATCGTCGGTTATCGCCACGTCAAAGACAATATCTTCGACGACATGGACGGCACGATGAATTCGCTGCACCCGCAGCAGCGTATAGACCGGACCTCTCAGTTTTCGGAGGAGCTGCAGCTGCTGGGCGAAACCGGGAATTTCAACTGGATCACGGGCCTTTATTATTTCTGGGAAAAGGGCCGAAACCAGGGCCTTTCCACCGTAGGCAGCGTCGATCCGGGACTGGTCGAACCGCAGGATATCTTCGGTTACCCCAAGGCCGCCTTCAGCAATACCGACGTGGCCGCCCGCAACCGCAGCTACGCTGCGTTCGCGCAAGGCACCTACCGCTTCACCGACAGCCTCAGCCTGACGGCCGGCCTGCGCTACAATCGCGACAAGCGGGAAGCCACGATCCGCAACCGCACGGCCACGGCATGTCGTTTCACCCGTGACCTGGACAATAATCCGGCGACGCCGGAAACCGCAGTGCCGCTTTCCCAGTGCGAACTGAACGTGAGCGACAGCTTCTCCGAAGTGACCTATAATCTCAGCCTGGAATATAAGGTCGCGCAGGACAAGTTGATCTATCTCGCGCATCGGCATGGCTACCGCACTGGCGGCTTTGGCGCACGCGCCTCGACCGAGGCCGGCCTGCGCCGGACTTTCCGGCCGGAAACCGTGGACGATGTCGAATTGGGCGTGAAGGCCGACTGGCGCATGGGCGACATGTTCCTGCGTACCAATCTGGCCGCCTATTACGCCAAGTATAACGATATCCAGCGGCTGCTGTCCGACCCGACGGTCCTGCCGCCCACCACAGTCACCACCAATGCGGGCAAGGCGCGCATCTGGGGTGTCGAGGCGGACATATTGTTCCGTCCGGTTTCGATGCTGGAGTTGTCGGCCAATTATGCCTATACCAACGCGAAGTTCACCGAATTCATCTATCCTGACGGCAGCGATCACAGCAACGATCCCTTCGCCCGTGCTCCTCGCAATGTCTATACGCTGGGGGCGCGGCTGATTGCGCCGCTGGACAGTTCCCAGGGGGACGCGTCCGTCGGCATCAGCTATTATCATACTGACGATTATATCGGTAACGACACGTACGTACCCGGCTATACGGATGCCGATGGCTATAATCTGGTGAATCTCGACGCAAGCTGGAACCGGGTGATGGGGTCAGGCTTCGACCTCGCGCTTTATGTCAACAATCTGACAAAGACGAAGTACGAGTTCCTGCTTATCAACCTCGACAGCTTGGGTTACACCAGTCACACGCCCGGTCTACCCAGGACTTATGGGGTGACACTGCGTTACCATTTCTGACACGGGAGGCGGCTGTCATGCATCGTTCCCGATCAGCGGAACGGATGCGGGCAGCCCCACTCACCGACTTTGATAGGAAGACCGACATGGCCGACATGATTACTTCCAGCTCTCCGGATACGCAGCCCATGCGTGAGCTGAAAACCGCCAATCATCTGCTGGGGGATCGTGCCGCACTTGATGCCGCTTGGGAAAGGGATGGCTACTGGTTCTTCCGCGATGTGCTGGACAAGGGTGCCGTCGGCCGGTTGCGCGCGGTCTATCTCGACGTCCTGCGCGATCTGGGCGTGGTCGACCCCGATCGCGACGATGCAGCCGTGTATAATGGCGCGCCGCTCGACAATTTCCCGATCCGTAATGACGGGACGCCGGCGACCGATCCGCTGCTCGCGCGCTATCCACGGGATCAGTTCGTCGCTGAACCCGCGATCCGCGCCTTTTTTGAGGAATTGTTCGGTGAAGAGGTCTTCTGGGTGCCCAACACCGAATATCACGCTTTGCCTCCCGGCACAGGCCGTCCCGGCTCGCGCTTCAATTTCGTCCATTGCGACGGACCCAATAACAAGGGGTTGCCGCTGAAGATCTGCTGGATGCCGCTCGCCCCCATCGATGAGGAAACCGGCGGTCTGGCAGTGGCGGAGGGTCTGCATCGGCCGCGGATGAATGATTTTCCCCGGCCCCCGCAGGGCATAGGCGATGATGTGATCCCGACCGATGCCTGGCGCCGCGCCCTTTACCAGCCCGGCGATCTGCTGGTTTTCAGTCTGGAAACGCCGCATAGCGGGCTGGCCAATCGGTCGGATCGCTTTTTCCGCCTGTCGATGGACATTCGCGGCATGCCGAAATCGGGCAATATCCCCACTGTGGGCACGATAGCTGCGCTCGATTCCTGCGCCATCACCGTTGAAACGCAAACGGGCGAGCAGCGCGTCTTCCGCATCGATGAGGACAGTTTCTGCCGGATCGCCCGTGGCAGGCTGACCGGCATGCCATTGACGCTGGAGGAAATTCCCCAGCTGATGAAGATCGGTGATCCCGTCTATGTGGCATCCGACCATGGCACCGCCATGTTTGTTCGCCCGCAGCACTGATTGGCCGGCCTACGGGCTTGTGATGCATTGCCAGCCCTGCGGGAAAGCCATTGCCGGAATGGGATCAATCCTCTCTACCTGAGCCTGAACCGGCGACAGGCAGGGAAAGAAGCGCATGGAGGTGATGGCAAGCGATCCTTTGGCGGCGGGCACCAAGGAAGATGCGATCGCACCGTCCGCCGCGCCGCAGAAGCGGGACAGTTCGACCTCTGACGCGTGCTCTCGCATTCTGGAGGCCGCAGCGCATCTGTTCCGGCGCGACGGATTTTCCGGCACATCGATGGACGCCATCGCTGCCTTGGCGCGCATGTCGAAACGGACCCTTTATGCCAACTTTCCGGACAAGCGCGCCGTGCTGCAGGCGGTGCTTGAGCAGTTCATTGCCGGCCGCTTCGCCATGATCGAGAGGATCGGTCGCACGGCCGGGAACAATGAGGCGATATTGACCAGCATGGTCGGCAGTCTCAATGCGATGGCGACGGATGAGGATGCGTTGACCATGTACCGGCTTCTTCTGGCCGAAGCCGCGAACCTGTCGACCCTTGTCCTTGCTGCACATCGGAACAGCCTGGCGCAGGCAGAGGCGCTGTTGCGCCAGCCGCTGCTCAATTGCGGCGTGCGCGATCCGGACATGACCGCGCGCGTCCTCTATGATCTCGCCGTGCTGGCACCGATGCATCGCCGGCTGGTGGGTTCGGGCAATCTGCACATGGACGTGGCCGCCATGACCCGGATGGTTCTTCAGGGCATGAAGGGGATGTGAGACAGACCCTCGCGCAAATTGTCCACCGCCGGGCGCGCCTGTCGCTGGCGCCTGATGCATCGCCGATCTCGGGCGCTGGATGGGCGAACATGGTCGGGAAACTATATAAGGAGGAGGCTGCATGAACGAACCCTGGTTGCCGCTCGTCGCGGAGGATGTCACCGCGCAATGGCTGAGCGATGCGTTGGCGCTGGGCTATCCCGGGACGCGGGTGGAGCAGCTCGACGTCAACGAAATTCTGTGGGGCACCGGCACCAAGATGATGGTGACCGCCACCTACAATGACGCGGGCAAGGCGCATGGCCTTCCTCCGGCGCTGTGCATCAAGGCGGGCCTTGCCGAGCATCGGGAACTGGTGAAATTCTGCTATCAGACGGAGGCGCGCTTTTTCGCTGAGTTGGCGCCGCGCTTGACGCTGGGATTGCCCAAAATCCTCTACGCAGTGGCGAACGCCGACCAGGGAATGGTGGTCATGGAGGATCTGAGGCCGGCAGGTGCCCATATCTGCCGCGTCCAGCAGCCGCTGACCCGTGATCAGGCGGCATCGTTCCTTGACGATATGGCGGCATTGCACGCCCGCTGGTGGGACAGTCCGGCGCTGGAGGATGATGGCGAACTGGGCTGGCTGATGCGTCATGATCCCTTGCCGGATGAAGCTTGGGGAGATTTTGGCCGTGGCCAGCTCCAGCCAGAGACATGGGCGCATTATATGGGACTGCCCCGGTCGCTGGGAATTCCGGCGGCGTGCCGTGATCGGGAGAAGGTCCATGCCGCGCTGTTGGAACTGCGGCGCTTCGGCGACCAGGGGCCGCGTTGCGTCATTCATGGCGACGCGCATCTGGGCAATATGTATCTCACCCGCGAACATAAACCGGGCTTTCTTGATTGGCAGACCACCCGTCGGGGTCACTGGGCGCATGATGTGACCTATTTCTACATCTCCGCGCTGGACCCCCTGGATCGACGGGCATGGGAAAGGGATCTGGTGGCGGGCTATCTTGCCGCGCTTGGCCGCTACGGCGTCCCCAATCCGCCGTCGGAGGAGGAGGCCTGGCGCGCCATCCGCGCCCATATCGTCTATGGCCTGTTTTACTGGATGGTGAATCCCGTCGAATGGCAGGCGGAGGAGAACAACGCCGCCACCGCCCCACGCTTCGGCTGGGCCGCGGTCGACCATGCCGCCCCGCCAGTGGGTCCGCTATAGAGCGATTTCCAAGCGATCGGAACCGATCGCTGATCAAGAACCCGCTTTGGAACATGGGAGTTCAGTCCGGTTGCGGACTGAACTCCTGCAGGTCAGGACGGATCCTGCGACTTCACGAACCGGTTCTGGATCGACCCGAACAGATAGTCGCGGTTCGCCTGTTCGTCGAATGCATCCAGCGTCCAACCGCCGGGATGGATGCTGGTGCGGATCGCTTCCGGTTCAGGGATCAGCGCCACTTCATCGCCCTGGATGTAGAAGTCCCTTCCGCTGACATGCGCCGCGGCATCGGTGCACAGCCACACAACCAGCGCCGCGACATGGGCGGGCAGGGCGGTCATGCGCGGCTGAGCCATCGGCTTGTTCCACAGCAGCGGAATGCCGAGTCGCGCTGATTCGGCAATGGTCTGATCGATTTCGGGCGTATGCGTGCCCGTCAGGTGCGACACCGGCCGGATCAGGTTCGCGCGAATGCCGTATTCGCCCAGATCGCGCGCAATGGTGCGGGTAAAGCCCAGAAGCCCCTCCTTGGCCGCGGAATAATTGGCCATGCCCCAATGGCCAAAGCCCGACGGCGAGCCGGTATTGACGATCACGCCGGACCGCTGCGCGATCATATGGGCCGCCGCGACCCGGCAGGTGTAGAAGCTGGACGTCAGGCTGACGTCCATGCAGAGATTCCAGTCCTGGTCCGTCATCCGGTCGATCCGGGCCGGGCGGACGATCCCGGCATTGTTGACGAGAATGTCTATCCGGCCGAAGGCGTCGAGCGCCGCCTGCACCGCCGCCTCCCCGCCTTCGCGAGTCGCGACGCTGGAACATTGGCCCACCGCGTCGCCGCCGGCGTCGCGGATCTCCTGCGCCACGGCCTCGGCGAGCGATGCGTCGCCCTTCTCCGTGCCGTAGGGGCCGCCACCCAGATCGTTCACCACCACCTTCGCGCCCTGCTCCGCCAGCAGCATCGCTTCGGCCCGGCCGATATTGCGGCCTGCACCAGTGACGACGGCGACTTTGCCCTTCAGTCTCTCCATATTCCTGCTCCCGTTGAATGTGCCGGAAGATTAGCCGCTCGCTTCCTCGGACCCTAATCACCGACGTGATGATTGCGCCCCGCGCGCTTCCCGATGAAGCCCGGATTC
This sequence comes from Sphingobium sp. LSP13-1-1.1, assembly GCF_040676415.1. NCBI lineage: Bacteria > Pseudomonadati > Pseudomonadota > Alphaproteobacteria > Sphingomonadales > Sphingobiaceae > Sphingobium > Sphingobium sp. LSP13-1-1.1. The sequence goes on along the minus strand of NZ_JBEGHU010000001.1, from coordinate 263,771 downwards.
GTCACAAGATCAGCGGCAAGGGAGCGCCTCTATGATCCTTACATGTGCCCCAAATTTCCGCGATCTCGGCGGGCAACCAGCCGCAGAGGGCAGGCGGGTTCGTCATGGCCGGCTGTACCGTTCCGAAGCCATACCGACGCTCGCGCCGCAGGAGGCGGAAAGGCTCGCCACGCTGGGCATCCGGACCGTGTGCGACCTGCGGAGCGAAGCCGAAAGGACGCATGCGGCTGGCCATTGGCCCAGCAGCAGCGCGACGGTGTTGCCGATGGATGTCGTCGCTGATTTCCGCGCCGATGCCGATCCGCTGGCCGCCATGCGCGAAAATCCGGGGGAGGCGGGCGCCGTCGCCCTGATGATCGATACCTATGAGGCATTGCCGGCCGCTTGCGCTCCGCATCTCGCCCTGCTGTTCGATCGCCTCGCCCAGGGGGAGACGCCCCTGCTGGTCCATTGCACGGCGGGCAAGGACCGCACCGGCTTTGTCGTTGCGATGCTGCTGCACGCGCTCGGCGTGCCGGAAGACGCGATCATGGCGGACTATCTGCGCAGCGGCGACTGCCCCAATCCGGCTGTCGTGGCGGCAACGCGCCGGATCATGAAGGCGGCACTGGGCAAGGAGGTTCAGGAAAGTGCGTTGATCGCGCTGGCCGGGGTGCGGCCCTCCTATCTTGCGGCAAGTCACGCCCGGATCAGTCGGGATCATGGGTCTGTCGCCCATTATCTGCGCGAGGCGGCGGGCTTGAATGAAGAAAGGCAGGCGCGGCTGATCGCGACCCTGACCGAGTGAGGAGATGAGAGGGTGAAAGCAATCGTCATCAACCGTCATGGCGGGCCGGAAGTCCTGGAACCTGCCGATCTGCCGGTGCCGCAGCCCCAACCGGGACAGGTGCTGGTGCGCATCGCGGCGGCGGCCGTCAATCCGGCGGATGGAAAATGGCGGAGCGGCATGTTCAAGGATTTCGCGCCCGTCGGCTTTCCTCATATTCTGGGTTACGACATTGCGGGCGAAGTCGTGGGCGGAAAGGGTTTTGCACCCGGCGATCGCGTCTTCGGTATGCTCGATCCCTTTCTGAAGGGCGGCTATGCCGAGCAGGTGGCTGTCGCCGCCGACCATCTCGCCCTGGTGCCGGATGCACTCGACCTGCCCACCGCCGCTGCAATCCCAACCGCTGGCCTTACCGGCTTGCAGATGGTCGAGAGGGGCTTGAACCTCCAAGCAGGACAGAGAGTTCTGCTGACCGGGGCGCTGGGCTCTGTCGGCCGTTTTGCCCTGTTCGCGGCGAAGGAGCGTGGCGCGGACGTGATCGCTGCCGTCCGTCCGGCCCATGTGAAGCAAGTCCGCGCTTTGGGCGCTGACGACGTCATCGTGCTGGGGGAAGAGGATTGGACCGGCGCGCCCTTCGATCATGTCATAGACACGGTCGGTGGCGCGGCGGTCGGTGCGCTCTGCCGACATCTGAAAGCCGGCGGCCGCGTCCTGACCGCCGCCACGACGCCGATCCCTACCGATGAATTGTCCGTCGCACCCGAATTTTTCGCCGTGCAGCCCGATGGGGCGGATGCCGCCCGTCTGGCCGCCGCCGTTGCGACAGGCAGGATTGCCGTACCCATCGCCCGGATTTTGCCGCTCGATCAGGCGACGGAAGCGCATCGGCTGGTGGAAGCGGGCGGATTGAACGGCAAAATCATTCTCACGACCTGAAAATCCGGCGGGTGCTGCCGGTCGTCAGCGCGGGATCACCCCTCTGCCAGTGCCGCCAGCGCCGCCGCTTTTTGCGCGAGCGCGCCGCGCATATCCTCGCCCACGGGCAGGCGCAAAGGCAGCGCGTCGCTTTCCAGCGCCGACAAAATCGCCTCCGCGACTTTTTCAGGCGGGCTCGCCGCCTGAGCATAGTAGCCGTCGAGCACGGCTTTGCCTTGTCCGGACAGCATTTCATAATCGGCCAGGCGGACCTTCGCCTCGCGGGTGCCGTGGCTGATGAAGCGGGTGGCGATCGCGCCCGGTTCGACCAGCATGGCGCGGATGCCGAAAGCCGCGACCTCCAGCGCCAGCGTCTCGGTCAAGCCTTCCAGCGCAAATTTGCTGGCGCAATAAGCGCCAAGCCCCGGCGTACCAATCAGACCGCAGCCCGAAGATATCTGGATGATAACGCCCGATCGACGGGACCGAAAATGCGGTAGCAGCGCCTGGGTCAGCGCCCATGGTCCGAAGAAATTGACCTCGAAGAGACCGCGCGCCTCCTCCAGGTCGACTTCTTCAACGGCACCGAACAGGCTTTGGCCGGCATTGTTGACCAATATGTCCACGGGGCCGGCCGCCAGCGCTTCCTTCGCAAGCCTTGCGACCTGCACGGCATCGCCCATGTCAGCGACGATAGCGGTGGTCCGGCCCGCGCCCGAACTCTCAAATGCGGTCAACGCGTCCCGGTTGCGGGCGACGCCGATCACATGGTCGCCCCGCGCCAGTACAGCTTTGGCCAGGGCTGCGCCGATACCGCTCGAAATGCCCGTGATCAACCAGCGTTTCATGCCCGTCTCCTTGATCGTCCGTATCGTGTGGCGCGCATGCGGCGCTGCCCGGCAGCGGGATGGCCTGCCTCCCCTGAGCAGTCTTCGCTCCGTTGTCGTCCGGCGTTCCATAAATAGCCGCGATCGGCAATTGTGGGGGCGAGACGCGGCCGCAAGACAGCATATTCGTGATGTCCGCCCTGGCGGCCAATGCGCCGATGCTCCTTCACGCTTCAATCCCCCGCAGGAACAGGGCGACCACGCCGTTCACCCATTGCCGGCGGAAAGCGGCATCCGCAAAGTCGTCGGTCAACAGAAATCGCAGTCCGCCATTGGCAAGGTTGATGAAATGCTGCGCCAATCGCGCGGGATCGTCGATTCTGTATCCTGCCTCGCGCAGAGTGTGGAGATATTCGGTAATCGGCGCCACCGTATCGGCGATATGGCCGTGCAGCCGCCGGGCGATATCAGGGAAGCTGTCCTTTGCCGCGATGGCCAGCCGAAGCACGGCGATCCGCTCCGCGTCCGCCACCTCGCTGGTGATGCGTAGGGCAAAATCCGTCAGCACATCGACGGGCCGTCGTCCCTCGGTCGCGATAATCCGTACATCGCTGCGCATGGATGCGACGCTGTGGAGCGCGACGGCTTCGAACAAGGCGGCCTTGTTGCCGAACCGGGCATAGATGGTCGCCTTGCTGACACGGGCGGCGACGGCGATATGATCCATGCTCGCACCTGCATAGCCGCGCAGCAGAAAGGCGCGGGCGGCCGCATCGATCAGTTCAGCCTCGCGCAGGGGCGCATCCGCATTGGTGGGCCTGCCTCGGCGTGGCTTCTCGATGGCATTTTGCGGCACGCTTGCTCCGGAATAATAAAACTGTACCGTTTATTTCTAATCGGTGCGATTCGTACGCGCAAGACCAGTTGAGGAGAGGAAAAGATGAAGCGCGTCATTCTTTTGCGCGGTCCGCGGTCGACCATGGCGGCATCCCCGTCCGAATGGGCTGAGGCGCAACCTTGGGCCGGAATGGCCGAGCGGATCGTGGTTCATGTGGGGCAGCATACCCCAAGTGAGGAAGGCGGTCCGCCATCGCCGCCGGTTTATGATGCGGTGATCGAACTTTGGACCGACGCCGCCTTCGATGCGGACAGCCTGCGTTCGGATTGGGAACAGGTGGAAGTGCGTTCGTCGACGCAGGTCGTCGGCAAGGCCGCGACGGAAGCTCCGGCAGTCGGCGTCACGCCGGGCCTTTCGCAGCTTTCCTTCATCCGCGCCCTTGCCGATTTGTCGCGGCAGGAGGTGGAACGGCACTGGGACGAGCATATTCCGCTCGCCTGCGAGATCCATGTCGGCATGAACCGCTATGTGCAGGATCGCCTGTCGCCGGCTGATCCGTGGTTCGGCATGGCGCACCTTCATTTCCCCAGCGAAGCCGCGTTGCGCGGCGGCCTGTTCAGGACGCCGGAGGATATTGCCGTGATCGGGGCTGATGTCGCCGAATTCGTCAGCGATTACGCGACCATGCTCGCCATAGAGCATGTCGTTAAAGCATAGGAGAGACAGAAATGGACCTTGGACTGGCAGGGAAGCGCGCGCTGGTAACGGGCAGCAGTTCGGGAATCGGCGCGGGGATAGCGCGCATGCTGTCGGCGGAAGGCTGCACCGTCGTGGTGCATGGCCGCGATGCCGGAAAGGCGCAGTCGGTAGCGGACTCCATTGGCGGCGACACCCGGGTGGCTGTCGGCGATCTCTCCACCAATGCGGGTGCGGACGCGGTTGTCGAGACCGGGGGGGAGATCGACATTCTGGTCAATAATGCGGGAGGTGCCGTGGGGACATCGGCCATGCATTGGACGGAGGTGGATGAGGCAGGCTGGGAGGGCACCTACCAGCTTAACGCCATTGCCGCGGCGCGCATGATCCGTCGCCTTCTGCCGGGGATGCAGGCGAGGGGATGGGGTCGCATCATCAACGTCGCCAGCGCGGCAGCCACGCAGCCCATAGCGCTTGGCCCGGATTATGGCGCGGCAAAGGCTGCCATGCTGAACATGACGGTCAGCCTGGCGAAATCGCTGGGCCCTTGCGGCGTCACGGCGAACAGCGTCAGCCCCGGCATGATCCTTACTCCAGCGGTCGAGGCCTGGCTCGGCAATCTCAAGCGCAACATGGGCTGGGGCGACATATCGCTGGAGGAAGCGGAAGCCCGCGCCGCGCGCGAGTTGACGCCCATACCCGTCGGCCGCATCGGCCGGGTGGAGGAAATCGCGCATGTGGTCTGCATGATCGCCAGCCCGAACGCGGGTTATATGACCGGGGCCAATGTGCGGATGGACGGCGGGCAGGTGCAGAGCGTGAATTGAGCCTGGCGGCCATTTCATCGAATAGCCGATCTTTCGTCCTCGCGCTGGCGCCCTTCGGGCGAATGGATAGGATCGAACCCGCTGCCGCCATGGATGATGGCCCGTTCGCGCGGAACGAGTGCGGGGCGAATGAGAGCTGAGGAAGAGGATGAGCATGACCGATTTGCGTTTCGACGGCCGCGTGGCGATCATCACCGGCGCAGGCAATGGCCTGGGCAAGGATTATGCGCTGGAACTTGCCCGGCGCGGTGCGAAGGTCGTCATCAACGATCTGGGAGGCAGCGGATCGGGGCAGGGGCAATCGCATAATGCCGCGGACCTGGTCGTTCAGGAAATCCGCGACCAGGGCGGGGAAGCCGTCGCCAATTATGACAGCGTATCGACCCGTCAGGGGGGGGCGGCCATTGTCCAGGCCGCTCTGGACGCGTTCGGCAAGGTCGACATCTGCATCAACAATGCCGGGTTCCTGCGCAATGGCCGTTTCGAGGATCTGACCGACGAGCAGATCGACGCCATCATCGACGTGCATCTGAAGGGCGCCATCTATGTGGCCCAGCCGGCCTATCGCGCGATGCGCCAGAACGGCTATGGACGCTTCCTTTTCACCGGTTCCGCCTCGGCGATGTTCGGCCATGCCTGGCAGGCCAACTACGCCGCGGCAAAGGGTGGCCTGATGGGTCTCAGCCATATCGTCGCGATAGAGGGTTCGGCCTATGGCATCACGTCGAACCTCCTGCTGCCTACCGCCCAATCCCGGCTGGCAGCGGAAATGGATGCCGGTTTCATGGAAATACCGGCCTTTGCCGACGCGGTTAAGGGCGCTGACTATGCCGCCAGCCAGGGCCGCATCGAAGTGCCGTTCAATACGCCTCTTGCCGTGTATCTCGTCAGCGAAAAATGCACCTCTACCCACGGCATCTATTCGCAGAACAGCGGCCGCTACGCAAAGGTCCGCATCTGCGCTGCTGACGGCTGGGTCGCGCCCTTGGGAACCACCCCCCCCAGCGTTGAAGATATTGCAGCGCATTGGGACAGCATCACGGACGGCGCGATCGCTCATGAACCGTTGACCGTCTATGATGAATTCACCGCCGTCGCCAAGGCGGCGCGTCGCCAGGGCCTGATCTGACCCGCTTTTGACGCGCCCCGCAGGGCGCGTCATTCGCCTTGTTCAAATGTTGGAGGGCGCGCGCGCGACGAGCGCGCGTCTTTTGCTATCAGGGTATTTTGCGCCATTCGCCAACCAGCATGTCAGCGGTGGATGGCGGGGCGGCTCAGGGCCAGCACAGATCCAGGCGCAGGACGCCGTTCACTAACCCCGTGGCCAGAACGGGCTTCGTTCCCGGCTTGATCCGGAAGTCCGGGACGCGGCTCAACCATTCCTGAAGGAAGATGCGGATTTCCCGTCGCGCCAATACCGCCCCGGGGCAGGCATGGGCGCCATTTCCGAACGCCGCATGCACCGGCTTTTCCCGGTTGAAATCAACGACCAACGGATTTTCGTTGATGCGGTCGTCCAGGCCCACCCAAAGATTGCCAGGCAATATTCGATCACCGGCGTGGAACTCCACGCCTTTATAATCAAAATTCTCGGCGATCACGCGGCATGTATTGGCAAGGCCATGCCGGCGAATCATCTCTTCTATGGCATGCTTGACGAAATCCTCGTCATCCAGCCTCTGGACCAATTGCTTGCGGTGTCCCGGATTCATCGCAAGGAAACGCGCAATGAAACCGATCATGCCTGCTACAGTGTCGAGCCCGCCGAACAATACCAATGTCGCATAGCTGACGGCCTCATCCTCCGAAATCCGCCCATCGCCAACATTGACATTGACCAGCTTGCTCAGCAGATCCTCGCCCGGATTGTCGCGGCGGGCACGGATCTTGTCCAGCAGATATCCGCCCATTTCCTGCTGCGCCCGCAGCCTTATCTCGGCCGTGTGACCGCGCACCGAACGTTCCGCAATCGGCAAAAGCTGATGTTTGTCGGATAATGGCAGCTCGACCAGTTCCAGGAACACGTGGATCGGCAAAACCTTGGCGAAATCCTCGATAAATTCGCATTCGCCCTGCGGCAGGACGCGCTCTATCGCTTGCACCGCCACGTCGCGCACCGTGCTTTCCAGTTCTGAAACAACTGCCGGCATCAATGACTGCATCAGGGGGCGGCGGTATCGGGCGTGTTCCGGTGGGTCCATCTCCAACGGAATCTGACGCGGCGTACCCTCCGGCATGGGAGGCAGGACGATATGCTTGTGCGAAAAATGATGATAGTCGCGCTGCATCGCGACGATGTCGTCACCCCGCGTCGCAACCCAGTGACCGCCATTATAGGGCGTCCAGAAAATATCGGGGTTGGCCTGCTGCACCGCTGCATAAGCGGCTTGAACGTCCTCGGCCGAACCAGGGACGTCGTAGATGTTGAAATCGCGTACCAATTCGGGCGGCACATGGTCCGGGCGCGGAGCCAACTCGATTTCGGGCATGATTGTCACGTCAGCGCTCATAGTCGTCCTCTCTGAAACTGTTTCGACCCTGCGGACGAGCGGAGCAAGAACATGCCCGTGGGCAGATAAGGATTTCACACATGCGATGGAATTCGCCGTCCATTAACGTCCACTGCCCTTCAATCCTCCGGCGCTATCGCAACCCGCAGGCCGTCCAGTTCGCTCGTGAGCGGGATCTGGCATGACAGCCGTGAATATTCATCGCGATGGTCTGAACTGTCGAGGAGGTCGCTCTCATCCTCGCTGATGGGGGGCAGAAGGCCGGCAAAGGCGGGATCGACCTTCACATGGCAGGTGGCGCAGGAACAGCAGCCGCCGCACAGCGCCAACATTTCATCGACGCCGGCGTCCCGGATTGCCTCCATCAGGGAAAGCCCCGTAGCGGCGGCAATTTCCCGTTCCGTGCCATCGCGCGTCGTTACGATCAGATTTGGCATGATAATTCCTTTGGGACGAAGTTCAGTCGCCGAAGCGGACATGGAGATGCCTGGGCACACGCATCATGGTGCCGCGTATTTCCGGTCGCGGCTTGTCGGGATCGAAGTGCAGATTGGGTAGATTATCGAGCACCGCATGGAGCGCGCGGGTCATCTCCACGCGCGCAAGATGCTGTCCCACGCATATATGCGGCCCGCGGGAAAAGGAAAAATGCGCCTTGCGTTCGCGAAATATGTCGAACCTGTCCGGGTCGGGGAATATTGCAGGGTCGCGATTGGCCGCGCCAGCCACCACGTCGAGCAACGACCCGGCCGGGATTTCCATGCCGCCCAGAACGACGTCCTGCTTCGCCATGCGGAGCTGAACAGCCACGGGACCGTCCCAGCGCAGCGCTTCCTCGATTGCGAAAGGAATGAGTTTGCGATCCGTCCGGATAGCGTCGAGCTGGTCGGGATGTTCCAGCAGCGCGGTCAGCAGCACGCTGGTGCCGCGATAGGTCGTGTCGCCCGCCGCGTTCATCAGCTGCCGCAGGAAGGAAATCAGCACCAGAGGCGGCAGATAATCGCCATCCACTTCGGTATTGGCGAGCAGACTGACGAGATCCTCACCGGGATTGCGCCGCCGTTCCTCAACCAGGGCGGTGAAATATTCCCCCAGCTTGCGTGACGCCTCCTGCGCCTTGTCGATGTGCATGTAATCGGTCTGGCCGATCGCCAGGCGCTGGAAGGTCCGGACGTCGGACGCCGGCAGATCCAGTTGCCGGTAGATCACCTCGAAAGGATAGAGCAGCGTGAATTGTTCGACCAGATCGGCGCGACCCTTGCCCACGAACTTGTCCATCAACTTGTGGACAACGGGGTCCACGATGGTTTCGCCCCATAATTTCACATATTGAGGCAGAAAGATCTTCTGGAAGATTTTGCGCCAGCGGCCATGTTCGGGGTTATCCATGACGCTGATGCTGCCATGGCCGAAGGTTTCGCCGATGTTGAACTTGTAGCCATGGTTGGAGAAGCGATCCGTGTCGGTGAGAACGGTCAATATCTCGTCGGAACCGACAATGGTGAACATCTTGCGATCGGGATAGGTGGCGGACTGCAGACCCATTTTAGGGCGGTAATCGCCCTCCAGCACCGGCGCCTGTGCGCGCCATTGCGCGATCTGGGGATAGGGATCGAGCATATCTCCGAAATTGATGTCGTCCGCACTGAACGGATCATAGCTCGGATCGTCATATTCCTGGATTCTGACGGCGGCTTCCATGATTGGAATCTCTCCTATGTAGTATATGCTACATAATTTGACCCGCGTGCGCTGTCAATCAAGTGGTGGTCCCACCAGCGATTGCGCGATCAGCTGCTCCAGCACGTCCAGCACGGCCCCGCGTCCGGGAGGGTCGGGAAACAGGGCGTCTCGCAAGATCACGCTGGCAGCGATCATGCCGAAGCCCAGCCGAACGCCGATGCTGAGGTCGAAGGGCGGATCGATCCCGGCGAGTGCATAGCGTTTCCTGACCTGATCGACGGACTGTTCGAAGAAGGGGGCAAGCCCGCGCAACCCCGGCGGCGCATCCTCGCCGCTGGCTGGCGTTCCTGCGAGCAGGGCTCGGAACATTGCCTCGTTCCCCTCGAACAGCTCATAGACCTGCCGGGTAAAACGGCGCGTTTCCGCCTGTTTGGGATAGGGGGCGGTGGGATCGGGATGCAGTTCGACGAAATCCGCCATCAGCACGTGGAACGGCGCGATGACCACTTCATTGAACAGTCCGGCCTTGTCGCCATAATAGCGGAACAGCAACGTCTCGCTGACGTCTGCCAGGCGGGCGATTTCGCGTGTTGCCGTGCCGCCATAGCCGCGTTCGGCGAATAATTGCCGCGCGGCATCGCAGATGCGCTGGACCACGTCCTCGCGCGTGCGCCGCCGCCGGCGTACCCGCCCCCCATCCTCGGCGGAGGCAGCTTCGTCTGTCAGGATTTTAGCGATTGCGTCCCTCCAGGATAATGTCGGCCGCGTTCCATGCCGCCGCCATGATCGGACCGTTGGTATTGGCCGAAACCATCGTGGGCATGATCGATCCGTCCATGACGCGCAAGCCGTCCACGCCCTTGACGCGCAGTTTTTCGTCCAGCACCGCATCGTGGAAATCGCCCATGCGGCAGGTTCCGCAGGCATGATAGCCGGCCTGTCCGATCTGGCGGAAGGCGGAGAGGATTTCATCGTCGGTCTGAAGCGAACGGGTCGGCTCGCGTTCGCACGCGATCATCGGGGCAATGGCGGGACGGGACATCCAGTCGCGCAGATAGCGATGCATCGCGACCGTGACGGCGCAATCATAAGGATCGGTCAGATAGCCCGCCCGGATCTTCGCCGGAGCCGTCGGGTCGGCCGCCGTGATACTGACCGCCCCCTCGCTGCGCGAGCGCAGGGGATAGCCGAACAGGGTGACGCTGTGCGCCGCATCCGCGACCATATTTCCCTTGGCGTCCGGCGCAGCGACAGCGGGCGATAGCAATATTTCTATATCGGGGGTTTCCGATTCCGGCAGCACGGTCGCAAAGGCGCCGACATTGCCATAGCCCGCCGCCATCGGCCCGGTGCGCGTGAGATAATAGCGCAGCACATTGCCGACGAGTTTCAGGCCGGCCAGGTCCTTGTTGTGGCTGTGCGGAACGGCAAGGTCATAGACCATCGAAAGCAGCCGATGCTCCAGCATATGTTCGCCGACCCCGGGGCTATCGGCAACAACCGGGATGCCGAGTCCGCGCAAATGCTCGGCGGCGCCGACGCCTGACCGCTGGAGGATTTGCGGCGACATCAGCGCGCCAGCGCTGACGATGACCTCACGCCCGCTGGCGAAGTCCTGAACAACCCCGTTCACATTGGCGCGGACGCCGGTTGCGCGCTGCCCCGTGAAGAGGATCTTGTCTACCACCGCGCCCGTGACGATGCGCAGATTCGCCCTGCCGCGGGCTCGCTTGAGGAAAGTCTGGGCGGAACTCTGTCGTTTTCCCTTCCAGATGGTGCGCGGTGTGTACCCCACGCCAGCTCGGCCCGAACGGTTGAGATCGGCAACCCGCGGTACGCCCATCTGCTCGCCCGCCGCGATAAAGGCCTCGGTCAGGGGATCGCGCATGGGTTCGACCGAGATTTTCAACGGCCCTTCGCCGCCACGCACCCCGTCGCTGCCCAGTTCATGCCCCTCCATTGCCCGGAAGGCGGCGCCGATCCTGTCCCATCCCCAACCTTTTGCGCCCAGCGCCTCCCACCCGTCATAATCTTCGGGCTGGCCGCGAAAATACATCATGCCGTTGACGGAAGAGGAGCCGCCCAGCATCTTGCCGCGTATCCAGGTTTCGGCCGGAACGCTGTCATGTCCTTCGGTCTGGAAATACCAGACATGCCTTGGGTCGGTGTAGAGCTTCGCGGCGCCCCTGGGCATGTGGATGAAGGGGTTTCGATCCTCGGGTCCCGCTTCCAGCAGCAGCACGCTGTTCGCCGGATTTTCCGACAGACGGTCGGCCAGCACGCAGCCGGCGGAGCCACCGCCCACGATAATATAGTCGTGTGTCATCACAGCGCCGCCCGGATGACATCACCAATGATGGTGCGGCTGTCTTCCGCGATATTGATCGTGTCGAACATCCGATTGTGGCAGATGCCGACCGCCAGCTTCAGGTCGGGGTCGGCCCAGCCGATATTGCCGCCCATGCCCGGATGGCAGAGCGCCCGCATGTTCCGAGGGGCTGAGACGGGCGGGTTTTCCGCGCCGCCCAACCAGAATCCGGACCAGGCGATGGGAACGACCATGCCGAAGAAGACGGGGTCCGCATCCTCGAAATGCGGGCGTGGCGCGGCGAAACTGGCGACGCGCTCCTCGGACAGGAGGCGGACGCCGTTGAATTGCCCGCCATTGGCCAACATCGCCCAGAAACGGGCGTTGCTCCGCGCACTGAAAATGCCGCCCACAGCCGGAATGCAGGCGCGGCGCACATAGGGGCGTTCGAAGGGGTCGGGCATCAGGTCGACGATCAGCGGTTGCGCCTCCCGCATCATATTGTTGTCGGGCGCGACATAGACGGCGGCGGCATCCAGCTTCGCGATGCGCGGTTCGACGGCATCGGCAATGCCCAGCCAAAGATCGGTGGCGCCCAGCGGGTCCGCTATCTCTTCCTTGATGAACTGACCGAAGGGGCGGCGTTTGGGATCGGTCCGGCGCACTACTTCGCCCACCATCCAGCCAAAGGTCATCGACTGGTAGGAAGAACGGCTACCGGCAGGATAGACACCTTCCATCTCCGCGATGCGGCGGCACATCCAGTCCCAATTGGTCATCAGTTCGGGCGTCACGTCCGGTGGCATGCGCAGCACGCCCGAAACATGGGAAAGGACGTGGCGAATGGTGACGTCGCCCTTTCCGGCCTGCGCGAATTCCGGCCAATAGGTCGCGACGGGCGCGTCATAGTCGACCAGGCCGCGTTCGACCTGGATATGCAGGGCGGTGGCGCTCACCGCCTTAGACACGGAATAGACGTTGAACAGTGTGTCGCCGTCGACGGGCCGGCCGGTGGCGGCATCGGCGAGGCCCGACCAGCAATCGACAATCTGTTCCTCGCCCAGCCACGCGTTGACCTGAATCCCGATTTCCTTGCCTTCCGCGACAAGCCGGTCGAGCGTGTCCTGAACCGCGTCGTTGACCTTCGTCATCCTTCCATTCGCCTTTCCTGCTTGCCACGGCGTCGACGCCGGCTATCAAGTGTGTGCTTGATAGCACGGAAAAGGACGAGGGGAAGAGAGATGGCAGAGCAGTTCGACAATATCACGATGACGCAGGATGACGGCATTGTGGAACTGCGTATCCATCACCATGGGGGGCCGGCCAAATGGGCGCTATGGGGTGGACTGCACAAGGAACTGGGCATCGCTTTCGCGCAAATCGCGGCTGATCCCGACGCTCGCCTGCTGTTGATCACCGGAACGGGCGACACCTTCTGCGCTGAGTTCGACATGGACTGCGACATGCCGCCGATGAATGGCGCGACATGGGACGTGATCTTCCGGGAGGGCAGGGCGCTGCTCAACAATCTGCTGGCGATCGAGATTCCTGTGGTGGCCGCCGTCAATGGCCCCGCCTTCATCCATGCTGAAATCGCCCTGCTTGCCGATGTCGTGCTGGCGGCCGAGGGCGCTGCCTTCGCCGACAAGCCGCACGCGCTGGCCGGCGTGGTGCCTGGCGATGGCGTGCAGAGCATCTGGCCGATGCTGCTGGGGCCGAACCGTGGACGGTATTTCCTGATGACGGGACAGGAGATCGGCGCAACCGAAGCCCTGGCCCTTGGACTGGTCGGCGAGGTACTGGCACCTGATGCGCTGATGCCGCGCGCGCGCGAGATCGCCCGCACCATAGTCGCGCGTCCCGCCCTGGCCAATCGCTATACCCGCATCCTTCTGACGCGGGATATCAAGGCGCGACTGGCCAGGGAGCTTGACCAGGGGCTGGCGATGGAGGGGCTGGCGATCCTTGCCGGGTTGCAGGAAAAGGCCTGACGGCGTTCGGACGGTGCCGATGGGTCAGGAGACGCTGTAGCCCCCGTCCACCGTCAGATGATGGCCAGTGATGTAGCTTGCTGCATCGCTGGCTAGGAACAGGATAGCTCGTGCCTGTTCTACTGGATCGGACATTCTGCCGAGTGGAATGCGTCCCGGAGCCGTCATGGGTCCGCGCATCGGCATATCGCTTCCCATCCTTTTCGCGCCACCGCTTGCGGTGCCGCCGGGCTGCACCGAATTGACGCGGATCCTGTGTTCGGCGAATTCGACGGCGGCTGCGCGGGTCATCGCGTCGACGCCGGCCTTGGCGGAATCATAATGGGTGTTGTTGAAGATCGTCGGATGATCCGCGCTTACGGACGACACGTTGACGATGGAGCCGCCGCTGCCCTGATCGCGCATGATCCTGATGGCTTCGCGCATCATCAGGAACGTGCCGCGCGTGGTGACCGCATGCATGATATCCCATTCAGAGGCAGGCATCGTCATGGTATCCGCCTTGCGCCGATAGGCTGCGACATTGGCCAATATGTCCAGCCTGCCCAATAGCCTCTTCGCTTCACCGAACGTGGCGATGACCTGCGCTTCGTCCGCAATATCGCAGACCGCATAGGGCGACTGGCTTGCTTTGGCGGCTTCGCGAACGGCTGCCTCGTCGATGTCGACGAACAGGACGCGGGCGCCAACCTGCGTGAACAGCGTGGCAGTGGCCTGGCCGATACCGGACCCCGCCCCGGTGACAATGGCCAATTTGCCTTGAAGCCCGAAGACGGAAAGAGGCGTAGGATCGGACATGATGTTCTCCGATAGATGATGATGCTGTGCTACCCGCGGCTGAAGGCAACAAAATAGAGCGGCACGTCGGCTCGCATTCAGTCCTTATGCTGAGGATAGCGGCCCAGCATGAGATAAACGCAGCCCGCCGCCATGAAACTGGCAGCGATGACCAGCAGGGCCGCGTCATAATTGCCGTGCCGGTCAAACGCGGTTCCCAGCATCGATGCGCCCAGTGCGCCGGAAAAAGCGATGAAGAACACAGCCATTCCATAGATGGTGGAGAAGGAGCGGATGCCGAAATAGCGCGCCACCATATAAGCCACCACGTCGATTTCCGCACCCAGGCCGAAGCCGATCAGCAATATGGCTAATCCCGCCATCGGTCCTTCGATCGCGCCGTGCCACGCCAGCAGGCATGTTCCGATCGCCGAACCGCAGGCGAAGAGGAAAGCGATGCCCGGCGCCCAGAACCGATCGACCAGGCTGCCGGTGATGATCGCGCCGGCAAAACTGGCAATTCCGGCCATGCCCACCAGCGCGGCGGCGCTGCCTGCCTCCACGCCCTTGCTGATGAGGAGCGGTTGCAGTTGCGTCATGATCGCGGTGGCAGGGGCGTAGCCCAGGCCAGCGCCCAGGCAAAGTAGCCATACGCGCCGTTCCCGCAGCAAATGCAGCCAGGTTGGAAGATCGGCATCCATGTGTCGATGCTGAACGTTTGCGGGCGTGCGTGAACGACCTATCCAGAACCAGGCGGCAGGCAATGCGACCACCAGCACGAGCAGCGCTTCGGTCATATAGCCAGCGCGCCAGCCATAACGCGCGATGATGGCGAAGAGGATGGTCGGTAAAGCTGCGCTGGCGAGCGCCAGGCCGCTGCGCGCGATTGCGAGCGAAACGCCGCGCGAACGTACGAAGGATTGACTGACGACGCGGGAGCAGGTGAGTCCGCTCGCCGACAGGCCAATGACGCCGGCTAGCACGCTGAGCAGGTAGAACAGCGCCAGGGAGCCGTTCATCGATGCCAGGCCCAGATAGATGAGGATGGAAAGGGCCATGCCGCCCAGCATGATCCGGCGTGGTCCGAACCTGTCTATTGCGCGACCTATGAAGGGCGCAGCGAAGGCCACCATCAGCGATGAATAATGCGCAAAGGCGATCTGGCCGCGCGACCAGCCAAATGCTTCCTGCAGGGGCAGGACGAACAGGCTGGACAGCGATTGATATGCGCCATGAGACAAGCCGATCACCAGGAACGCAGCAAGGCCGACCCGCCAGTTCCGCCGCCATTCGTCCGCAGCAGATTGCCAGCCATGATCGGCGTCTTGCGCGCTGGCCTGACCTGCGTCGGGAAGGTCCTGCGCCTTTTCCATCATGACAGCGCCTCTCTTGCTATGGTTTTGAGGGCTGTGAGTGGCAGCGGTTCCATGATGCGTCAATAAGAGGTCATGGGTCATCACATTCGCAATGCGGAGCATAGGGAAGGCATGGTTCACGCCGCACCGTTTTATCACGCGCGCTGACGGCTGGTCCGCAGGCAGGACGTCAAGAGGCTCGCGCGCCATGAGCTGGAAATCCGGTCAGGAAGCCGAGACATGATCGAGCGATGATGTACGCCGCTGCTTTCGTGCAGAGGATGGGGCGCAACGCAAAATTAATGCCGTTTTGTCATTCCATTTTACTCGGAGCTCGGCTAATCGCTATATCGCGCGCAAGCGCGTTTTTCTGACCCGCGCCCAAACAATGGTTCATGTGAAGATGCCACGTTCGACTAAAGTAGCCCAGGATGTGCTCGACGAGCGTACGGACACGCGAAAAAACATAAAGGTTGCGGCACGCCGGCTGTTTGCCGAGCATGGCCTGGAAGCAGTCACGGTTCGTGAGATCGTCGCGGCGGCGGGTGCGAAGAATGGCGGCTCGCTCAACTATTATTTCAAGTCGAAAGAGGGACTCGTCCTTGAACTGATCAACGAGATTTTCAATGATCTGAGCGTCGTCTGGTTCGAGCGCATTTCCGAACTGGATCGAAAAGGTGGTCCGACCAGCGTTCGTGAAGTCGTGGATATCATCGTTCGCGCGCCAAATCCCGATATCTACACGGACCCTTCGCCCACCGCGATCCGATTTCTTGCCAGCGTGATGTTTGTGCGCCGCAAGGACGTCGCATCCTATCTGGATAGAATGAATATCCTGGTGTACCGGCGGCTGCTGCAACTGATCAGTGGCCTTTGCCAGCACATTCCGGCGCCGGTATTGCGTCAACGGCTGATCTTCTTCGCGTGGTATACTCTCTCGGTCGAGGCAGCGCGTGAGGCCTGGCTGGCCAGCCGCCGGCGTAGCGATTTGTGGACGGAGACCGATCCGCAGCTCAACCTTGTCGAAACCGCGACAGCTCTGATCGAGGCGGGCATTCCGCAGGCTGCTCCAGATCCTGCACCGCCAAAAAGAGGCAGGACCAAGCGGAGCGACTAGACGGGGTCGCCGCAGTCGGCGCATATATCAAGATGCATGACGCTGATGCATCAGCATACTGGTAACAATCGGGGCGTGGCACGCGGGTTTACCAACTGCTGATGAGTCAAGCTCATCGCACCTTGATATAGGGGCGATCGCGACGCACGGGGCACGGGTTGCTGGTGCTCCAAGAGGAAGCGGCAGCACGTAACGATTTCAACAGGCGGCGCCTGAAAGCACGTTCACTCAACGGCGGGATTTGACGTAACGCAACGCGCCCAAGCTTGTGCTTGTGCTCGATCTTTGCATTGGGTGCACGTGTGTCGTGCGCAGGGAATGGATGATCTCTATTTTGTCGCAGGCCTGACCCTTGCTGTGGGCGGAACGCCTTTTCGCAACAATCAACCAGAGTTCCGCGGCATGCATTCTGCGCTGCGTTGCTATGCGCCATCAGCGCCATGCCATCCCCGCCAACAAGAGTCTGCATCTTGCCAATTAGAACAAATGAACTACCATGGGGTGGCAGGTTTCCTTGCGGGACTCCTTTGTCCCTGATCATCGCTTCCCATTATAGAAATTGAGAGGATCGACATGTCCGACTTGTTTGCGTTGACAAATAAGCATGTGCTCATCACTGGCGGCGCTCAAGGTCTGGGGCACATGATCGCTCAGGAATTTCTGCGGCGCGGCGCGAGCGTCACGATCACCTCGCGCAAGGCGGAGGTCAGTCAACAGGCTGTAGAGGAACTCAGCGCATTCGGTCATTGCACCGGCCTGGTCGCCGATCTGTCTCACTCCGACGGCGCCGTGGCGCTTGCCGATCAGGTCAAGGCGAAGGGTGAGCCTTTGCATGTGCTGATCAACAACGCGGGCAAGAGCGCCGGAGGCCCGATCGAAACACTGGCTGACCAGAGCTGGCCCGACCTCATGTCGATCAATGTCCAATCGCCTTTCACGCTCATCCGCGAATTGCTGCCGCTGTTGCGCGACGCAGCGACGCCCGATGACCCGGCCCGGATCGTCAACCTGGGTTCGTTCGCGGGTCATGCCTTGCCATTGCGACCGACCTTTTCCTATTCGGCGAGCAAGGCTGCGGTGCATCATCTGACGCGGATGTTGGCGGCGGAACTGGCCGCATCGCATATCGCGGTCAACGCGATCGCGCCGGGATATTTTTCGACGCGAATGACGGCCGCCATCGACAGGGCGCATATGGCAGAGATGCCCGAACTGATACCCTTGGGCCGATTGGGCCAGCCCGACGACATTGCCGGTGCCTGCGTCTATCTGTGTTCCAGGGCCGGGGCGTACCTGACTGGGGTTCTCCTTCCGGTCGACGGCGGGCTCAGCCGTGCTCGCAGATAGCGGTAAAAGGGGCGAGGCATGCCAGGCGCAAACTGGTGGCATCTGTCCGTCCGTTTCGCTTGCGCGATCCCGCTTGCCAAGAGCGATCACTGTCTTTCAGGAGGGGTAGGGCCTGATGATCATGGATTACCACAGGCTGATGGGCATGGCGCCTATCGTCATGGAGCAGCGCTATTCGGCCAAGGAGAGCTGCATCTACGCCCTGGGCGTTGGCTGCGGCCTGGACCCGTCCGACGATTGGACGCGTCGGCACCTTGGACCGCTTCCGCCGGGACGTGCCCTGCCAGCGATGGCCATCGTGCTTGCCGCTCCACGGCCTCATGCGATGGGACTTGGAGCGACGCTTTCGGGAATGCTGCACGGCAGTCAAGGGATGCTTTTGCATGCGCCGCTGCCGGTCGAAGGGGCGGTCAGGAGCGAAACGCGCGTGAGCGGCGTGTTCGATCGCGGAGAGGGCCGCGGTTGCGTGATCGCTATGACCCGCGAATTATATGATGCGCAGACGCAAACCCATTATGCATCCATGCAGATGACCTTTGTTTGCCGGTCCGATCAGGTTGCCGGTGCCCCGCCCTATGCAAAAGCGGAACCGGTCAGCGTCAAGGAGCGCGCGCCAGATCTGGTCGTCAATGTGCCGACATCGCCGCAGGCCGCCCAGATATTTGCGCTCACCGGGGACCAGAATCCTCTTCACCTGATACCCGAAGCGGCAGTGCAGGCTGGATTTCCGCAGCCGATCCTGCACGGCGTGGCAACATATGGACTGTGCGCGGCCTTTGCGGAAAAGACGTTGTGCAGCGAAGGCGGCCGGCTTGTCGGAATTTCGGGCAGGTTCAGCGCCCCGGTTTTCCCCGGCGACACCATCCAGTTGGCATTCTGGAGAGAGACAGACGGCGCTCATATCGAGGCCCGCGTGCCGAAGCGAGACGCATGCGTGTTTGCTGATGGCCGCGTTGTGATCCGGGCGGGTGCGTGAGATTTCCTTGGCGGTGCATTGGGCGAGATGATCCATGGCCCAGCGTTGCCAGCATAGAGCAGGGTTCGATGTGGACCTGGAGCCGTAAGGACCCTTGGCGCCGCCGCGGACCAGGACGTTGAATGAATGGCAAACGGCTTATCGTCGCCGCGCGGCGCGTGTCATGCCGCGGCTTTGGCTTTTTGCGGCGATGGTTCGAAACGGACGGGGACCGACGACATGTGCGGCATCGCGTTGATGCTCTCGAAATGCGTATCGGTGTCGATCAGAGCATTGACGCAGCTTCCGTCAACCATGACGTCTTCTTTTCCCGGCGTGCCGCCCCAGCATTGGCTCAACGCCACCACTCCAGACCGCATCGTATCATCGCATTTGAGGATTGCCTGGGTTCGGCCATGGGCTGAAATGATTTCGACCAACTGGCCATCCGCCAATCCCAACTGCTCCAGATCTTCGCTGTTGAGATAGGCCGGATTATATTTGTTGCGCTTTCTTACCGTCGGCATGAGGACGCCATAGCTGTTGTAGAGATCGCGCATGCGTCGCGACGACAATAAATGGGTGAATTCGCGATCGGGCCCGGCACGGTGCTGCGCTACGGGTTCGGCTCGATAACGGTGCAGTTCGTCGAGCACGTCGGCCGGCATGACGTCGAATCTTGCATTATGACCCTGGCGAGGCGGTTTGACGACGGCATCCGTGATCGGGAACTGATGCCCGTGCGGATAGGCGCGCAACTCGTCAAGCGAAGTCTGACTGCGCTCGAGCAGGATCTCTATCAGATCCTCCGTGGAAGGGGGCTGATCGCTATCCATGGAGCGGATGCCGGCAAAATTGATCGTGACGCCCAGCCGCCGGGCCAGCGCCCAGAACACATACCAGTCATCGACGACCTCGGCGTCTTTCGGAGGCGCGACGATCGCCGGCGTGAACTGGGCCCACGCGCCTGGATAGAATTTGAGCGCCGGATGTCCCGGCGACATATCCGGTCGCTCATATTGAAGCTTTGCTGGCAGGACGTAGTCGGCAAGCTGGGTCGTGGGGGTGTGCCATGTGTCGATCGCGACGAGCATGTCGAGGGAGCGCAACGCGCTATAGGCTTTGTCGCGATCCGGTAGCGATGTCATCGGGTTGGCGCCATCGACGATCAGGGTGCGGATCTGGTCCGGCCCGGCTGTCAATATTTCGTCCGTCAGCGTACCCGATACGCGTTCGCCGAAGAAATTACCTGCGCCGCGAATGCGGCTGGCGGGATGCTTTTCCCACGGACGCGATGCGGGAACGACTTCCGCGTACATGTCCCTGGCAGGATTGAGCATGTCGACAGAGGTGACTTTTTGACCCGCCCGAGGAAAACGGCCGCAGATCACGTTCAGCAACTGGACCATGTGAACGGCCAGATTCGAATATTGCGACATGTTGGGGCCGGTACCGGTCATGGCGGGGCCGCGCTTGTTCTGGCATGCGAACATGTCCGCGATCGCCCACAGCGCCCCCGGTTCCAATCCAGCCCGTGCTTCCACAATGTGTGGTGTAAACGGATCGACCGCGTCGCGAAGCGCCGCCAAGCGTTCCTCGCCGACATATTGCCGGCAAAATTCTGCATCATGCCAACCTTCCGCGAGGATCAGTCGGATCAGGCCCGATGCGATGGCGGCGTCCTCACCCGGATAGGGTTGAAAGGAAAGGTCCGATTGCGCAGCCGTTTCCGTGCGCCGTGGATCCACCACGACCAGCTTCAAACCGCGTTGCCGCGCGCGCTTCAGCCGCTTGATCGGATCGACTCCCAATACCGACATGGTGGAATGCGCGATGAACGGATTCACCCCGAACAGCAACAGCACATCCATGTCATCGAGATCGACCGCACCGGCGCCCCATGTGCCTGTTCGGCCCGCCGCGACCATCTTCCCGGACTGATCGATCGTGATCGTCGTGAAATATTGCTCCGATCCTATTGCGTGCAGGAAATGGCGGTTCATGCCGACTGCGGACTGGTTCATCATGGAACCGTTGCCTGCGAACAGCGCAATCGCATTGGGCCCGGACTGACCCATCAAATCGGCAATACGGACCGCGATCTCGTCGAGCGCCTGCTCGATCCCGATCTCGCGGAAGCTGCCATCGGGTTGCCGTTTTAGCGGGCGCCGGATGCGTTGCGGATCGCGGTGCGCAAGACCGGACTGGAGCCCCTTGAAGCATGCATAGCCGGATGACAGTTCATTCTGGTCGTCACCTACGATACGGATGATATGCCCTTTTTCATCGACCGTCAGGCGGACGCCGCAGCCGGCAGTGCAGATTCGGCAGAACGAGGCATATTCGCCTGGCCCATGCGTCAAGGAGAGCGCTTCCATCGTCGGGCATCCTCATATTGCACCGATCCTGCATGGGACTCGGCCTGTGCATAATCTGTCGTGATTTCCGCTGTAAAACAAGTGATCTAATCGCCCAGCCCAGCCGATCGCCTTGTTTAACGGATGCTCGTCATGATCGGGCGTTCGGGCATCGCACCGCAATGAGCGACGCCAGGCGCCGCCGATAGTCGGGGTTCAACCGTCCGTTGGATTCCACGCCCAATAACGGGCGACAGCACCGCCATCGATCCGCAAATCCGTTCCGGTGATCATCGCTGCATCGTCTGAAGCGAGGAAGACCGCTGCAGCCCCATAATGGCTGGGCTTGGGTAAACGCTTCATGGGAATTCTTCTGGCGAACATCGCTGTGATCTCGGTGTAATCCGGCAGCGGGCCAAGGTCCATTTTCCATCGCTCGGCGCGCTCCACCATTTCGCCCGTCTCGGTTGCCGTAGGCGTCAGGCTGACCACCCGGATGCCATGAGCGGCAAGTTCCATCGCGGCCGCCTGCGTGAAGTTCAACATGCCGGCCTTGGCCGTCGTATAGGCGATATTCCCCGGCTGGCCTTGATGGCCTGCTGTCGAGATCACGTTGATGACGACACCGGTCCGACGCGGCATCATTTCGGCCGTGGCATATTTCGTAAAGAGGAACGCGCCGTCGAGGATGACCGAGTTCTGCTTGCGCCATTCAGCATAGGGCATGTCGGCAATGGATTTTTGATTGAAGAAGGCGGCGTTATTCACAAGAATGTCGATCTGACCGAAAGCGGCTACGGCTCGCTGTACGGCGGCGCGGACTTCGTCCTCGTTCGTCACGTCGGCGGTGATGCCGATCGCGCGACCACCTGCAGCGATGATCGCCGCGGCACAACAGTCCGCATTTTCGCTCTTTGCATCCACGGCCACGATCGCGGCACCGGCGCCGGCGAGCGCCTCGACGATCCCGCCGCCGATGTTGGGGCTGGTCCCCGTGACGATCGCCACTTTCCCTTCCAGCTTCATGGCCTACTCCCGATATTGCCGTCGTTCGATATATAGTAAATCGATCGTATTATGTTCATGCAGACGGGCCGATGTGCGATTGAGCTTCTGCATGGTGATTGCGCAAGTTGTGGATCGGTCAACGCACGACTCCTGCTTCGCGCAGGCGGGCAATGCCGTCATCGTCAAACCCGACTTCACGAAGAACCTGATCTGTGTGCTCGCCCGGACGGGGGGCGGTACCCTTTACGACCGCTGGGCTTTCGGAAAAGTCCACCGGATAAGAGGCGGCGCGAACAGGGCCATATTCGTCGGTGTCATATTCCTTTACGCATTCCAGGTAGCGAGCCTGCTCGTCCTCGAGGAATTCATCGACGGATTTGACCTTGGCGATGGGCAAGCCATGCTCGATCGCCAGCGCTTCCAGTTCGTCGGAAGTGATTTTGATCGAGCCCTTTTCCAATTCCTGCCAGACGGCACCAATATTTCGGACCCGCATGATAGGGTTCGTAAAGCGTTCATCCTCCAGCAGATGCGGAACGCCGAGAACGCGGCAAATCAGTTCGAACTGGGCATCGGTTTGGAAATAGCCCATGAACGTGCCATCGGCGCTTCTGATAGGCCGCATCGCGTTGATGTGCGGCGATTGCTGGTCGCCATTGACGAAACAGTGATTGTACAAATTGTCCACGAGATTGAGGAAGCCGAAGGTCTTCATCAAAGGTACCGAGACAAACTGGCCTTTGCCTCCGTTTTTCTCGCGACGATACAGGGCTGTCGTTATCGCGCTGGCGGCCGCCGTGGCGGCGAACTTGTCGACGAAGAAGGAACGGAGAGGCATGGGTGGCCCCTCCGGATTTTGAAGATACATGGCGCCGGTAATTGCCTGGATCACCTGGTCGTAGGCGGGGCGATCGGCATAGGGGCCGTCCAGACCGAAGCCGCTGATGAGAACGTAGATAATGCCGGGATTTAACATCCGGAGACTTTCATAATCGAGCTTCAGGCGCTTCATTGCCTCCGGCCGGGAATTCACCAGGAAGACATCGCAATCCTTGGCCAGGGACCGCGCGATCTCGTGCCCTTCCTCGCTCCTCAGATCGAGTTGTATGCTTCGTTTATGACGATTGACCGCGAAGAAGCGCGAGCACATTCCCTTATATTGCGGTTCGACATTCCGATAGGGATCCCCGCGGAAATCCTCCATCTTGATGACGGACGCGCCCAAATCGGCAAGCATGGTTCCCGCCAAAGGGCCGGCCACCATTTGAGAGATCTCCAGGACCTTGATGCCTGAAAGCGGCCCCTCGTCGACTCCGTCAGCCATGTTGCGTGCCTTTCACCTTTATTTTTTCCCTGTCAGGCGACGAGTGGCCCGACGATAACGACGCTGCCATCATCGATCGCCAGATGGCAGCCGATGACGCGCGGACAAGAAAATCCGTTCACCGACCCTCAAACATTCCTGAATGACGGCTTCCGCTTCTCAAGCAGCGCATCCAGGGCCTCTCGATGATCCTCGGTCTCATGGATAATGGACTGGAACGCCCCCGCCATTTCCAGATGGTGGTCCAGTGACAGCTGACTGCTGTCGCGGATAAGGCGCTTCGTGATGCGCAGTGTTCGACCGGGATTGGCGTCGATACGCGATGCCAGGGCGCGGGCGGCGCTCATCAGTTCGCTATCTTCGACCACGCGCGAGACGAGGCCGATGCGTTCGGCCTCCTGAGCGTCGATCATATCGCCTGTGAAAGCCAGTTCGCTGGCCCTGGAAATACCGATTATCCTGGGAAGGAACCATGCGCCACCATCGCCGGGGATGATGCCCACCTTGATGAAGGATTCTGCGAATCGTGCAGACTGTGCTGCGATCCGCATGTCGCACATGCATGCCAGGTCAAGGCCCGCACCGATTGCGGGGCCGTTGATCGCCGCAATGACCGCCACCTCCAGCCCATTGAACATCTTTGCGACGAGATGGATGGTGTTGCGATAGCTGTCGCGGGTGTCGATGACCGTTTTCATCGGAGCAAAGCCGGAACGGTCACGCATCTTCTTGATGTCGCCGCCAGCGCAGAAAGCCGGGCCAGCCCCCGTCAGAATGACGACGTTTGCGGATGGGTCACGTTCGATCGCCTTGAGCTGATCGACGAATTCGGCGCAGATCTCGGGCGTCGAGAGTGCATTGCGCGTTTCGGGCCGATTCATTGTCAGGGTAACGACGCCGCCGCTTTTTTCGTAAAGCAGAAAATCTTCCATTGAAGCCTCTTGGTCCCGGGGGCCATGATCGAAATTGCATGCACCCGCCCATTGGTTACGCGGTCCGGCGAATGAAAAGCTGAGGTGCCAATCCCAGGTAACTGGCGAGCGATTCACGGCCCATGACCCGTGGCAGCGTTCGCATCGGACACATGAAAGGGATCAAGGTCACACGCGTCGTAAGGGAGCCCGCCAGAAGCGCACTCCCTTAGGTAACAGATGGGCGTTAATTGCGGTCGAAGAACCACGCCACCAGCTTGTTGAAATCGTCGGGCTTCTCCCACTGTACCCAGTGGCCGCAATTAGGCAGGAGGTGGAGCGACGCGTTGGGGAATGCCTTGATGATGCCCGGCGCCATGTCGACGGGGCAGACCCGGTCCTCGAGACCCCACATCACCAGGATTTCATTCTTCACGCTGCCCAGATCCTCGCGCCACATTTCCCCGAACGAACGGGCGAACGGCTTGAACCGATTCGGATTCGACGCCGCCTTGACGCGTTCATCAAGCAATTCGTCGGTGATGAACGAGCTGTCATTCACGAGTAGTTCGATCACGCCGCGCATTTGCTCGCGCGTAGGATTGTCGCTGGCGTTGACGACCCCCATCCGGCGCATGCCCTCTGTCGGCATCGGCGTGAAGACGGGTTGGAAGCCACCCGGCCCCATGAGGACCGCCTTGTTGATGCGGTGCGAGGAATGCAGCAATGCGCCCACGGTCGTCATGCCGCCCAGCGAATTGCCGACGCAATCGACCTTGTCGAGGCCCAGCGCATCCAGGAAATGGATCAGGAATTCTCCAAGGGCCTTGTAGATTTCATGGAAGCCAAGCTTGTCCTCGCTGTCGCCATAGCCCGGCAGATCGGGGATGATCAGTCTGCGGCTCTTCGACAGTTCGTCGACATTGCGGCGATAGTTGCTGATGCCGCTGGCGCCAGGGCCGCCACCTTGTAGCAGGATTGTCGGCTTGCCTTCGCCTATGTCCACATAAGCGATGCGGGCACCGTCCACCTGAACGAACTTCTTTTCAAATTCCATGATAAGCTCCTACTTTTATCCCTGTTATCTTGCGCGCTACGGATTACTGTGCCTGACCGAACTTTCGTGACTGACGAATCGGCCGATCGTCGGCAACTGCGCCAGCGGCAGTGATGCGGAGACATAGTCGGGGCACGGGGTTGCAAACCCCAGTCTCTCGTCATGTCGAGATGCTTCGACTAAGCTGGAATGCCCTTGCGAGCCTTCAAGATCCTCCGCCTCCATTCGATAGGTCGTATGTTTTATCCGAGGGCACTTTCTCTTGTAGGTCACCAAATGACAAGTGTTTTTTTGAAATCTATTTCCGATGCATAATCGCGCGCCCTGCCGCCTTGCGCGCGCTCTGCCTCCATTGGCATGTGAGAGACGGCCGATTTCTGGTTGCCTCTGTGCGAAAGCTGTTTTCAGGGTCGATATGTTCTGCCTGCGGTCCGCCGCGCCAGCGTGCATGGGAATGCGATGATCCGATCTGTCGGTTACGGCTCGCTATCGGGTCGTTTGACGAGCGATCTTCCGGCGGAGGGATTGACGAACAGTTCAACAGGGTTCAAGAAAGGCACAGAAAGAACAAGCGTTCTAGAAATGGTTTCGATCGGGCGGTATGCGATTGTTCTGGCAGTGCCGCAAAGCGTGAGGCCGCAGCGGTGATAGTTGGAGAGGAATATGTCGGGTGTTGTGAAACCTGATGAGCACAATGGCCGCTGGATCGTGGACGATCCGGCCGCGGGTGTCTTCAAGGTCAACCGTAACGCATTTACCAGCCAGGAAGTGCTGGAACTGGAGCGGGAGCGAATCTTCGATCGTGCATGGCTCTATCTGGGTCATGCTTCGGAACTTGCGAAGCCCAATGACTTCCTGACCCGGAGCGTCGCCGGGCGGGAGCTGATTTTCAATCGCAACCGCAAGGGCGAGTTTCAGGCCTTCTTCAATACCTGTCCGCATCGTGGGGCGCAGGTCGTTCGCGAACCAACAGGTAATGCGATCAGCTTCAAATGCTTTTATCACGGCTGGGCGTTCAACAATAACGGGAAGTTCGCGACCAGGTCCACTCCCGGTACCTATCCTGAATCGTTCAACTGTGCGGGCGACGTCGATCTGCCGAAGGTACCAAGGCTCGAATCCCATCGTGGCTTCTTCTTCATCAACTATGATGTCGACGCCGAGCCGCTGGCGGATTTCCTGGGCGATGCCATCCAGATCCTCGACATCGTGTCCGACCATTCGCCCAATGGGATGGAGATTGTTGGCGGAACGCACGAATATTCTATCCGGGCCAACTGGAAGCTGCTGCTCGAGAACAGTTATGACGGCTATCACGCGGCAGAGACTCATGAGACCTATTTCGATTATCTGATGGCCGAGCTGGGTCCGGAAACGCTCGCCGACATCAAGACCCTTCAGGAGATCAACCGGGCGCACACGTTCCCGAAAGGCCATGCTTTCACGGAAGCAAGGGCACCTTGGGGCCGGCCGGTCGCCCGATCGATTCCCACCTGGGGGGAAGAGGGGAAGGCGCAGGAAGCCGCGATGGTGGCTGAGTTGAACGAGCGGGTCGGCCCCGAACTTGCGTTGCGCATCGCGGATCGCGACAGAAATGCGGGGTTTTTCCCCAATCTGGTCATCAACGATATCATGGCGATCACGGTGCGCACCTTTTATCCGGTCCAGCCCGATCTGATGCTGGTCCGTTCCTGGGCGCTCGCGCCAGTCGGGGAAGCGCCGGAGGCGCGCCATCGCCGTCTTAACAATTTTCTCGAATTTCTCGGGCCGGGCGGTTTTGCCACGCCGGACGATGTCGAGGCGCTGGAATGCGCGCAACGTGGCTACGCCTCGGCAAAGTTTGCGCCCTGGAATGATATCTCCCGCGGAATGTTGCGTGATCAACCGCGCGCCGACGACGAGTCGCAGATGCGAACCTTCTGGCGCGAGTGGAACCGTCGCATCCAGGGTGGGCGATGATCATGGGGGATGTTATGGCAGATGCGGTTCAGCGGCCGCGCACGCGTGCGGATTATGAGGACTTTCTTTATCGGGAAGCCGCGCTTCTCGACCAATGGCGGCTTGAGGAGTGGTTTGCGCTCTTTGCGCCGGATGCGACATATGAGGTGCCGACATTCGGCAAGGGGCTCGACGCCCGACCGGACAGCAGCCTGTTCTATATTGCGGATGATCATGCACGGCTGCGCCACCGGGTCGACCGTCTGCTGAAGATGACCGCGTATGCCGAGTGGCCGCGCTCGGCCCATGTTCGGATGATCGGTAACGTCCGGATCGAAGGGGGCGACGAAAGCGGCACGCAGGTGATGTGCAGCTTTGTCACCTATCGCTCGAAAAACAATATAACCGATACCTATATCGGCCATGCTGCCTACACATTCGTCGATGAAGGCGAGGATCTTTTGATCCGGGCCAAGCGGATCATGCTTGGCATGAACAGTCTTCAGCCCCACGGCAAGATCAGCATCATTCTTTGACGCGACCGTGGTACGTCCTTTCAGTGTGTCGGATGAGTTGTTCTGACACCTGTTCGGACTGGCAGCGGGACGCGATGGAACCGGCCTTATGACGACCATTCTGGACGCCTTTCCGCTAACCGCGGTGCCGCCTGAGGCCGAGGCGCTGCGCGCGCCGATCAAGGAATTTCTTGCCGACGCGCTGGCGAATATGCCCCCGCACCGACGTGCGCGGACATGGACGGGTTTCGATGCGAATTTTAGTCGCGCACTGGCGCAGCGTGGCTGGCTGGGCCTGACCTTGCCGAAGGAATATGGCGGCGCGGGAAAGGATAGCTTCAGCCGCTTCGTCCTGGTCGAGGAGCTGCTGGCGGCAGGCGCGCCGATCGCGGCGCACTGGATCGCCGATCGCCAGAGCGGGCCGCTCCTGATCAAGTTCGGCAGCGAAGCGCAGCGCCAGACTTTTCTGCCGCGCATCTGCCGTGGCGAAATATTCTTCTGCATCGGCATGAGCGAACCAAATGCGGGGTCGGACCTTGCCAGCGTGCGAACCCGGGCGGTGAAAGAACCCGGTGGATGGCGCCTGAACGGATCGAAGATCTGGACGACCTACGCGCATGAATCGCAGTACATGATCGCGCTGGTACGTACGTCCGGCACGCCGGAAGACCGCCAGAAGGGGCTCTCGCAGTTCATCATCGATCTGTCGCAGCCGGGCGTCTCTGTGCGTCCGATCAAGCTGGGGACTGGAGAAAGCGATTTCAGCGAAGTGCATTTCGAGGATGTTCTGCTGTCCGACGACGCGTTGGTCGGTCTCGAAGGAAATGGTTGGACGCAGGTCAACGCGGAACTGGCGTTCGAGCGCAGCGGCCCCGAACGCATCTATTCCAGCCTGGTTCTTCTTGACTTGTGGGCATCGATGCTGGGCGCGGATGCAGACCCCGCAGACATAGCCTTGTTGGGCAGTCTGATTTCCCGGCTGGCGGTGCTCCGCGCCATGTCGGTCGCGATCACGGGCCAGCTGGCGATCGGCGAATCGCCGCTCATCGAGGCCGCCCTGTTCAAGGATGCCGGAACGGAGTTGGAGCAGCTTATCCCGAACGTCATCGCCGACGCCATCGCATCGACGCCGGAGCGAACGGTCGATCCGGAATTGCTGCGAACGCTCGCGGTTCTGCTTCAGCTGAATCATGTTTTCTCGCTCCGCGGCGGCACGCGGGAAATTCTGCGGGGAATGATTGCGCGGGGGCTGGGACTGCGATGATGGATATGGACATTCTGGTTGAGCCGTTCCGGCGGATGCTCGCGGACCTGTCCACGCCCGCGCAGGTGCGTGCCGTTCAGGCGAGCGGCGACATTTCGCAAATCTGGCAGGAAATCGAGCGATCAGGCTTCCTGGACGCATTGCTGCCGGAAGATGTGGGCGGCAGCGCGCTGACATTGGCGGATATCTTCCCGCTTGTTGCCGAGTGCGGTGCCTTTTGTCTGCCCGTACCCTTTGCGGAGACGGTCGTCGCCCGAGCGCTGCTTCACGCGCGTGGAGTAGCCGCGCCGGAAGGGGCAATAATCGTCTTGGCGCCGCCCTCGCCGATTGTTCCGCTTGCAGCCGTCGCGACACATGTCCTGGCAATGCGGGAGGCGGCGATCATTCTTCTGCCCAGGCAGGTGATCCAGCCGGATCCGTTTGACGCGCTGGGCGGGCAGGTGACGACGGAATCTGATCCGATCGCCACGATCGAGGCCGGCGGCATTGACCTCGAAGTGATTGCTGCCGGTCTCACCGCGGCGAAGATGGCGGGGGCGATGCGCAGGCTGCTCGATCTCTCACTGCAATATGCCGAGCAGCGGCAGCAGTTCGGGCGCTCGCTCGGGAAGTTCCAGGCGATCCAGCAACAATTGGCTATAATGGCGGAACAGGTGGTTTCCGCGAAGGTCGCGGCCAATCTGGGAATGAGCGGCGCACATTTCGATCCGCTCAAGGTGGCTCTTGCCAAGTGCCGCACCAGCGAGGCCTCGCATCAGGTCAGTGCCATCGCTCACGCCGTTCACGGTGCAATCGGGGTGACAGAGGAATATGATCTCCAGTTGCTGACCAGGCGCGTCAAGCAGTGGCAGCTTGCATTCGGCTCTGAAAGATACTGGGCCACGCGGGTCGGTGCGGCGCGGATTTCACAATGCGGCGGCACGAGCGCGGACTTTGTCCGTACTCACTTGCAGGCAGATGGCGCTGCAATGGCTGCGTAGGGAGCGGTTGTTCACCCGCCCTGTGCCTTGCGTCCTGTGTCGAATTTCGTGAGGAGCTTACATGCAGATCAATGAGGTGACGACCCTGACCCGGGAAGGTGACGTGGCCGTCATCACCGTCGACTCGCCTCCGGTCAACGCGCTCGGTGCGCCGGTGCGGGCAGGTATTGCGGCTGCAATGCGCCAGGCTGTCGCTGATGTGGCCGTGGCTGCCATTGTTCTGCTGTGCACCGGCCGTACCTTTTTTGCGGGCGCCGACATCAGAGAGTTCGGCAAACCTCCGATCCAGCCCCTCTTGCCTGAAGTGCAGTCGATCATCGAGAATGCGACCAAGCCGATCGTGGCCGCGATCCATGGCACCGCACTCGGCGGTGGGCTGGAGCTCGCGCTCGTGGCACATTACCGCGTCGCAGTGCCGACGGCAAAACTTGGCCTGCCCGAGGTCAAGATCGGCCTGCTGCCGGGGGCGGGCGGCACGCAGCGGCTGCCACGAGTGGCTGGGGTCGAACGTGCCCTCCAGATGATCACTTCTGGCGACCCAATTACGGCCGACGTTGCCGCCGAGATCGGACTGGTCGATGCTCTGATACCGGGGGACGACCTGCGCGGTGAAGCGATTGCGTTTGCACGCGGCAAGATCGGTGCGCCGCTGGTGAAAATTCGCGACCGGCCATTGGAGGCCGAGGCTGGCATTTTTGACGCCTTCCGAAAGGCCAATCATCGGACGTTCCGAAATCTGGAAGCGCCAGAGGCGATCATCCGCGCAATCGAGGCGGCGGCCACCCTTCCGTTCGACGATGCGCTGGTGCGAGAGCGCGAGCTGTGCAATGGATTGATCAGCGGCCAGCAATCTGCCGCGCTCCGCTACCTATTCTTCGCGGAACGGCAGGCGGCCAAGATAGACGGACTGACGACCGACGGATCGACGTTGCCGATCAGGAAAGTGGGTGTGGTCGGCGCCGGCACCATGGGCGGTGGCATCGCGATGAACTTCGCCAATGTCGGCATCCCCGTGATCCTCGTTGACTCGCGGCAGGAGTCGCTGGATCGCGGTCTCGCCACGGTCCGCCGCAACTATGAGACGAGCGCGAAGAAGGGCCGGCTTACTACTGAGCAGGTGGAAAAGCGGATGGGGCTGCTATCCGGTTCGCTTGATCTGCAGGCGCTTGCCGATTGCGACCTCGTGATCGAGGCGGTGTTCGAGCAGATGACGGTCAAACAGGAGGTGATGAGCCAGCTCGACGCGGTCGTGAAGCCTCACGCAATCCTTGCCACCAATACCTCCTATCTCGACATTGATGCGATCGCGTCCGCTACGAGCCGGCCAGAGTGGGTGGTGGGTCTCCATTTCTTTTCACCCGCCAACGTCATGCGGCTGTTGGAGATTGTGCGCGGCGAAAAGACTGGCGCCGATGTGCTGCTCACCGCCATCGATCTCGCTCGGCGGATCGGCAAGGTGGGCGTGGTCGTCAACAATGGATATGGCTTCGTCGGCAACCGGATGCTCGCGGCTCGCCATGTGCAGGCCGACTCGCTCGTCGCGGAAGGGGCGATGCCGTGGGACGTCGATCGGGTCATTCAGGAATTCGGCTTTGCCATGGGGCCTTTTGCGATGCGCGACCTTGCCGGCCTTGATGTAGGCTGGCAACGCGAAACATCGGCCTCATCGACGCTGCGCGAAGTGTTGAACGAGGCCGGTCGCCATGGCCAGAAGAGCGGCGGCGGCTATTACGACTATGATGCCGATCGTCGTGCCACGCCGTCACCCGCCGCCGAGCGGGCGGCGATCGATTTCTCGCGAAAACAGGGCATAAGCCGCCGCGCGGTCGATGACGCGGAGATATTCGATCGCTGCCTGCTGGCAATGGTGAACGAGGGCGCGAAGATTCTTGACGAAGGCATCGCGCAGCGAGCCTCCGACATCGATACGGTATGGATCAATGGCTATGGCTGGCCGCGATACCGCGGTGGGCCAATGTTCTGGGCCGATGAGCAGGGTCTGCCGCAAATCCTCGCCAAGCTGCAGGCATTTGAGGCAAGGCATGGGGCAGCATTTGCACCATCGCCGCTGATCGAGCGATTGATCGTCGGGAATAAGGGCTTCACCGATGTGCGCTGAAGCTTCTCTTCCGGTTAATCCCGATGTCGACGCTGAGGCGATAGTCAAGCAAATGGCCGCAGATTGGGCAAGACTTGGCCTCGGGGGAGATCGCGCCGGATTGATCGATCTCTACACGCAGGACGCGATTTTCTTCGGGTCGCTGCCGGAGATGTACATCGGCCAGCGGGGCGTGGCAGAATATTTCGAGCTTGCACCGCTGTCGTCATTGAAAACGATCAGTTTCGATTGGCAGGAATTCAGAGTCATTACGCCATCGGTTATAAGTGCCGGCGGCCTGGCCTATTTCGGCCTGGAGCTAGAAGGGGAGCTGGTTCGCTGGCGCTTCGGCATAAGTTGGGTACTCGTCGGATCCAACGCGAAATGGCAAATCGCATCACATCATGCGTCGCGCCGGGAGCTGCCCACGCAAGAATGATCACCTCGACGGCTTGCTGATAACGCTTTGGCGCATGCGGCGCTTGATACGGTATGTGACCTGACCCGCTGTCCGACAATCGCGCAATATAGGACAAATGAACTAGATATGATGATCTGTCCCGGTCATGTCCTAAATGTGGCTTGTTACCTTAAGGTGTGAACCTGCTGGGACGGGAGATGGATTTGGTTTGCCTGATCAGCTGATGGATGAGCAGAAGCCTGACAAGGTCTATGGAGCAGCCGCAGCGACACTCGCCGAAAGAGGCGCGCCTCACTTTCAAAAAGGCCTGTCCGCCTCCGTGGGCATACCGAATCCAGCGCATGCGCCCCTTTTCAACGGAGATGGGAAAACAAAACTCCTCGCCAATGTCTAATACACTTGTTCTTATGATAATGTGTGCGTATCGTGGATTTGGATTTGACCGGGCGTTATCTTTTTGGACCGGTTTGAAGGTTCAAGCCGGCGGTCGCTTTCGATGTGATTCGATCATGATCGCGAACGACAAGTTCGACGACAGGACGATAAATTAATGGGGAGAGGACTTTTGAAAGGAAAGATCGGAATCGTCAGCTTGGAAATATTGGCGCTTTCACTGCTCGCGGCGCCTGCCTTTGCAGAGACGGCGGTATCAGATTCTGCCGTGGCAGATTCGCAAGGTTCGAAGCAAAACGAGGTTCAGCAGAACTCACCGGGTGCTCGTGATATTGCAGATGCTCACGACATTATTGTCACCGCGCGACGTCGCAGCGAGACATCGCTGCAGACACCAGTCGTGCTCAGCGCTTATTCGGGCGAGCAACTGGCGCGCTTCAACGTGACAAACCTTGTTGATGTCGCCAAGCTTACTCCTCAGCTTTCCATAGGTGCTGCCAATGGGTCCTATGGCGGCATTCTGGCACTTCGTGGTGTTTCCAGTCCGACATCCAATCCTGGTGCTGAGGGTGCCGTTACAATCAATATCGATGGCGTGCCGGTCAGTTACGGGTCGGTGTTGCGCATTTCGGCATTTGACATTGGTCAGGTGGAGATCCTCAAAGGTCCGCAAGCCTTGTTTTTCGGCAAAAATTCCAGTGGCGGCATCATATCCATCCGCAGCGCTGAGCCTACCGATGTATTCAAGGCGCAAATCAGCGGAGCTTATGAATTCAACGCCAGACAGGTGGATCTCGAAGGATATGTCTCCGGCCCCGTCACCGATACTCTCAACATGCGCCTTGCCGGGCGCTTCTCGCGGCAGCGGGGCTATTTCCGCAAC
Source organism: Sphingobium sp. LSP13-1-1.1 (assembly GCF_040676415.1). Lineage (NCBI taxonomy): Bacteria > Pseudomonadati > Pseudomonadota > Alphaproteobacteria > Sphingomonadales > Sphingobiaceae > Sphingobium > Sphingobium sp. LSP13-1-1.1. The sequence continues at coordinate 229,710 of NZ_JBEGHU010000001.1, read as the reverse complement.
ACCGATCCTGACCCTTCGTCCAGATATGCACCTGGGACCGACGAGGAAGCGACCCGTCTAAGCCTGAACTGGCAGCCGGACGATCAATTGACGGTCAAGCTTCGCGGCACCTATCATCATGTGCACGAAAATGGTGGCTATGGAACAAACCAGAAGGTTGGGTGTCCCGCCGGGGTTCCTGCCGGCACAGCTTCACTGCCGGGCATCGGCGATTGCGAGGCCGACAACAGGATTTCATTAGCTCGCATTCCTTCTGCCCTTGCGCGAGCCGCAACCGGCAATCCCCGCTGGGATTCGGATAGTGCCTATTACAAGGCGACTCAATTTCTGCTTTCGGGCGACATCGAATATAAAATTAATGATTCCGTCACAATGAATTCGGTAACCGGATTCTACAGTATCCGGCAAAGCGCATTGGATTCAACATCGTCGGGCAGGCCGTTTTTCCTGGGTGATCAGGGACGATTTAAAAAGCATACATTCAGCGAGGAGCTTCGGCTTACCTACAATAGCCCCGATTCGCCGATCAATTTGATGCTCGGTGGGTTCTATCAGGATGACAGCCTCAATTTCGAGCAGCAGGTTGTAAGGAATGCCGGCACCCGCGCCGCTCCCGTCATCGTTCCACTTACGCCGGTCTGGTATTTCCCGATTGAGGGCAAAACATATTCCGTCTTCGGTCAGATGGGCTGGGATATCATCGATGCGATCAGCTTGTCGGCGGGCGTGAGATATTCTCAGGACAAGAAGAGTCAGGACATCACGCCTCCCAATGGCTTGCCGAACAAGTTCTCAAGGCCTTCCCGCACGTTCAGCAACTGGTCGCCAGAGCTGACGCTGGCCTACAAGCCGAGTCCGTTTTTCAACCTCTTTGGATCGTACAAGGAAGGGTTCAAGGCTGGATCCTACAACATCAGCGCGACAGCGTTCAATGCGCCGCTTGCCAATCCCGCAGTGACCTCGATCGACAACAGTTACGCGCCCGAAAAAGCGAAGGGTTTCGAGGTTGGGTTGAAAACCTTGCTGCTCGATCGGCAGCTTCGCGTGAATCTGGCGGCATATTCCTACCTTTATAAGGATCTTCAGCTTAGCCGTCTTGATCCGATCGCCGTGACAATCTCCATACTTAATGCGTCATCTGCGCGTATTAAGGGTCTGGAGGGCGACTTCACCTTTTCGCCCAATGCTCTACCCGGGCTTTCATTGACGGGGTCCGCCGCCTATAATTCGGCCCGTTACGCATCTAGCTTTTTCGGGCCATGCTATACCGGGCAGACCATCGCAGCGGGTTGCGTGGGCGCAGGCAACACGCAGCAGTTCCTGGGACGACCTCTGCCGCGTGCGCCGAAGTTCAGCGGCAGCGTGGGAATGAGCTACGAAACGCCGATCGCGGATGATTGGAATGCAACGTTCAACGCCAACGGCGTCTATACATCCAGTCAATATGTTTCCCAGGAACTGAGCCCGATTGGCATAACGCCGAAGCGTTTTCTCCTGGACTCGAGCCTGACCTTTGCTTCGAAATCGAAGAGCATGGAATTTGCGATCATTGGCCGCAATTTGACCAACAAGCAGTTCCTCAACGTCGGATTCCAGTCCCCGGGTACTGGCGGCGGCACCGGTACCACAGTGGGCACTTTGGCGGATTACGAAGGGTCGGTTTCCCGGGGGCGGGAAATCTGGCTTCGGATAACGCTGAGACCCTCAGAGTTTTGATGGCCATCTCATAAGGCTGTTTGACCCCGCATCGGCGATGCGGGGTCTTTTCATTGCGACTGGAAAGCGTTCGCGAACTGACGTTACGGGATTGGCAGTCGCACATGCCTGCTGCGGTTTTTCGCGTTGGACAAGGCGAAAACAATTGTTTGAAGCATCGAACCTGCGTTTGACTTAATGGCGCGCGCTCAAGGTCGCGTCAGGGCATATGGAAAGCCGGATGGATTCTGCGATCCGGTGCTGACCTGTCTGGGGAGATTTCCCAGACAGGTTTCTAACGCGCCATGTCCATCATGACGGGGCGGAGTTGACCTGATGATGGCCAGGGATATTCCTCACCACCAGCAAGCCGTCAGCGGAAAATTTCAATCTATCGCGCTTCGGTCAATATCGACCAATGACGACATGCGAAGGCAATGCGAAGGTTCAGGGATTGCTAGGATCCCACGCCCAATAGCGGGCAACGGCGCCGCCATCGACGCGCAGGTCGATGCCCGTGATCATCGAAGCGTCGTCTGATGCCAGAAAGACGGCTGCGGCACCGTAATCACTCGCGTTCGGCAATCGCTGCAGGGGGATGCGCTTAGCGTATTTCTGGCTCATGGGGCCGACGTGATCCATCGAACCGACATCGACGTTCCAACGCTTGGCTCGGGCAGGCTTTTCTTCAAAACTTGTTGCAGTCGGCGTCAGGCTGACGACCCGGATATTCTGGGCAGCGAATTCCATCGCTGCACTTTGCGTGAAATTCAGCATTCCGGCCTTGGCGGTGGCGTAGGCAATGTTGCCGGGAGCACCTTGGTGACCGGTGGTCGAGATCACGTTGATGACAACGCCGCCTCGGTCGCCCTCCAGCATCTTGGCTGCGGCATATTTCGTGAAGAGAAATGATCCGTCCAAAATGACAGAGATCACCCTGCGCCAGCCGGGCAATTCCATCTCAGCGACGGTTCGTTCGTGGAAATAGGCCGCATTGTTGACGAGGATATCGACGCGACCGTAGGTTTCCATTGCCTTGTCAACGGCTGCCTTGACGGCTGCATCGTCCGTGACGTCGCAAACGATCCCGATGGCCGATCCACCGGCTGCCCTGATCGCGTTGGCGCAACCGTCGGCATTCTGCTGCTGGGCGTCGACCGCGACGATAGACGCGCCGGCCGCCGCCAGCGCTTCTGCGATACCTCCGCCGATATTCGGGCTGGTTCCGGTAATGATGGCCACTCTTCCATCGAGCTTCATAAATCTCTCCTCGTCAAAAATTGAGAAAGCAAGTTAGAACGCTTGTGCTAGATTATAAATGCCTTATTGTCGATCTACGAAGATGGGAGGTGGCAATCGGCGAGACGTAGTCGCGCGGTGCTGCCCGACCATGAATTTGAGAGGATAAGGATGCGCAGATGGATCTGAGGCTGGCGGGCAAGAGGGCGCTGATTACCGGAGCCTCGAAGGGAATTGGCCTTGCTGCTGCCTTCTCCCTCGGTAGGGAAGGGTGCGAAGTTGTGATCGCGGCACGGGATGGTGACGTGCTTGATCGGGCCGTTCAGGAACTGAGGTTTGCTGGTATCACTGCCGACGGCATTGCTTGCGATCTCAGTCGTGAGGGCGATCAGGATGCATTGGTTGCACAGTGCGGTGCAGTGGACATCCTGGTTAACAATGCCGGCGCGATTCCTCCGGGATCCTTGCAAGAGATCGATATGCAGCGTTGGAGATCGGCCTGGGATCTGAAGGTCTTTGGCTACTTCGCGCTGACCCAGAAGTTTTACAAGCAACTTGCCGAGCGTCAGGGCGTCATCATCAACGTCATCGGTGCAGGAGGTGAACGTTTTCCTCCTGAATATATTGCCGGATCGGCAGGAAATGCGGCGCTCATGGGGTTTGTCAAAGCCATGGGTCGCGCATCTTTCCACGACGGTGTTCGGGTCGTTGGCATCAATCCCGGATTTGTTCAGACCGATCGCGTCAAGATGATGATGCAGGCAAGAGCGGAGCGAGAACTCGGCAGCGCCAATCGATGGGAGGAACTCTTTTCCCACCTGCCGTTCGGTCGGGCTGCGAAGGCGGAGGAAATCGGTGACGCTGTGGCCTTTTTGGCTTCACCTCTATCCGGTTACACTTCCGGAACGATACTGACGATTGACGGGGGCTATGTCTGATCAAGACTGCGCCCATGGAGGGCAGCGCTGAATAGATGACGGACCCCGTCATCAAGCCGCCATGGGATATATGCAGGTTGTGAATTAAATCTAGGATTTGGAGAGTGACTTGGCACGGACTGTATTTACCGCCGAGCACGAAATGTTTCGGGATGCAGTTCGCGCGTTTCTCGAACAACATGTTGTGCCGCATCATCTTGAATGGGAGAAGCAAGGCCTGGTACCGCGCGACGTGTGGCGCGAAGCCGGCAGATGGGGATTGCTATGCCCCATGGCTCCCGAAGAATATGGCGGTGCTGGAGGTGACTTCGGGTTTGCCGCCGTGATAATAGAGGAACTTGCCCGGGAGAACGCGACTGGGCTCGGCTTCTCGATGCACAGCGATGTGGTTACTCCCTATATTACGAAGTTCGGCACAGAAGAACTGAAGCAGGAGTGGATGCCGCGGCTGATCGCGGGAGAGGCTATTGGAGCCCTGGGCATGACGGAGCCCGGAACCGGGAGCGACGTAAAGGCCATAAGGACGACGGCCAGTCGCGAGGGCGACGAATATGTCATCAACGGCTCAAAGACCTTCATTACCAATGGTATAAATTGTGGTCTGATCATTCTTGCTTGCAAGACTGATCCCTCCGCGGGTCGCAAGGGCGTATCGCTGATCGTGGTTCCGGAAGGTACGCCGGGCTTCACGAAGGGCAGGAAACTCGACAAGATCGGTCTCCTTGCGCAGGATACTGCCGAACTGTTCTTTGAAGATGTTCGCGTCCCGGCACATTATCTGCTCGGCCAGGAAAATCTGGGCTTCTCCTACATGATGTCCGAATTGCCGCAGGAAAGGATGATCGTGCCGATCCGCGCGGCTGCCTCGATCGAGGCCATGTTGGAGCGGACGGTCGAATATACGAAGGACCGAAGCGCATTTGGAGCTCCACTGTTTTCGTTTCAGAATACCAAATTCAAGCTGGCCGATGCGCGTGCCCAGCTGGAGATGCTGCGGGCTTTCGTGGATGACTGCCTTGCGGAGTTTTTGCGTGGCGAACTCAGCGCGGATCGCGCAGCCATGGCCAAGTTGATGGGCGCCGAGATGCAAAACCGGATCCTCGATGACCTGGTCCAGCTGCATGGCGGCTATGGCTTTATGAACGAGTTCGTCGTCAGTCGCGCCTGGCGTGACGCCCGTGTCATGCGCATTTACGCCGGAACGTCAGAAATCATGCGCGAGATCATAGCACGCACGCTTTGACATGCCGGCCTGTTCAAGGTGAAGCTATATGACGGGAATAGTGATAGTTGATGCCATTCGGACTCCGATCGGCCGTTTTCGGGGATCGTTCTCCGGCGTGCGCGCCGATCATCTGGGGGCAAATGTCCTGCGTGCGATCGTTGATCGAAATGGCCTTTCGACGGACCATGTCGACGATGTTGTGTTCGGCTGCGTTACCCAGATTGGGGAACAATGCGGGAATATTGCGCGGACGGCGCTGCTCAGCGCCGGATGGCCAGAGCATATCCCAGGCATGACAGTCGATCGCAAATGTGGAGCTTCCGAGGCCGCGATTCACACTGCAGTAGGCGAAATCACCAGCGGCCTGGCTGACATCGTCGTTGCCGGCGGCGCGGAGAATATGACGCGGGTTCCCATGGGCAGCAACCGTGCCCTGCATGGAGACGTGTTTGGCTGGAGATTGACAGATCGTTTTAATCTGACTTCGCAGGGTGAGGCCGCCGAGAAGATTGCCGACCGTTACGGATTCACGCGCGATCAGATCGATGATTTCGCCATTGAAAGCCACCGGCGTGCGGCCGCCGCAGCTGATCGTGGGGACTTCGATGGCGAAATCAATCCGGTTAATCTTGCCGAATATGTCGAACGGGACTTGGAAGCCACTGACACAGTCTTGGTCGACGAAACCATTCGCCGGGACACGAGTCGGGAAAAGCTGGCAACATTGAAAACCAGCTTCCGTGACGATGGACGGGTGACGGCTGGAAATTCTTCCCAGATTTGCGATGGCGCAGCGGCCGTCCTGCTGGCCTCGCAAGCTGCTGCCGATCGATGGGGATTGAAGGTCCGTGCCCGGATTCGGGCCATCACGGTGGTCGGTTCGGACCCCGAACTCATGTTGACCGGACCTGTCGCCGCGACGAGCAGGATTTTGGAGCGCAGCGGGTTGAGCCTTTCAGATATCGATCTTTTCGAAGTCAATGAGGCGTTTGCGACCGTGCCGATGGCCTGGATGAAGGAACATGGCGTCGGTCACGATCGCCTGAACGTGAACGGAGGCGCAATCGCTCTTGGCCATCCTTTGGGAGCTTCGGGGGCACGGATTATGACAAGCTTGCTCAACGCGCTTGAACGTCGCGGCGGCAGGTTTGGCCTTCAGAGCATCTGTTGCGCCGGCGGGTTGGCGACGGCGACGATTATCGAGCGCTGTGAGGCTTAGCCAGGCCGGCAGTGCGACAAAACCGGAAGAGGGCCGGCCGGTTCCGGGCGCATCTGGCGTCGGATTGCTGGTCCGTTCGAGCGAGTAGGACAGCGCAATGAACGATCATAAAGCAGATGAAGCCGGCAGCTATAGCGATATTCTTTACAATGTTGCGGACAGTGTTGCCACGATCGTCATAAATCGACCGAAAAAGCTGAACGCATTCAACGGGCATACAATCGACGAGCTGCGCGATGCGGTCGCACGGGCCGGCGACGATCGCGCGGTCGGGGTCATCGTGTTGACGGGGGCAGGGGACAAGGCGTTCAGCGCTGGTGGGGACATCGAGTGGGAAGTTGAAGGTGGTTTGAAGGGACATGACTGGAGGCTGGGCGAAGATATCATTTCCTGCCTGAAGCCGGTCATCGCGCGGGTGAAGGGATATGCAGTCGGGGGTGGCCATCATCTCCACTATTTCTGCGATTTCACGATCGCTTCGGAAGACTCCATATTCGGGCAGAACGGCCCCCGCGTGGCGTCGCCCGCGGGAGGATATGTCGTCTCGCATCTCGCCAGCATCATAGGCCATAAGCGTGCAAGAGAGATGTGGATGCTGTGCCGGCGCTATACGGCCGCGCAAATGCTCGAATGGGGACTGGTCAACGCGGTTGTTCCAGCGGCACAACTCGACGCCGAAGTCAGGAAGTGGTGCGATGAATTGCTCGCTCTCAGCCCTACGGCGCTCAAGACGGTCAAGTCATCCTTCAAGGATCACATGCTGCCATATATGGGCAAAAATGTTTCTGACGTGGTGACAGAGGTGGCGCCCAACTTTTTTGAAACCGGAGAACAGGAAGAGGGGGGACGTGCCTTCATTGAAAAGCGCAGGCCAGACTTCTCTCCTTATCGCTAGGAGCCAGACAGATGACTATGGAACTTCCTCTCACGTCCCCGGAAAAGGCCAGGCAATATCGTGCCGCAGGGTTGTGGCAGGACGTCACTCTAAGCGAGCGGTTTCTTGCGCAGGCTGATCGGTTTGCGGACAAGCTGGCGATTATCGTAGATGGCCGGCGTGCGACTTACCGACAGCTTCAGCGAGACGTACTGAGCGTGGCCAATGGCTTGCTGGCCGAGGGCCTCGAACCCGGCGATGTAATCGCCGGTCAACTGCCCAATAGTTACGAGATTCCCGTTCTGCATCTCGCGTGCAATATGGTGGGTATGTTGTACATGCCGCTGCATGACAGCTGGCGTGCACTGGAAGTCGGGCACTTGCTGGCGCAGGCCAAGGTGAAGGTGGTTATCTCGCGGCATCTATATCGCGACTTCGATTATGTCCGGATGATCAGGGACCTGAGGCCCGATCTTCCTGACCTGAAGACGCATTTTGTTATCGGCGAAAGCGCGGGAGATGGGATCAAACCCTTCGAAATGCTTGTTGCGGCTGAACCGTTAGGCACAAAGCAGATTGCATCGCTCCGGCCTGATCCCGATTATCCCGCGGCGCTGATGCTGTCAGGGGGGACAACGGCAATCTCGAAGATCAGCCGCTATTCGAGCAACGATCTTCAGGCCATGCTGAATGCCGCCAGAGATGGCGCTCGTTTTGTGGAAACCGACGTGGCGGCCGCCCTTGCGCCCGCCGGAACCGGAGCGACCGGATATGTCTATCCTGTGCTCATGCCCCTGCTGAACGGCGGCACGTCAGTAATGCTGCCACATTGGAGCAATCCTGAAGATGCGGCGGATCTGATGGTCAAGGAAAACTGCACCTACGCGACCGCGATTCCAGCTCAGCTCATCAAGCTATTGCCCACATTCCGGTCCAGGCCAAGGGACGATTTTCATAGTCTGCGAGTGATCACAAACGCGGGTGCTCCGCTTCCCTATGACGCGGCGCGAGAGGTCGAGGAACTGACAGGCGCTGTGATCCAGAGCATTTATGGTGCGACAGATGCCGGGACGCCCACGCTGACGACTGCCGATGATCCGCGGGAAAAAAGGCTCGGCACTGTCGGCCGCATCGTCCCGGGTTGCGAATGCGAAATTCGCGATTCGGACGGTAACGCACTGCCAGCGGGCACCGTCGGTGAAGTGACCTGGCGTGGTGCTGACAAGTCATGGGGATATTTAGGGGCCGATGACCAGACCAGATCTGTATTTACGCAGGACCATTTCTACAAAAGCGGCGATCTTGGTCAATTTGACGAAGACGGTTACCTGAAGATTGTCGGGCGGATCAAGGACATGATCCTCCGGGGCGGTCGTAATGTTTCGCCCCTTGTGATCGAAGAGGCGTTGATCAAGCATGTTGACGTCCAGGACGTAGCGGTCGCGGCAATGCCGGATCCTGTGCTGGGCGAGCGGGCCTGTGCATTTGTCATAGCAAGGCCGGGAGCGGGACTGGAACTGGCGGGATTGCTGGAATTCCTGCGTGGCGAGGGCCTCGCGACATGGCAATTGCCTGAGCGGCTCGAAATCATGCAGGAGTTTCCGAGATCGGCGGGGGGCAAGACGCTGAAGCGAGAATTGACGGCGCTTGTGACTGAAAAGCTGAAAGCTGAACTGGAGCAGGGGGTATGAGGCAGTCTGCGTCGCCACAAAGGCGACACACTTGGTTCGCGGACGAAAAGGAGCCAGAGCAACGCTGAGGGGAGGCGGCGAGCGGAAGGAGACTTCACGGTCATGGACGGTGCGATGAACGAAAGGGAACAAGGCGATTTTGAAGCACTCGAACGGATTGCGCGGGGCCGCCGGTCGGTGCGCGGCTTCCTATCCGACCCGGTGCCGATGTCGATCCAACGGCGCGCTCTAGAGCTTGCACTTTCAGCGCCGTCAAACTGCAACGTGCAACCATGGTTGGTGCATGTCGTGAGCGGCAAGCCTCTGGCGCGTATCCGCCACGCGTTTGTGGAAGCGGTGTCGGCTGGAATCGCCGCTGAGCCGGATTTTCCGGGGCTGTTGACCTACCCCGGTATTTATCGTGACAGGCAGGTGGATAGCGCCCGCCAACTTTACGCTGCGATGGATATTGCCCGCGACGACCGGCCAGGACGCAATCATGCCGCGTTGCGTAATTTCGAATTTTTCGATGCGCCACACGCTGCCTTTCTCTTCGTGCCCGACTGGGCGCTGTCGCGTGAGATCGCTGACTGTGGGCTCTACGCCCAGACGCTGATGCTGGGGCTGACGGCGCTCGGCATTGCGTCCTGTCCTCAGGGAGCCTTGGGCTATTATCCTGATATCGTGCGATCGGAACTGGGAATTGGACCGGACCAGCGACTGCTCTATGGCATATCCTTCGGATTTGAAGACATGTCCGTCGCCGCCAACGCCGCACGGACAGGGCGCAGTCCCCTCGAGGAAACTACCAGCTTTCATGGCTGATCCAGTGGGATCATGACGATCCAGCTTTCGTAGCGGAGTGACGCCAAGCGGTCGCATTTCGATGGCCATGCCGAAGTCTGTAGAGCCTCGAAAATATTTATTGCAACTACATTTCCAAGGCTATGCTGGCGCGGCCAGCGCTGGATCACCCAATTCTGCACGGCTGATGCCCAGTGCTCTCATTTCGCGCTCCGCCACGAACAGGCGCCCCGTATATTCTTCCGGGTCAGCGCATGCGATGAAATAGATGATCATCCGTGACGGGATGACCGTATCGATTGGACGCGGCTCGCCTTCTTTCGGAGCAAACCCCCTGGACGCCAATCGTGCCGAAACCACTTCGGATGCTACCCAGCCGGGATGCAGACCGATGACAAACACATTTTGTGCCCGCAATTCGGGCGCAATGACATTGGAAAGTCGATCCAGCGCGCGTTTGCTGGCAAAGTAGCTGGGCGTGGTCCCACTGAATCCGAATGACCCGGCCGCCGGTACTTCTTCTTCTACCCGACGATGCGCTTCGGCGGAACCGGTGGTGATGTTGATGATTCGCCCGCCACCGCGAGCGGCCATGATCGGGGTTGCAAGTTGCATCAGGATGAACGGTGCGTGGAGATTGATGTCGAAATCCCGCGACCATTCTTCGAAGCTGATATCGAGAAATGGCTTCGACCAAACCGAGCCCACCGTGGATGCAGCGTTATTGACCAGGATATCAACCCCGCCAAATCGGGCTACAGTTTCATCGACGATTTGCTTCAGATCAGCCCGCTGAGCAAGATCGGCCTGCACAATCAGCGCGTCCCCGCCGGCTTTCTCGATCAATCGCGCCGTCGCGCCAAGGCTGCCCGGCAGGTCAGGATCGCGATCAACCGTGCGCGCAACCAGCGCCACCTTGACGCCGCGCCGTGCCAGATCAAGCGAGACCTGCCGGCCGACGCCCCGGCTCGCACCGGTCACGATTGCGATTTTTCCGGTCAGATCAAGTTCTTGCTGACGTTCCATGTTCCATCCTCTTGTCCTGGCGTTTAATCAGGGCCTGTCGACATGGCGTGACCGGCGCGATGATATTTTCCATTTGATTTGAACCGCCTCCTGGTCGAGCAACCGCCGTTCGGCAGGGACCGGAGCGGGAATACCGGCGAGCCCGAGGTCGAAGCCGCGGATCAGAGTGTTCGCGCGGAAGGGCAGTGAGAAGCCATTGGCTTTATCGTCATTGCCCATCGCCTTTTCTGTAGCATTTTATAGTGCAAATGTTCTAAATTTGACTGGATTATGAGTCCAAAAATATTTGGCGAGTCTCGAATGGCCTGAAAAATGGGGCAACAGCGATGCTACGCGCGCGGGTCAATGACCATTGCACGAGCGGGACGGAGGGCCGGTGGGCTGTCAACGCCGCGGCGGAGAAAAAACTGCCTGCCTGTTACATTCGCTGTCGGGGGCTGGTTCGCCGGCAAATGCCGTATACCAGTCTGCCGTTGCACGATCGTGCTGCAGGGAGGCTCCGAAAAGTTGCGCATGAATCTGCCCTTCCAGCAAATGCCGGAGAGGCACTTCCATGCGCTTGCCGTTCGACGTATAGGGGATGGCAGGCGCATCAAAAATATCATCGGGCACGTGCCGCGGGCTCAACCTAGCACTGATCCGTGCCGCGATAGTGGCGAGCAAGTCTTCGTCCAGCGCCCGTCCATCCGTCAGGGTCACGAACAGCATCAGTCGGTCGCGATATCGTCCCGCCTGCGGGAAAACGGTAATCGCATCCGTGATGGCCGGATCATCTTCCAAAGCGCGGTAGAACTCGCTGGTCCCCATACGAACCCCATGCCGGTTTATCGTGGCATCGGATCGACCAAGGATTCTGCATCCTCCGTCGGAGTGGATGATTATCATGTCGCCCTGCTGCCAGCGGCCACCAAAATGCGACAGGTAACTGGCGGCCAGCCGGGTGCCGTCCGGATCTTTCCAGAGGCATCGAGGAGCGTTGGGGAAGGGGGTGCTGATCACAAGCTCGCCAGCCCTGCCGCGAAGCGATCTGCCCTCCGGATCCACGGAGTCCACGTCCATGCCCAGCATCCTTGCCGTTGATTCACCGGCATGGATTGGCAGCAGGCGTACGCCGCCGGCGTAGCCGCCGCAAACTTCGGTAGAGCCGGCCTGCGAGAGGATCCGGCAGTGCGGGGGCAAGACATCCGCAAGCCATTCGTAGAGCGGGGCTTCGGCTACTGCACCCGAGAGAATGAGCGCTTCGAGCCTTTGAAGGTCATGCTGCGCGGCAGGGTTATATCCCCGATCCTTCATTCGTCCGGCAAAGCCTGGGCTCACGCCCATTATGGTCGCGCCGGCGCGTTCGGCGATGGACCAGAGGCTGCCCAGGTCCGGATGGAACGGACTCCCGTCGTAAAGCACCACGTGCGTCCCAAGGGCAAGGCTGGTGAGCACCGTATTCCAGACGATCCAACTCGGCGTGGCATAAAATAGCAGGACGGAGCCTTCCCTTGCCTCGAGATGGAAGGTCAAGTCCTTCATCGCGCCAAGAAGTGCACCGACATGCGTGTGAACGATCGCCTTTGGCGCACCGGACGTGCCGGATGTATAGACAACCCACAAGGGGTGGTCGCTGGGTACCGGCTCAAAGGTGAAGTCGTCATATGTCGGTTCCGGCGTCGCGGCAAGAGATAACCAACTCCGCAGCAGGGGGCCGTGATCGATCAGATTCTGGGCATCATCCTGCAAAAGGACCAGATGCTCCAGCGTTGGCAGACCCTTGACGAGTTCACGCACGCTTTCGCTGCGATCGTGCAGCCTACCGGCATAATCATAGCGGGAGGTCGCGATGAGCAGCTTGGGCTCGATCTGCGCGAAGCGGTCCGTTGCGGCGCCGGCGCCGAATTCGGGGCTGCACGACGACCAGACCGCACCGACCGCCGCTGCGGCGATAAAACCGATCGCGGCTTCCACGACGTTGGGCAGATAGGCGGCAACGCGGTCACCGGGCCCGATCCCCATCGCGCGGAAGCCCGTCGCGACCCGTCGAACCGCTGTGCCCAGCTCTGACCATGTCCAGCGCGCGTGACTGCCATCTTCATGAAAGGCTGAGATCGCCACATGGTCAGCGAGACGCTTTTCGTGCCGCATCACCATGCGCGCGAAATTAAGCCTTGCCCCAGTAAACCATTGCGTATTCTGAAAGCCCGCGCCTTCCATCACGCTGTTGTAGGGGGCATCAGCTTCAACAGCGAAATAGTGCCAGATTGCCTCCCAGAATTCGGCCTGGTCTGTAGTCGACCAGCGCCAGAGCTCGTCATATCCCTCGAACGAGAGGTTGCGGCTTTGCTTGAGCCAGGTCATGAACATGGTGAGCGTCGACTGCTGGCGATCGGCCGCCGTCGGCGTCCAAATGACCCGCCCGCGACCAGCGCCGGCCAACGCAGCCTCTGCGGCGACCGACCCGAGTTCGCTATCAGTATCTGTCGTGACCACGCATACTCTCCCATGCGAGGGGGCTCATTCATCCCCTTCGATCGATCACTCGCCAACTTGGTCCGCCGCCACATCAGGCTGGCTTGTGCAGCCTGCCGCCTCTTCGGTCGGCTTCAACGTCGCGCGCGGGTGGTCAATTGGACGCCAGCGTATGAAACGCCTTCTTCATATCCGCGGCGCGCGTGTCAATTCGATCCTCAAGATCCCGATTGGGAAACAGCCAGAAGCGTTCCGTTCCGATGGCATCGGCCACCAGGGTTGCGACCTCAGCGGGATCGATGCCGTTGCGCAGGACTTCCTCCATAGTCTCCATCCGGTCGCCTGTTGAAAGCTGAGCAGGCGCCCGAGCGGCGTTCGCCTCCAGCAGGGATGTCCTGACCGGCCCGGGCATCAGAACCGAAACTCCTATGCCGCTGCCGCTCAGTTCGTCGCGAAGGGCCTCGCACAATGCGACCACGCCGGCCTTCATCGCGGTATAAACGCCCGTCCGTGCCTTGACATTGAGCGTCGCCAGCGACGCGGTCGCCACCACATGGCCATTACGGCCCGACGCGACGATTCTGTGCAGGCCTTGCGTCAGGCCATGGAAGTTGCCGTCAAGATTAACTGAGCGCGACCATTCCCAGGCGGCCTGCGACGTTTGGCTTACGGGATCGGTGCTGCCCGCAACACCGGCATTGCTGAACAGAACGGCCAGGGGTCCGTGACGATCTTCCGCCTCATCCAGCGCGGTATTCCAGCTTTCCGCATCGCGGACGTCGAGCAGCACCGCAGATGCGCCTTCGATCTGGGCAGCCACCCTTTCTGCTCCGACAAGATCGATATCGGCGACGGCGACCTTCAGCCCCCGTCGCCCGAATTCCATGGCGGTGGCCCGGCCGATGCCACTTGCTGCCCCGGATATGAAGGCCATTCGGCCGCGGAAGTCCATATCACTCATGGCGGTCCCCTCCATATCCTTCCTTGCGCCGCCGGGCGTGCTTCATGCGCATGTTCGGCGTGGGCAGGGAAAATATGGTCGACTTGCTAAAACGTCTGTCGAATCCATAAGCCCCAGTGGTATGAACTGAGGGAACTTCCGACCCTGAACAGGTCGTGCCTTGCCAAACACTCTCCACTCACCGTTCTCCATAAATGAAAACTAGTGCCCTGCCGGATTCAAGCCCCCAGCCACATTCGGCCGGGAATTGCCCTTGAAAAGGTTCAAACGACTGGAGCTGTCACAGGATATCAGCTTCCTTTGAATAGCTCGACATATTCGGCAGTCAACCAGAGACTTGGTAGAAAACTGTGTGTCCAAGCCCTTAAATGTGCGGCACGAAGACTTTCAATGTTGAAGCAGCATGCTCTTGCATAAATTGCGGGACCATCACCGCCAAAGCTGCGTCACCAGCTGACTACTCTCGATCACTGCGAACTGTCAACATGACGGTGTCGGCCCGATTCTTGCTGTGACACTCTTGTCGTCACGCTGCATGAATTTTTATGATGAGTTCATCAGAAGGATGAATGAGACAGACTTTGGCTTTTCGTCTAGCCAGTGCGGACAATCGGTTTGATGGAAGGGAGCGCTGCCAAAGCCGCGGCGCTTGCACGCGCACCGGCTTAGGTGGGGCCAGGAACAATAATGGCAGATATTGCGAGAATTCAGCGAGTCCAGCGTTCCGAACTGGCGGTTCCGGCGACATCACCCCATTTTTTTCAAAAGGCAGCACAGGGACCCGCTGACTCCATCTTCCTTGATCTGGAGGACGCCGTCGCGCCGAACCGGCGGGAGGAAGGGCGCGCTAACGCGGTCGAGGCGCTGAACGCGGTCGATTGGGGCGCCAAGATGGTTTCCGTGCGGGTCAATGGCCTGGATACGCCCTGGGCGATCGCGGACATTATGGCGGTTGCGCGCTGCCCGCGGCTGGACATGATCCTGCTGCCCAAGGTGCAGACGAGCGAAGATGTCCGCTTCGTCGACCGGCTGCTCGGCTGCATGGAACTCGAAACGCCGCGGGAAAGGGGGGTAGGGATCGAAATTCTCATAGAAACGACGCGCGGGCTGGCAGAGGTGGAAGCGATCGCCGCATCGTCGCCGCGGCTGGAAGGCATCATCTTCGGCGTGGGAGATTATTCGATCGAACTTGAGAATTTCGACACGGTGTTCGGAGCGCCCAACCCGGAATATGCGGTCGGTGGCGCGGAAAACGACCAGTGGCACTTCGCGCTGGCGCGGATCGCCAATGCCTGTCGCGCCCATGGCCTGCGTCCGATCGATGGGCCCTTCGCAAATTATGGCGATCCCGATGCCTATCGCGCCAGCGCGATCCGAGCGCGGGCACTGGGGTTCGAGGGTAAATGGGCGATCCACCCCTCGCAGGTGGCGATAGCGAACGAGATTTTCTCTCCGACGCCCGCCCAGATCGCCTGGGCGCGTCGCATCGCCGATCGCATGGCGGCGGCGGCGTCGGATGGCCAGGGAGCGATTGGCATCGAAGGCGTTCTTATCGATCGCGCGCATGTCAAGCTGGCCGAAAAAATCCTTGCCCGGGCGACCCTGTTCCAGGGGGCCGTCGCTTGAGCGCCGGAGCGCTCAGTGACATTCGCGTGCTGGACGTTGCGACGTTCATCGCGGCGCCATTCTGCGGCACGCTGATGGCAGACTTCGGTGCAGAGGTGATCAAGATCGAGCAGCCAGGGGAAGGCGATTCCCTTCGTCGCTTCGGGACAGCCACCTCCTGCGGTGACACGCTCGTCTGGCTGAGCGAGGCGCGAAACCGCCAGTCCGTGACGCTTGACCTGCGGAAGAAGGAAGGGGCGGACATCTTCCGCCAACTCGTCGAGAAATCCGATGTGGTGCTGGAGAATTTCCGGCCGGGAACGATGGAGAAATGGGGGCTGGGCTACGAAGATCTGGCGGCCATCAATCCGAAGCTGGTGATGCTGCGCGTGAGCGCCTATGGCCAGACCGGGCCGATGCGTGACAAGCCCGGCTTCGCGCGTATCGCACACGCATTCAGCGGCCTGGCTTATCTTTCAGGAGAGCCTGGCCGCCCGCCCGTGGTTCCCGGCTCCACCTCGCTGGCGGATTACATGACCGGGCTGTTCGGGGCCTTCGGCGTGATGGTTGCCCTGCGCGTGGCGGAGCAGACCGGACGCGGCCAGGTCGTCGACATCGGCCTCTATGAGAGCATATTCCGCGTCTTGGATGAATTGGCGCCCGCGTTCGCATCGTCCGGCTACAAGCGCGAAAGGATGGGCCCCGATACGGTCAATATCGTGCCCCACAGCCACTATGAAACGGCGGATGGCGCGTGGGTTGCGCTGGCCTGCTCGAACGATCGGATGTGGGAGCGGCTGACCAGGGCAATGGACCGGCCCGAGCTGGCACAGGATCCGCGCTATGCCACGCTCGTCCAACGGAATCGCCATCGCGCAGAGGTCAACGCGATCGTGGCCGACTGGGTGAAGCGCCTGCCGACCACCGAAATCCTGGCGCGCTGCGAGGCGGCACAGGCGCCGGCGAGCAAGCTGCTCGACATCGCCGACATATTCGCCGATCCGCAATATGCCGCTCGCGAGAATCTGCTCAGGATTCAGGATCCGAGGGTCGGCGAGCTCGTTATCCCTGCGCCATTGCCCCGGTTGTCCGTGACGCCGCCCCGTTTCAGCCATGCCGGTCCTGCACTTGGCCAATCGACGGAGGCTGTGCTGGGTGAGCTGCTGGGTTTGAATCGGGACCGTATCGATCAACTGATGCAAGAACGCGTGGTGTGACGAGGGCGTGGGCGAGGACGACACTTCGCGATCGCGAAGTCTGACGATAGCGTACAGCCGGCATGGCGTCGGCTTTGGTATATGGCAATGATAAGGAGGATGCATCGTGGACAATGAGGCATCAAACGCGACTTCAAACCTCGTGGTGTCGAAGCTTGTGGTTGCGAAGCTGCATGGCGAGGAGGATTTCAAGTCTGACGGGTTGCGACCTTTTGCGAAATATCGCGATCTGGGATTTGCCGAGGTGACCGACGGCATGTTGCATGCTCATGTGATCAAACTCGTTCCTCCATGCACGGACGAGGTACGCAAACGTCACCGGCACATCACCCAAGTGCAGATGTTCTACATGCTCGAAGGCTGGATGAAACTGGAGTTCGAGGGCCATGGCGAGGTTTTGATGGAGCCGGGCGACTGTTGCCTGATGCCGTCGGGCATAGCGCATACCGTGCTTGATTACTCGCCCGACGCCCGCAACCTTGAGATCACCATTCCCAAGGAATACGACACGATCGATGCATGAGGCGATGACGGCGATGTCCAGGAAGGACCGCTGCCCAGGGCCGGTGTTGTATCAGACTTTTTCAGGAGGAGATTAGGCGTTGAGGATCTGCCGTTTTGACGACAACCGGCTCGGCCTTGTGCAGGGCGACAGCGTTTTGGATGTGACCGAGGCGCTGCAAATCCTTCCGGAATGCCGTTACCCGCTGCCGATGGCCGATCTGCTCTACAGCAATCTTGATGCTGTTCTTGCCCGCGTGACCGAACTTGCGCCCTCCGCGCAGCGCCGCGGGCTTAAGGAGATCAAGCTGCTGAGCCCTGTCGCTAATCCGTCCAAGATCATCGGTGCGCCGGTCAACTATAATGATCATCTCGCCGAGTCGCGCGCCGATCCCAACCTGTCGCAGGGCAACGTCATCAAGCCCATCGGTGATTGGGGTCTGTTCTTCAAAGCGAACAGCTCGCTGGTCGGTGCCGGAGACGGCGTGAAGTTACGCTTCCCGGATCGCCGCACCGACCATGAGGCGGAGCTGGTCGTCATCATCGGTAAGACCGGAACCAACATTCCAGCTGAAGAAGCGATGTCTTATGTCGCGGGATATTGCGTGGGCCTCGACATGACAGTGCGGGGCGTCCAGCAGAAGACATTCCGTGCCTCTGTCGACAGCTATGCGGTTCTGGGGCCGTGGTTTGTCACCGCCGATGAGATCGCTGAGCCGGGCAAGCTGGACTTCTGGCTCAAGATCAATGGCGAGACCCGGCAGGCTTCGAATACCAGCTATCTTATCTACGACGTCCCCAAGCTCATCGAGTTTGCCTCCAGCTATTACACGCTGTTGCCGGGGGACGTGATCTTCACAGGTACGCCGGCCGGCGTGGGGCCGGTGGCACCTGGAGATATCATCGACGTGCATATCGACCAGATAGGAGCTATGCGGGTCGCAGTTTCGGCTGCCTGATTGTGAGGCGGACTGGATCAGACGAAGCAACAAATGGGGAAGTGCGAGGTCCTTCCGAAGCTTGAGGCATTCGGCAGGCGCGCGCTCAGGCTGGTGGGACTGGGCGGGCCGACTGTGCGCTCAACATGCTTTTCGTGAAGTCCGCGAAAGCGCGCGCCGCTTCGCGCAAAACAGTGCCGCGGGCAGTAATGATGCAGATCGTGCGGCTCAGCCGCGGGTCCACGATGGGGAGGATCTGGAGATTTTCTCGGTTCCCGCGTGGAATGGCGCAGGCTGGCATGATGGCTACCCCAATACCTTCGACGGCCATCGCATATTGCGTCTGCACCTGGCTGACCTCGTAGCGTGTCCGCAGCTTGAGACCGCGCGCTGCCAATTCCGCATCCAATACTCCGCGCAGCGCCGTGGCACTGTCGAGCACGATGGCCGGAAGTTCTGCAAGTTCGGCCAGCGTGATGCTGGTCGCCGAACGGTTCTGGAAGGGCGGGGGGATGAACGCCATGATCTCTTCCTGCAGGAATGGCTCGAAGACGAAGTCGACTGCGCCTTCGACATTCAGGCCGATCCCCATTTCGATCTCCTTGCTGCGCAGTTTTTCGAGCAGGTCCTGCATCGAGCTTTCGCGGACGCTCATGGTGATGCCAGGGAACTCCTGCTCGAAGCTGTAGATAAGGTGCGGGAGCAATGAGGAGGATAGCGTCGGGATGCAGCCAAAAGAGACGAATCCCTTCCGCATCTTGAGTTCTTCTTTCAACGAGCGGAGCCCGAAGTTGAGGTCGGCGAGCGAACGACGCGCAAAGCGCAACAAACGCTCGCCCTCCATTGTCAACTCGACGCGCCGCGTGCTTCGATTGAACAGTCGAGCACCGATCTGCTCCTCCAGTTGACGGATCTGCATGCTGATCGCGGATTGTGTCCGCCCCATCTCTTCTGCCGCACGCCGAAAGCTCTCATGTTCGGCCACGCTGATGAAGGTCTGAAGAAAGTTGAGATTGATATGCATATGGGGTCTCGCGGCTGGCGGCCGAGCGGTTTCATCGTCCGCACTTATGCATTGATCTGATAGATAAGCGCTTTCAAGGTGTGTCTTCAAGGATTTCTTGAGAAAGTCGCAATGGTGGCGGAGCGCCGCGTGCGCGTCGCTCCAGCGAGACAAATTGCATCGGATCAGGATGATGCGTGCCGTTTCTGCCAATCCGACGAGAATTCAGCACAGCAGGCGATTGCCTCCCTGCCCAGTTAAGTACTTTGGGGCACTGTCATGTCCCGCGGACGGGACCATCCGCCGTCGCTCCCAAATACTTTCGCTCAGTCGGGTCGCGAGTCGAGGAAGGCCCGCGCCTTTGCCACGAAACCATCCGGGGAGGAGAGGGGAGGGAAATGGCCGGCTGCTTCGACGACGTCGAACGATGCGTTCGGAAGCGCGTGTGTCGCGGCCTCGACCACGGCGGGATCCCACATGAAATCCTGATCCCCCGCCAGACACAGGCAGGGGCATGCGATGCTGGCGAGGCGCGGACCGCCCTGCCAATCGAGCAGCGCTTCGGTCAGCGCTGCATAGGCATCGGGGTCATTTGCCAGGAAGTCGCCTTCATATTCCGATCGGGCAACCGCGAACGGCAGCGCTATTCCTTCGGGAAATGACAGTTCGGCGCTCGTGCGGGAGGCAACACGCATGCCACCCGCGCGAATGTCGCTTGCGCGCTGTCCGGCATAGAGGCGGGTCTTTTCAGGGATGTCGGGCGATACCGAGCAGAGCAACAGCGAGCGCACCAGCGCCGGCGCCTGAAGGGCGACCTCAAGCGCGACGATCGATCCCATCGCGCATCCCATGATATCGATGCTGTCGATCTCCTGCCGAGTGAGGAAGCGCTGCACGTCATCGGCTATGTTGGCCATGCTGTAGGGTTGGCACGGCTTTTCCGAACGTCCGGTTCCGCGGATGTCGAGGAGGAGGAGACGATGGTCCTGGGCCAGGGCGCCGACAACGTGCCGCCAGGTTCGTGTGCTGCCGCCCAGTTCCGCCAGGCACAATATGGGGCGGCCGACGCCATGCTCTTCATAATGCAGGCAGATATCGCCGAGATCTAAGTGAGGCATCCAGTCTCCATCAAGTCGTTCGATGGCCAAGGGCCGCCGAGAATGAACCGGCTGTACAGTTCGCGCGGCGTGCGGACGGTAAATGCCAACAGCCGTGACATGTCAGTTGCCGGACTTCAACATGTCCAGCGCGACGTCGACGATCATGTCCTCCTGCCCGCCGACCATCTTGCAGCGGCCGACCTCGGCCAGGATGGAACGGGTATCGAGGCCATAGTCGAGCGCGGCCTTTTCCGCATGACGAAGGAAGCTGGAATAGACGCCGGCATAGCCAAGGGTCAGCGTTTCGCGATCGACCCGCACAGGGCGGTCCTGCAGCGGCCTGACAAGATCTTCCGCTGCGTCCATCAGCGCATAAAGGTCGCACCCATGATTCCATCCGTAGCGATCGGCAGCGGCGATGAAAACCTCCAGCGGCGCGTTGCCGGCCCCAGCGCCCATGCCGGCGAGGCTCGCATCGACACGTATTGCGCCATTCTGCACGGCGACGATCGAGTTGGCGACGCCCAGCGAGAGATTGTGGTGCGCGTGGACGCCGCGCTGGGTCTCCGGCTTCAGGACATGATCATAGGCCTGCAGGCGAGCGGCATATTCGTCCATGTTCATCGCGCCGCCACTGTCGGTGACGTAGACGCAATGCGCGCCATAGGTTTCCATGAGCTTGGCCTGCGTCGCCAGCGCATCCGGCGTGGTCATGTGGCTCATCATCAGGAAGCCGGAGACGTCCATACCCAAAGCGCGGGCCGCCTCGATATGCTGCTTGGAAACGTCGGCTTCGGTGCAGTGCGTGGCGATGCGGACCGAGCGCACGCCCATCTCATAGGCATGTTTGAGGTCATGCACCGTTCCGATACCCGGCAGCAGCAGCGTGGTGAGCACTGAATGTTCCAGAACCTCGGCTACCGCGCCGATCCAGTCCCAATCGGTGAAGGCGCCGAAGCCATAGTTGAAGGAAGAGCCTTGCAGCCCATCGCCATGCGCCACCTCAATGGCGTCGACTTTTGCTGCATCCAGTGCCTTGGCGATGGCGCGAACATGATCAAGACCATATTGATGGCGGATCGCATGCATCCCGTCACGCAGCGTCACATCCTGGATGTACAATTTGGTCTGATGGGGATCAAAGGTCATAGCGCCATCCTTTTGGCCATCTTCTCGGCGGTCTTCAGAGCTGCGGACGTCATGATGTCGAGATTGCCGGCATAGGCGGGCAGGTAGTGCGCCGCGCCTTCGACCTCCAGGAAGACCGAGACCTTGAGCCCGGTGAAGTCCGAGGTTCCCGTAGAGGCCATTTCGGGAATGTGCAGCGGACGATTGGAACCGATATGCTCGAACTGTACCGACTGCTTCAACCGATAACCTGGAACATAGCTTTGCACTTCGGCTACCATGTCGTCGATGGAGCGACGGATCGCATCCTGGTCCGCCTCATCGCACAGGCAATAGACGGTATCACGCATGATGAGTGGCGGTTCGGCCGGGTTCAGAATGATGATCGCCTTGCCGCGGGTAGCTCCGCCTACGGCGACGATGGCCTGGCTGGTCGTTTCGGTGAATTCATCGATATTGGCACGGGTTCCGGGGCCCGCGCTTTTTGAACTGATGGAAGCGACGATCTCGCCATAATGCACCTTGGCCACTCGATTGACCGCGGCCACGATGGGAATTGTTGCCTGGCCACCACAAGTGACCATATTGACGTTCGCCGCGTCCAGGTTGGCATCGCCGTTTACCGGCGGGATCGTGTAGGGACCGATAGCGGCCGGTGTCAGATCGATCATCCGCTTGCCCGCAGCCAGTACCGCCTGGCTGTGGCGCTGGTGCGCACCGGCGCTGGTGGCGTCGAACACGATCTGGATGTCCTTGAACTGGGGCATGGCGAGCAGCCCGTCGAGGCCCTCATATGTGGTCGGAACACCCAGCCGGTGCGCCCGCGCGAGCCCGTCCGACGCCGGATCGATGCCGACCATCGCCCCCATCTCCAGCGTATCCGACAGGCGCATTACCTTGATCATCAGATCGGTACCGATATTGCCCGATCCGATGATGGCAACCTTCACCCTGGCCATGAATCAAGCCTCTCCATATCTAAAACTGCATGTCCCGATGCCGCCCACCACGGCACGCACCTGATCGCCCGGATGGATGGCTACCATGGGTCCGAGTGCGCCCGCCAACAGCACGTCGCCAGCCTTCAGCGGCTCACCGCGCTCTGCCAGCGTCCGCGCAAGCCATGCCGCTGCATTCAAAGGATGTCCAAGCGCCGCCGCGCCCGCGCCCAGGGATGCGATCGTCCCATTAATCTCCATCACCATCCCGGCAGACCACAGATCAAGGCCGGGCAAGGAGTGCCCTTCTTCCGCCAGAACGAAAAAGGCGGAGGAGCCGTTGTCCGCCACGGTATCGGCGAAGGTGATTTTCCAGTCGGCGATCCGGCTGTCCACGATCTCGATGGCGGCATGTACCGTCGCCACTGCCGCCGCCGTCTCTTCAGCCGTCGTCTGTGTGGAAGGCAGATCCGTGCCCAGCACGAACGCGATCTCCGCTTCCGCCTTCGGCTGAAGGCAGGCACCGGGGTCGAGCCTGCCGCCGTCGGCGATCCGCATATCATCGAACAGCACGCCAAAGTCGGGTTGATCGACGCCTAGCTGTGTCTGAACGGCCTTGGCCGTCAACCCAGCCTTGCGCCCCACGATCCGGCGTCCCTGCGATTCCCAGTAGCGCGTGTTGATCGTCTGTACGGCATAGGCACCCGCCATATCGAGCGGGTCCAGGCCGTCGCGCAGCGGTGGCACAGCACCGGAACGATAAGCCTCGCGCAGGCGGCTGGCGAGTTCGTCGTGAGTAGTCGCAGTCATAGCATCTCCCGCAACTGATCGATGGTTTCGGCCCGAAACGCCACTTCCGTATGGATCGCACCAGACGCGACAGCGCCTGCCATCGGGGTCGGTCCTTCAGCCACCCTGATGAACGGGAATCCCGATTTCCAGACCATCCAGCTCAGGCTGAACGATGATCTGGCAACTCAGGCGCGAATTGGGCTGACGTTCTGCCGCGAAATCGAGCAGTGCGTCCTCCTCCTCGGATGGGGCTGGCACGAGCCCGACCCAAGCTTCGCCCAGATATACGTGGCAGGTGGCGCAGGAGAGCTGACCGCCGCAATCGGCGTCAATCCCTGCAATTCCTGCCGTTACCGCCCCTTCCATGACAGAGATGCCATCGTCGATCGCGACGTCCGTTTCCTGCCCCGCCGGATCGACAAATCGTACCAGAACCATTTTATCTTCCTTTGCGCCCGCTTCCTCTCAGGCCGCGTGCTTATGCTCGCTTTCCAATATCCGCATGATCTGCTCACGCTGTTCGCGAGGCGTGCCAAGCAACTCGGCGTTGGCGCGCGCCCGCTTGTAGTAGAGGTGGTTCCGCATTTCCCAGGTGAAGCCGATGGCCCCGAACACTTGAATATTGCAGGCGGTGGCAGCGCGATACTGCTCGCTGGCATAGCTTTGTGCAATGGCTGCGGCCTTGCTGGCGTCGGCGGTACCCTCGCTTAACGCCCATGCGGCATATTGCACCCCGGCAGTGGCGCATTCGTTACCGCCGGCGACTTCGGCCAGGTCATGCTTGATCGACTGGTAAGAGCCGATGGGGCGGCCGAAGGCGATACGCTCCTTCGCGTAGGCCACGGCGTCGTCAAGCACCTGTTCGGCACCTGCGGCGCTTTCCGCAGCGAGAATGAGGTAGAGCCGGTCGCGGATCCACGACCAGCTGTCGCCATCGGCCTGAGGCAGCCGCTCGGCCGGCACGTCCTTGAATGAAATGCGGCTCACATGGCGGGTGATATCGCGCCAGTCGAGGCGCTCCATCGCCAGGCCCTGGGCCTTGGCATCCACGATGAAGAAGCCGGGCGTGCCTTCGACGTCCGCCATGACCACGATCTTGTCTGCATCGGCTGCCTCGACGACGAACGACTTTTCCCCGCTGATCGTCCAGCCGTCCCCCGCCTTCGAAGCGTTGGCGCCATGTGACAGACCGTTTACGTCGCCATTCGGGTCCGCGACTGCCAGCGCGAGTGAAAGCTCGCCTGCGGCCACCTGCGGCAGCAGTGCCTGCTTCTGTTCTTCGCTGCCGCAGCGTTCGACGGCCCAGGCGCCCGCCAGCGTCCCGAAAAGAGCCGACGGCGCGAGGGTGCGGCCCGTTTCACCGACAATCATGACAAGGTCGATATAGGTCAGGCCCAATCCGCCATAAGCTTCCGGGATGACGATGCCGGTCCAGCCAAGCTTCCGGATTTCATCCCAGAGGCCATCGCGCGCGACAGGCTGCTCATTTGCCTCCGGTTTGAGATAAGGGTCGAGCCTGACTTCCTTCGAGAGGAAGGCGCGCGCATTATCCCTGAGAGCGATATGCTCTTCGCTGAGGGTGAAATTCATTGGATAAGTTCCCCGGTCGAGGGCCGATGTCCTGGCGTTTGCAGGGGCGTGGACATCGGCGCGATGGATGTTTCAGGCCGCCAGTTGCGGGCGCCCGATTTCACTGAACGGCAACTTTGCCGACGGATCGATGTCGCGCGGTAGGCCAAGGATACGCTCCGCGACCGTGTTCTTGAGGATTTCCGTCGTGCCGATACCGATCGTGCCAGCCGGTCCGAACCAGTAGCAATAGTCCCAGCTGTTGAACAAGCCATAGTCCTGCTTGGGCAGGGGCAGTTCATCCTCGTCGCGCAGCATCCCGGCTATACCCTCTGTCCGTTTGGCCAGATCCGAGAGGCGCTGGCCGTGAGGCGAGGCAATCATCTTGCCAAGGTTGGCCTCAAGGCCGGGCGGATTGCCGTTGATCCGGTTACTGAGGTTGCGATCGGCCAGCAGACGGAGCAGTTCGCCCTCGACATAGAGTTTCGCGGCTTCGTCACGAACGAGCGGATCATTGATCTTGCGCGTCTCGATCAGGCCGGAAACAAGCTCCCGCGCGGTTGGGCCAAAACCCCATACCGCGCCCGGTTTCACCATGCCCATCCGCTCGGTCTGCAACTGTTCGAGAACAATCCGCCAACCCTGGCCTTCCTCGCCGAGCCGGTTGCTGACGGGCACGCGGACATCGGTTAGAAACACCTCGTTGAATTCAGGTGCATGACCGGACATGTCGAGTATCGGGCGTACCTCAACGCCCGGGTCCTTCATGTCGATGAGGAAGACAGTCAGGCCGCGATGCTTCGGTACCGTGGGGTCGGTCCTTGCGATAACAACGCCTACCTGCGAAATATGAGCGTTCGAATTCCAGATTTTCTGGCCGTTGATGATGTAATGATCACCCTCCAGCCGCGCTGAAGTGCGCAGGCCGCCCAGGTCCGACCCACTGGACGGTTCTGAAAACAGCATGCACCAGGTGTCGCGACAGGCAAGCGCTGGCGGTAGGAACTTCTGCTGCATCTCTTCAGTGCCGTACACCAACAGCGACTGGCCACATTGGTTCACGCCGATCGGATTGAGGGTATGAGGATGCGTGATTCCGGCGCGCTTGATCTCCTGTTCGATGATCAGCTGCGTTTCAGGATCCGCCGAGAGGCCCCATGGCGCCGGCCAGTGCGGAACGGTGTAGCCCTTCTGCGCCAGTTCCTCATAGGTTACGTTAGGGTGCGCTTCGAGCCACTTGCGCACCTCCAAGCGGCGGGGATCATCGTCGGCGGGAAGATTGAAGTCCATACTCACTCTCCATAGCAATGGCCGGCGCGATGCCCGGTGCCTTGTAATTCCATAATCATGGCAGTTTGCCATTCGTTCGCCCTGAACCCGCTGGTTCGAGACTGAATGACAGAATATAAAGCATACGTTCTATCTGTTCGAAGCTCGCCCTGGCTGTCAAGCTGAAACTTCGCCGGCTTTGGGTCTCGTGGGTGTGGACCATGGCCGGGTGGCAAGGTGAGATCGGTTGATCGGATCGGTCGTTCGGGCGGTTTGGGAATGCGCTACACTCTGCTATATTCCCATGTCGAGCGTGATGCGAAGCGGGCTGACGCTTCTCTCCGGACGGCTCCAGGAATTCGGCTCCGTTCGTTCCCATGGCTGAGCTTGGAGAAAAGCAAGATCGTCTACAACATCAACATAGGTCATATGCTTTAACAAAGCCACTGCAACGAGGATGGTGAACGGTTCAGTCCAGCAGGCTGCCAAGGGATCGATTGCCTGGGAAATCTTGATGCGGGGGTGTTTGCCAGCGAACGGAAATCCGATCGCCATTCTTGAGGCCGCGGAGAGGCTGGAACCCCTAGGTATCCTAGGGCTGTGCTCGGCGTCATCGGAAAAACGCGGCACGATTTTCGCCGGCATCGCACAGGCGCGTGACCTTATGTGCAGGATTAAGATCCCGGCCCCGCTCGGCGACCACTGACGGCAGGCCTCAAGCCTAAAGCGGAGCCGTGCACTCGCCGTGGCTCCGGCGGGCGCACGGCCTGCAATCTGTACGGTTTAGGGCCTCGATACGAGGAAGGCCTTGGTCGAGTTGAAAATCCACGTTTCAACGAAGCCGATCTCGTCGGGTCGGCCGCGACCCAGTTCGTTCAAGGCGCCGACGAGGCAGAACCAGTTGAGGACTTCCTGCTGCCCGCTATCTTCGATTGCGGAGGCTGGATAGTCGCGCCAGGAGGCATAGTCACCGCTCGCCATCGGCTCGAAAAGGGAACGATCAGCTTCGATGTCCGGCCACAGATAGTGATTCTTCTTGGTCAGAAAGGCGTGCGACCAGCTCGACGATGCGATGATGGCAACCCGATATTTGGATTGCGACAGAATGCGCGCCGTCGCGGCTCCCATGTCGAACAGCCTGGCCGGGATGGGGGCCGGCGGATCGAGATCCGCTTCTGTAAGTTCCTTCGTGAAAGAGGGCAGGCCGCCCTTCTGGCAGATGACGTGTCGGCCATAGCAGTTGATGGAGACCGGCAGGATCGGGTAATTGAAGCCCTTGCGGTCATAGTCCAGATAGAAGATCGCATTCGTGAATGCGTGGCCGAGCGGATGATGCAGCGGCTTGTATGAATAGGCACTGTCGAACCCGGCTGAAATCAGTTCGCTGACCAGATGCTTGCCTGCCTCCGTCACGCCGGGCAACACGAATTCCTTGTCGACGGGCTCTCCCCAGATATTGTTCGGAAAGTTGTGAAAACGGAATTCGGGGTGCGCATTCACGCAATAGGGCGGGACGACATCTTCGCGGAAATTCTCATATTGATCGTCGCCCCACAAAAGGACGAAGTCGGGATGGAAGTCATCCAGAGCCTGTCGCGCTTTGCGGGTCCAGTCGACCATTTTCTCGCGATGGAGGGCTGCTGCCGCCTCGCCTTCGTCGTCGCCCCATTCCTCTTGCATGGCCGCTGGCCATCCGGCCGCGCTCTTGAGCGGCTCAGGCAGCTTTGGATTGGTCATCATTTGCTTGAGCAGTCCTGACATGTTCTTGTCGGGCCACAGCAGCATCGGATAGTGGCTGATGCCCAGCGCTAGAATTTCGGCCATGCGTCTTGTTCCTTCCATAGGTCTGTTCGGTTCAACTGGATAAGCGGATCACGCCTGAATCATGGGGTGCAGCCTTCCCGTCCTGGCCAAGGCCGATCTCTGCCGGCAAAGCTTCATCGCGCAGGATGATATGTTACATTTAGTCAAACGTTTTACATTATCTAATGAAGAGCGATTTGCTTGCCAACACGATTCTGTATCGGGCTTGTGGCGGTGCCCATCGAAGGAGCGGGCATAGGGATCCGTCCTCCGGTTCGCGGCCTTAAGTGCAGCGGCAACCGCTGCAATGCAGGTGTGGAGATGCTGTCTCAGGCCGCCGGCAGGGCCGCCATTGCGAGGGTACGCCGGGCGCCTTCCAGGTGCAACCGTTCGACCATTTGGCCGTCAACCTGTATCGCGCCCTTGGCCAGGTTTTCAGGGGCGTCGAATGCGGCGATAATATGTTGCGCCCGCGCAATCGCGGCATCATCGGGCGTGAACGCCCGGTGACAGACGGCGATCTGGCGAGGGTGCACCAGGGTCTTGCCGTCGAACCCGAACAGAACCGCCTGTCGCGCTTGAGCTTCAAGACCCGCTTCATCGTCGAGATGATTATATACGCCATCGAGGATCGACAGGCCATGCGCGCGTGCCGCCGCGACGGCGAGGCCAAGCGCGCCTGTGAATGCTGTGCGCATAGTGTCGAGCGTGGCGCCGGTTTCTCTCGCGAGGTCGTTGGTGCCCATGACGAAGGCGCGCAGGCGCGTGGATTCGGCGGTCGCCGCTATGCTTTCGAGTCTGAACAGCGCTAGTGGTGTCTCGATCATCGCCCATAGGTCGACATCGTGACCCTCGAGCAGTGTTGCATATCGAACAATGTCCTCGGCCGTGCTGACCTTGGGTATCAGGATAGCGTCAGCGCCGGCTGGTCCGATCGCGCGCAGATCCGCTGCGCCCCATTCGGTCTGAAGGCCGTTCACGCGCACGATGAGCTCACGCGGCCCGAAGCCGCCTTCTGCAAGTGCGGCGACAGCCTGTTCGCGGGCAAGATGTTTGACATCTGCGGCGACGGCATCCTCAAGATCCAGGATGACCACGTCGCAATCGAGCGTGCGCGCCTTTGCGATGGCCTTGGCATTGGACGCGGGCAGATAGAGGGCGCTTCGACGAGCCATTATGGTCATGCAGACCTCCGTTACTGGGCTGTTTGATTGCGTCGCGCTATTGCAGCGGGTCGGATTCCTACGGCGCGATTGCGGCCAGGCTCTTGATCAGGGCGGCGCGGGTATGCCGTGAGAAGCGCAGCGCTGAAGAGGGCAGCGCATGACCCTTTCGCGTAAGAATGCCCAGCGCACGGGTGAGTGGCGGAGAGCCGATCGGCAGGGCTTCAATGTCCCTGTCCAATCGATCCGGCAGTGCGAGCCGGGGGATTACCGCCGCCCCGACCTCGGCCCGCACCATGGCGACGGCCGTATGGATGTGGCGCACCTCCGTCCGCGATTGAAGCTGGAGTTGGTGCGACTGCATGGCCTGTTCCAGCTCCGATTGCAGCAGCACCGATCCTGACAATGTTATGAGCGGCAGTGTCGCCAGATGCATGAGGCTCATAGCCTCGCCAGTGGGCGCGCTCAGCTTGCGCGAGATGACAATGCACAGGGGCTCGGCGACGGCTGGGGCGAAGCTGATTCCTGAAGGCGTGGGCGATGGGCACGGCGCAATGCCGATATCCACGCGCTGCTCGGATAGGGCTGTAACGACCTCCGGCGAGGTAAGCTCCTCGACATCGATCCGTAGGGTGGGATCATATTGCCGGAACGAGGCGATGATCGCCGGCAGGCGGCTGCCGGATATCGAAGGCACGCAGCCGATCACCAAGCGTCCCTGCCGCATCGTGGAGATGCTGCGGACCGTCGACAAGCCGTCGGCAATCTCCGCGAAGCCGCTCTCCACGCGTTTCAACAAGGCTGCCCCAGCCTCCGTCAGGGCGACCTTTCGCGTTGTCCGTTCCAGAAGGCTGACCCCGAGCTGCCGTTCGAGTTCGCGCACCTGCATGCTGAGCGTCGCCTGGGATCGGCCGACTTCCGCCGTTGCGCGAACGAACGAACAATGCCGCCCCACGGCAAAAAAGGCACGCAAGAGATTAAGGTTCAAACGGGTCAGTTCCTGATCCATGCTTTGATCTTAGAGCCTCAACGGTTCGCTGGGAAGGCGATCAGCCGCCGGATATCGATGGCTTCCTGATTCCCAGATTGTCGCGAAGCGTGATGCCTTGATGATCCTTGCGGAACAGGCCACGGCGTTGCAACTCGGGTACGACGAGGCGGACGAAATCCTCATAGTTGCCGGGAGCATAGCCCGCCGCAAGCACGAAGCCATCACAGGCGGAACCGAACCACTCTTCCATCTGGTCGGCAACCTGCTTTGGCGATCCAACGAAGGTGGGAAACTCTGCGAGCGTGCCGCGCTGCGTAAAGCGCACGAAGTCGGCCGGCGTGGGATTGGTGCGCCCGCTCAAACGGACGACACGGTCGCGGAACGCCTGTATGCCGGATATTGCGTCCATCTCCTCGCTCGTGAACGGTTCATCATAGCCCTTCGTCGAGAAATCGAAATTGAGCACCTCGGACAACAGCACCAATCCGTCGATCGGCTTGGTGAGGCCGTCGATCAGCGCCTTCTTATCCTCCGCCTGCGCCTGCGTCTCGCCGACGATGGCGTAGACGGCGGGCGTGATCCTGACCGAATCCCTGCCGCGCCCGATCTGGTCCAGCAGGTCCTTGAATTCGCCATAGGACCGGCGTCCCACCTCCAGGTTCGGATAGATGACGAAAACGAGCTCGCCCCACTTCGCCGCGAAGGCGCGGCCGCGCCCACTCTGTCCCGCCTGGATCAGGACCGGCTCGCCCTGCGGCGAACGGGGGACCGTGAAGGGCCCGCGAGACTTGAACCATTCCCCGGCATGTTCCAGGCGGCGGACCTTGCCCGGATCAGCGAACAGGCCGCGCTCCTTGTCGATTACCAACGCATCGTCATCCCAACTGCGCCAGTGTCCCTGCACTACTTCCAGAAATTCCTCGGCGCGATCGTAGCGCAGATCGTGAGAGAGCGCTGCATCACGGCCGAAATTGGCTGCTTCTGAATCATTGAGGGACGTCACGACGTTCCAGGCCGCCCTTCCGCCCGTCAGCTGATCGAGCGTGGCAAAGGTCCGCGCCACATGGATGGGCTCGTAATATGTCGTGGAATAGGTAACTCCGATCCCAAGATGGCGCGTTACATGACCCAGCGCGCTGGCGCACAGCATCGGATCGAGCTTCACCGCACGGATACCCTGCTCCACGGTCATGCGATAGTCGTCGCCGAAGACGTCCGGGATCGCGAGCCGATCATCAAAGAAGGCGAGGTGGAATTTCCCTTCCTCCAAGGTGCGGCCGATGCGCTGATAATATTCCGGCTGCAGGAAGTCGGCGGCCGCCGCCGGATGCCTCCACGACGCGGGAAGATTCGAGCAGTTTTGCGCTTGAAGGAATGCGACAAGCGCCATCTGACGATCTTGGGTCATGAACACCTCTTCCCCTTGAAAATCTGCCGCATGCCCCAAGGCCTGTGCCTTCGCCCATGCTCATTGCCATGCACCGCTTGTCTCTGAACCGAGGGCGCCGCGACGCTTCTCAGATCGATCGCCGTCTGACGGCGGCCATCTGACTTTCTGCCGAAAGGCATGGCTACGAAACTACGAAAGACGGTTTGATTATTAGAGATATTCGATAAATCTACATCGGTGCGCGTTGTCACGAGAAGTAGGCTGCGGCGGCGCCATGGCGATCAGATAAAACAATTGATTATCAAGAAAATTGAATATTAGTTTTCCCGTGACCGATGATGGAACATCGTCTTATATGCAATATATGAGGTCGACGCGAGATCATGACATCTAAGATTAGATCGATCGTTCTAGGAGAATAGCTTCGTGTCATGGACTGAAGCCAGCCTGAAGCTGGAGAGCGATATGCCGGCCGCAGGCAGTGAGGAAACCCCCATGAAAGGAGCAGGGATCACTGTCGCCCTGCTGACGCTGCTTTATGCGGTTTCTTACGTCGATCGCAGCATCCTGGCGCTTTTGGCCTTGCCTGTATCCCAGTCGCTCGCCCTGGATGATCGGCAGTTGGCGCTCCTGCTGGGCGTTGGCTTTGCACTGTTCTACGCCGTGGGTGGCCTTGTTCTCGCGCATTTCGTTGATACGCGCAACCGACGCATCGTGGTGACCGCCGGAGTGGTCGTCTGGAGCCTCTCGACGATCCTGTCGGGCTTTGCGAACGGCTTTTGGATGATGTTGATCCTGCGCAGCGGCGTTGCCCTTGGCGAAGCGGTGCTGACACCCGCGGCGATCTCCCTCATCGCAGATCTCTATCCCCGGCACAGAAGGGGCATGCCCGTGGCGATCTTTGCCTCCGTCGCCGGTGTCATGGCGATCGGTTCATATGCCGTGGGCGCGGCGGCGATGGACCTGGCGGCCCGGGTGAGCGGCCATACCGGTCTTGACGCCTGGCGGATGACCTTCATCTTCGTGGGCCTGCCTGGGTTGCTGCTTGCGGCGATATTCGTACTGAGCGCCACAGTGCCGGCGCGGCGTGAGGCTCGGAACCCGTCGGTCGCCGATGCCGACATACGCGTTGTGTTCACCTATCTGCGCACGCGTTTCGGCTTCTTCGGACCGCTGCTGTCGCTCACTGGCCTGAACAGCCTGTACAGTCTCGCGATCATCGCCTGGCTTCCCGCACTGCTGGCGCGTGAGCAGGGGTTAAGCCCATCCAGCGCCGGCTATCTGATCGGCCTTGTCGGCGTGCCAGCCGGCCTCGTCGGCAATTTCTTCTGGCAATGGATTGCCACCCGAAAGCAGTTGGCGGACCCGACGGGCGGCATCGTACGTACCTTCAGGCTTCCTGCCTTGGTCGCGGCGCCCGCCTTTGCCGCGGGGCTGATGATGGATTCGCTTGTACCGCTGCTTTGTGGCTTCGGGGTCGGGATGTTCTTCAGTACCGCTTTCTCGGTGGTTTCGCCGCTGAGCATCCAGCTTTTCGGTCCCCCGCAGATGCGTGGCCGTGTGAGCAGCATATACCTGCTGATCGTGGCTGTGCTCGGCTATGGGCTGGCGCCGCTCGCTGCGGTGGAACTCGGCGCGGCCGTGGCAGGGGAGGGGCATGGGCTGCGGGAGGGATTGGTGATCCTGTCGCTCCTGGTCTGGCCAGTCCTGATCTGGATGTCCTTCCGCGTCGCCGGCAAGACCCACCTCGTCCAGATCCAATGATCCGCGGCGCCAGCCGTTGCGCCGCACCGACTCTCGAAATCGGGTTCAATATGGCTAGTTCAAGGGAGACAGGAATGGCCAAGGTCGTTCGTATCCATGAGTTCGGCGATCCCGCCGTGCTGCATATCGAAGACATGGAGGTCGCGGCGCCGGGAGAGGGCGAGGTGCGAATCGCGGTGGAGGCGATCGGCATCAATCGCCTGGAAGCGACGATCAGGAGCGGGCAATCACCAATGAAGCCGCCGCTCCCCGCGATCCTTGGCACCGAAGCCGTCGGCCGCATCGCCGCTGCCGGCAAGGGTGTGACGGGCTGGCCAGTGGGAACGCGAGTAGCGACGCTTTCGGCCGCTTCAGGAACCTATGGTACCTATGCGAGCGAAATTCTCTACTCAGCCGCCGGTCTTGTCAGGCTGCCCGATGTGCTGGATTCCGTCGACTGGGCGGCGAGCTGGGTTGCCTTCCTCACTGCGTGGGGCGGCCTTCGAGACAGCGGCGGGCTGAAGGCGGGGCAGACCGTCATAATCACTGCGGCATCGTCGGCGATCGGAGTTGCGGCAATGCAGATCGCGCGCAACCTGGGTGCCAATGTGATCGCAACGACGCGTACGCCGGCGAAGATCGACCAGCTAGCCAATTTTGGACCGCATCATATATTGATCACTGAGGACAACGACGTCGTCGGCGAGATCCGTCGGATCACGGGTGGTCGTGGCGCCGACCTGATCTTCGATCCGATCGCAGGCGCTTTCGCCGAACTGTTGATGGACAGCCTGGCGGAGGAGGGGACGCTGATATTGTACGGCGGCTTGTCGCGGGAGCCCACCACCTTTCCCCGGCCCCTCGCAATGCGTCGCTGCCTGACGATGCGCGGCTTCAACATGTTTTCACTGCTGAGCGATGAGGACCGCGGGCCTGCGGCGATCGAAGCCCTGCGGGCCGGGATCGTCAGCGGCGCCTATCGCATGCCGGTCGCTCATCGCTTCCCACTGGAGAACATTGCTGACGCGCACCGCGCAGTGGAAAGGGACGCGCATGTCGGCAAGGTGGTTGTTACGGTGCAAGACCCGGACGAATGGCCGAGTGGATAAGCGCAAGCACGATGCTGCGCCGCTCAGCTTCGCGTTCTTCATATGTGAATGCCGGGCAGCGCATGAGCAGCGGTCCACCGCCGCCACCGACCGAGGGAAAGATCATTAAGGTGAATGGGAATATTTCGTGCAACGAGGCAGTCGCAAAGGTCGCTGATCCTGAACGCGGACTACGGCCTGGCTCGGTGCGCCGCACCAGCTCACTGCAAAGTCTGTGGAGTCTGGGTAACGAGCAGATCGTGACAATTGTCGGCCGTGCGCGTGATGTCAAACAGTCGCCGGGTCAGCAAGCCGCCATTGTTGCCGAAGATCACCTTGAGGCAAAGCTCGGCCTTGACGGCCGACTGGTTTCGCTCGACGGCAGTCGCTGCCAGCTTCAATTGGGTGGCTTCGCCGGCCTGAAGCCCGGCGGAGAGATGCGAAAGGCGATGTCCAACGTCCTGTCTGACGAGGCAATGAACGCGACCTGCCTCCACCGGCTCCTTGACGATCTTGCCGGGGCCGCGTTCATGGCTTTCGCCGCCTGGCATGGGTGGGAAGGTGGCCTGAATTCCTATGTCGAACGAACCGGCATGCCCTCTCCGGCCGACCGCGATGTAACGGACGTCTGCATCAGCTACGTTCCTGGATCACCTTCGATCAGGGCCGATGGTCGCGGCAGAGAGGAAATCGCCAGGCAGCCGGAAGGACCGCTGTCGGCTGCGTTCACCAACACGCAGGCCTTTCACGCGGTGGCGAAGCACGATGGTCCGGACGAATGGAGGCTACGGCGCACCGATGTCTGGCAGGACGGCAATGCGCTCTTCGTCGATGCCTGGTTCCAGGACAGCTGCGCCATCTTCGGGAATCCAGACAAGCGACGAATATTCCATGAATATGGTTTATTGGCCAAGGTTGATGCCGAAGCGCTCACGCTGGAGTCGGTTGATGTCACGCCGCACGTCTTGCCCTATCTGACATGTGAGGCGGCTCCTGCCACGGCTGCAATGCTGCTCGGCCACCATGTTGCGGAATTGCGCAAACAGGTGCCGGCGCAGCTGCGTGGCCCATCGGGCTGCACACATCTCAATGACATGCTGAGGTCGCTGCTCGATGTCGTGTCGCTGGCGAGGCAGGTCCGAGGGAGGATTTCATGAAAATGGACTATCAGGATCAGCTTGTCGTCGTCACGGGAGGCGCTTCCGGTATCGGATTTGCGACAGTTCAGGAGTTTTCATCGCGCGGTGCAAGATGCGCGCTGATCGATCGGAACGGTGAGGCCGCAAGAGAAGCAGCCGAACGAATCTCAGCGCAAGGTGGATGTGCCAAGGCTTATATGCTGGATGTGGCCGATCGCGACGCATCGCGTGATGTCGCCGCAGCCGTCCGCCGGGAAATGGGTGACGCATCGGCGCTTGTAAACAACGCTGGTGTGGCTGGTCTCGCGAGTTTTGGCAGTCCAGAGTCAGCGATCGAATGGGATCGATCAATTTCGGTCAACTTGACGGGATCTTACAACATGACCGTTGCATTCCTGGAAGCCCTGAAAAATACGAAGGGGGCGATCGTCAATATATCTTCGATCGCTGGCCTCGGCAGCGGTTTCAGCAATGCCGGCTACGGCAGTTCAAAAGGGGGCGTGAAAGCGTTCACCCAGGCCTTGTGCCGTGAGCTGTCATCCTTTGGGATACGCACAAATGCCGTCGCGC
This sequence comes from Sphingobium sp. LSP13-1-1.1, assembly GCF_040676415.1. Lineage (NCBI taxonomy): Bacteria > Pseudomonadati > Pseudomonadota > Alphaproteobacteria > Sphingomonadales > Sphingobiaceae > Sphingobium > Sphingobium sp. LSP13-1-1.1. Next base: position 193,658 of record NZ_JBEGHU010000001.1, on the reverse strand, counting down.
CTGGTTACACCGAGACACCTCTGGTCAAATCCGCGTCTGAGACACTTCAATCCTGGCTGGATACTCATTGCCCCATGAAGCGGCTGGGGCGACCGGAGGAAGTCGCAAAGGTTATTGCGTTTCTCTGCTCGAGCGATGCCAGCTTCGTCAATGGCGTCACTATTCCGGTCGATGGTGGCTACATGGTCGTGTAGGGTTTTTGTCGGTCAACCCGGTGCTTCGTGCGCATTGAAGTGGTTGGACCCGCCACGGGGCGCAACGGGAGATCGCGTCGCCGTCCTATTCGTCAAAGATTAGCTCAAGCATGTTGGTGACGAGCGCGGGTTTTTCTGCCCCCTCCAGTTCCACCACGCATTCCAGTGTAACGAAGAGACCAGCTTCCCGCCGTTCCGCCCCGCATATCCGGCCGCGCAGCCGGATCCTGCCACCTTCCGGCACGGGAACGAGAAACCGAAGGCGGTCATAGCCATAGGACAATGCCCGGCACACATGCTCGAACTTGATGAGTTCATAGAGCAGGCCGGGAATGAGTGAGAGGGTGAGAAGACCGTGCACGATGGTGCGTCCGCCCGGCAATTCACGCTGAGCGCGTTCGACGTCCACATGGAACCAGGCGTCATCGCCGGTCGTCTCCGCGAAGCGATCGATCAGCGGCTGGTCAAGAAGCATCCATCGACCGGGCCCGAACTCGGTTCCGACCAGATCGGCGTAATCATGTGGCGAACGGAGGATCAGCACGGGACAGTCCATCATGTTGTTTCCTTCACCTTGCTTCCTTGACAGCAATCCTGACCGGCAGAGGTCCGCCGCACCGTGGTCGCAGGGGAGGGGCGGTATAGGGCCTGTTCGACGCGTTCATGGATGTCCCGGGGGGGCTCCGGGCGACGGATCATGGCGGCAAACTCGGCGGGCTCTGCCCGGCCACTGGCTTACGTTGTCAGGATCGTCCAAACGGGTTGTGGATCAAGCGGCCTTTCCGGCGAGGAAGCCGCCGTCGACAGCAACGATCGATCCGGTGGTGAAGCTTGATCGAGGGGATGCCAGGAAGACAACTGTATTGGCAATTTCATGTGGCTCGGCCACGCGATTCAGCGGGTGTGCCGCGTTGGTGCGTGCGACAAGCTCTGGAACGCTCAGCAGATGAGCGGTCAGGTTAGTCGCCACCGTGCCTGGCGCGACGGCGTTTACCCGGATATTATGCGGCGCAAGTTCCAGTGCGAGCGTCTTGGTCAGCCCGACGACACCATGCTTGGAGGCGACGTATGAACTGCGGTTGACGACCCCCGTTTCCCCCGCAACTGACGCGATGTTGACGATGGAGCCGCTGACCCCTTGATCGATCATCCGACGCGCGGCTATCTGGCTGAAGAGGAACACTGATGTCAGATTCACGTCGATGACGTTCCGCCAATCGTCGACCGGGATATCGACAAGCGCGCGCCGCTCGCCGATGCCTACATTGTTCCCGAGCACGCGGATCACGCCGAATGCAGCTTCCGCTTCTGCCATCGCGCGGCTTACGTCTGTCTCCTGGCTGGCATCGGCAATGATCGTGATTGCGCGTCCTCCGGCTGCATTGATCTGATCGGCAACGGCCCTGGCGGCGTCGGCATTCTTGTCTATGATTGCCACAAAGGCGCCGTTCTCGGCGAGCAGCAGCGCGGTTGCCCGGCCGATTCCGGATGCCGCGCCGGTCACCAGCGCGGGAACCCCAGCAAGCCCAAGATCGAAGCCCGCGGTCATGCGAGCGAAGCTTTCGCACAGATCGACGTCAAGAAGCTACATATTGTAAAGTGGGCGCCGGTCATAGGTCACTCATCCTCTCAATCCTATTATCTAGTTCATATGTTCTAAGTTCGCCTATATTATGAGTCCACAGATTTTTGGAGCGTGTTCGTAGAACAGAGCGGCGGCCGGCCTCGGCGGCTCTTTCGGAATGATCGGGCGGCCCGGCGCTGGCATGGCACTAAGCAGGCAATTTAGGCCGCTTCTACATGCTATAATTTAACATAAGATATATTATCGTACTTTAATAGTGTAAGTGCGGGATAGAAGTGACACTCTCGGGCGTCCTTAACAGAGCTTGGTAGCATGATCCTCCTGGCAGTTCCGGAGGACGCGCTTATGACGGTAGCGGCGATGAGCCATGGCGAGTTTTCGCGCTTTGATACGTTGTGGCGCGTGGATCGCGGCGAACTTCGGGTCGAGGATGCGGCGCTGTTCCAAAAGGAACAGGGCTGCTGTCTTGTCCTGAAATCCAATCCGTTCTCAAGCCGCGAAGTTGCTTGGCCGTTTCGTGTAATTCCGAACGGTCCTTATTTCTCACCATTGTCCTTCACGCCCACGGTGGGGACGTCAATGGTTTCCTTCTTGGTACCTACAACCACCACTTTGGAATCGACGTCAACCTTGGGAAGTTCCCCACCCTTCACGCTGACCTCGGGCACATCGCCGCCCGACACATCTGCCTTCCAGAAGCCGGTTGCGAACAATATTCCCACCACGACCAGAACCAGGATCAAGGCGATTGCGACGGTCCGTCCGCCCCGATGTTTATGAATGACAACCCGCTCGCCGGTGTAACGATCAGTATGAACATCAACCATCGCCATCCTCCACCTATGAGAACGGAGAAACAATCAGCTGTTAACTCTAGTTCCGCTCTGTTGACGCCGCGTCGAAGACGGACTTCCACGAAGCAGCCATAGTGGAGCGCCAGGCATTGCCAGGCTTGATGCCCCACCACCCGATTGTCGCGATGGGCTCCCCGGCCCCCTTACAGCGCTATGGAGTCCCTCCATCTATCGCAAATCGATTGCCTTCCGCTTTGCGCCGGGCATAGAAAGCCGACGAGAAAATGGGGGCGCATTGATGAAGATCGGATCCTGTGCATTGGTGCTTGCGATTGGAGCAGTTCTACTGCCGATGACAGCGCACGCAGATGATCCCAATGATCCGACCATGCGCAGCACTGCGGCCCGCGCGCGCGATCGGGCAATCATCAAACGGATGAACCAGCAGCAGTTGGCCTATGTCCGGGAGCGCGACGCGAAGATCATGCAGAATTATCGCCGAGCCCAAGGGCAAGGTGATGGCTATGCGGATGCTCGCGGTGAATATGCGCGCAAGATGACGGAGTGGCGGCGCGCCGTTGCCGCTTGCAATGCCGGGCGTTGGGAATATTGCGACTAGAGGGACGCATAAGGGACGCATAAGGAATGTCAGGTCGCGTTACCTGACGGTAACTGCCACATATCCAGCTATCACCTTCAACAGGCGACATCTGGGGAATTGCTCCTTACATCCCCTCGATGACCATCGCTATCCCCTGACCGCCACCGATGCACATCGTGATCAAGGCGTAGCGTGTCTTCGTGCGGCCAAGTTCGTAGATGGCCTTCACCGTCAAGATGGTCCCTGTCGCGCCGACCGGATGACCCAGCGAAATTCCCGACCCATTGGGGTTCACCTTCACCGGATCGAATCCAAGCATCGTCGAAACGGCACAAGCCTGGGCCGCAAATGCTTCATTGGATTCGATGACGTCGATCTCATCAAGCGTCAATCCCGCCCGCGCGAGCGCGATGGGCACCGCCTCCACCGGACCTAGTCCCATGTGGGAGGGTGCAACCCCGGCATGCCCCCAACCGAGAATTCGTGCCATCGGCCGTAGGTCGTGCTGCGCGACCGCATCGGCCGAAGCCAGGATGACGGCTGCTGCGCCGTCATTGATGCCTGAGGCGTTTCCTGCAGTGACCGTGCCATCCTTTTGAAATACCGGCCGCAATGCCGCCAACGCGGCGAGGTCGTTTTCGGCCCGGACATGCTCGTCAACCGCAAATTCACGAGTTGCGCGCCCGACCTTGACCATCACCGGCAGGATCTGGTCGTTGAAACGTCCTTCGGCTTGAGCGAGCGCAGCGCGGCGATGACTTTCCGCCGCCAGCACATCCTGCTGTTCACGTGTTATGTGATGATCACGCGCAACATTCTCCGCCGTGACGCCCATGTGATAGCCGTCTATGGGATCGCTCAGCACAGCGACCAGCGCATCAATCATCGCGACATCGCCCATCTTTCGACCGAAACGCACATCCGTCACATGATGCGGAGCGCGGCTCATCACTTCGGCGCCTCCGGCGGCTGCTATATTAATCTCCCCCTGGGCGATTGCCCGCGCCGCGGCGATGATCGCTTCCACGCCCGATCCGCACAAGCGGTTCAATGTCAGCGCTGGCGTACGTTCCGGAATGCCGGCACGCAATGCAGCAACACGCGCGAGATAAGCGTCCTGGGGCCGAGTCTGGATAACCTGCCCCATGATGACATGTTCTACATCACCCGGCTGGATAGCCGCTCGTCGCACAGCTTCGGCGATCGTCAGCGCGCCCAGTTGCGCAGGTTCGAAATCCTTGAGGCTGCCGCCAAAATCCCCAATGGCGGTCCGGACGGCCGATACGATATAGGCTTCCTTCATTATCAAGTCCTTGTTTTTACAGCCACCAAGCGGACCGAAGCCGATAGTCATACGGCTTCTGGAACAGATGATCTAACTTATCCATACGCATCAGGAGCGACCATGAGCCGCGCGGGCGGTTGGCGATCGCCTCCTAAATGCATTGTTCTGTCTTGCCTGCGCCACTTTGAAGGGCAACGGCCCCTGCACCTTCCAGGATGCAGGAGCCGTCTCCCCCATTTAACAGCCTATGATGTTTCAGAGTTCGCCTGGTCGAAGCGTTATCTTCAGCCAGATTTCGCGACCGCGCGAGATTGGGCCTTCAAAGTCCGGCAACACTCCGACGGTGGTGCCTGTACCTCTCCCGGTGCCCGGCGACTGAAAGCCGGAATAGGCGTAATAACGATTGGTCAGGTTGCGGCCTATGAGCGCGACTTCTACGCCGCCGGACTGCGAACCGACCGATATCGACCCGTCGAGCAGAAAGCGTTGCGGATTGAAGCCGATCGGGTTGAGTTCCTGAGACAGAAAATATCGCGACGTGTAGACGCCGTTCAGGTTGAACTTGGCCTTCAGATTGTCGCCGACCGCTGTTTCATAGGAGGCGCCGACGCTCCCGCTGAACTTGGGTGCACGGGGCAGCGGACGTCCCAGCATCTGCTGTTGATCCGGCACGGTGCCCGCGTCTGGACCGTCCGTGGTGCAACCGCCCGCGATCGTCTGCCCGACATAGCAGGCCGACAGGAAGGGTGAATCATATTTCGCCGAGTTCAAGGCCGCCGAAGTCGTAAGCGTCAGACCCGGTATGGCGTGGGGCGAAAATGTAAGATCCCCTTCCAGACCTTTGACGCGTGCCGAAGAGGCATTGAGGATCAACAGCACGATCGTGGCGGGGTCAAGTCGGCTGAGTTGCAGATCCTTGTAACGATAGGTGTAGGCGGCAAGGTTCAGGCGTAGCTGGCGGTCGAACATCAATGCCTTGAAGCCTGCCTCGAAACCTTTCACTGTTTCAGGACGATAGAAGGCTGGGATGTCAGTAATCGCCGGGTTCGCCAGGGCGGCGCTGTAGGTATTGAAGCCGATCTGATAGGCGCCGGACTTGTATCCCTGCTTGTAGGAAACAAACAGGTTGGTATTTTCCGACGGCTTATAGGACAGGGTCGTTTCAGGTGACCAGTTTGAAAATTGGACCTCGGGCGTGGTGAACTTGTTGGGCAGTCCAGCCGGCGGAACGATGTCCTGATACTTGCGATCGCGGGAATAGCGAACGCCCGCGGAAAGGCTCCATTGATCGGTCATGTTCCAGTCCATCTGACCAAAAGCGGAGATGGACTGCGAGCGGAGAGGGAAATTCCAGTAAGGAGAAAGCGGCGCTATGGCGGTCGTGTTGATCACCCCCTGCTCCAGAACGCGCAAATTGTCCTTCTGGTAGAAAGCGCCCATCATCAGGTCGATCGGCGAATCTGGGCTCGCGTATGAGAGCCTGACCTCCTGGCTGAAGGCATTCTTCCTGACCGACGACAGCCCCCCGATAAAGAAGCGGGCGCCTGATGTCTGCGCGTCGATGACCCTCTGGCGGATGCCATACCACCCTGTGACCGAGTTCAGCGTGATATCATCCGTCAATTTGTAGGAGATATCGGAACTTATCAGATACTGGCGGACCTTCAGAAAATTACTGTCTGAATTCCATGCCGGATTGCCCGTGACCGCTTGAATGGCTGCGGATGGAATGGCGGCGAAGACGACCGTGTCGTTGGGTTTGCAATCATCGGTGCCAGCAATGGCGCCGGGCCCCTGCGCCGCACCTAGCGGGCAAGCGATCTTCTGACTGGTCGTGTAACTGCCATTTTCGCGGACGTGATCATAGGTTGCGCGCAGCTTTACGGTAAGCCGATCTGTCGGCATCCAGTTGGCACTGAGGCGAACGCCCTCCTCGTCCGTGCCAGGAGCATAATCGATCGACCGTGCGGGGGCGACGTTGCGGAAGAAGCCCCGCTGGCGGGAGAAGCGCCCAGCCAGGCGCATGTCCAACGTGTCCGTTACCGGACCCGACACATAGCCGTCCAGATCGACCTGGTGAGCGTTGAATTCATAACCGGCGCTGAGCTGCGAGTGGAAAGTGCTCGTCGGTTCGGCCGATCTCATGGAGACGATGCCGCCGGTCGAATTCTTGCCGAAGAAGAGCGCCTGCGGCCCTTTCAGCACTTCGACCTGACCGATGTCGATGTTCCCCATGCGCACGACGCCGCCATAGCTGAGGGGAACGCCATCGATATTGATGGTCACCGCGGGCTCGGACGATGCATTGGAGGTCGGGCTGGCGACGCCGCGCAGCGTCAGGTTGCCGCCATAGGGGCCTGTCGCTGGCGAAATGATGAGCATCGGCGTCAGCTTGGCGACGTCGGTGATGTTCGTAACGTTGAGGTCCGCCAGCTTTTCCGCGGAAAATGCCGTGAGCACGACCGGTGTCTGCAGCGTCGTCTCGTTACGCCGACGGGCGGTAACGATGATATCCATGTTCTGACGCGCCTCTGCGGAGACGGCCGCGTCATTCTGCGCCGGCACCTCCTGCGCGGACACGACGGGAACCGCCATGCTGGCCATCGCCAGCACGGCAAGGCTCGCCATGCGATAACTGCTTTTCATGATGCTCCCTCCCTTGTTTTATACCCCGAACGGGGCACAGCCGCATTTCGTCCGCGCGTCTTTCGGCGTGGTGCGATTTGAAATGCGTCGGACAGACCGTTGAACAGCTGCATCTTCTATGTCATGCAGATAGCGGATTTGAGCAAGTGTTCTAACCCCTGCACCATCCGAACGAATGTATTAACGCATGCTCGTTAATGGCCGTTATCCTTGGTTTACAGTGCCATCAACGTCTCTTCTGCCTGGACTGTCTTGTTATTGTTCCAGAACCCGTTGGTGACGAGGGGCATCCACTTCCTGGCGTCATGTGAGCAGGACAGGATGACGTGGCGATGCGGTGCAACTTGGCGTTCGTCGCGTACCTTCATCCTCAATAGCTTGCTTTCACGTCCGGGACATCAGTTCCGCGCTGAAACGATCCTCGTGGTAGATCGCGTCGCCCCATGTCTTTTCGATTTCCAGCATCCGGCGCAGGTAACGGCTGAGCTCATATTCGTCGGTGATGCCGATGGCGCCATGCAGTTGGATAGCGGCCTCCAGCACCGCGCGGCCATGGCGGCACACGAGCGATTTCGCCGCCGAGACATCCTGCTTGCGCGTCGGCGCGTCCTCTTCAGCCAGTGCCGCCGCCGCCATGTACGTTGCCGAGCGCGACTGTTCGGCCGCCACGACCATGTCGGCAAAACGATGCTGAAGGGCCTGGAAGCTGCCTATTGGCTTGCCAAACTGGTGGCGGGTCTTGAGGTAGCCGGCTGTAAGCGCCAGCATGCGGTTCATGAGGCCCAGCGCCTCGGCGCAGAACGCGACTATGCCATGATCGATCGCCCGGTCGACCTTGACCGGGGCATCGTTGCCCTCGAACAGGGCCATTGCTTCAACGGCATCGAACGATAGGCGCGCAATCAAGCCTCCATCCAATCCGCGCAGCGGCGTGATGGAAAGGCCAGGCTGACCTGCGGCGACGAGAAACGCATTTGGCCCCGTCTCTGCCAATTGCGCCGTCACGATGAAATGCGTCGCGGTGACGCCATCGATCACGAGTTCCTTGGTGCCCGACAATCGCAAGGTTCCGCCATCGTCTTCAACCCGCGAATTCAATTGTGACTGGTCGAAATCCAGGATGGACTCATCGCTTGCCATTGCGATGCGGATGCTGCCCCCGGCAATCCCCTGCAAACAGGCGGTGCGAACATCTGTTGAACTGGACGTTTCGATCAGCTTGGGCGCGATCACCGCATAGGATATGAAAGGTGGCTGCACGAGCGACTGTCCCAATGCCTCACAGATGAGGAGCGTTTCGGCCATTGTTAGGCCGAGGCCGCCGTCGTCCTCTGCGATCATGAGACCCGCAAGACCCAGTTCCGCCATTTCCTGCCATCGATGGATCGTGGCGGTGGCCATTGCTTCGAGGGAGTTGGGGGCGGGTTGCCTGGCGATGACGCTGGCGGCAAATTTCTCGACAGTATCGACCAGCGCACGCTGATCTTCGGTAAGGTCGAAGTTCATCCTACCCCCCACAGGTGCACGGTTTCCCGATAGATCAGATTTTTCTGAATTTCGGTGGTCCCGCCGACCAGGCCGGATTTGCGGAACTCCAGATATGTCGCCGCCGCGCCGTTCAGGACATGGCCATAGGGCGGAATTGCGTCGGTCTCCCCTCCCCTGGCCAGCGGATCGTAGGCAAGACCCGCTGGTCCGCCCATGTCCATCAGCAGCGCCGAAAGCCGTTCCAGAAGATCGGTGCCGCACAGTTTGAGAATGGAGGCGGACGGCGCGCGCGGATCGCCAGGCTGGGCCGCAATCACGCGCATCAAGGTCCATTCATGCGCCTTGAGATCGATACGGATGCGGTCCAGCCGCACGCGCAAAGCGCGAAGCCGGTCAGGCGAAACACCTTGTTCAGTCATGCGGTCGAGCATTCGGACGGCAAATTGCAACAACCGTTTTGACTGGCCCAATCCAGCGATTTCCGTCCGTTCCGCGTTCAGCAGAAACTTGGCGACCGTCCAGCCCTGATTTTCCCCTAACACGATATTTTCGCAGGGTACTTCGACATCCTCAAGGAAGACCTCGTTCACGTCATGCGCTCCGTCCAGCGACCTTATGGGTCTGACGGTGATCCCCGGCAAGTCCATTTCCATGAGAAGGAAAGTGATCCCTTCCTGTGGCCGGCCGTGATCCGACGTCCGCACAAGACAGAACATGTAATTCGCCCAATGCGCCCATGTCGTCCAGATTTTTTGCCCATTGACGATATAGCGATCGCCCTTGCGCACGGCCTTGGTCCGGAGTGAGGCCAGGTCCGAACCTGAAGAAGGCTCGGAATATCCCTGACACCACCAGTCACGCAGCGTCGGGATGCCGGGAAGATAGCGCTGCTTCTGCTCGGCCGTGCCAAAATGCTGGAGGACTGGGCCGATCATGTTGATGTGGGGAATTTGCCGGGGCGCGCCGGCCAGAAAACATGCTTCCTCAAAATGAACGCGCTGCATTGGCGACCAGCCGGGGCCACCATATTCGGCGGGCCATGCAGGCGTTGCCCATCCACGTTGGTCGAGAATGGCCTGCCAGCGCAGATAGTCGTCCTTCGTGAGATGCTGAAGATTGTTGACGCGCGTCCTGATATCTTCGGGCACCAGGGCGGCGATCTCGTCGCGTATCATGTCGCGAAAGTCGCGGTCGGCGGCGTCGAATGTCAGATCCATTGTCAACGACTCCTGTCGATCGAAACACGGCCTTGGGTGAAGACGACCTTGTCGCGGGCGGACACCCGTGCCTCCAGCCGCGCGCCGGCTTCATCCCGCCAAAGCGCGAGCGCCAGCGTCTCGCCAGGAAAGACTGGCGCGCTGAACCTGCCCGAGAACGAGCCAAGGCGTCCGCTGGCCACGGCGCCATCTTCATTGCACAGCGCCTTCTCGACAAAAGCGGCGCACAGTCCATAAGTCGCCACGCCCTGCAGAATGGGACGCGGGAAGCCGGCCTTGGCGGCCACGTCGGGGATCAGGTGAAGCGGATTCTGGTCTCCCGTGAGCGCGAAGAGCTGCGCCGCCTGCGTGGATGTGGGTACTTCCCAGACCCGGTCCGGGGCGCGGTCGTTCATCACATCCGAAGGGGCGACTTCGAAGGGAGGCGCTCCGGCTACCTGGTCGGAGCGACACAGGAAAGACATGAACAAAGAGGTATAATGTATACCGGACTGGCTATCCCGAAGATCTCGCACCATATTGATCACGCAGCCACGCCCCTCACCGCGATCGAAGACTCCATCCATGCGGGTTTCGCTGGTCACCTGTCCTTCAACGGGCAATTCCGCGTGTGAAATCATAGCTTGGCTACCATGCAGGACTGCCGACATTGTGAGCCCCAGCCCCATCGTATGAAGGCGTGGTGCAGCAAGTACGGTAGCCATTGCCGGCAATGCGCGAGACGGAGGCACCGGCCCCAGATGTTGACGCGCCCAATCGTCGCTGGGATCGACTCCGCAACCGACGCTCAGCGCGTAAATACAGCTATCCTTGCCGGAATAGCTTTGCTCCATGACCACGGGCGTCATATCCATCAAAGCGTCATAGGCCTGGATCATGCTTCTACGAGCTCCTCAAGGAAGGCGCGCGCTTTTTGGAACATGGCCGCCGATGCGAGAGGCTGGTTGTCGCGCTCATATCACCCCCTTGGCCGACAACTCGGCCATCGCTCGTTCATCGAGGCCCAGCATTTCTCGCAGCACCTCTGCAGTGTGTTCGCCGATGACGGGCGGTCCCAGGCGGTATTCGGGTGCCGATACCGAACATCGGATCGGGCTCGCGGCGACCGTGATTTCACCTGACAGAGCGTGAGGAAGTTTGACTTTCATGTCGCGCGCACAAAAATGAGGATCGGATTCGAGGTCGGACATGCGGTTGATCGGACCGCATGACACGCCCGCGGCATTGAGAAGCTTGATCCAATGTTCGCGAGGATGCTGAACAAGGATCTTGGTCAGGGCGGCGGCGACATCGTGACGGTTCACGACCCGCGCACCCATCGAATTGAACGCAGGGTCATCGACCCATTCCGGACAGCCGACCGCCACCGCCAACCTGGCGAACTCCCGATTATTGAACGTCGCAACGAGCAGATAGCCGTCGGAGGTTCGATAGACGCCATAGGGGGACGCGCTCGGATGATCATTGCCCGTGCGTGGCATCTCAAATCCACCATTGAACCATGCTGTGAAGGTATTCGCCATAGCGGACACCTGAGAATCGAATAGTGAAATGTCGATCGACTGCCCCTGCCCTGTCTTGTCGCGCTCCCGCAGCGCCAACAATATGCCAATGACGGCGTCCTTCCCGGCAAGGATATCTGCAATCGGCACTCCCACCCGCATTGGAGGACCGTCAGGATCGCCGGTTACACTCATCAAACCGGACATGGCCTGCATCAGGAAATCATAACCGCTGCGATACGCATATGGTCCAGTCTGTCCGAAACCGCTGACCGAGCAATAGATCAGGCCAGGATTATGTCGCCTGAGAGATTCATAGTCGAGACCATATTTCTCAAGCGTCCTCGGCCTGAAGTTCTCGATGAAAATATCAACCCTGGAAGCTAGGGTACGGAGCAGTTGTGCGCCTTCATCACTCTGGAAGTTGACCGAAATAGAGCGCTTGTTGCGATTGGCGGCCTGAAAATACGTGGATTCTCTGGTTTCATTTCCATCAGTATCGATCAGCCATGGGGGACCGACATGACGCACATCGTCGCCTTCACCAGGCCGCTCGACCTTGATGATGTCGGCGCCAAAATCTCCCAGGCACTGCGTTGCTGTTGGTCCTGCAACAACCCTTGTCATGTCGAGAACTTTGACACCGGACATTACAGACATCGGAAAACTCCCCGGCCCTTTCCTCGCGAAAGAAACCCCATTTCCTTGGTTTAGGAGCGGCGGGCGGCGCATGAAACGTCAATTGCATGTCGGCAACCAGTTACTGGAAATCCGTTAATGCCCCCGCGATCACAGCGTGGCCGCGCTGCCGAGCACGGCAGTCACTTGACTGGACAGAAAACCTCCATTTGCATGTGCAACAGCCAAATCCGCGGCAACCTGCCTGTCTCCGGCAGTGCCGGTCAGCTGCCGATAGGCTTCGACGATGGTGAAGAGACCGTACATGCCGGGGTGAACGCAGGCCAGGCCGCCGCCATTCGTATTGACCGGCAATTGGCCGCCCGGTCCGATAGCGCCCGAAGCGACGAAATCGCCGCCTTCCCCTTTCTTGCAGAAGCCGAGATCTTCGAGGAACAAGATCGTGTTGATCGTGAAGGCATCATATAACTGCACGACATCGATGTCAGAGACCGTAATGCGGGCCTGCGCATAGGCGCGCGCGCTGCTTGCCTTTGCCGCTGAAGTGGTGAGGTCAGGCATCTGCGCGATCTGATAATGATCGGTCGCCTCGCCCACTCCAAGCAGATAGGCTGCCGTGCGTCCGTCCGCCCAATCCTTGCGCACCATGACCGCCGCCGCCGCACCATCCGTCACCAGGCAGCAATCCAGTACCGAAAGCGGATCGGAAACCATCCGCGCATTATCATACTCCTCGCGGCTCAAAGGCTTTCGCAAAAAGGCTTCGGGATTGAGCATGGCCCATTCACGCGCTGTCTTGGCGACCGCATAGAAATGATCGCGGGTGGTGCCGAACTCATGCATGTGACGGCTCGCCGCCAAGGCATAGCCGCTGACCGGTAGCCGGGGACTATATGGCTTTTCATAGAGATTTGGCCCCGCAGCACTGACCAGGCCACCGACGCCGGTACGCTGGTTGCTGCCATAGGCCACAAGAGCAACATCGATTTCCCCGGCGGCCAGCGCATGGGCCGCCACGTTCATCTGGGTGAGAAACGCAGATCCGCCGGTGCGATTGTTGTTGGTGAGCTTTGGCTGAATGCCAAGATATTCGGCAAAAGACAGTCCGCTTAGAAAATCGTTCGGAAGCGCGATGAACAGGCCGTCGACCTGCGAGAGCGAGAGACCGGACTCTTCCAGCGCCGCAAGGGCGGCACGACTGGCCAGATCCATCGATGTGAACCCTGGCGCCTCGCCAATCCCGAATGTAGCCGCACCGATGAGCGCAGTCGGCGTGCGACGATCCCCGATCATGGCTGCAACTCCTCTGTAGGCGTTTCGCCATCAAGAGGCACGAATATGACTGCGTGGTGGTCTTCGAACGGCACGATCCGCGTGTGTACCCGCATACCGATGCGGACATCCGCGGCGGCCACCCCTTCAATTCGGCTCATCATGCGTGGGCCCTCGTCGAGTTCCACGATCGCCACATTATAGTCTGCCTGCGGCGGCCGCACCCGGACGACCGTCGTCGCATGGACGGTGCCAAATCCTGATGCCTCGATCCATTCCAGATCGGTGCTGCCGGTGCCCGGTTCGGCCACCCGCGGATAGAAAAAGGGCATCGCATCAGGTCGTCGGCGTTGCAGCATGAACCTGCCCTGCGCCAGAAACTCGAGATACTCCTTGTCCGGCCGCGTTGCCTGCATCGTCGTCACCTGCACGAATTCACCTGTCTTCACGAACTGATGTGGTAGCCGCCATTCACCGAAATGACCTGGCCCGTGATGTAGGAGGCCGCCTGCGACAGCAGGAAGCAGACGGGCGTTGCGACTTCCTCGGGAGTACCCCAGCGACCCATGGGTATCTGGGCCAGATAGGTGTCCCGAAACTTTTCGCCACGCACGGTTTCCGTCATCGGCGTTTCCACGACCCCGAATGCGACGGCATTGACGCGGATGCCCTTGGCCGCCCATTCACGTGCCGCCGACATGGTGAGGCCATTGATCCCGGCCTTGGCCGCGCCATAGTTGATCTGGCCGACCGTGCCACGACGGCCGGCATCGGACGAGATGTTGACGATCGCCCCGGGGGCCTTATCACCGGCCGCCGCCCGCTCCAGCATCTTTCGGCCAACGGCCTGCATCAGGCGGAAGGGCGCCGTCAAATTGACGTCAATAACCGCGTCCCAGGTTTCGATATCCATCCTGTGGATCATGGCTGCGCGAGAGATTCCGGCATTGTTCACCAACCCGTCAATTCCTCCGGCCCATTTATCGGCCTCCTCCACGGTCGCCATCACAAAGGCGCCGTCGGTGACATCGCCGTCGACGATCATCAGTCGATCGGTGCCCACCTCATTTTGAAACTCCCGCAATGCGTTGGCATTTCGATCCATCGCCACCACCCTGCCCCCGAGTGCCAGGATTCCATTCGCGATCGCGCGACCTATTCCCTGGCCCGCGCCGGTCACGATCACGGACCTGTTCTCCAGCGACATGGGATTGATCATTTATTGGCTCCATGATTGAAAGCGGTGGGCACATCTATCGTCTGATCGCGGCAATCCACACCGCCGGCGATCATCACTAGAAATTTCATTCGGCGCCTGGCCCTGACAGAGGGAGCTGGTGTATAGCATCGTCCCCCCTGCATCTGGTGCGTAGATCAGACTAGCGGGTGTGAAGCCGGCAGACAGCCCCCAAGCCGAACGACCTTCCGATTACCACATATGTGTCAGAGCGCCGCGCTGCCTGGCTTTCAGGCTGCCTGCGATCCGCTGTCCCGACACAGAAGATGCGTTTCGACGAGTTCGCGCAGGCGCTGCACGAGCAGTTCCTTCTGGGGTGCGATCACTTCGGCGGCTCCCCCAATGCCTATCACTGTCGGGACCGGGAATACATTTTCGGGCAAACTCATCGCAATTACGGCGGCTCCAGGGCTGATCTCGCTTCTTTCGATATACAGATAGCCGTTTTCGCGAATGAAATTGACGTCCGCCAGCAGTGCGTCGAGGCAGATGATGCTCTCTTCCGGAAGTCTTTCCGCGTTGATACGGCGGACAAGCTTGCTGATCTCGGCATCCGACAGGTTTTTCAGAAGAGCTCGTCCGCTTGCCGAGCGGAGCAATGGCCGCTTCTGTCCAGGCGTCAGGTGAAGGCGTAAGGACGTCGTGGATTGCGCAACCTGTATATATTGTGACGCCAGCTTGTTGCGGATGGCCAGATAGGCAGTCTGGCCCGATATCTGGTTCGCCTTGCGCAACAAGGATGAAAGGCGGTCTTCCCCATGCAATTGATCGAGTGCCCAAGACCCCAGCAGACGCACTCGGCTGGTAGGCATGAAGGTGCGATCGCCATTATTATAGGCAAGATATCCAAGGACATTCAGACTGCGCATTATCTCCGAGGTGCTGGACTGGGGATAGTCCAGCGCGCGCGCCACTTGTGCGATATTGGCCGGTCCTTGATGATGATCGAAATACTCCAGGATCTGCATGGTTCTCCCGGTGGATTTCACGACATTGAGGGGCAGCGCTTCCCATTTGGCCGGTCTGCCAGGGCTTTCCTGCATGTTGTCCTGAGGCTGATTAAGCCCGTCATCCGAAGAAGTCGCTCCTTCCCTATCACGCTCGATTTCGGCCATGAGTTCCATGTCAACTCCTCTCCTCGCTACCGCGCCTGTACCATCCGTTCCTCGCCGCTTTGGTGCGTCATTAGGACGTATGTTCTAAATCGGTAACATATATGTGATGGCCGGTCAAAATGGATTTGCATCGGGCTTCATTGACCGTTCCCGAGAAGTAGCCTTGTGAATGGGCGCGCCTAGAGTAATGGCCAGCCAGAGGGTATCGCCTGACGGCTGAGAAATCGGGACAAACAAAGGTATAAAGCGGTCGATCTGATAAGATCAACCGCTTCACGCGCTGCCTGCATTCACCCTGTCCTGATCCCGGGGCACGGCGATGCTCGACTCCGGCTTCAACCCGGATCGAGCATCCTTGAGGTCGATCTACAGAACGATCAATTCACCATCGACATGCCGCCGCTGACGCTGAGCGTCTGGCCAGTGATATAGTCGGATTCCGCGCTGGCGAAAAACAGAACGGCGTGAGCGATTTCCTCCGGCTCCGCGACGCGGCGAAACGGAATGACGCTTTTCAGCCCTTCCTTGAGCTTGTCGGACTGGACATGATAAAGAGGTGTGTTGGTGGGCCCGGGCGCGACGCAATTGACGTTCACCTTGCCGCGCGCGGCCTCTCGGGCAAGCGTTTTGGTGAAGGAGATAATGCCTCCCTTCGCGCCCGAATAGACCGCTTCGCCGGGGCTGCCGATCCGGCCTGCGTCGCTGGAAATGTTGACGACCTTGCCGCCACCCTGCTCCATCATGCCGGGGACGAAATGATGGCAAAGATGGACTGGCCCCAGATAGTTGATGGCTACGATCAAGTCCCAGGTTTCCGGCTTGCTTTTGAGGAACGGTTCAACAAGGTCCCAACCCGCCGCATTGACGAGGATATCGAGCGTTCCGACTTTGCCGAGCACCGCCGCTGCAAAGGCATCAATGCTTGGCCGGTTGGTCAGGTCTAGCTTCTCGAACTCGGCCTGGCCGCCAGCGGCGCGGATTTCCTCGGCGGCTGCCTTCCCCCCTTCCTCATTGACATCGGCGACAAAGACCCGCGCGCCTTGCTCCGCCGCCATGCGGGCAATCGTCTTGCCTATGCCAGAGGCGGCGCCGGTCACCACCATGGATTTGCCTTTGAATCTGTCCGTCATGTTGGACACCCTCTCGTGAAAATGATTGCTGCCGATCAGATCTTGCAGGTCGGATCGAATTTCGGTGCCCGCTTCTCGCGATGCGAAGCGACGCCCTCGCGCACTTCCGGCCCGGTCAGGCCCAGCATCTCATATGCGACGGATGCATCGAACGACGGACCTGCCATGCGGAACCAGTTGTTGAGCGAGGTCTTGGTCCAGCGGATCGCGCTTTGCGCGCCGTTCGACAGCCGCACAGCGATTTCGAGAGCCTTGTCGTCAAGTTCCTCATCCTCGCAGGTGAGCGAAATGAGCCCCATGCGCTCCGCCTCTTCGCCGGAAACCGAGTCACATGTCAGCAGATAATATTTGGCCTTCGCCATGCCGCACAGCAGTGGCCAGATGATGACCGAATGGTCGCCCGCGGCGACGCCGAGGCGGGTATGGCCGTCGATCAGGCGCGCATTCTTGGACGCTATCGATATATCCGCCAGCAACCCGCAGACCAGACCAGCACCGACCGCCGGACCCCGCATGGCGCTGATGATGGGCTTGTTGCAGTTGATGATGTTGTAGACGAGATTCCGCGTCTCCTTCCAGATCTGGTTCCGGAAATGATAGTCGGTCATCGAGCGCTCCACGATTGCGAAATCACCGCCAGCGGAGAACGCCTTTTTGCCGCCCGTCAGAATGACCGAGGAAATGCTTTCGTCGTCGTCTATGTCCCGCCAAATCGTAACGAGCTCCGCGTGCATCTGACCACAAACGGGAGTCAGCTTCTCGGGATCGCCCATGGTGATGCGCAGTACGCGATCGGCAGGAAAATCGAACAGCAACTTCTCATAATTCTTCAAATAGGCAGACATGAGACCTCCAGAGAAGATAAATATGGTTGTTTTAAATCGAACGGATGCGGATCGTTGCCGCATCATCATCCACCGTCCGGACCAGATAGCAACCAAGCGCTGGCCATCTCCATGCAGAATCTTTGTTCGCAACCATATACCGTGTACGTGGAAGATGACGTCCTCTCGTAAAGCGGCATTGAAGTGCCCATGCGATCCCCGCAAAAGGTTCCGGATGCTAGTTCCCCTTCTGAGGGCGGCAGGCGCCGTCAGCACCGGGGATCCGGCTCCAATCCGCCTGCCGGGATCGGCTGTCACCCACCCAAAGGCCATCAATCTGAAAGGAAATAGTCGAAATGTCAGACGGCACCGTCAAGAGCATGCGCGCGAGCGCGCGCCCTATGGCAGCCAATGACAGCGCCTCTTTGTGGGACTTTGGTGGAGGCATCGCCTGTTTCGAAGTCCATAGGAAGATGAATACGCTCGATGTTCAGGCCCTTGAAGTGCTGGAGTTCGCGATATCGACAGCGGGCAACGCGTTTGGCGGGCTGGTCATCGGCAACGACGATCCGCGCGCCTTTTCGGCGGGGGCGGACCTTGCATATAACCACGGCATGGTATCGGCAGGGGATTGGCCAGCCCTGGCCACCTACTTCAAGAAAGGCCAAGGTCTGTGTCAGACGCTGTCTGCCATATCCGTGCCGGTCGTGGCAGCAGTCCACGGCTTCGCGCTTGGAGGTGGATGCGAGATCATGCTCCATTCCCACGCAGTGGTCGCGCATGCGGGCTTGCGGGCAGGCCTTCCCGAGATCAAGGTGGGCCTCATCCCGGCTTGGGGAGGCTGCACCCAGCTGCTTTTGCGATGCGTCGAGCGACATGGGCCGGAAAAGGGCCTTGCGCATGCCCTGGCCGCGCTGCAGGCAGGGGTGATCGCGACGTCAGCCCAGGAGTCCGAAGAGATGGGGTTGTTGCGGCCCGGCACGCAGATAGTCGCTGAGCGGGCAGATCTCCTGCCTGCCGCCGTCGCGAAGGTGGCAGCGATGATGGCGGAAGGCTTTACGCCGCCGGCCCAGCCACAACTGACCTATTGCGGCGAGGCAGCCTATTCGGAGCATATTCAACGAGTGGACGCCGCGGAAGCCGAAGGTGCACTCGATACCGGCAGCGCCGTCGTCATGCGGGAGATTGTGAGCGTGCTGACCGGCTATCCCGCCGTGGTTGAAAAGGCGGCGCTGCCTATCACGGTTTCGCTGGAGGGTGAATTGGCAAGCGCCAACCGACTGATCAGGACAGAGGCCGCGCTGACCGCGATCGCCAGGTTGATTGGCGGATGAAATCGCATGGCCAACGCTGAACCCAGGAAAATCCTATGCGCGACAAGGTTCGAGGGTAGATTTGCTCATTATCGGGAGTTTGTCCGATGAAAGTCGAACCAGATCTGGGAGCGATCGCCGCCAGACCGGATGCCGCCATCATGGCCACACGCCAGATCGCGCTGAACGAAATCCTGTTTCGTGACAAGGTGGTGCTGGTGTCGGGCGGTGCGACCGGCATCGGACGGGCACTGGTGTGGATGTTGGCGCGCATGGGCGCGAAAGTGGTGACGTGCGGACGTTCGGTGGAAAAGCTGGATATTCTGCGCGATGAACTGGCCAGCCAAGGTTATGAAATTTTGGCCGTCCCGACCGATATCCGTAAGTCTGAGGACGTCGCTTCGCTCTTTGCCCAGATACGGGAACACCACGGCCGGCTCGACCTGCTCATCAACAATGCTGGTGGCCAATTTCCGCAATCCGCAATCGACATGAGTGCCAACGGCTTTCGCGCAGTCATCGACAATAATCTTCTGGGCACCTGGTCGATGATGCAATCTGCTGCGCGCTATTGGCGCGACACGAATATGCCCGGTTCGATCGTCAACGTGGTCGCGGTGGTAGATCGCGGTATATTGGGCGCGGCGCATACGGCGGCGGCTCGCGCCGGGGTGATCTATCTTTCCAAAACCGTCGCGGTGGAGTGGATTCCGTTGAAGATCCGCGTCAACTGCGTAGCCCCCGGC
Organism: Sphingobium sp. LSP13-1-1.1; assembly: GCF_040676415.1. NCBI lineage: Bacteria > Pseudomonadati > Pseudomonadota > Alphaproteobacteria > Sphingomonadales > Sphingobiaceae > Sphingobium > Sphingobium sp. LSP13-1-1.1. The sequence continues at coordinate 174,070 of NZ_JBEGHU010000001.1, read as the reverse complement.
ACCATCTTCACCGAAGGCATGGCCGGGTACCCTGAAGAGGCCAAGAAGACGTTCGCGCGCAGCAATCCGATGCTGAGGCTTGGCGATCCATGGGAAGTTGCGGAAGCTTGCCTCTTCATTGGTTCCGACGCGAGTTCCTTCACCACGGGTGAACTCCTTCGTGTCGATGGCGGCGGCCAGCTTTGGGGTGAGCAATGGACGCAGGGCAAGCCCGAATATTTCCGCGATTAACGAATTGCCTCGCAATCACCGGTTCTCGCCAACTCGCTGGAACCATGAGATTATGTATAACCAATGCTAAAGCAAGTCGATAAAATGAGGAGAGAGGTCGATGACGAACCGCAGGCTTGAGGGGAAGGTCGCTATCGTCACAGGTGCCGCGGGAGGCATGGGGCGCGGCTACGCACTTCATCTCGCAAAGCTTGGGGCCGATGTCGCCATATTCGACAAGGATCTCGATGCTGGCAAGCATGCCGGGGAGTATGAAGCCGAGAGTGTCGCGCAGGAAATTCGTGACCTCGGCCAACGCGTCGTAGCGGTGCAGGCCGACCTTTCGCGGCGAGAGGAAGCCCAGGCCGCCGTCGAACAGGCCGCGCGTGAGCTTGGATCGATCGACATCCTCGTGAACAACGCCGGTGGGGCCATCACTCCTGCCGAGCGGAGCTATGCGACCACCTCGCCCGACGACGACATGGCTTTGCTGATCAACGTCAATTTCCTGAGCGCGGTCTATTGCTGCCAGGCCGTCGTCCCGTTGATGAACAGGCCCGGCGGTGCCATCATAAACATCGTCACCTTCGGCGCGTTCGCGGGCGACAGCAAGGGAAAATATGCCGTATATTCCGGCGCAAAAGCCGCCCTGCTGACCTATACAAGGCATCTCGCGGTCGAGTTGGGGCCGATCGGCATTCGGGCCAACTGTGTTGCTCCGGGACTCATTCACACCCCGCGGGTCGCGGCCGCAGCCGCAGCGCGCGGCATGGGCACGAGCGATCAGGCGGGGGCGATCCCGCTGCGCCGCTTCGGCAAGGTCGAGGATATGGTCGGTGCCATCGAGTTTCTCGGCAGCGACATGTCGAATTACATCACCGGCGAATGCATCAGGGTCACTGGAGGGCTTGGTCTCATCTCCCTCTGATTGTCGCAGATGTGGCGTGCAAAAAGCGCTGCGCTGCGACGAAAATCTCTCCACACGCCATTCATTGGAAAGAATTATGGAAGAAAATGACAGGCTGATCGAGGTTGAACGGGACAATGGCTTTGCCACGATCTGGTTGAACCGACCGGACCGCTTGAACGCGCTTGTTCCCGAAATGCTCGCCGCCTTTGACCGCATCATGCAGGATCTCAACGATGATCCTGACATCTCGGCCGTCATCCTGACGGGCAAGGGCAAGGCCTTTTGTGTTGGTCTTGACGTCGCGGTTTTGCAGGAATCCGGTCCGGAGCCTTTCCTGCCCTTCAATCCGGCGCGGACGATCAGCCAATGGAAAGGTCCGGTGATCGCGGCGATCAACGGACTCTCGGTCACGGGCGGGCTGGAGATTACGGTAGCCTGCGATATCATACTCGCTTCGGAGGATGCTGTTTTCGTTGACACCCATTCACGGGTCGGGCTGTTGCCCGGCTGGGGGCTGTCAGTTCGTCTGCACAGGGCCGTCGGCATCTATCGCGCAAAGGAACTGGAACTGACCGGCAGGCGGCTTCCTGCCCGCGAAGCCGCTGACTGGGGTTTGGTCAATCGCGTGGTGCCTGCGTCGGATCTACTGGATACAGCCCGCGAAATGGCGCGTGCCATTGTCGGCGGTGCGCCCGGCATACCAGCGGAAACCAAGGCCCTCATCGACAAGGTGAGCCTGGTATCGATGGAACAGGGTATAGAGCTGGAAGCGCAAATCGGCTTCGAACGCCAAGCAAGGAGCGGTAGATCGCTGTCCTTCGCCCATGTCGGACAATCGAAATGACAAGGGCGGCGCCGACAAGGATTCATGTAGCCGCACCGCGATCAGTATAGTTGCCGCAGCATGTCCTTGCTGAACGGCTTCAGGGCTTGCAGATCGCCGTCACGTACACGCTCCGCCCAGTCCGGGTTTGCGATGATGGCGCGCCCCACCGCCACGAGATCGAATTCGTGCGCTGTCAACCGCTCCAGCAGATTGTCGAGTGAACCGGTCTGTGCGTTCTGGAACGTGACGCGGCTGTCCTTCCCCGACACGAAATCGCTGTCCAGGCCGACATTCCCCGCGGTTATGGTCGGCTTGCCGGAAATTTTCTTCACCCATCCAGCGAGATTGAGGTCACTGCCGGGAAATTCCGGCTCGTAATAGCGTCTTGTGCTGCAATCGAACATGTCCACGCCAGCATCCACCAGCGGGTCCAGAAATGCTTCGAGCGATGCCGGATCTGTGACCAGGCGCGCGTCATAGTCCTGCTGCTTCCATTGGGACCATCGAAGGATGATCGGAAAGTGTGGTCCCACCCGCCCTCTTATGGCGGCTGTGATCTCCGCAGCGAACCGGACACGATTGGCTATATTGCCGCCATATCGATCCGTACGCCGATTGCTTTTCTCCCAGAAGAATTCGTCGATCAGATATCCGTGCGCGCCGTGGATTTCCACGCCGTCAAACCCCAGTAGCTTCGCGTCGGAGGCAGCCGCTGCGAAAGCCTCGATTACCGCCTCTATGTCCTCCTGGCTCATTTCATGACACAAGGGCTCGAGTGATTGGGTCAGCCCCGAGGGAGTAAAGGCGGGTATTGACGGGTCGGGAGAAGCTCCTGGATGTCGTGCCGAGCCTGTGTGCCAGAGCTGCGGGACGATGCTTCCGCCCTGGTCATGCACTGCATCGACCACGCGCTTCCATCCCGCCAGCGCATCAGTGCCGTGGAAAAATGGTATCTTTTCATAGGCGTTGGCGGCAGGATGATTGATGCAGGTTCCTTCGGTGACGATCAGGCCGACGGACTTTGCGCGGCGGGCATAATAGTCGCGCACATCGTCACCGGGAACATTGCCTGGTGAACGATGCCTTGTCATCGCCGGCATGACGATCCGGTTGCGCAGTTTGAGATCACCCAACTGAAAGGGCTGAAACAGTGCGTCGACCCCGTTCACCTGATGGCTCCGGATCTTTCGGCAGGAGTGCCGCGGGCGTCGGGCAATCCCATGGCCGATGGAGCAGCCGAAGGCATCAAGCGGCCGAACTTTGCTCTAGCACATGGCGGGCAACCACCAGTTGCTGGATCTCGGCAGTGCCTTCCTCGAACCAGAATCCCCGCGCATCACGATAAATGCGTTCGATCGCGGCAGCCTTTGTATAGCCCCAACCGCCGTGCACGCGCAGCGACAGGTCGGTCACCCGGCCCACCATGTTGAGGTTGAAGAGCTTCGCCGTCGCAGCTTGCGCCGTGAAATCCTTGCCATCTTCACACAGCCTGGCGGCGTACCGAACAAGATGTCGGGCTGCTTCGATGTCCGCATGCATCATCGCGATGTGGGTCTGGATCTGCGCTCGTGTGGCGATCGGTTTGCCGAAGGTCACGCGTCGTTTCGCGAAGGCCAGGGCCTCATCCAACGCCCTCTGCGCCAGGCCGACCATCGTCGTCGAAAGCGACACACGGCTGTAATCGAGGAAAAACAGGGCGACCTCCAGCCCTTGGCCCACCGCGCCCAGGCGATATTTGTCGGCAACCGCCATATCCTTGTAGCGCAGGAAGGCATGCCCCGTGCCATGCAGCCCCATTGTATGCTGCGTAGCGTCAATCTCGAAACCATCGGTGTCCCGCGGGATAAGAAACGCAGTCAACGAGTCCTTCTGACCGCCTTCATCCGTCGCTGCCACGAGGAGGAACCAGTCGGCGCGATCCGCCCAGGTGATGAGATGCTTTTCGCCGCTGACATACCAGAAGTCGCCGTCGCGCCGTGCGACCGATTTCAGATCCCGTCCGGTCCCGCCCGTCATTTCCGTGAGGGCGAAAGCCACGACAGCATCGCCCGCAGCCATCTTGGGAAGGATGGCGCGCTGCTCCTCGCTCCCGAAATTATGGATCGGGCGCCATATCCCGTTCGTTGTGTGCACCAGCATGCGCCCCACCCCCGGTCCTTCAGCCGCTGCTTCGAGATAAGGCAGATATTCGGTCACGCTCATGCCATAGCCGCCATATTCGACGGGAAGCGTCAGTCGATAGCAGCCGATTTCGGCGGCACGTCGATGGACATGATCAGGCAGCGAATCGGTGCGTTCCACTTCTGCATATGCCTCCTCGACCTCCGTCAGGAAAAATTCCCGGAATTTGCCGAGGGCGATTATCTGGCTCATTCTCATCCTGCTCCGTGATCGCATGTCTTGATTTTTCAGTGGCTTTGTCCAGAGCGGAGCTCTGAAGGCCGGACAACATGCGTGGCTATGTCGAGAAAACGCTAGTTTTAGTTCCTGCGTGGAGTCAACGCGGCCATCGCCAAACCGAGCCTTTGTAGCATTATTACCGCCACCTCGTTATCTTCCTGGATGACGGAGAGGTGTGATGGCCAATCGTTCGCTTTGGGATAGGTTGTCGTGATGGACGCAGTTCCCGCCAATCTTCGCCTCGCTGTTTCACCAGGTCAGTTGTTGCTGGAAAATGCACCGAAGGAGGCGCGCCCGGCCGGCTGGGCGCGCCTGAAGGTGCTGGCATGCGGCATCTGCGGCACCGACCTGCATTTGTTGCATGGCATGAAGCTGCCGATCGGCGCCGCCTATCCGATATTTCCAGGGCATGAAGTTGCGGCCGAAGTGATTGAGGCTGATCCTGGATGTGGCCCGCAGCCCGGCTCCAGGGTCGTTCTTCATCCGCTGCTGACGTGCGGGCGATGCCAGGAATGCATCTCTGGTCGGGAAAATCACTGCGCATCCGGCGAAATGCTGGGGGTTCATCGTGCGGGTGGCCTTGCTCAGGAGATGATCTGGCGATCAGACCGGCTTGTGCCTGCGGACGACCTAGACCCCCAGCAGGCGGCTCTGTTGCCCGATGCGGTCGCCACCGCCTTCCATGCACTGCGCCGGTCGAACCTTCCGCAAGGCGGCAAGCTCGCGGTGATCGGGTCCGGAGGCGTGGGCACCAACATATTGCAGATAAGCCGCGCTCTTGATCCGGCCGTCACTCTGGTCGCGGTCGTAAACAGCGAGGGAACAGCCAGGCGGATCAGCGAGTTGGGCATTCCCGTGATCCACGGTCTGGAGGGCGCAGGCCGGGCGTGCAAGGCGGATTTTGGCGAAATGGACGCGGTCATTGATTTCAGCGGTGCGGAAGCAGCGCCGAACGAGGCGATCCGCATGCTGCGCAAGGGCGGCCGGCTGGTGCTTGGTTCGGTGCGTGACGAAAGGGTTTCGCTGGCCACTAGCTACACTGGCCTCATGACCAGGGAAATCGAGATCGTTGGCAGCTATTCGTCGACGTTGAGCGATTTACGGGCCGTCACGGAACTGGTGCGGAGCGGCCAATTGTCTCTGGCCGGCCTTGTCACCCACATCTTCGCTTTGGAAGAGGCGGAACAGGCGTTCGCTGTTTTGGAACAGCGTCCGGCCGGAATGGTGCGGGTCGTCGTCACGGCCTGAACAGCCCCTGCCGTGGCGTCAGGAATCCTGACTCTCAAACGGCGAGAAAGCGTGCTTTGCGATCAGAAGTTGCTGAATCTGTTTGGTCCCCTCCCAGATCTGAGTGACCTTGGCGTCGCGCATCATTCGTTCCACCGGATAATCCACGATATACCCGTAACCGCCGTGAAGCTGCACGGCATTGGTCGTGATGGACATCGCCGCGTTGGTGCATAGCAGCTTCGCCATGCTGGCGAACGCGCGGGCACGCTCGTCATTCTTTCCGGCAATGGCGACGCAGCGATAGAGCAGGCTGCGCGCCGCCTCCACCTCCGCCATCATGTCCGCAACCATGCCGCGGATCATCTGGAAACGGGACAAGGGCTGCCCAAACTGCGTCCTCTGGCTGGTATAGGCAATCGTCTCGTCCAGCGCTCCCTGAGCGATGCCCAGCCCATGCGCCGCAATCAGCGGCCGGCTATATGTCAATATGTCCATCATGGTTGCATATCCTGCGGTCGGATCACCCACCACGCGGCCCTCCGGCACGAAGCAATCATCAAAGAGCACATCGGCAAGCGGCGATCCCCGCATACCCATTTTTCGTTCCGCTCGGCCAAAGGAGACGCCGGGATCGTCGCGATGGACCATGAAGATGCCGAAGCCACTGGTCGCATTCCGTGCGAGCACCGCGTACCAGTCGGCAACTCCGGCGTTGGAGATGAACCTTTTCGCGCCATTCAGCCGCCAGCCTCCGGCGGTTGGCTCGCCCACCGTCCGGATCCCCGCCACGTCGGAACCGCCGCCGGGTTCCGTCAGGCAGAAGCTGGCTTGCGCGCGCCCCGCCGCCATTTGCGGTACAATATGCTCCTTCAACTCAGCGCTGCCTGCGACGACCAACGGCATGATCGCCACCCAACTGGTGAGCATCAGATGAGCGGTGCAGGCGCAAACCCGTGCGATTTCCTCGACCGCGAGCACCTGCGCCATCAGGTCACCGTCGCCGCCGCCAAACGCGGCGGAGAAGGCCAGCCCAGGCAGATCAAGCTTCCGGATTGCTGCGATAGACTCTGTTGGAAATCGTGCCTCTTCATCGACGATGGCGGAAAATGGCTTGATTTCAGCCTCGGCAAAGCGCCGCAGATAAGCGCGGTGCGCTTCGTAGATGTCCTGGGCCTCCATCCTGCCTCTCCATCAAAGCTGTGAAATCTGGGTATCCGCGCTGATCCCGAACGGCATCGGGATGATAGTCCATCGTCGCTGATGTAAAAGACGGGCAGCGCGCTCAGCCCTGCTTTGCGGCTGCTTTTCGCATCCTCGTTAATTGGAGCGTGCGACTGGTCTTGCCTGGCATGTCCGCGTACCAGCCGAATCTGGAGCGTAACCCGATGACGCAAATGCAGACAGAAGATCCAGCCTATCCCCGGTTGTTCGCCGCATGGCGGCGCAGCGGCGTTTCACTGTCCAATCGTCTTGTCATGGGTGCGATGCATACCGGGCTTGAGCGGCTGGATCGCGCTGATGAGCGAATTGGCGCATTTTATCGCGAGCGCGCCGAAGGCGGTGTTGGATTGATCATTACTGGCGGCGTGTCCCCCAATGCCGTTGGCCGACTGGATGAGGAAGCGCCCTGGCTGGAATGCGGGCGCGATGAAGCATGGCATAGCGCCATCGTCGGATCTGTGCGCGGCACGGAGACGAAGATATGCATGCAACTGCTTCATGCAGGGCGCTACGCAAAACTTCCTGAATGCGTTGGTGCATCCGCTCTAAAAGCCCGGATCAGCAGATACGCGCCGACGGCCTTGCCAACCGACGCAGTCTGGCAGACGATCGACGATTTCGCCCAGGCGGCGCGTTTGGCCCATGAACTGGGCTATCACGGTGTCGAGATCATGGGATCGGAAGGCTATCTGATCAATCAGTTCACGGCCAAAGCGACCAACGACCGAATCGACGCATTTGGCGGTTCCTTCGAAAACCGGGTGCGGCTGCCGCAGGAAATCGTCCGGGCCGTGCGGCGGCAGGTGCCTGATGATTTCCTTGTCATCTACCGCATTTCCGCGGTCGATCTCGTTCCGGATGGGATGACGCTGGAAGAGACGCAGGCTCTGGCCATGCTTGTCGAGAAGGCTGGGGCATCGATGTTGAATAGCGGCATCGGCTGGCATGAATCCTTCATACCCACGATTGCGGCAATGGTCCCCCGTGCGGCCTGGTCCTATGCCGTAAGGCAGGTGAAGGAGGTCGTATCCATCCCCGTCATAGCGTCCAACCGCATCAACGATCCACAAGTGGCGGAAGACCTGCTGTCTACAGGTGTCGCAGATTTCGTTTCATTGGCGCGCCCCCTCCTCGCGGACCCTTTGTTCGCGGCCAAGGCCAAGGCCAATCGGCCGGAAAGCATCGCAACCTGTATTGCGTGCAATCAGGCCTGCCTCGACCGCGCGCTGCGGAGCCTGCGTGTTTCGTGCATGGTCAATCCCAGGGCAGGGCATGAGATTGATCTGGTCGTCACGCCTGCTCCCCTGTCCAAAAGGATCGCGGTCGCAGGCGGCGGCGCGGCAGGCATGAATTTCGCATTCAACGCAGCCGCGCGAGGGCATGATGTGACCTTGTTCGAAGCGGGCGCGCGGCTGGGCGGCCAACTTCTCATGGCGCGCGAAGTGCCTGAGAAATTCGAGTTCAACGAGGCGCTGCGCTATTTCGAACAGCGTCTGGCCGAAGAGAATGTCTCCATCCGCCTGAATCATCCATGTTCCGCGGACGAACTGGTGCAGGGCGGCTATGATGAGGTGGTCATCGCGACCGGCGTCGTCCCGCGCAAACTCGACATTCCCGGTGTCGACGACCTGCGCGTTCTAAGCTACGTCGATATACTCCGCAACCACAAGCCAGTCGGCACGAACGTCGCCATCATAGGCGCTGGCGGCATCGGCTTTGATGTTGCAGAATTCCTGCTCGGCGATCCGGATGATGTTCCAACGCTGAGCGAATTCGCCGAGGAATATGGACTGGACATGAGCCTGCGGGCCCCTGGCGGGATCGTACAGCGCGGGGAGTCCCGTCCTCGCCGGCATATCACGCTGATGCAGCGCAAGAATGCGCGGCCCGCCGGCATTGCGCAATCGGTGTCCACCAGTTGGATTCACAGGGACAAGCTTCAAAGAGCCGGGGTCGAGATGCTCGGCGGGGTGGAATATCGCCGTGTCGAGCCGGCCGGATTGGTGGTTGCGGTCGATGGAGAAGAGCGCCGGATCGCGGCGGACACCATCATCGTCTGTGCCGGCCAGGTATCGCAACGTTCCCTTTATGAGGAACTGCTTGCACGGATGCCGGTCGAAAGGGTGCATATCATCGGCGGCGCCGATGTCGCAGGCGAACTCGATGCCGTACGCGCGATCGACCAGGCCACCAGACTGGCCTTGAGCATCTGAGGCATCGTTCTGGCGCCGGACATAGTCGTTGCGCCGCTGAACGCATCAACCGGGCCGCTGTCCTCTCGTAATCCTGGGTGACAATACTTCGCGCACCTTCATCCTCTCTCTGATGAAAGAGTACGGTCAGCTATCCGTATAGCTTGGGTCTCGCTTTTCCTTGAAGGCGGCGATCGCCTCACGATGATCTGCTGTTTCCATCAGCATGATCTGCTGCCTGTCTTCAAGCGCGAGAGCGGCTTCAATGCTGCCGAGTTGCGCTTGCGCATTGATCGACTCCTTGGTCATGCGCAGCCCCATCGGGGACGCCTTCAGCATGTCCCGCGCAAGCTCCAGCCCGCAGTCAAGCAATTCTTCCGCTTCGACAACCGCGCTCACCAGACCGGTCGCCAGCGCCCTGTCCGGAAAGATGAAACGCCCGGACAGCAGGAATTCGGACGCGACAGAGAGGCCGACGAGCTTCGGAAGGAAATATCCCGATCCCATGTCCGTGCCGCCGACGCCTATCCTGACATAGGCTGCGTGAAACTTCGCCTGGGGGGTGCAATATCGCACGTCGCAGGCCAGGGTGAGGGAAAATCCGGCACCTGCCGCCGGACCCTGGACCAGGCAGATAATGGGTTGCGGACAGGACCGCATGGCACGAATTACGTTCGAATAGCGGATCTGGATGTCGTACTGGCGCTGCACCCGTCCTGGACCGGGCGCGGCAAAGGCCGGGGAATTCAGGTCTCCACCCGCGCAAAAGACGCGTCCTTCCGCGCGCAACAGCACCACGCGCACGTCGCGGCGCGCATGCAGATCCTGAAAATAGGCGGCTAGTTCGTCCGCCAGTTCAGGGCTCATTGCATTCAGGGCTTCCGGGCGGTTGAGCGTGAGGATCTCGATCGGCCCGCGCCTTTCGACGATGGTAAGCGACGTTTTGGCGCTGGTCATATTCGTCTCTCCATTCTTCCTGTGCTCTGCCGGTCAGACAAGCCCTGCGCGCCGCCGGATTCTCGTGCCCGCGATTGGACAGCCCTGACATTCCGCACTTCAATTTCAGGTAGTTGGATAGCAGCACTTCCAGCGACGAACGAGGTGAAGCGGAAACTGCCATATATCTGGTAGTTACAGGATACGAATTGACAGCGGGCATGCAGTCATCAGAACATCGATCATCAGGGTTTCTTTGAAAAGCCTGGCTGGCAAGGCTATTCAGCCAGCCGGACACTGTGGATCGACAAGGCCGATAGACGTCAGGATAAATAGTCGCGACGGGTCATTCGGATCAAGCCGCCAGGGAGAGTGATGGTGTCGAACGAGGTTGCCGATCAGCCCAACGGATCAGGCTTGCAACACTCAAATGCCGTTGGAGACTCCTCCTTCGATGCCAAGTCTTCCGACATGACATTGGGAGGCCTGATCCGGCGAGCTGCTGAGGAAGCAGGAGACCGTATTGCAATGGTCGATGGCGTTGCCGACGCCGCGCGGAGGCGGCGCTGGACCTACGCCCAGTTGTTGCAGCAAGCCGAGCAGACCGCGCGCGCGCTTCTTGCCCGTTTCCAGCCAGGCGACCGCATCGCCGTGTGCTCGCCCAATTGCCCGGAGTGGGTGATCCTCGAATTCGGCACCGCGCTGGCGGGCATGGTGCTGGTCCCCGCCAATCCGATGTATCGCGAAGCGGAATTGGCGGGCATTCTGCAGGATTGCGAGGCGACTGCGCTGTTCCATGCAGATTCCTGGCGGGCGAACGATATTGCCGATGTCGCGGCGGGAGTCCGCGACAATACGCTCCCTGAACTTGCCCTCATTTCCTTTTCCGATTGGGATGCATTCCTGACGAACGGAGACGCTGCGCGCGAACTGCCGCACGTAAATCCGCGTGATCCGGTGATCATTCAGTTTACATCGGGGACGACCGGACGGCCAAAGGGCGCGATCCTGCATCATGGCCTGATCAACCCGCCCCGCAATGTCGCCAATTGTTGCGGCTTGCCCGAATATGGTGTCTGGCTCAACGCCATGCCCATGTACCATATCGGGGGAGCGGTCGTTTCATTGCTGGCGACGATCTCCAAACATGGCACCTTCGTACAGATGCGTGAATGGGACCCTGATCTGGCCCTTGAACTGATCGAAACCGAGCGTTGCAACGGGATGCTGTTAGTCCCCACCATGGTGGTCACGATGCTGGATCGGCCGGATTTCGCGAAATATGATCTTTCCAGCATCGATTTTATCGTGGCTGGCGCGGCGCCCGTGCCGCCCGCCTTGCTGGAACGGGTGACCGATCGCATCGGTTGCCGCATGATGATCTGTTTCGGCCAGACCGAGGCTGGCGGGCCGGTCACCAACACCGCAATCGGCGACGGCGCGCACGAATTGTCAAATACCCTGGGCCGCGCCTTGCCCGGCATGCAGATCGAAATTCGTGATCCGCAGACGGGTGCCACTCTTCCACCCGGAGAGAAGGGGGAAATGTGCTTCAAGAGCGCACAGGTCATGCTGGGCTATTATGGGCGGGAGGAAGAAACCCGCGCGGCGTTCACGCCCGACGGGTGGTTGCGGTCGGGAGACCTCGGCATGCTCGACGAGCGCGGCTACATGTCGATCACCGGCCGGTTGAAGGACATGATTATCCGCGGCGGCATCAATATCTATCCCCGCGAAGTGGAAGATGTCCTGTTCGAACATTCGAACGTCGCGCAAGCCGCAGTGATCGGCGTTCCTGACGATAAATGGGGTGAGATCGTCGTCGCCATCGTGCAGGCTGCCGATGGGCACCAGCTCGATTTCGAGGAACTGCATCAGCACTGCCGCGATCGGCTGGCGTCGTTCAAAGTTCCTGCCCTGTGGGTCCCGACAGACAGCTTTCCGCTCAATCCAACTGGCAAGGTCCAGAAGTTCGTCCTGATCGACCAGGTGAGAAATGGTGAGCTAACGACAATTTCGGTTCGGTGACGAGCCTGCAAGCGATATCAGGAACGTCCCATCCAGCAATGTTATCGCAACCTTTCAGCCGATGGAAGGCCGGTGTCCTAATCCAGGCCGGCGCGGCACGCTGGCGGCGTGCCGGAACCCATCGTCTTCGGATCAATCGGCAGGTCGCGGCGCACATATCCCTGAACCAGCGCATCAAGCTGCCCCTCGGCATCGCGCGTGACTTGCAACAGCCATGTCCGGAACGCCGTCAGCGCAGGCCCATCGGGCCGGCCCCGTCGGGTTACGATATAGTGCGGCAGATGGGCGTCAAAAATCTGATTGACGGGCATCATCAGGCGACGGGCGCGCAAGTCATCTGCAATCAGAAAGAGATTGCCAAGCGCGATGCCCGCGCCCTGCCGGGCAGCCTGGTACGTCATGCTGAGGGAATCGAATCCGATACGATGCTGCATAGGGAACTGGCGCACATCCAATGCCGACAAAAGCGGCAACCACAGCTCCGACTCCCGGGGTGAGGTGAGAAAGGTTTCCCGCTCCAAATCCAGAGGCTCGATCCATTGCCGTCCCTTCAGCAAGGCAGGAGAGCATATGAGTGCGAGGTACGTGTCAAACAGCCTATCGCAGCGGAAATCATCGCCCTGCGGCGGCCTGCCGGTCAATGCCATATCGAAATCGTCGTCCCGCCACTCGGCGTCCTTGATCGAAAGGCTGAGATCGAGGTGAATATCGGGGTGCAGCGCCCTGAAATCCGAAAGCCGGCCTGCCAACCATTCGGTCGTGAAGGTCGAGTAGAAGCGGAGCCTCAATCTATTGTCGCGCTGCCGATCGGTCGCGAGGCGGTGGCTCGCACTGTCGATCTCGCCGAACGCGCGCGCAAGTGACGCAAGATAGGCGACACAGTCGGGTGTCGGCTCCACGCCGGAGGTCTGACGGCGCAGGAGGGTGCGGCCGAAAAAGCCCTCGAGCAAGCTTATGTGCCGGCTGACAGCACCCACAGAGACGCCAAGTTCCTTGGCCGCTGCGGAGAGGCTGCCACGCCTTCCGGCTGCCTCCAGCGCACGTAGAGCGTTAAGGGACGGGAGACGATAGCGCACATTGGCTCCCCATGGCATCACTCCTTATCATATCGTTTTAAATCGATGGAGAAAGCCTACGCCTTGACGTGCTTGGCGGTCAAGGAAGCGGTCTTCAGATCGCATACCCGGTTTGATAAAATTGTCACTGCCGCCCCCGACATGCAAACGGCATCAATCCGGCAAGAACAATCCGTCGGAGAGGAGACATCGCGGTGAGCGAAGAGGCATTCGATTTCGATGTAATCATCGCCGGCGCCGGGCCGGTCGGTTTGACGATGACCATCGACCTGGGCCGCCGGGGCATCCGTACCATGATCATGGAACGCGATCCAAGCACCGCTCCCTGGCCTAAAATGGACCGGTCGAACGCCCGTACCATGGAAATCTACCGCCGGATGGGCATAGTCGATCGGATTCGCGCGCTGGGCTATCCGGGCGATAATCCGATGGATGTGTTGCTGGTCCGGACGATGAACGAGCCGCCCCTGGCTCAGATCGCCTTCCCTTGCGTCGATGAAAAGCGCGCTCTGGTGGCCGCCACGAACGACGGCACGATCCCGCTCGAGCCCTATCAACTTGTCTCCCAGAATGCGATCGAACCGCTGTTGCGGGAAGTCGCAGAAAGCGAGACGCCAAACACGACCGTTCGCTACGGTCTGGAATTGTCGAGCATCGAGCAGGACGAAACGGGCGTCACGGTTAAGGCGCAACGCACCGACGGCAGCGGAGAGGTGGAGACATTCCGCGCCCGTTACCTGGTGGGCTGCGACGGCGGACGCAGCACGGTGCGCAAGCAGTTGGGCATCAGGCTTACGGGTGTTTCCGCGCCCGTCGATATGCGCCAGGTCATCTTCAAATCGAAGGATCTTTACGATCGGATGGCTGTGCCGAAGGGCCGCCACTACAGCTTCCTCTCCGGCGGATCGCTGGTGGCCCAAGGGTCTCGCCAGGAATTCACCTTTCACACGCCGCTGCCCGAAGACACGGACTTCAGGAAGGTCCTGCGCGAGCATATCGGTTTCGACTGCGAAATCGACATCGAACATGTGCTGACCTGGCGGCCGCATCTCCGCCTCGCGGAGCGCTACCGCGAAGGCCGTGTGCTGCTGGCCGGCGATTCTGTCCATCTTGTGATCCCTACGGGCGGCCTTGGCATGAATACCGGCATCGGCGATGCGATCGATCTTTCGTGGAAACTCGCCGGAACGATCCATGGATGGGGCGGATCGGAACTGCTCAACTCCTACGAGTTAGAAAGACGCCCGGTCGCGCAGCGAAACATCGAGGCGTCGGGCTGGGCCGCCGACGGTGCGGCCTACTGGCCCGCCACCATCACGCGGGAGGTATATGAATTCGGTCCCGTGGGCGAAGCCGCGCGCGAGCGGCTGGGCGCCACCTTCGTGCGCCAGCACGGGCGCATGCACGGCATGGTCGGTGCCGAAACCTGCTATTCCTACGCAGGCTCCACGCTCGTGGCGCATGAACCCGGCAATATGCCCCATTGGGAATTCAGCCGCATCGTTCCCCACGGTCGGCCCGGCATTCGTATTCCGCATATGTGGTTGAAGGACGGACGCGCTTTGCAGGATGTGCTTGGCGACGATTACACTCTGCTCGATCTGACCGGCACATATGACAGCGCCGAGATGGAGTCCGCCTTTGCCGAAATCGGCGCGCCACTTGATGTCGTAAGGCTGGACGAGCCCCATGTTCGTGATACGTTGAAGGGCTCGGTTTTCCTGTTGCGCCCCGATCTTCACATCGCCTGGCGCGGCAGGGGCTATCCCGAAAAGGCATGGGACATCGTCCGCCTCGCGACGGGACACGGCGCCGGCTATGATGCCTGATCGGGAGAAGAACCCATGATACGCGAAACGGGTCAAATTCCTCATTCTGCCGATGTGGTCGTGCTTGGCGGCGGCATTGCCGGACATTGCGCCGCGCTGGAGGCTGCCGAACTCGGCGCTCAGGTCCTTTTCCTCGAAAAAGCGTCTCAGGCGGGCGGCAGTTCAGCCATGGCCGGGGGGGGCTTCATCTTTGCGGGCACTGACCTGATGCAGGAAGCAGGCTTCGATGACGGTCCAGAAGTGCTGCGCCAGCGTCTTTTTTCGTCCGGAAAGAACCGGAACAGCCCGGTGCTGGTCGACGCATTCGTCAAGCATCAATTGGAAGCCTATCGCTTCCTCAAGGATCATGGCGCAAAGTTCAAACTCAATTCGATGGACCGATGCCTCCACGAAACCGGTACGGGTCGGGTGGTCACCAACATGCACATGGCGGCCCTTGCCCATCCCAACATCGTCTACGCATCGAAATGCGCGGGTATGAAGCTGATGCGCGACGGGGAAACCGGTCGCGTACGCGAAATCATGGTCGCTTATGGCGACGAAGTCATGTCGATCGAGGCGAAACGCGGCATCGTCCTTGCCACCGGCGGATTTTCGCGTTCGCGCGAACTGATCGGTGTGTTCGCGCCGGAACTGCTGAGTGCCGTCAAGCATGGAGGAGTCGCGAACACCGGCGATGGTCTCATGCTGGCATGCGATCTCGGGGCGGGGCTTGCGGATCTGGGCTACGTCTCCGGCTCCTTTGGTGGCGCCATTCGCAACTATCCCCATGGCGTGCAGGGTGCGGATGAGGTTCCACCATTGCTCTTCAGCTTCCTGTCGGGTGGCATCATGGTCAATGCCGAGGGTCAGCGCTTTGTCAACGAAGGGCAGCCTTACAAGGCGCTGGGCGGCGCGGGCATGGCGCAAACGGGGGGCATCGCCTTCCAGGTGTTCGACAGCAAGCTGCTTGAAACTGCGTTCGACGACAGCTCGGTCAACAATTATCCCGAAGGCATCGCTGCCGGCTATATCCGGACGGCCGATACGATCGCCGATCTGGCGCGGGCGATGGCGATCGATCCGGATGCTCTGGAAGCGACGGTAAAACGCTACAACGCCAATGTCCGCGATGGTAGCGATCCGGATTTCGGACGGACCAGCAACCTCATGACGGTCGATGCGCCGCCCTATTGCATTGCCGCCACCGCCAATGCGCTGACCTCCACTTATGGTGGGATCACCACAAATGGGGACATGGCGGTCACCGATTGGATGGGCGAGCCGATCCAGGGATTGTACGCGGCGGGCGAAGTCGTTGGTGGCTTCCATGGAGCCGGCTATCTCAGTGGCACGTCGCTTTCCTCATCGTCGACGTTCGGAATGCTGGCGGGACGCGCCGCGGCGGGTCAGCCGGGCGCCTGAATCAATTTCCGGAGGCATGATGAGTGGCATGCGGGACCGATCGACACATCTCGACGCCTTGATTGAAGGCTATGACAGTCCGCCGGACGACGCTGAAGAACGGGTGCGCTCCTTGTCGGTGTTGCGGGCCTGGCAGCTCGCGCTTGAAACCAAGGATCTTGCAGGCCTTGAGGCGCTGATGCACGAGGATATCGTCATCGACCTGCCGTTCAGCGAAAGCGGACGAACTGAATCCGGCTTTTTTCGCGTCTATCAGGGAATTCCGGAATGCCTCGACTTCTGGCGTGTCGCTTTCCAGTTCGAAAAGCAGTTGCACCCCTTCACGGAGATGGAGCTTTTCGTCAGTCCGGATGGATCCCGCATCTTCTTCGAAGGACAAGGGCATGTCACGATGACGACGGGCGCCGAATATCGCAATCGCTATGTCCTGCGCATCGATCTGGATGATGGCAGGGTCCGGCATTATCGCGAATATTATAATCCGATCATCTCCGCCTTCGCCTTCGGACGACCGATCGCCGGACAATTGAAGCTCGACAGATTATAGCGCTTGGCTCTGGCGTGTTGGCCCTGCCCTCACATTCTTCGGGTATTTCGATATATTCCCCGACGGTCAGCAGATGACGCCGGATGCCCGCATTGCATTGATCTGCTCTTCGTGGATCCCGATTTCGCGCAAGATTTGATCGCTATGCTGCCCGATCCTGGGCGCTACACCGCCCACCGTAGCCGGCGAATGGGAATAGTCGACAGGGTGAGCGGCTACACGCACAGGCCCATAGTCTTCTGTGTCATACTCCCTGACACATTTCAGGTGACGCGCCTGCGGATCGGCAAGAAACTCCTCGACCGTATTGACCTTGCCTACCGGAAGGCCTTCGCGCACAGCGATCTCCTCCAGTTCCATCGATGTGAATTTCAGCGCACCCTTTTCCAGTTCGTGCCACAAGGCTTCGTAATTCTGGACACGTCTGATCGGGTTGGAAAATCGATCATCCTCCAGAAGATGTTCTGCATCCAGAACCCTGCTGATCGCCGCGAATTGTTCGTCCGTCTGAATATGTCCCATGAACATTCCGTCGGCTGTTCGAAACGGGCGGGTGATATTGATAACCGGCGTGCGTTCGTCCCCTTCGATAAAACAAAGGTTGTGCAGATTGTCGACCAGCGAGAAGAAGGCGAAGGATTTCATCAGCGGAACAGAGATCAACTGCCCCTCGCCGCCGTTACGCTCCCTATGGAAGAGCGCCGCGTTGACCGCGCTGACTGCGGTGCTGGCTGCGTATTTGTCCACGAACATGGACCGCAGCGGCATCGGCGGGCCCTCAGGTCCCTGCAGCGCCATGGCTCCGGTGAGGGGCTGAATCACCTGGTCGAAAGCCGGCCTGTCGGCATAAGGCCCATCGGGTCCGAAGCCGGTTATCATCACATAGATGAGGCCAGGATTCCTGAGCTTGAGTTGTTCATAATTGAGCGCCAACCGCTGCAGTGCCGCCGGCCGCGCGTTCACCAGCATGACGTCGCATTCCGCCGCGAGAGATTGCGCGACGGCGCGCCCTTCTTCGCTCTTCAGGTCCAGCGCTATGCTGCGCTTATGCCGATTGACCGCAAAGAAATGTGAGCACATGCCCTTATGCTGCGGCTTGACGTTCCGGAAGGGATCTCCCTTCAGCCCCTCAACCTTGACCACCGATGCCCCAAGGTCCGCCAGCATCGTCCCGGCCAGCGGGCCAGCCACCATTTGGGTGATCTCCAGCACCTTGATGCCGGCCAGCGGACCTCTGCTCGCTTCATTCGCCATGAATTCCATCTCCGTCCAGCATGTGCATGGCACTGCTGCATCAGTTTATACAGATGTTTTATCTATGCTGAATTGCATCTGCAACCAAGACCCACCATCAAGATCGAGACGTCCCCATAATATCATGGGCCGTTCGGACCGGGGCGTCAGCGCGCAGTTGTCATCGCCATCAAAGGGGTTTCGGCGAGGAATCGGGCGGCTGCCCCCGAACAGATGCTGTGCTCTACGTCGGCGGGTAAGCCGATTGAGCGTATCCAGCGAGCGGGGTCTGTCTGCATGATCATATAGGGATAATCCGTCCCGGCGAACACCTGCCCAGGTGCCATTTGCGTTGCCAGATAGGTGAGATAGTCCGGATCATAGACATTTGTATCGTAAAAGAATTGGCGCGCCTGATCGATTGGACCAATAGTGCATTTCCCTTCAAATCCATTGGTGCCTAGCCAGCCGAGCTGCAACCGCCCCAACATCGCGCCGAGCGTGCCTCCTCCATGGCTGAAGGCTACACGCAGGCGAGGAAAACGGCTCAACACGCCCGCCATGATGATTGCGGCCGCTGTCATGCCGGTGTCCACTGGGAAAAGGGCAAATCCTGTGAAGCCAACATCAGCCGGGAGCGTCTTTGCCGCAATCGGATGAAGCGCATGAATGAAAACCGCCATGCCTTCCGCTTCGGCGGCTTCCCAGAAGGGATCAAATTCGGAGCCGCCGAGCAGCTTTCCGTTGATATTGCTGCCGATTTCAATTCCCACCAGGCCGAATTCCGCCTTCAGTCGTGAAACCATGCGAGCCGCGACATGCGGGTCCTGCAAGGGAACCGACCCCAGCCCTCTAAAACGCGATGGAGCAGCAGAGACCATGCTGGCGATCAGGTGATTGGTTGCGTCGCACACTATATGCGCGTCATCGACGTCGAGCCAATAGGACAGCAGCTCCGGCATGGGCGAAAGGACCTGCACGTCCACGCCATCGCGGTCCATGTCCTCGATCCGGCGTGCCACGTCCCAGGAACGCGCATCCAGCTTCCTGAAAGGCGTCTCGCCAATCATCAACGTGCCTTCAATCGAAGACTGGCACTGCATGCACGGCCAACGCGATGCGACCTTGTCATTTGGGGCCGCCGGGAAAGAGAGCGGCGAGACATGCGAATGGACATCAATGAAGCTGGACAACCCATTATTCCTTTCGATTTCCCCGGTTGGTCGTAGCCCAGATTACAACGCCTAACGAATTTTCCGGCTGATCACTTCCTTCATGATTTCCGAAGTTCCGCCATGGATGCGGTGAATGCGCGCGTCACGCCAAAGCCGGGCTATCGGATATTCGTTCATGTACCCGGCGCCGCCATGAAGTTGCAACGCCGCGTCAACGATGTGCCAAAGATTCTCCGAATGCCACAATTTGGCCGCGGCTGCCTCTTCCGAGCGAAGCAGACCCTGCAAATGCCGCATTCGCGCCCAGTCGAGATGCGCCCATCCCACCTGCAACTGCGTCGCCATGTCGGCCAGGGTAAACCGCGTGTTCTGGAATTCGAATATCGGCTGACCGAACGCCGTTCGTTCCTTGACGAAGCGGACGGCTTCGTCGAAGGCCCGCTGCGCCTGGGCTTGCGCGCTGGTCGAGATGGCGAGTCTTTCCTGCCCCAACTCCGACATCATGTAGCGGAAGCCCTGCCCTTCCTCGCCCAGAAGGTTGGAAACAGGTACCCGCATGTCGTTGAAGAACAATTCCGACGTATCGGCGCCATGCAGGCCGATCTTGTCCAGATTGCGTCCCCGCTCAAAGCCGGGTGTATTGGCCTCCACCAGGATCAGCGAAACGCCCTTGGCGCCCTCTTCTCCCGTCCGCACCGCCAGAAATACGAGATCAGACAGAAGGCCGTTGGAAATGTACAGCTTGCTGCCGTTGATGACATAATGATCACCATCACGACGTGCGGTAGTGCGCAAATTCTTGACGTCTGAGCCACCGCCTGGCTCCGTCATTCCCAAAGCCGTGACGATTTCGCCGCTGATCATGCCCGGCAAATAACGGGCTTTGAGTTCTTCCGAACCATAGTTCAAAAGATAGGGTGCGGTAATCAGGGATTGGAGACTGACACCCACAGGCGCGTTGATATAAAAAAGCTCTTCGAGAAATACGAGATCATAGGAGATATCGAGGCCAACGCCGCCATAGGCCTCCGGCATGCTCGAACAGAGCAATCCCGCCTCGCCTGCTGCCCTCCAAAAGGCTCTGCTGGTGATGCCCTCAGCCTCCCACTGATCGAGGTAGGGCTCGGCTTCCCTGGCGAGAAATCTACGCACGGAATCTCGGAATTGCGCGTGACTATCCTCAAATCCCACGCGCCCGCTGACGTCGAGCATCTCAGTCTCTCCTATGCAACCGGGCGGATACTGAAGCCCGCACCGGGCGCCGCATCATCCTCATTGGTTCAATGAAGATAAAGCATCGTTTTATATTCTATGCAACCAACGGAAATGCAGAATTGTCATATTTTGTTGGGGATAGGGCAATTTTATCGCCATATATAGGTCAATTGCACTATTTATGATACGAAATGGTCGAACAGCGCGGGGAGCACAGGATGAGCGAGAGCGAAAAAGCCGTAGAGGCGAATTGCGGTACCGCCGCGGCAACATTGATCTTGTTCTCCGACCGCCCGGACCGACCTGCGGAACATCTCATGATCCAGCGCAGCGCTAAACTTCGGTTCGCACCCAACGCGCTGGTATTTCCGGGCGGGCAGGTGGACGAGGACGATGGCTTGATCGCGGCCGATGTCAGGTTCGTCGATGTTCAGGTTGAGGACCGGGTCGAACGCTCTCATCGCGTGGCCGCCATTCGCGAGACGCTGGAAGAAACCGGCCTGGCCGTGGGGTTCGCGCAGCGAGGCGCGGTCGATGTGCCGGCCATGCAACGCGCGCTGAAAGAGGGGGCATTGTTCAGCAACCTGCTCGCGACAGCCGGGATCAGCCTCGATATGTTGGCGCTGCGCCCTTGGGCGCAGTGGCATCCTCGCCTGTCGCATCGTCGTTTCGACACGCGCTTCTATATCGCGCGCCACGACGGTGATCGCACTGTTCGGGTCGACCCGGACGAGGTGGGCCGGGCGCTCTGGATCACCGCAACTGATGCGATCGCCGAAGCGGAAGCAGGCCTTGCAAAAGTCATTTTCCCGACTTTGTGCAATCTGGAACGCCTGGCGGAGCATCCCAACTTCACGGCGGCCGATGCACATCTGGCGACAATCGAATGTCGGCCGATTTCGCCGCAATTGCATGATGATGACAGCGGGAAGAGTTGGATCTCCATACCGGATGACAGCGGCTATCCCCTCACTCGTCGCCTGCTGTCCACACTGCAAGTGCCTTGACCGAAACCGGCCCCGATCTCGCGCTTTATTACGCGCCTACGCCGAACGGATGGAAGATCACCATCTGCCTGGAGGAAATGAGACTGCCTTATCGAATCTGCCCCGTGACATCGGCCGGGACATTGCCGGAGGGATTCCTTGCCGCCAGCCCGAATGGCAAGATCCCTGCGCTGGTCGACCGCCATGGGATGAATGGGCAGCCACAGGCCATCTTCGAGAGTGCAGCGATCCTGCTCTATCTGGCGGAAAAGACGGGAAGGTTTCTCGATCCCGCGCCGTATGATCGCTACGCCGTGATCCAATGGCTTGTCTGGCAGGCCGCCGGCCTGGGTCCGGCAGCGGGACAGAACGGGCATTTCCTATTCTATGCACCGGAAAAGCTGCCCTACGCCATCACCCGATTTGGCAGCGAAGTCCGGCGGCTATATGCCGTGCTGGATGCCCAACTCGCGCGAACCGGGGCCTTTGTGGCTGGCGACAACTACTCCATTGCGGACATGGCATGCTTTCCCTGGATCATGACGCACAAGGCGCAGGGCTTGAGCCTGAACGACTATCCAGCGCTCCAGGCCTGGTTCGCGCTCTTGCGCGCGCGGCCGGCCGTACAGCGCGGCATTGCCGCGGGCGGCGGCATCGATGTCATGCGCTCCCGCGCCTTCCAGCGACCCCAAGGTCTTGAGGAGCAGAAAAATGAAGCTTGAAATGTTTTTTGATTGTTCCAGCCCGTGGAGCTATCTCGCCTTCGAGCGTGTCATTCCGTTGGCAGAAAGCTTTGGCGTCAGCGTGGATTGGCGCCCTGTGCTGGCTGGCGGCATCTTCAATGCGGTGAACCCTGGCATCGAATATTTCAAGTCAAAGGACAAAATGCCGAGGCGCAAGGTCGATTATCACCTGAAAGTCATGCAGGATTGGGCGGACGTGACCGACGTGAAGATCGCCTTTCCGCCGGCCGGGCACCCTGTGAACAGCGTCCGGGCGATGCGCGCATGCCTCGTCCTTCGGCCGGTGGGCAAGCTTGTTCCTTTCGCGCGCGCCTGCTTCCAGGCGATCTTTCGCGACGAGCAGCCGCTTGGCGAAGATGCGGTCTTGCTCCATATATGCGATCAGGTCGGGGTAGATGGACCATGGCTGCTGGACCGCATAGCCATGCAGGAGGTCAAGGACGCCCTGCGCGCTGAAGTCGACGAGGCCATTGCGCGCGGCGCTTTTGGCGTGCCTACATTCTTCCTCGATGACACCGACATGTATTTCGGCGTGGATTCGCTACCGCTTGTGAATGCCCGGCTGAGCCGGGCGCGCGTCGTTGGCTGAGGGGCGTACGCCGCCGTCGTCCTGCATTTTGCGACCCTCTGTCGACCTTCTGGACGGCTGATACATCCTCGATCTCGATCGGATCGAGTCCTTCGCGCAGTGGTTCGACCGTATAGCAGGTCACGCGAAAGACCGTCCGATCTGCGGCCAGCGGTTTACCTGGTCCCATGCCGTTGCTAGACCGCCCGGATGATTGATTTGTCGCTGAGGCACTATCGCAATTCGGATGGGCTGACACTTGTTGGCGATGTTGGTGGGTCGCTCGAAGCGCCCGCCGTGGTTCTGCTGCATGGTGGCGGGCAAACCCGCCATTCCTGGTCCGGCGCAATGACGAAGCTGATCGAGCAAGGGTATCTGGTGATCAATTATGACGCCCGCGGCCATGGCGATAGCGACTGGTCGCCGACTGGCGATTATTCCCTTCCCGCCTTGGCGTCGGATTTGCGCGTGATCCTTTCAACCCTCAGTGGACCCGTCGCGCTTGTCGGTGCTTCCATGGGCGGTATAACGAGCTTTTTCGCAATCGGCAGTGGCGCCGCCCCATCGGTCAGCGCACTGGTGATGGTGGACATCGCTCTGCGCCCGGCGGCGGCGGGCGTTGATAAAATACATCGTTTCATGACAAGCCATCCAAATGGCTTTGCCACGCTGGAGGAGGCTGCGGCCGCAATTGCCGCCTATAATCCCGATCGCCCCCGGCCCCGCAATCTGTCAGGTTTGATGAAGAATTTGCGTCTGCGAGACGATGGACGTCTTCACTGGCATTGGGATCCGCGTCTCATGGCGCAGCGGCCGACATCGGAGCCGCCCTCAAGATTGCGCCAGCTGGAAGAGGTGAGCAGCGCGGTGACGGTGCCCACTCTTTTGGTGAGGGGCGGGAACAGCGATATCGTCGATGACGAAAGCGTCTCCGACATGTTGCAGCGGGTTCCGCAGACGGAGGTTTTCAATGTGCCCGGAGCCGGACACATGGTCGCGGGCGATCGCAACGACGCGTTCAACGAGGGCGTTTTTGCCTTCCTGGCTAAACATCACCCGCTCGCTGCGAAGGGTCATTGATCCTGAATAGTGCGCTGGTCGACGGCCCTCGCACGGATAGTGCCGAACTTGTGTCGGCAGTTCCAGCATCTGTTCAGCCCAGTGCCGAACAGATGCTGGAAAAGCATGGTGGGGTAGACTGCCGTCCACCCCACGCATCTTAAAGGCCGTCGAGCCCCTTGCTGACCAGAATGTTCACCGCCACACGGCGATTCTGCGCCTTGCCTTCCAGGGTGTCATTGCTCGCCAGAGGATCAGCCTCGGCCATGCCGGTGGGCGTCAACATGCGATAAGGTTTCCAGCCGCAGGCCTGCTGCAGATAATTCACCACACGGCCGGCGCGCTTCTCGCTCAGCACCTGGTTGAATTCATCGCCTCCGGTCGAATCGGTATAGCCGACTACCAGCAGGAGAGCATTGCTCATCCCCTCGGCCGTTGCCGCAGTCGCGCAAAGGTCGTTCTTGGCCTGTGCCGACAGCACGGCCTTGCCCGTGTCGAAATTGACGTTCGTCGTGCTTTTCACATTATACTGGTCGATCTCGCCCATCCGGCCGCGCAGTGCCGCAGTGGCAGCCGTCTGTTCCTCAAAACCCTGGGCGGTGCCGTTCTGGATCATCGACGCTGTCTTCAGATCCTTGTTCTGCAGATTGATCTGGCTCGCCACCAGGCCGCCGCCTGATTGCAATGTCTTGACCGTGACCGGCAGGCCGTTCAGCAGGGAGGTTGCGGCCAGCCTACTGCGGTTGAGGCCAAAAAAGCCCTTGCTGGCGCTGATCTTCGTGGCGTCGTCGATGACGATGACCGACTTGGTGCCGTCGGCCGCGGTCACCTGCATCTTGTCGCCGCTACGCGCAGAAATAATGCCCTTGATTTCCGGCCCTTCGGTCTTCTCGGCCGGGAGATAAGCGGTCGCCGACACATCGGCTGACGGCGGATCCTGCGTCTGTGCTGCCAGGCTGCCCGACGAAGCGCCGGCCAGCAGGGCAAGAACGAACAGATATTTCGGGCTGTTGGATATGACACTCATCACGCTGCTCCTCCAAATTCGATCAGTCGGGCCTGCGTTACCGCAGCTTTTCGTCCGACTGCCGTTCGCATGATGGCGTATTCGGCTGTCAGAAACCCCTCCATTGTCTTCCCACAAATCCTTCATGACGCCACGAGCGAGCGCCATGGGTGCTCTGCCTGTTAACCTTGACCTTTCTGCTGCATGAACAGTCTGGCGCAGTCCAGTAGTTGTTTAGGCAGTTGGAGCGCATCTTGCGACGAACCGAAGGAAGCGCCTTGGGCGATCTGCCCGTCATATTCGTCCCTACGGGCCAATAGATGCCCGCTATATTCAACCGATATGGCGATTTTTGCCTGGGCGGGAGAAGTGCTGAAATAACAACGGAATTTGAACAGTCTGCTATTTGTCCTTTTGAAACATCCTCTTGGCATTGACCGAACGACTATTCCCGTTCACCTGACCGCCGCGGGATCGGTATATCTGTAATGCATATCCGACACGACTCAGCCGCCCCTGTTCCAAAGATGCGCCCTATTTGATTGATCTGCGTAAAGAAGGACAATTTTGAGGAACATTGGGCAGGGCTGGGAGTATTGGTCCTGAGTGGGACCCCTACGACGCCCGTTTCAAGAAAAGCAGGCCGGATAATGGACAGCGATTTTCTTCCCTGGGTGGCGGCCAACAGCGAAAATATCCAGTTGCGTTTCAATGCGCATCTTGAAAGCCACACAACGGTTGCTCGTCATCTTCTCCACAGGGAACGGATCGGGGAAACGTTGCACTTCTCCGGTCAGAATGCCCGCTCCGCCTGTATCGACGGCGAAACTCTTTGGGAATTGAGCATTCGGCATTGGGATGGACATGACACGCATCTGGCGGGGCCGTCACTGGACGAATGCCTCGCTCTGGCAGAAAAGCTCTTGTTCCCTTCGACGCAGGGGGCCCTTGCAGCCTGACTGGCGCCTGATTAGTTCAGGCGGTTCGTGCCGCTCATCGTCTTTCGCCAGAGGTCAGGGCCGCTCATCCATCAACGTGCGAACCAGCGACTGCATGCCCGCGTCGAATTTCGCCAGCATCACATGATCGTCCGCCGTCTCGAAATGCGTGATCAATCCGTTTCCGGTCCACCGATGAATCGCGAAGGCCGGCGGGTCCGCAACGATCATCGGACGGTTGTCGGGAGCCTCCGGGTCCATCGGCCGCATGTCGAGGGCAAGCTGCGGCGCGGTTGATGAGCAGATCGCGATCGTCGTGCCCTTCCAGGGCGCGACGACGGAACGATGGATGTGACCGCAGAGGATCGCCTGCAGATTGGCGCGGCCAGCGATCGTCGCGGCAAAGCGCAGCACCCACGCTTCGTCGGGATGGGTGTTCATCCAGTCAATGCCCACTTCGACGGGGGGATGGTGCATGACGATCAATGTCGGGGTGGCGTCATCTTCGTCCAGTCGGGCGGCAAGCCATTGCGCGCGCCGTTCGCAGAAAGCGCCGCCATGACGCCCCGGTTCCAGGGTGTCGAGCATGATGATCCGCCGTCCGTCCTGATGGATCACATATTGGACAAAGCCGTCCTCGACGGGAATGTGCGGGAAATGCATGGCGAAATGCGCCCGGTCGTCATGATTTCCCATGCAGGGCCAGACCGGAAAATCGCACTGGCTGAAAGCGTTCGCCAGACGGCGGTAGCTGTCCGCATCGCCCCGGTCGGTAAGGTCACCGGTCGCCAACAGCAGATCGGGGCGGTTGGGGCCGTCATTCAACGCCCTCAATACCTGATCCAGCCGCTTGCGGTTGAATTCGGCGGGGTTGTCCGGGTCGAAGCCCAGATGGATGTCCGTGACCTGCGCGATCAGCATTGGTCTGCTCCCCCTCTTATTGCCCTTGTCTGACCTTATGTGCGTTGGTTGCTGCAGAGGCAGTTGTTCGATCCTGCGGTTCAGCCCGGTTCCGGCATGCGCGGAAGCGCGGGGTTGGCCGAGTTGGTCAATTTTTCCCGATCGTGCATATCCTTGTCCAGCGACGGGGTGGCGGGCGCCCATGGGGCACCGTCGCCGATATGATAGCTGTGGCACATGGCGCAGCCCGAAGGCACGTCCGCCTTCGACTTTTCCCCTCCATGACAGTTACGGCAACTGTCGATTTTCGGAAGCAGCAATTGCCTGGCGTCATGCGATCTTGGCGCTGCATGGCAGCTTTCGCATTTTTCGGTCCTGTGGGCGGCATGATCGAACCAGCCGTTCATCATGTAGCGCATCGGCTGGTGCACCGGCAGCACCTGCCAATTCGCATTGCCATTGGTGCCAGGTGGCGTGACGGTGTGGCAATCATAGCAGGCACCGCCCTTTGAGAATACCGCACGTATCGCGTCGTCGGCGCGGGAGGGGCGAGTGGCCGCCGCACCGAAATAGGCGTGGTAGATCCGTCCCTGCGCGTAATCGCCGGGCCGACGGCGCGCCACGCCGCCCAAGGCCGGAGGCTCGACCGGCCCGGTCGACCGGAAATAAGCGCGCAGGTCTGCGATCACCTGATCGGGCTGGCCGTGGCGGAGCGTGCGGACTGTGCCGCCGATCGTCTCAAAGGCAAGGCTGTGGCACATCTGGCAGTCGCGCTCCATGTCCACCGGCAGGAAGCGCACGCCATCGG
Organism: Sphingobium sp. LSP13-1-1.1; assembly: GCF_040676415.1. Taxonomy (NCBI): domain Bacteria; kingdom Pseudomonadati; phylum Pseudomonadota; class Alphaproteobacteria; order Sphingomonadales; family Sphingobiaceae; genus Sphingobium; species Sphingobium sp. LSP13-1-1.1. The sequence goes on along the minus strand of NZ_JBEGHU010000001.1, from coordinate 146,630 downwards.
CGGTTGGCTTGTGGCAATCCTTGCAGGCAAGTGCATCGCCAAATCCATATTGCGCTTTCATCGTCCGCGCCATTTTCGCGACACCGCCGGTCGCGGACAAATGAATGTCATGTGGGAATTTGAGACCGCTGTCGTCTGTCGGCCGGCTATCGAGGGATCTGCGCGAGAAGCTGGGGTGTTTGCCCGGCCGCGTTTGAACCAGCGCGGAGAATTGCGGATGGCTGGTACCGAAATCGGCGGCATTGCCGATCTTGCTGTCCTTGAGCCGGTCCTTCAAGGTGCCGTGGCAATCGACACAGAAGGCTTGCGGCGCAGGCTGCATCGGACTTGCACCTTCATGTTCGCGGTGGCAATCGACGCAGGCACCCTCAGGCGGCTTGCCAAAGGCGGCAGCTACTCCTGCCAGCAACTTGCCCCCCAGCCCCGCTTCTGCCCGCGCCATGGCGATGCGGGCGGCGGGTGCATGGTCGTGCACGTCCTTGTGACAGGTCTGGCAGGTGCTGTCGCGGACGGAAACGAACGCCTTTTGATGGCAGGTTTCGCAGCGCCCTTCGAGCGCGTGGTGCGCCTGGCTGAGCGGGCCCGAGGACCAGCTCCTGTCCCCTGCGACCGTGTAGATATTCCGCGTGTCGTTTGCCGGCCGGCTGGCATAGCTCCAGATGGGGACAGCCAGGAAGCCGATCAGGATCGCCAGCGCCAGTCCCCACGCCGTCAGCCGCTTGCCCGGCAACAGGCCGCGCAGCGAGAAGACCCTCGCTTCCTCCTTTTCCTCCGAAGCTTCGGACACGGCGTCGATGCGGCGGATGGAAAGGATGGTTGCTCCATCCTCACCCCGCGACAGGGTGATGCGGTGCCCCCCGAAGCGCAGTTCCGCACCCTGGGCGGGATCGATCTCGGCACGCAGGACCGTGCGGCCCTCCAGCTCGAAACCCAGCGTGCCGGTGGCGCGCAGGCGGACGGTGCGCTCGTCGACCTGCTCGATCCGGGCATGGTCAGGCTCCAGCGCCAGGTCAGGCAAGTGGATGTCGTTTTCCGCCGCTCGACCCAGCGAAAGTTGCGATTTGGCGATTGACGTGGCGCGAACGATCTCGCGGCCATCGGCGGTGAGGCTGATCTGACGGACTAGGAAGCTCATCTCACGCTCACCAGTAGAAGAAGACGCTGACGATATGCGCGGTCAGCGCGGCCAGCAGGGCAAAGGTGGCGGGCACATGGATGTAAAGCCAGATTTCCAGCAGCGCCTTCAACTTCAGGTGTCGGCGCAGGCGGGCCAGCATAGCCTGCTTGCGTTCCAGCAGCGCATCGACCCTTTCCAGCGGATCATTGCCGGTATCCGGCGTGTCGCCCGTCCAGCGGCGCAACGCCGCCTGCGCCCGGGCCGTGGCGCAACGGGGATAGCGGCCGGACAGGCGCGCCACCAGGCCGCCGCCAAAGGGATCATCTTCCAGCGACTGGCGCACCAGCGCGGCCTGCTCATGAGTCAGGGGCTGCGCGGCATCATGCAGTTGCCGGTCGATGGCGCGCACCGCGTCGAGCATCTGCACCTGCGTCATTTCGGCGCGGTTGTTGCTGAGGGCTGTAGGCAAGGACGCATAGACGGTGATGCCGAACAGGCCCGAAAGGATCACCAGCATCATCAGCGCATAGGCGAGCGTATGGACGTTCCAGCCAAGCTGGAAGCCGGTGTGCAGCGTGGCGATGACGATCAGGCTGAGGCCAAGATAGACATGGGCGGATGTCCATGCCTTGAGCGACCAGCGTCCCCGCGTCATCGCCCGCTTGCGCAGGCCAAGCAAGGTCAACCACAGGATCAGCAGCGCGCCGATCGTGCCCATGGTATAGCCGTACCAGCTACCGCCATTATGGTGCGGCGTGACGTCGACCAGCATATAGCTGGCAATCGACAGGACGCAGGTTATCGTCGCGATCTTCAGCCAGCGAAAACCGGCGTGGCGAAGGAAGCCGTCATGCAGCACCTCACCCCTGGCGCGGCGAATGGGGCTGGCAGCAGGCGTCGCCATCAGCGCGCCTCCCCGCCAAGCCGAGCTACCGTCAGGAAATCCTCCGGTGCTACGCGTATGGCCGCTCCAGTGGGACAGGCGCGCACGCAGGCCGGGCCACCCTCAATGCCCGAGCACATGTCGCATTTGATGGCTTTTTTCGGCTTTTCAACGCCGGATTCCGCATTCTTGTAGCGCCATTTCTTCGACGGTTCGCCCGGGCCGGGACCAGCACCGAAGAACATCCAGCTGAGCAGGCCCGGCTTTTTGGGGGGCACGCTGTCCATGCGGATCACCCCATAGGGGCAGTTGCGCTGGCAATTGCCGCAACCAATGCAACTGTCGTCGATGAAGACCTCTCCATCCGGCCCGCGATGGATGGCGTTGGGCGGGCAGTCGGCCATGCAGTGCGGATGCTCGCAATGGCGGCAACTCGTCGGCACATGCAGGTGGGCGTAGGTGCGGCCCGCTTCCCGGTCGAGGCGGGAGAGACCATCATGGCTGTCGGCGCAGGCCTTTTCGCAATTATCGCAGCCGACGCAGAGATGTTCGTCGATGAGGAGAACGTCGGTCGCTTCGCCTATGCCGTTGTCGACCAGGAATTTCGCCGTTTCCGAATACATGTCGACGACGGTCGAAAAGCTGTCCTTGCGGCTTTCGACAAAGGCGTTGACGTCCTGCCGAGCCGCCATGTCGCGCCGGGCGCGTTCCAGCAGGGCAGGCTTGGCGGCCATCAACCGGGCGAAGGCATCGCCGTTCAGCCTGATGACCTCGGACTTGACCGTCGCCTTGACCGTGGCGGTGCGCGGGCCGCCTGCGATCAACGCCATTTCGCCCACATAGCTGCCGGCGGGAAGATAGGACAGGAAGACGTTTTTCCCGCCGATCTTCTTTTCCACGATCATCGACCCGACCCGGATCACATAGATGTCATTGCCGATATCGCCTTCGGTGAGGATCGCCTCCCCCGCCTTCACCGTTCGGATTTCCGCCGTGTCGAGAATGTCGGCAAGATCCGCCGGGGTCAGGCCGGCGCCGAACATCTGGAGCAATTGCCGCTCGGTCGAGATGCGGGTGATGGCGCGCTTGGCGGGCGGGTTGGAGGACATGAGCTTGAGCGCCGCTGTGCGCGACACCTCCACCATGATCGAGTCAGCGCCCGCCCGTACGGTCGCACCGCGGCGGCGGCCGGAAATGAGGCCCACCTCCCCGAAGATGGAGCCCTGGTCGATGGGTATCTCGACGCCGGAGGCGACCTCCACCAGCGCCCGCCCCCGCGCTATGCCGAAAAGCGAGGAGCCCGGGTCGAATTTCTCGAAGATCAGGTCGCCGCTGCGATAGGCGCGCACTTCGCTGTCCAGCATGAATTCCCGCATCTGGAGCGGAGACAGTCCCTCCAGGATCGAAACGTTGGCGCGCAGATACTCCAGCCATTCCGCGACGCTCTTCTTCTCCGGCAATCCCGCGAACTTGGCGGCCAGGATCGGTTCGTCCGCAGGCTTCAGGTCGCGATTGCCGTTGATATATTCGACGACGTCATAGCCCTGGTTCATGCAATGCTTGATCAGCGGATAACCCGCCAGCGCGCCGATCACGAAAATGCCGGGCGCGGTGCTTTCGAACACCGGCGACAATTTCGGGAAGGCCAGCCGGTCCCCACTGGTGAATTCGATGCCGCAGCTCTCCACAAAGGCGCGCGGCGGAGCGGAACCCATGCGCGCGATGATGCGATCGCATTTCAGCTTCACCTCGCCGTCGCGGCTGTCGAGCGTGATGAAACCGGGCTCCACCTTTGCCGTGGTGCTTTCGGTCATGATGGCAAGGCGCCCCGCTTCAGCGGCGGCCATCAGCGCCTTGACGTTCGCAGCCTTGGCGCTGGCGAACTCGGTCGACCGGTTGAGGATGGTGACGACATTGCCCTGCGCCTCATCGGCAGCGAGGCCGAGGGCATTTTCTATGCCTGCATCGCCCGTCCCGACGACAAAGATGTGCTCGTCATTATATTCCGCTGGATCGTCCAGCTGATATTGCACATGGGGCAGGTCGGCGCCCGGCACGCGCATCAGATTGGGATTGCCCTGCGTGCCGATGGCCATGACGACGGCATCGGCAATCACCTCCCTCCCGTCGTTCAGCGTCAGCCGATAAGGTGGCGCGAAGCGCTGGATTTCCTTCGTTTCGCTCGTGCCGTCACGCTTGCGCTCAACGATCTTCTGGATGCTGCCCGCGATCGGATCGCCGGTGCCGACGATCGCCTTCACTTCCGCATTATAGGCTATATTGATGGCCTGCGCGTCTGCCTGTCCGTTCCAGCGGTCGAGAATCGATTCGCGCTTGCCCGCCTCGAAATCGCAGTCCGACCGCAGCACGAGCTGGCTGGGCGTCGCCATCACATGCTTGCCCTTCTGATATTTGAAGATGGTGTCGGACAGATGGTCCGTCTTTTCTATCAGCAGGTGCGAAAGCCCCAGCGCAGCGGCGCGCGCGGCCGCACTCAGCCCCGCCGGCCCCGATCCGACGATCGCGATACGCACGCGGTCATTCAATGATTGTCCCCCGATATGCCCCTGTGTTCCGGCTGTTACCGGACGCTGTCCCGGGCGGCACTCTATCATTTCCGCAGCGTCACGCTAGAGAAGATCGCGGGGAACAACCGGGGAGTGCAAGAATAATGGGTTGGAACTGGAGGCGCGTGTTGCTGATGGGCGCGGTTGGCATCGCCGCTCTATCCATCGGCTATAATCTGACGCACGCGCCCGAGGAAACGAAGGTGCCAGCGCTATCCTCCCCATTGGCGGCCGGCCAGGAGCCTGCCGATCCGGAGGCGGCGATACGCGCGCTTCAGGACCGGGTCGGGGCCAATCCCAACGATGCGGAGGGCTGGCAAAGGCTGGGCTGGGCTTATTTCGAAAGCGGCCGCCATGCCGATGCGGTGCGCGCCTATCGTCACGCGACAAAGCTGGCGCCCGGCAATGCGACCTTCTGGTCGTCGCTGGGCGAGGCCGCGGTGATGGAGAGCGAGCGTGATCCCATGCCGAAGGAAGCCGCGGACGCCTTTGACCGGGCCATCGCACTCGATCCGAAGGATCCCAGGGCGCGCTACTTCCTGGCGGTGCGCAAGGATCTTGCGAAGGATCATGAGGGCGCGATCCGCGACTGGCTCGCCCTGCTGGGCGACACGCCATCGGGCGCGCCATGGGAAGCCGATCTGCGCCGGACGATAGAGCAGGTGGGAAAGATCAACGGTATTGATGTCGCGGAACGACTGGCGGCAGTGACGCCGACCGCACCGCACCCGCCATTGGGTGCCGGCATGTCCGTGGCGACAGCGGCGATCCCTGGCCCCAGCCGCGAGCAGATGCAGGCCGCTGCACAGCTTCCCCAGGGACAGCAGGACGCGATGGTCGGGGGAATGGTGGCCAGTCTGGAGTCCCGACTGAAGGCCAATCCGGGCAATGTCGACGGCTGGATCATGCTGATGCGCAGCCGCATGACGCTGGGCGAGACGGGCAAGGCGGCGGCGGCCTATGCGCAGGCGCGGTCGGCCAATCCGGCGCAGGCAGGGCGGATCAGGGATGAGGCGCGGATATTGGGCGTGCCGGGCGCCTGAGCCACGCCCCAGCGCTCTTGCCGGGCCAGTCCAACCCGGCGTCTTACCGAAGCAGAGGCGGTCGCCAGCCCTTCATATCCACTTCGTCGCTGACCTTATAGGGTATTCCCCGGGAGGTCAGGAACAGCCGCTCCATTTCCGGGCGGGTAAAGGGGCGCGAGCCGAGGCGACCGAACACCGCGATCTGCCCGCCCGTTTCATCCACCGCGCGGTCGCGGTCCAGCCCTTTGGACAGCGCCAAGGCCGGCGAAGGCGTCCGTGCCCAGGCGATCAGCTCCGGCTTGGGCGCGGGCGAAAAGCCGTAGAAATTGGGCTGGCTGGCCGGACTGGTCAGCTGCACCACCTTCAGGCCATTCCGGCCATCCGCGACATAGGCGAACAGCGACGCGTTGGTCGTGCCGACGATCACATCCTCCACATCGGTCATCTGGCCACCAAACGTCTCCTTGGCGTAGACGACGGGACGCAGCGGGTTGGTGATGTTGACGATTGCAAGCCCTTCGGACTTGGCCGCCACATAGGCATAGGTCCGGGCAAGATAGATCCGGCGCGCATCGGCCAGCGGCACGGTGGCGGACGCCACCGCCACCGGATCCGTGAGCTTCGTCACGTCGAACAGCTTCAGCCCTTCTGAATCAGTGACCCACAGATAGCGGAACTGGATCGCGCTGGCCCGCGCGTCCTTCATCGGGCGGACGGCGGCAAGACGGGGGTGAAGCGGGTCGCTGAGGTCCACCACGACCAGTCCGACATCGGCAGTGATATAAGCGATCTGCCCCGCAAGCTGAATATGCCGCGCCCCGTCGAGCACGCCGTCGGGATTCCACGTGACTGCCCGCTTCAGGAAATTGTTGCGGAAATCGCCATCGGCCATGGTCTCGATATTGACCATGATCAGCCCTTCGACACTGTCCGTCACCGCCGCATAGCTGTAAATCGGCAGGAAAGGCTGCTCCTGGTTGATCCGGCGCAGTTCCGGCGTGTTGCGCAGCGGGTTGACCGGCTGGTTGGTGGCAAGCGCCATGCAGGTCGCGTTCCTGGATGGAACGCCGCTGTTGTGGCCCAGCTTCGAGAAGGGCGCGCTCAGGATCGGTTCGGAAATACCCTTGTTCGCGATGGATGCCACGTCATAGACGCGGAAACCGCCCTTCCCTTCGGCCACATACATATATTCGCCGCGCAATTGCAGGCATCCGACGCGATCGGCCGTCCCCTTCACTACATTGCGGAACTCTTCCACGGCATGGGTCTCGCCGGAAGCCCTGCCGTCGAAATATTTGCCGCGCACCCAGTTCTTCAGTTCGCGCCTGTTCTGCTCGACGTGCAGCTTCCAGTAATCGGGATAGGCATATTTCTGCAGATAGCTGCCGATCACGGCCTGCGGCTCGTCCCATTCGGTGACGCGGATCGCCTCGAATCCGCTCTCCAGCCCGGTCCAGGCGTTCAGGCCGACAAAATTCACGAAATTGGTGCCGAGCAGCAGCAACTGCGACATGATGGCATTATTGTCGTCCTTGGCCGACAAATGACAATCCGTGCAGGTTTTTGTCTCCGTCCGGCGCACGGTATGCGGGAAATGGGGCGCAAAGGCCTGCGACGAAAAGCCGATGCCCGATATCGGCGGTTGCTGGATGTAGATGCGTTCGCGGTTGATGTTGGTGGACGACAGGACCAGTGCCGAAGTCGAGCGAACCGGGGCCGTTTCATTGCCCTTGGTCGTCATGTGCTTGCCGAGCTGGAACATCTCGTCGCGCGCCACCTGCGGGTTATAGGTCGCGAAGTTGCGCGTTTCCTCTCCATCAAAATGGTGAAGCGAGGTCTTCCAGTTCGCTTCGATTGGCAGGTGGCAGCCACCGCAACTGGTCGTCCAGCTCAGATGGCAGGTAAAGCACGCCATGCTGTCGTCACCATGCGCCCGATCTTCCTTGGCGATGCCCGGCCCGAAGGCAAAACTGCCGTCCTCCGCGCCCGAACGGCTCATCAGCTTGGCGCGGGCAGCCTTGGCGTTGAAATGCGGATTGGCCGGATCGACCGAATCCTTAACCAGACTCACTTCCCATTCCAGCTTCGGGTCGACGATCGATCGCTGGATCAGTCTCTGCCTTCCGCTGGCGTCGAAATACCATTCGAACCGCCTTTTGCCGTCAGGATTGCGCAGCAGGGCGAGGTTCGTCCCCTTGGGCGGGGCGGCCGGCCCGGATGTCAACAATGTGGGATAGGCGTCGGCCGTGCCATGACAATCCTTGCACCCGATTTCGATGGCATTGGCCACCTCGCCATAGATGAAGCCGTTTCCATGGCTGTCCTGCGCGAAATGGCAGTCGGCGCATTGCAGACCCTTTTCGGCGTGGATGTCCATCAAATGCACGGACTTGCCCGGATTGGTGCCGACAGGGACGAACTTGCCCTCCCCTTTCTTGCGCCATTTTTCCGGATCGTCGGGCGACACGGTCTTGCCATCCGCGTCGAGCAGATTGCCTTCGCGGTCGCGCTTGAACACGCCGCGGAAGTTCCAGCCATGGCCATGGTAGTCAGCGAACTGCGTGTCCTTCGCCTTGTCGTTCAGGTCATAGACGTTGCGCAGAAATTCCAGGTCCGACCATTTGCCGCGGGGACTGGCTCCCTCGGGATTGCGTTCCAGCGTCTGGTGCACCTCGGCCGCGGTCGGATATTTCTGCTTTTCCGGCCACATCAGGGGCGCATCGGACTCATAGTCCCACATGGTGTAGCCCAGATAGCTGTTCAGGAAGATATTGGGCTGGTGCATGTGACAGTTCATGCACTGCGCGGTCGGGATCGCGCGGGTGAAGGCGTGGCGGATCGGATGACCGCTTTCCTTGACCGCGCCAACAGGATGATCGGGAGTGATCGTCTCGCCATGCGGCCCCTTCAGCCCACCATGGCTGATCTTGGCCGCAATGGTCGGATCGATGGTGGCGGTCTGCCCGTCGCGGCCATATTGCGCATAGATCAGGCTGTGGCGCGGCTCGCGGTCATTGGCATAGACGACATGGCACCCCGAACAACCCGAATGGCGATAATCGCCGGGCTGGTCGTTCGTGCCCATGAACCACATATAGGGATCGTTGAGGCGGGTCTTGTGAATGTTGAGTGCCGGGATCGCCACGCGCAGCCCCGTGCCGGGCCCGCGATTGGACTGCTTGAGGTCGGGCCGCCCGGGCTCTTCCAGCCGCTGGATCGAGCCAGTGGGATTGGGTAGGCCTATTTCCGCGAATTGCGTGTTGATGTTGCGCCCGCCGCGCTCGAACACGCGGAAGACGTCGCCCGGCGGAATCACCTGCCACGTCGGCAGCGGATAGAGTTCGGCCAGCGCGCCGCGCGCCTTCTCCCCGGCGGTCAGGGTGCCGGGGGGGCTGCCGGGCGAGACGATCTTCGCCGGCTTGCCGTCCTTGGTGTAGGCTTCCCCGAAGATATAGTTCTTGAAGGGCACGATGCCGTTATTATACGCCGCCCCGCCCCACAGCATCGCGCCCGATGCCATCAGGGATCGCTCCGCCGCCTCGATGACCTGCATGTGGCACGAGCCGCACGCTTCCCGCGTCACGCGATAGTCGCTGGGGTTGACGAAGCGGACGAATTCCGGCGCCTCCCGGTTCAGCAGCGTGTAGGTGCGCTGCGGATTGGCGGAGGAGGGATAATGCCAGCTCTTGGGATAGCGCGGCAGGACATGCGCCTTCTCCCGCGCGGCGACATAGGCAGGATCCTCAAAGCCCAGAGCCGGATCGCCACGCACTGCCGCATTGCCGCCATGACAGTCGGTGCAACCCAGCATGACCGCCGGGGTGGCATGCATCGATGGCTCGTCCGTCTTGCTATGGCAGCTATAGCAACCATCGGATTTCGCGGCGACCTGCCCGGCGGTCTGGCTCATCGGTGCGGGCGGCGCGAGGGCGTAATGGCGCTCCACCGGCTTTTCGGCGTCGGAGGCGTGGAGGATGGCGACGGGGATGAGGAGGGCCGCGAGCAGCAGGAGGAGCAGCGCCATTCCCGCAAGGGCAGAAATCCTGTTCCGGGGTCCGACCGCGGCGCGTGCCTTCGCGGGAGCACGATAATTCGATAGGGAGGCAGCAAGCCGGTGCATCAGTAACTCAGGATCAGATTTGCGAGCACCGAATAATAGTTTCGGTTGCGCTCGCTGTTGGTGAAAAGGTCGCGAAATCCCGCGCCGGGCAACAGGGTTGCACCCGACAGGCGGAAGACGACGTTCTGCGTCGCCTTGGGTCGCCAGATCGCGGCGGTCGACAGATCCCAGCCGATGGACCTGGGAATGCTGCCCTCATTGCGCAGCGCCTGGAGCGTTGCCGTATTCTGGAACCATAGATGGTTGGCGTTGGCCGACAGGCGAAGTTCCGGCATCAGGTCGAAGTCGCCGCCGGCGCCGAGCAGGATGGTGCCGGGATTGTTGAAGTTCGACTGGCCCTGTTCCTTCGAGGAGCGCAGGGAGTTCAAGATTCCGTTCCGTCCGTTGATTCCAATGACGCGCCCGCCGCCGGCGAAGGGAATGGACTGCCTGATCCAGTAGCTGGTGTCGGCTCCCGCAAAGACTGGGTTTTCGAAAATCGCATCGAACCCGTTTTCGCGATTGTCATGAGGGTCACCATCGCCGCTGGCGTACAGGCCCGAGATGCGGAACCGCATCCAGTCCTTGTCGATGCTCGCTTCGGCCGCCGCGAAGAACGCCCTGATCTGCGCGGGACGCGAGGTGAAGAAGCTGTTGCGATCCTCTCCCAGTGCGCCATAGAGCGACCCCGTCAGGTTCACCCGCCCGATCCGTCCGTCCGCATTATACCCCAGATAGACGACATCATATTCCCGCCCGCGCAGGTCGCCGAGCAGCGCCGGACGGACCGGAAAGCCGTTATCGTCGATCTCGATGTCCCGCTTCTCGCGGTTCATGTTGTAGACGGCGGTGATCTGGCTGGTCAGGCCAGGGATCAGGAAGTCCTGGCGATAGAGATTGGCCAGGAATATCCAGTCCCGGCGCGGTGACTGCACAACCGAATTGAGGCCGCTGTTGGTGTCCTTCTCCAATCGCCAAAAGGCGGCCAGATTGAACTGGAAGCGGTTATTGTCGCGATTGCCGAACAGACGGATTCCCAGTTGCTGGTCATTGAACAGGAAACCGCGAAAATCCGACTGAAAGGGCTGGATGCCGACGCGCAACGACCGAAAGTCGTAGCGATCGGACGTGTTGGCAAGGTGATAGTCGACAAAAGCTTCCTGCACGCCCAGAAAATGATCGGTCCGATGGGACGGCCTGGATGGCTGCACGAACAGCACGCGACGCTCAGGCACGTTGGCATGATTGACGTTGAGCGCCAGTGTCAGGCGATATTCGATCTCCGGCGGCTTGAAGGCGGTCGCCCCCTTGATGAGGGCCACGCCGCCGATGAAGGTCTGGCTGAAAATGTAGCTCGCATCCTTGCCGAAGACATTGATGCTGCCCGGCCGCTCCGTCGTCTGCACCCCGACCGGGATTGGAAAGGACCGCGGCTCCAGCACCGTATCGCTCACCGCATTGGCGACGAAGAACCAGTCGTCGCCCTTGATCGGCAACCACTTCACCTTTTCGCGGTCGATGGGACGATCGCCCTTGAGTGTGTTCTGGTTATAGGGGTCGAACCAGCGTTCCTTCACCAAGCCCAGGCTCTCTATCAGGCGCCAGCGGTCCGGGATTGGAATCTGATCGGTCGGAAAGGCCTCTGGCGGAGGCGCGCGGACCGCGCCTTTGTTGTCCTGCGTCACCGCGTCGGGCAACGGCGGCTCATATCCGGGGCGACGGCGACCCTCTATGGACTGGCCGTCGGCGTCCAGTATCTCCTGCCAATTATCCGGCGGAGGCGGTGGCACCGGCTCGCCCGGCTGCGCCAGCGCGAACAGGGGCAGGAGGGAGACGAGACCCATGCCCTACAGCCCCGCGCAGACATTTTGCGATGCGCTGCCAAGGAACGGCGCAAAGGGACAGCTTACATAGCGCAGCCGCACCGTCGCATTGCCCAGATCGACGACGATCTGATCAGCGCGGATCGCGGCGGGCGCGTTGCCGATCCCGCCGACGCGCGCACCGCCATTGTGCAGGCCAAGAAAGCTGATCATGTCGTCCTGATCGATGCCGTCGCCCGATACGCCGATGCCGCCGACCAGAACATTGCCGCGATAAATGGGTACGGAACCAGGAAAGATCTGAATGCCGTTCTGCACCCGGTTCCGGTTGGACACGGTCGGGACAGCCGAGCAGCGCTGGGGCGTGTCGGTTGCGCTCGCGCCCGTCATATAAGCGAGATGTGCGGCAAGGTCGCCCACCACCAGCGCAGATTGCAGGCCGGTGGAGAAGGGATTGAACTGCGCGATGGGACGCGAGAAGGGTCCGTTCGGCCGCCCGACCTCCCCATCGGGGAAATAGGGTCGGGAAAGATTGCCATTGGCGCGATCGGTAAAGGCATGCTGCCCGGTCAGCGCGGAGGGATCGTTGAGGAACGTCCGCGCCTTGCCGACGAAGGCGGCGACATCGGCGCTGCTGCTCGCCGACAGGTCTGCCGCCGCATGGGCACCGGAGAAGAAAGCCGCCGTGCGCGCCTTTTGCAGGCTGACGTCGGTGCCGAAGATTGGCGCATCGGGCGATCGGACGATCCCCAGCGCCTGCCCGCGCGTATCGACCAGGCTGATCGTCACCTGCGCCCGACTGTCCAGCGGTTGGCGGATCTGCGCCCTGGCCCGGCTCATGACGGCGAAGGCTTCTTCAAGGATCGCCGTCACTTCCGCCGTAGTGAGCGGCTGCGCCACATCGCCACCGTCGGTCCCGGCGCGTATCGGGAAGCGGTCATTGCCCGATCCGTCCGTCAGCACGAAGGCGTCCATATTGGAAAATTCGGCTGATCGCGCCGGCCGGATGCCAGACGCCTCCGTGCCATAGGCGACGCCGGGCAGGATCGCAGGCGCCGGATCGCCATAATAGCCGCGCACCGTGACCAGCGAACCCTCACTTCCGTTGATCGCGGCAAAACTCACGGCACCCGTCGCGATCAGGCCGGAATAGGCTGCATCGGAATAGCGCAGCGAAGTGCCGTCCACCGTGATGCGATCGGCGCGGATAGCCTCAGGCGCCTCAAACCCCAGGGTTCCCGCCAGCGCGACATATTCCTCAGGATCATTATCATCATCAAGGACATTGCTGTCGGAGCCATAGACCCCGTCCGCCATGACGCCGATGCCGCCAACCACCGCGCCATTCTTGTAGAGCGGAAAGCCCCCTGGATCGGCTGCCAGCCCCAATGGAGAGCGCTTCGGCCCGATCATCGCCTGTGAGCCGGACGAGACAAAGCGCGCCGACAGGTCGGAACAGGGCAACTGGCTGAACTGCACCCCGAACAGCGGCCCGCTTTCCAGCCCGGCGGTGGTCGGTGCCGGCGGGAAATGCTGCTGGACGATCATGCTCGCCGTGCGGGTGGAAAAGGCGTTGCCGCCGCTCGACAGATAGGCGCCGGTGATCGCCTTGGCGATGGCGCCGGCCTCGGCGGGAACGGTCAGGTTCTGCGCGTCGATATTATCACCATTGGGCGCCGCGCTGGTGATGGCACTGGCGCGTGCCCCCGCCATGTGGAATATCGCGAGCACATTGCCCACCCGGTCGGTCACGGCGACCACGGCGGGCAGATTGCGCGCCTTCGCCTCCGCAACGGCATGCGCCACCACGGTTTCGACATCCGCTATCGTAAGCGACTCCTGCGCAGGCGCTGCGTAGAAGCTGGACGGTGTCGGCGTTGGCGCAGGCGTCGACGTACCGCCGCCGCTGCCACCCCCTCCTCCACCGCCGCCGCAGGAGGCAAGAACCAGTACCGCGCTAGCGGCCAGTGCGCTCAACCGGTGGAGCCTGCCCCTCATTGCAGCGCCCCGATACCGCGCGCCGCGCTGCCAAGAGATGCACGGAAATCTCCGGGGCGATAGCTGTTCGGTTCCTTGACCGCGGTATAGGCGCGGTTGACGTCCGCCCTGATCCCCGCCGCCGCGCCCACGGTGACGCGTCCGGATTTCACCAGGCTGTTGAGCAATGTATCGATCGCCATGACGGCCTGCACGGATCCTTCATAATCGGTGAAGCGCGGCGATATGGCGCTGCCCGCAATCTCGCGCACGATGGCGAAGGCCATGTCGCCCCGCATTCCCCCAGCGGCAAAGGCATCGGCCAGGGCCCGCGCGCTGCCTGCCAGTTTGCCAGCGGCAGCTATCGCCGCAGGGCGATCCCGCGCGATTGCCGCGTGGAACGATCGGCTGTCGGCGTCGAAACGCCCCGCAAGTCCCGGCGCTGCCACGCGCGCCGCCGCGGACAGCAGGATCATGTTCTCATCATTGAAGGGGGGCATGCCTGCCGGGATCGGGCGGCCCGGATTGGCTTCCCAGGTCTTGCTGCGTTCCGCCTGGTCATAGATGCGGCGGTGACAGCTCTGGCAATCGAAAAAGTAGAATTCGGGGAAAGTCCCCTCCGTGCCCCGTGAACCGGCATAGAGGGCCAGGGCGCGTTCCACCGCCATCGCCTGCCCCACGGCCCAGAGCTTCAGGCTGTCAGTCCGCCCCTTGCGTCGTGCGTAATCGGCATCTTCATCATGATGCGCCTGCATCGATGAGAAGAGGTCGAGCTCAAAGGAGATGCGTGGATGGCCTGCCGCCATGATCCGATGCGTCACGAACTGACCGTCCCGTGCACTGCCGAAATGACAGTCGAGGCAGACCGATGCCCTCGTCTCCGGCTGGTCGAGTGGGGTCATGCCGGCTGCGACATTGGCGGCATGGCTTGCGCCCACCGCATAATGGGACGCGATCCAGCCGCCTGCCGCGCCATGGCACGCCTCGCAGCCGACGCCGTCCTGCGCCAGAAAACGCGTGCCGCGCGCTGCGGCCGGCGTGGAGTGGCAGCCAAGGCACGCGGGCGCAGAGGATGGGTCGCCCAGTCCCAGCGTCACTGCGATCTGTCGCCCCCGCGTGCCGTTCAGCACCGCGAAGGCGCGGCTATGGGCGCCGCCCGGCGTCGAAGGCTCCTGCCAGCGCATAAGTTCATCCTGGCGTACGACCTTGCCGTCGCCTTCCATCCGGCCGTGGCAGGTGGAACCGGCGCAGGAAGCGACGCCAGTATAGGTGCGAACAGCCGACGCGGCATCCGCCACACCCGAACCTGCACCCGGCAGAGCGGACAGCAGCAGCCATCCCAGCAGCATGGCGCCCAGCGCCATCCCGCCCAAGGACCTGCCTATCACCCCGACCTTGCCCCTCATTTGTCACGCCCCCGTGCAGGCTGATTCGGGCAGTTTCCCCTGCGTCAGCCGCGCATTTCTCTCTACGGGATCAACCCGTTGTTTCAATCACGTTTTGCCCGCGCCGCCCGATCAGTGCGCACCACCGTCCCCGCAGCCCGCTTCGTCAGGTCCACCGCAGGAGCGTTCCCAAAGATCCTCATTGCCCGCGCCTGTCACAGGTTCGTCAATCAGGGGCGGATAGCCCTGTGTGACGATGTCGCGCAGTTCGATCAGGGACAGGGTGAAGATGCGGCTGACCGATACCGAAGGGTCCAGCACGCCGTTCCATGTGTCGCGGCTGTCGAAGCTGACGCTGGTGCAGGCAGCGGGGCTGCCGATGAGGCAACCGTTGATCCTCGATCCCAAGGCATAGCCGCCGTTGACGGCGACCAGCGGGATCGTTTCCAGGCCCTGCGCGAACACCCCCGTCGAGAGGGCCAGCCGCCCATTGATGGCGATCTGCAAAGCCGGACCCTGGGAACCGATCACCAGATTATTGGCCGTGAAGCCACGCCGGTCCGGGATCGCTACGGAGAGGCCACTATTCTGGATGAAGAAGGCCTGGGACGCATTGGCCCGGATTGTTCCTGCACGCAGGATGCCGGCATCGTCGACCGGTCCGTCATTCTGCGCCAGGCGCAAATCCCTGGCGGTGATCGATCCTGTGGAACCGATGTCCGCTATGGCCGAAAGAGATGCCGCCATGATGATTGGGCTGTCGAGCGTCAGCACGCCGCCCAGTGCGCCATTGCCGTCGCTGATGTCGATCAGGCCGGCGCCGGCTATGATTTCCAGCCGTCGGCCTGCCGTGAGGGCCAGCCCTCCTTGCCCTGATCGCCCGGTCAGCCGCACCGCGCCCTGGACGCGCAGATGCCCGCTGGTGCCGATCGTCAGCATCCCGCCGCTCGCCAGATTGGCCGCGGCCAGTGTCAGGTCCTGCACGATGATGTCCGGCGATCCCGCAACGCCGCGCGCCGGGGCATTGAAGGCGATCTGCGTCGCCGTTACCCGCGCCAGTTCCGCCGCTGACAGGCTGTAGGTTCCGGCGACGTCATTCCCGCCAATATAGGCCGGCTGCTGCAGGTTGATGGCATTGAAGATGACTTGGCTCGTTCCGTTCACGCTGCCGAGCTGGGCCGAACCGCCCAGGACAATGTCGCGCGATCCGATCGTAATCGTCCGGGCAGATGCGGAACCGGTCAGCGTCAGCAGGCCCCCGCCATTCAACAGGATGTCGCCCGCCAGCGATATCACATCGCCGAAAATTGCCGAACTAGCAGCCGTGGCCGTCAGCGAATCTCCGGCCGAAAGTCTGGTCGCATTGATCGATCCGCCGGAGAGGGTCATGCCGGTTGCAGCACTGGCATCGGCGATGGACAGAGCGCCGCCCGCATTCAGCAGCAGCGCTCCTGTCGATGCCGTCGCCTGCGCTATCGTCATGCCGCCCGTCGCGCCCAGGCTGACCGCGCCGCCACTCGCCGTGATCGCACCCGCCGATGCGATATCGTCCACCACCAGGCTGCCGGCGCCCGCATCCAACAGGCTCTGACCGCCAGCAACCAGGCTGGCGGCGTTGATCCCCTGCGCGGACAGCGTCAGATTTCCGCCAGCGGTCAGCACGCTGCCGGCGGCGAGATTGATATTGCCCGCCGCGCTGAGGATCGTCAGATTGTTGACCGCGCGCAGACTGCCCGCCGAGGACATGGTGATGTTGCCCGGCGCGGTGAAAAGGATGCTGTCCGCAAAAATGCTGTCGCTGCCCTGCGGCCGCCCGACATGGTTGAAATCGATGCCTGTTCCCGACACGCCCGTCAGCGCACCGGTCACCATGATATCGCCAGCCCCAGCGAAAGCGAAGGAGAGTGGCCCGTCGCTCACGAGGTCGGCATTGCCACCGATCCGCACAACGTTGGTTGCGCCCACGGAAACGCCCGAAAAGCCGGCGGTCGGGATGCCGAGACTGGAAAGCCGGACCGATCCAGTGACCCTCAGTCCACCATTGGTGGCCGTGCTGCCGTCGGTCAGGCTGACGAGACCGCTCGCGTCTCCACTCGCGCTCATCAACAATGCGTCGATCAACCGCTGCGCGCCTGGTGACAGCAAGCCGCTGTCACGATTGGCGAAGCTGGCGGTGCCGCCGCTGCCCAGACCGGTGACGCCCCCGGCAGAAGCGCCGCCCGGCGCTTTGCCGCCGATTCCGCCCAGTCCCCCCTGTCCGTCCGCGCGCAAGGTCATGCCGCCGAGCACATAATCGCCATTGCTGGAATCGAACGCCGCAAGGCCGCCCGTGCCGTTTCCACCGTTGCCGCCCAGACCGCCGGACAGGCCCGCATTGCTACCCACGCTGCCATCGGCGCCGAGCCCGCCCTGGCCATTTGAAGTGATGCTGTAAGCGGGCATTTGAGGCAAGGCGCTGCCCAGCACAATGCGCGCATCCGCAATCCGTAATGTCGCCGAGCCAGCCAGGCCATTGCCGCCCGCTCCGCCATTGCCGCCGACCGGCCCGGCCGTGCCAAGGGCGCCATCGCCGCCCGTCGCATCGCCGCTGATGCGCAGCGCCAATCCGGTTGTCGCCGTCGCGCCGGAGCCAAGCGCGAATAAGGCCGCGCCGCCGGTCGCATTGCCGCCGTCGGCCCCCAAAAGACCCGCGCCGCTGCGCACGCCGCTTTGGCCGCCTGCCCCGCCGATCGCTTCCGCCAGCACGCCGATGTCGCCGGCATCCAGCAGGGTCGAGGGTCCGGTCAGGCCCAGCGACGCGCTTCCACCGAATGCATCGCCGCCGCGCCCGCCGCTGCCATCATAGCCCGTGCCGCCTGTACCGCCCAGACCGGCAGCGGTGACGCGCAGCGTCCCGCTCACTGTCGTCGCGCCGAATGAGAGGCCGAGTGTCGCGGCGCCGCCCATTCCGACGCCACCCGCGCCGCCGGTCCCGCCACCGCCGCCCATGCTGCCGATGCCGTCGGCACTGACCGTCAGGTTCGCGAAAAGGGGATCGACGTCGATGAGCATCGCGGCGCTGCCGCCCGTTCCCCGGCCACCCGCACCGCCGCCCGTAGTGCCGTAGAAGAAAATCGGGCTGCCATTATTGTCGAAGCTGCTGAAGCCGCTATTACCCGCCTGACCGCCAATCCCGTCGGCATCGACGGTGACAGTGCCAATGGCATGGCCTTCGTTCAGATAGGAAAAAGCTGCTGTACCGCCCAGCCCGTCGCCGGCCGCCGCGCCGGGTCCGTCGCTGCCATTATTGCCGCCAGCGCCGCCCATGCCCTCCGCCGAGATCAGCAGCGACGGCGCGGTCAGCACGCCACCCGCTAGCGTCACGTCCGCCGTCCCGCCCGTGCCAAGACCGCCTGCGCCGGCGCGATAAAATCCGGCGCCGTCGGCGCCTGTTTCCGCGCCATCGCCACCCTTGCCCGTTGCGCGGACGATAGTCGCGCCCGTGATCGTGACGGCCCCACTGCTTCCCGCAGCCAACAGCAACCCGGCAGTACCGCCCGTGCCGGTTCCGCCATCCGCGCCGTCCGCCTGAAAGACCGGATAGCCCATGCCGCCGGTGCCGCCCGCATCGATGGTAAGTGTTGTCAGTCCCAGCGTCCCGCCGCGCGATTGCAGCGCAGCGTTGCCGCCAAGGCCCGCCCCCGCGATCGCCGCGGCTGATGATGGACTGTTCGCACCGTCCGCCTCCCCGCCGGTGCCCTGCGCGCTCAGCAGCAGCGTGCCGAGAGTGGCACCGCCGCCCGTGATAAGGAAATCTGCCGTGCCGCCCTGCCCGTTGCCTGCACGGAAGGACGTTGTGCCGCCGCCCTCGCATATAAGGCAGTTTTCGCCGGCGGCGCCGCCAGAGCCGTTCGCTCTCGCATCCACTAGATCGGCCGTCAGGCTGCCCGCCAATATGTTGACGTTGATCGTGCCGCCAGTGCCATTGCCGGCATCGCCACCGTTGAACGTTATGCCATCGATCGGGGGCGCCGATGCACCCTCCGCCGACAGGTAGAGGTTGCCGAAGCGCAAAGCGCCGTCACCTGCCGAGCCTACCCGGTTTTCCACAAGGATGCTGCCGCCCAGCCCGTCGCCGCCGCGACCCGCGACACCATCCGAAGCTGCGCTGCTGCCGACGCCATTGGCTTGCAGCGTCATGTCGCCCAGCGCCGAAAAGTCGCCATCGCTGGCGTAGAGCAGGACCGATCCGCCCGTGCCGTTCGATCCATCCGCGCCCGATGCGCCCCCGCCATTGGCGGAGATGCGGCACGAATAGCTGGGGCAGTCGCTGAGCGAGAAGCTGCCTCGCTGCCCGCTCGATGCACTGGCGAACAGGGTCACGTCCCCGCCCGTCCCGCTGCCCGCCAGGCCGGGCGCATCGCCGGCAAAGCCTCCCGCGCTGGCATAGAGTCCTGCCGCGCTGAAACTGCCGCCCGCAGCGCCGATGGTGATGCTTCCGCCAAGGGCGTCGGCAGTGCGCGGCGTCAGGAAGGTCGATCCCGCAAAGGCGGCAAAGCCGAAGGCGTCAGCAGTGGCGAACAGGTCCTGCGCGATCGCGAGGCCGCCGCCATCATGCGCCGAAATGTTGATCCGCCCGCCCCGCAGCGTGCCGCCCGACGCCCCTCCGCCATAGGCCGTCGCATCGGCGTAGAGCGAAACGGATGTGAGGATATTCAGGCTGCCCGTGCCGCCCACGTCGATGTCGATGCCGGTTGCGCCGGGGATCGCCGCGCCATAGCTGCCGCTGTCCGTCGCATAGCCCGGCGCGGTGCTGACGTCAGCGAAGAAGCTTGTCCAATCGTGCCTGCCCGCGGATATGGCGACCCGGATATCGCCGCCCGTCGCGCTGCCCGCCGCGCCCGTGCTCGCGATGCCGCCTGTCGCCTGCGCTGTGGCCCGAACGGTGCCCAGATCCAGGCCACCCTGTATGAAGGCGCCGGACGTGCCGTTGATCGCGATGCTGCCGCCAACGGCATTGCCGCCGTCCACCGGCGGCACCGACACCTGGAACGCCGTTCCCGCCGAGGCGTCGAGCGTGGTGCTGCCGAAGCCCAGGCTCCCCCCTTCCGTGCCGGAAGGCCCGGCAGCGGTCAGTGCTGAGAGGGTGATCGATCCGCCTGTCGCGTTGCCGGACCTGTCGCTGCCATAACCCGCATAGCCCACCGCATTTGCCGTCAGGCTGGCGGCGGTGATCGATCCGCCCGTGGCGATCAGATTGATGACGCCGCCATTGGCGTCGCCGCCGACCAGGGGTACCGAACTGACGCCCGCTTCGCCATCCGCGCTGGCATCCAGATACAGCGTGCCGGTAACGCCGATCTGTCCGTTGGTGGAGGGCGCGCCGCTGCCGCCGAAGGCCAGCAGGTCGATGCGCCCGCCTGTGCCCCCGTTGCCGGCTTTCAGGTTCATGTCGCGGTCGACGGTGATCGTGCCGGACTGGTCGGCCTGCAGGGTGATGCTGCGTTCGGCGGAAAGCGCGACATTGCCCAGGAAATGAGTGGCCGTGGCAGGGCGGATGACGATGTCGCCGGTCGCCGCGCCGGTCACGTCGTTTTGCCAGTCGCCTGACCCGATGCTGAAACCTGCGGCGGCCGTCGCGGTGGCATTGCGCATCACGATCAGGTTACCGCCGGCGTCATGGACGATGTCCGACCCGGCCGAAAGGACGATGGCGCTGCCGTCCGGTGTCACCGACGTTGCGGGAGTATAGCCGACATTGCCCGACAGCAGCATGGTCAGCGCATTGTTCTTCGGCACCGCGACCATGAAGACGCGCTGCAAATCCGTACCGCCGGTCGAGGCCGGGCCGGTTGTCGTGCCGCTGTGGACGACGCCGTTGGCATCGGTGGTGCCGGCCGTGATCGCGATGTCGAACAGGCCGTTGTTGATCCTGATATCGGCGGCTTCCGCGGCGACATAGGCGGCTGAACCATTGACGTTGACGGTTCCGCCCTGCACCACGCGCGGCGCGACCAGCGCCACATAGCTGCCGGATGAAAGCGCGTTGACCTGAGCGCCCTGAAGCAGTTCGACCGAGGATGTGCTGCCCGCCGGACCCGCGAAACGGATATTGTTCCTGTCAAGTCCGTTGCTTGTGTCGATCGCGTTGGTGGTCAGGACCAGCGACCCGACGTTGAAGACACTATTGGCGCCCGCGATGATGCCGCCCGGCGCATAGAACCAGACTGATCCGCCGGTGGTGGTCGGGCTGCCGATGATCTGGCTCTGCACCGTGCCGTTGAGCGCGATCACGCGCGATACGGGCAGGCCATTGCCATCCAGAGGCAGGATGCGGTTCAGAACCGTGAAGTCGCTGAAAGAACTGAATGTGACCGTCCTGCCCTGAGGCAGGAAGTCGATCGTGCCGGCGCTGGCCGCCACCCTATCATCGGGCGTCCAGTCAATGACCGCTTGTGTCGAGTTCAGCGAGATCGCATCGTTTCCAGGGGAACTGCCCTGCGAGATATAGACGTCGGGATTTGGCGTATAGCTGCCTTGAAACGCTTTCTGGCCCACTGCGGCGCCGGCCCCCAGACCGACCGCGAGTGCAACCGCGCTGGTGCGGCCCAGCAATGTCCAGAGCGAGAAAGCGCCATGCTTCGTCCTCATCAACGCCTCCATGGCAGGATTTGCGTGGTCAGGGAAAGGAGCAGCCGCGTAGCGCCCCTGTCGGTCTGGAAACCCGCCTTGCGCAGTGGCGTCGCCACCGTCAGGTCGAGCCGCGCATGATTGTCCCATGTCGCGCGCAGACCGCCGCCCGCCGAATAGAGTTTCTGCGGATCAAGTCCGGCGAAATTGGCGCTGTGATGCCACATCCAGGCCGCATCGAAGAAAAGAAAGGGCTGGAGCGCGATCGCGCCTGGCTCCCGTGGCGTGATTCGCCCGTAGCGCAGTTCCGCTCCGATCCCCAGGCCACTGTCGCCGGTGATGACGCCGGGATCATAACCGCGGCCAACGGTATAATTGCCAGCGCTCATCTGCTCATAGGAAAGCAACACGTCAGGGCTATATTGCGCCCTGGGCGACAATGCGAAGGTCAGGTCCGGGCGCGGCCGATACTCCGCCTGGACACTCGCTCGCAGCACGAAGGCTGAAGGATCGCCGTCCAACTGGCTGATCGGCGTTCTGGGGAAGGCGCAGTTGACGAATGCCGCGCCGCACGTTTCGCTCGCGCCCAGCCCCTCGATCCCCTGGCGCAGCTCGGCCATCCCGCCCAGCCGCCAGCGAGGCTCCACGCCGGAATAGCCGATCGTGCTGACGATGCTCTCGGGATCGATCAATTCCCCCTCCAGCCGCAGGAACAGCACGCGCAGCCGGTCGCGGGACAGCGGTATCTTGGGGGTGGCGGTGCCGAAACGCAGATCCTGGTTGACGACCTCCAGGCCGCCCGTCGCAAGCAGGGTGCGCGCCTGACGCCGCACCAGCGGATAGGCGAGCCCCGCCGTGGCTATCATGGTTTCCGATGACAGCGGGACGCCGCGGATTCCCGGCTTGCTCCAAGCGTAAGTGAGGTCGCCCGACAGGCGCAGCCCATCGCTGCCAAGTGCCATGCTGTGCCCGACCTGCAGCACCGTCTGTTCGCTCGGTTGAGCGGTGTTGAAGATGCTGAACAATGTGCTGTCGCCCAGCCCGGTCATGTCGTTGAAGCGCACCCGCGCCAGCCCGCCGAAGCGGCCGACAGCGTTGCTGCCGTAATTCTGGACATTGACGTCCAGTTGAACGCGCTGGCGCACCACCTGCACCTCGCCCACCACTTCCCCCGGCGCCGTACCGGCGGGGCGCAGGGCGAGGCGAACATCATAGCCTGGCAGGTCGCGGGCCAGCAGCAGATGCCGTTCCGCGTCGCGCACGTTGAAGACCGGCTGACCCTTCAACACTTCCATATGGGCGGCGATCAGCCTTTCGCTGTTGCCCGCGTCGCCGCGCACCTCCACCGCCACCAGACGGGCCATGAAAATGTCGAAGCGGACGGTCCCACCCTTCTCTATGCGCTGGGGCGGAACCTGCACGGCCGCCAGATAGCCCATCTGCCGCAGCATGGTTGCGGCCCGGTCGCGCACTTCGCACAAGGTCGCTATGGGCACTTCGCGCCCGGCAAATTCGCGCCAGCTATCCTCCAGCGCGGCCGGATCGACTATGCGCAGTCCCTCGAAACGGACATCGGCGAAATTGACCTGAACGCTCGCATAGCGGGGATCGGCCAAGGGGCATGGCGCGCGTTCGACGCCGCCGACCACGGTGAGGCGGCTGCCCCGAGTCGCCGCTTCGTCCGTCAACTGCCCGCGTGTCAGTTCCTCGCGCGTCGGAGCGCGTGGCGCGACCTGTGCCGCCGCCGCCACAGGCAAGACGATCGGCAGCACCAGCGCCAGCGCCGCCGCCGATCCGCTCAAGGCGGAAGCCCGCATGTGCCCCTTGTTCCCCATATCTGTCCCCAAACGGTCCAAGGCAGCCTTTCCCTTAGGGCTGCCTCACTCCCTGTCTTCAGGCGCGGGCTTTTGCCCATCACCCTTTCCCCGCGACTGACCGCCGGTTAACAGCGCCGGCGCGTCCCGACAATCAATTCCGCGCGGCCCCGTTGGACAGCGCCGCCGTGTCCACCAGCAGGTCGAGCTGCGCCGTGCATTGGCGCGCGATCAGGCTGGATGCGATGCCGTCCAGCCCCGCCGTTTCCGGGCTGACCAGTGCGAAGCGAACATCGGCTGCACGCGATCCGTCGCTCAGGCGATAGGCGGCACCGTCACGGACTGGCACGGCGACCGGCCAGCCAGTCACTGATTCGCCGGCGGCGAAGCTTGCCGTCGCCTGCACGCCATCGCCGATGACGCGTACCGTTCCCGATTTGGCCGGATCCGCACGCCACAGGCGCACCGCGGCGGGATCGGCAACGCAAAGCGTTCCGGATTGCGCGACATCGACCATCCAGAGATTGGGTCGGCGTGGTGGAGCGGC
The DNA here is from genome assembly GCF_040676415.1 of Sphingobium sp. LSP13-1-1.1. Taxonomy (NCBI): domain Bacteria; kingdom Pseudomonadati; phylum Pseudomonadota; class Alphaproteobacteria; order Sphingomonadales; family Sphingobiaceae; genus Sphingobium; species Sphingobium sp. LSP13-1-1.1. The sequence continues at coordinate 122,784 of NZ_JBEGHU010000001.1, read as the reverse complement.
CGGCGTTTCGCCAATGGTGCCGCGTACTGCCCCGGTTCTGGCGCGCCGCACCCGCTTGGTATCCAGCAGGGCGGAGAGCATCACATTATTGGCGGGTGCCGCACTGGCGGCGGCGGCGACGTTGAAGCTGCCGGGCCCACGCAGCGTCCGCGTGCCCTTCGCATCCAGCAGCGTCACCACATCGCCCGCTTTCAGCGTGAGCGATCCGCCATCGCCCAGTTTGCTGCCCGGCTTGTAGGTCGCGGCCGAGGGTCCGGTGGCGCGCACCACCATGGTCTCCGCTGCGGCCTGCCCGCCCAGCCCCGCAACGACATATCCGGCCAATGCGCCGCGCGCGGCAAGCTTACCCCAGACCATAGCTACTTCCTTCCCCGATATGCTCATAACGATATAGCAGATTGGCGATGGCCGCATCGTCCGGATGATGGTTAACCATCATTTTGAGACGTTGCCGCGCAGCGTTCTGCGCGTCGGCATCCTCGCCATCGAATACCGCCAATATCTGCGCCAGTGCCGCGCGTTCTCCGGCGGGAAAGTCCGGCGCCGGCTCGAACAGGTCGACCGGGGTCGATCGGCCGCGCAGTCGCACCCGCCCCATCGGACGCCACCAGTCCAGCCCCGACAGCAACATCGCTTCCCGGCTTGCCAGGACGTTCGTTTCCAGCGCCTTGTTTGCCGCCTCCAGCCGTGATGCCGTATTCATGCTGTCGCCGAGCGCGGTATATTGGATGCGCCCTTCGCCGCCGAAATTGCCGACGATCGCTTCGCCATGATGCAATCCGACGCGGGTCCGCCCGATCGGTGGCACGCCGGGGGGCAGGTCACGACGGAACGCTTCCCCCGCCCGCCACATGGCGTAGGCAGCAAGCGCGGCGTTGCGTCCGTCGTCCGGCCGGGCAATGGGCGCCCCCCAGAAGGCGACCACCGCATCGCCAACGAACTTGTCGATGGTTCCGCCATGGGCCAGCACCACATCGCTCAACATGTCGAGATAGCGATTGAGCAACTGGGCGACCATTTCTGGCGCAATGGCGTGGCTGAGCTTGGTGAAGCCCTCCAGGTCGGTGAACAGGGTGAAGATCAACCGCTTTTCGCCGTGCAGCGCCAGCTTCTCCGGCTCCGCCAATATCTGCGCGGCGATGTCGCGGGGCAGATATTTGCCCAGCGCCGCCTGCGCGAAGCGCCGCTGCTGAGAGGTCACGGCCCGCGCCGCCACGCCGATGGCCGTGAAGGCCAGCACCCAGCCCAGCACCCATCCGACCGCCGGCAGTCCCTTGGTGTCCCATCCCCGTGCCTGAAGCCAGAGGGGTACGCCCGCAATCGCCCCGGCCTGTACGACCAGCGCCGGCACCAGCGCGAACCATCGCAATTCCGCCAGGCTGGTCAAGCCCGCCGCGCAGACGACCAGCAGCGCCGCGAACCAGCGCCACCCCTCCGGCACTGCGGCCAGGCGTGCGCCGTCGAGCAATTGCGCCAGCATCGTCGCGTGCACTTCAAGCCCGATCATGGTCGAACGTGCCTGCCGCCCCGATAATGGCGTTTCGAACTGGTCGATATCGACGATATCACCGCCGATCAGCACGTGCCGCCCGCGCACCATGGCGGCGAGCGCCGGGGCCATGGCGGGATCGGCCAGGGTATCGATCTGGAGACTGGGAATCACCGGCTCCTCCGACCCGTCGGCCTGCCTGATCGGCAGGCGGAAGCGGATCGCGCCGCGATAGTCGCGAAAGGATGCGGAAGGCTGCATCGCCAGCGTCAGCAAGGGGGGCTGTCCTGGCGTCGGAACGGGCCAGCTTCGTACCACATTGTCCGCATCGGTTTCCAGCCGGATACTGGCGGGACGGACCCTGGCCGTCCGCGCCTCGCCGATGAAGCGATCAAGATATTGCTGCTGCTCGAAGATGATCTGTTCCTGATTGTCGCCCAGATTGGCGTAGCCGAGCCAGACCGGCGTGCGCATGGCGTGGAGGGTGGAGAGCAGTTCGCCATCCTCGTCCTGCGGCTGGTCGAACAGGATGTCGATCCCGATCGACTTTGCCCCCATGGCATCGATGTTCCGAAGCGCCCGCGCCAGCAGGCCCCGGTCGAGCGGCGACCGCTTGCGCGTGGCGATCAGGGTCTGGTCGTCATAGACCAGCATCAGGATGCGCTGGTCCTGCGCCACGCGGGGCGCGAAAGTCGCGGCTCGCCAGTCGTACAGGCCTCTCTCCGCATCGGCGGTCAGGACTTCTCGCGCCCTTCCGCCGCCCAGGGGACGGTTCCAGTCCCACCCGGCCAGGAACAGCGCCAGCAGCAAAAGCGCCCCCGTCGCTGCCAGGCGCCAGCGTCCCGTCTCCCGCACCAGTCGCGCGCCGCGGCGCAGCAGGCCCCGCATCGGCATGATGATCAGCGGCGCGCGATCAGTGGACGCGCGCCGTCGCCGATGATGGCGAAACCGGACCAGTAGAAGGGATGGGAGGTTTCCGCATCATCCATCAGCCTGATCTGTGCGGCCTGCAACGCCTCGGCCATGGGCTGGTCCGCCCCGGCGGCAAACAGGCCGGCCATGAGCCGCTCGGTCGCATGATAATCCTCTGGCGCGGGCCAGTGGCTGGCGATGACGGCGCGGCTTCCCGCACCGATGAAGGCGCGCACCAGCCCGTCCAGTGCGCCGCCGCCGCCCGAAAGTCCCGCCGCCCGCGTTGTCTCCACACCGGCCGCGCCCGCCGTGTCGCAGGCGGACAAAACGACCAGGTCAGCATTCAGCCGCAGGTCGAAAATCTCGCTGAACTGCAACAGGCCGTCCGATTTCCGGTCCGGCGCGAAGCTGGTGAGCAGGGCCGGGCGCGCCGGGCATCCCGGATGCGGCGGCGTCACGAGCCCATGGGTGGCGAAATGCAGGATGCGAAAGCGATCGAGGTCACTCCGCGCCATCACCGCTTCGTCCGTGAAGGCAGTGCCCGTAATCAGTTCGCTGCCCTGCCCGCCAATGGCCCGCGCCGCTTCCCGCAACTCCGTGGCGGGGATGGGACGGTTCCATTGCAAGGGCGACCAGCCGCAATCGGCCGTGGACCCGCTGGACAATGCGCCCCGGCTGGAGGCCGCCAGCACCGGCCCGGCAAGCGGCGCATTGTCGCCAAAGCCGATATAGCTCTGCGTCGCGCTGGAGGGCGCCGCCGCCCGGGCGTCGCGAAAGGCTCTCGCCGACAGGGCCGTGCTGACCGCATGGTCGCGGCCCAGCCAGTCAATGCCGCGAAAATCGAACTCGTCGCCCCCTTGGGCGATACGCGCCTCATAGGCGTCCACGCCCGCCTGACCGGCGATCAGCAGATTGACCGGCAGTTGCAGCATCGCGCCATCGGGCTCGAAGATCAGGTGCCGTAGCGGCTTCAACCGCTGCTCCACCGGTCCGAACAGGTCGAGATAGAGGCTGCGCGCCACCGGAACGTCCAGCGCGTAGGTGGTCTGCGCGCCATTGAGATCGATGGAGATCGTCTCGCGCAGCGCCGTCACCTTGCGCGCCACATCGGTCGCGCTGGCCACCAGCCGATATCCGGTCGCGCCGTCGGCATCGATCCAGAGGGCGTAAAGCGCGTCGCCCAGTTGCGCCAGCTTGTAATAGCCCTCGCCCGGTTTCAGCGTCGCCTGCATTTCGGCCAGCGTCAGCCCCTGCGGACTCAGCGCACGATATTGGGGATAGGCCGCCAATGCTGCCAGCGTACTGGCCTGATCGGCGGCAAGCTGGTCAATGTCGGCCTGCGCCTGCGCGACGTCGGGCAACAAGGCGCCCTGCCCCTCGGCCGCCTGCCGCAATTGCGCCAGGGCGATCCGCCCGCGCTCTATGTCGCGCGACAGGGACACCGACTGGCGGAAAAGCCGCGCTGCCTCTCCGTCACCGGCGGACAGCTCGCGGCTCAGTTGCTCCAGCGTATCGGCCGCGCCGGGGCGCATCAGCATCTGCGACGCCGCGAACAGATCGGCGGTCAGTTCAGGTCGCGTGGGAATTTCCTGCGCCAACAGACTGAAATAGGGCTGAAGCTGGTTCGCCATGCCGGTCAGCGCAGCGCGGTTCTCCATGGCGGAGGCGACGATGCCGCGATAAATCTTCAGCGCGTCCTCATTGCGACCCCGCCGGATCAGGAATGCGCCCAGCCGCGCTCGTGCGCCGTTCAATGCTATGGTTTCAGGATATTGCGCGCCCAGCAATGCCAGCGCCTCGTTCAGTTGACGCTCCGCCTGCCCATAATCCCCCTGCGCTTCATAGGTCAGGGCGATCTCTCCCAGAAGCTGGGCGCGCAGGCGGGTGATCGACGTGACGCGCCCGTCACGGATCGCGACGGCGCTGGCCAGCGCTCTTGTCAGCACATCCCGCGCCGGCCCCGGCTGGCCCGACAGGCGCAGGATCGTGCCCCGCAATTGCTGCGCCTGCGCGTCCAGGATCGCCGCCCGCTCGGCCGGGGTCAGCCTGTTGTCCTGCCGCACTCCCAGAGCCCGTGCCTGCGACGCCCCGCTGCTCATTTCCGCAGCCAGCTCCGGCGGCAGGGAAACCGCGTCATCGCCGTCAGTCGAGGCAGTCGCGCCGGCGGTCATGGGGCGATCGAGTATCGCGAGCGCGCCCGCTATGTCCTGCCGGTTGATGTGATGCATCGCCTCGAAATTGCGGCGCAGCCGGATCTGCACGGCATCGGCGGTGGCAATGCCGCGCGCATCCGCGAAGGCCGTGTCCGCCTGATCGAACAGACCCAGGTTGGACAATTGAAGGCCCCGGTTGACCAGATATTCATGCGCCCGGTTCGCCCGCTCGGTCGGAGTCAGCTTCGCCGTATCGGGATCGCGCGCGAGCCGGTCCGTCAGGCTGTCGAAGAACTCCGCCGCTTCGGCATAATTGCCCGACGCATTGCGCCTGTAGCCTTCAGCAAGCACCGTTTGCGGATCCAGCGTCGCTGCCTGCAAACGGGCATAGCCGGCGCCGTTCGCACCCACCGTCGCGATATCGAGCTTACCCGGCACGATCCGCCCTGAAATGACCGAGCGGAGCCCAAGGTCAAGAGCGCTTGCATAGGCTGCATAGCCCTGCGCGACATAGACCGTCTTGCCGCGCTCGACGGTCAATATGCGATAGGGGCCGACTGCGCCGGTACAATTGCGCATGAGCGCAGCGCCAATTCCGGGTATATTGACGCCGCCGGGCGCACCGCATTCGACCGCCCCCTTGCGGGAGGCTGCAAGCCGATCCAGCAATGCCTCACCAGCATCGTCCGACCCGTTTCGCAGCGCGAAAATCTGACCTACTGGACTAGCTGCATCCCGGCACACCAGCGTCCACGCGCGATCGAACATCGTCCGCGCGGAGGGATCGCCCGACGCGCTCTGCGCCTGGCACAGGGCGCCGCCCTCGCTGCCGATGCGAAAGCTGTCGCTCAGCAATAGCCGGTCGCCCGTCGCCTGAGCATGCGCCGTCACGGACAGACTCAATGCAGCCCATCCGGCAGCACCGCCAACCAGCTTCCCCAATATGCCCAAGACCTGTCCCCCAAACCTTGCCGGATATGTCCGTGCAGGGCCCCCTAGAGCGATTTCCAAGCGATCGGAATGATCGCCGGTCAGGAAATCGCGGTAAAAAGCTCAAACGGCGATCTAATGGCCGTTGCTGCTTGATCGGGTCGTCATAACGCCGCCCGATGCCGCGCCGCAAGGTGAAAGGCACTTGGAAGCGGCCCGTTCCAGTTCCTCCTACTGGAAGGTGAGGCAGGGAGGTAACAGTCGCGTAAGAATCGATCTCTCTTGCGCAATTTTTATTGCATCCTGTGATGGGGCTGATCTAGATTAGGTTTTGAATAGTATTCCTGAAATGGACGCAGGCCCATATCAGTCAATAAACATAATTATAATAGTCAGTTTGTTAAAAGGGAGGATGAGATGACGGGATTTCCGCGCCACGAAAACATATTGCGTTTATCGGCCTCATGCCTTGTTCTGGCACTGTCGAGCATTTCTACCGCCGCTTTTTCGCAAGAAACGGACAATTCCTCTGATTGGTCGGGTAACGAGATTATCGTTACTGCCACGAAACGCAACGAATCTATCCAGAATGTGCCCTTCTCCATCAATGCGCAGACCGCCGAAGCCATGCAGCGCATGGGCGCCACCTCCATCGAAGACGTATCGCGCAGCGTTGCCGGCCTGACGGTCCAGAATCTAGGGCCGGGGCAGAGCCAGGTCTCCGTGCGCGGCGTATCCGCCGGCCAGGTCGTTCGCGACCAGCCGGGCGTCAAGGAACAGGTTGGCGTCTATCTGGACGAGTCCGTGATCTCCATGTCGCTGTTCACGCCCGATTTCGATCTGTTCGACCTCGACCGGGTGGAAACGCTGCGCGGACCGCAGGGCACGCTGTTCGGATCCGGTTCGGAAGGCGGCACCGTCCGCTACATCACCAAGCAGCCGAAACTCGGCCAGACCGAGGGCACGGTCGAAGGCGGCGCCAATGTCCTGAAGGGTGGCGATGTCGGTTATTCGGGCAAGGGCGCGATCAACCTGCCCCTGGGCGAGACGGCGGCAATCCGGGCCGTGGGCTATGCCGAACATTATGCGGGCTTCATCGACGCCATCGGCCCGGCCGCGGGCAAGAATATCAATGACGGCCGACGCTATGGCGGACGTCTCAGCCTGCTGTGGGAACCCGCGCCGGGCATCAAGGTGACGCCGCGCATCATCTATCAGGATATCAGGACAAACGGCTTCAACCGGGAGGACAGCTATCACCTCTATTATAACCCGCTGATCAGCCCGTCGGACGTCTTCCCGGAACGCACTCAATATCTGAAGCTGCGCGAGGAATTCCGCGACAAGACCACGCTCGCTGACCTGACGGCCAATATCGACATGGGGTCGGACATCGCGCTGACCTCGATCACCACCTATATTCACCGCGACATTCTGGTCAGCCGTGATGCGTCCGCGTTGACCGGGTCGGTGTCGGTCACGCCTTTCGTGATGTCCCTGGGCGTGGCGCCTGCTCTCGCCAATCTCCCATCCAATCTGAGGGACACGACCAGGCTCAAGCAATGGACGCAGGAACTGCGCCTTGCCTCGACCGGCGGAGGGCCGTTCCAATGGGTGCTGGGCGGCTTCTACAGCCATGTCGACCGCACCTATGAACAGCGCTTGCCGACGCCGGGCTATGACGCCATTGTCGACGCGACACTGGGTGCGGGCACTTCGGCCGGGGCAGCCAATGGCTTCCCGCTCGATTCGCCCTATAACGCCGACATTCCTTACATCATCAAGCAATATGCCGCATTTGGCGAGGCAAGCTACAAGCTTGGCCAGTTCAAGCTGACGGCGGGCGGTCGCTATTATGATTTCAAGGAGACGCGCGATTTCAAGACAGGTGGTCTCTTTTCCAACGGCGACGACCGCGTGGGCGACAAGACCGGTTCGACCGGCTTCTCCCCCCGTCTCATCGCCAGCTATGAAGCCAATCGCGACCTGACCTTCAACGTGCAGGCGTCCAAGGGTTTCCGCCTGGGCGGGGTCAACGATCCGCTGAACCTGCCGCTCTGCAGCGGCGGCGCCACCGGGCCGGATGCGGCGACCTATGGCAACCGTCCGACTTTCGAGGACGAGACGCTTTGGAACTATGAGGCCGGGGTCAAGGCGTCAGGCCGAGGCATCACGTTCAACGCCGCCCTCTTCTACAACGACATCAAGAACCTGCAGGTCACGGCGGATGCGGGAAGCTGTTCCTCGCGCGTCCTCTTCAACGTGCCGAAGGCCCATACGGCGGGCCTGGAAGCGGAACTGAGCGCCCGCATTTCCCCCAATTTCGATCTGTCGCTCAGCGGCAGCTATATCGACTCGAAGATCGACAGCAATGTCACTGACGCAGGCGGCGCGATCATCGCCGGCATCCGCAAGGGCAACCGCCTGCCCACCGTGCCGAAGTTCCAGATGGCGGCAGCGGCAACCTATACCGCGGAGATCGCGGCGGAAACCGATTGGTCTTTCACCGCCAGTGTCCAGCATGTGGGCGATCGCTACACCCAGCTTGCCGATCAGGAACCGGGTGCGGGCAGCTTCGCCAATTCCATCTATTATGATCCAGCAACCGGCGCCTACGGCACTGGCGCCTTCAACTTCGGTTCCTACAGATTGGGCGCCTATAATCTGGTCAACCTGTCGACCGGCGTCAGTTGGGACAGCGGCCTTTCGGTCACCCTCTATGTGAACAACCTGTTCGACGAGAATGCGCTGTATTCGTTGGACCGCGAGCGCGGCGGCCGGGGCCGGTTGGGTTACAATATCGGCACACCGCGCAAGATCGGCGTGACTGTCCGCAAGGACTTCTAAAAAGACGCCTGTGATCGGGACGCCGAAGGCCAGAGCGGCTTTCGGCGTCCTTATTTTGAGCGATACAGCCGTTCTCTCCGCCGCTATGGTCGGCGAATGATCGAGACCGGGAACGCAATCGCCACAGCCATGCGCTTTATCGATGGCGGCCTCTTCGCGATGGGTTCGGACCGCTTCTACCCGGAGGAAGCGCCCGTTCGGCAGGTACGCGTGGACGGCTTCTGGATCGATGAGACGCCCGTCACCAACCGGCAATTCGCGGAATTTGTCGACGCGACGGGTTACCGCACCTTTGCGGAAACCCCGCCAGACCCGAAGGATTATCCCGGCATGCCACCCGAAATGGCGCGCGCCGGGTCATTGCTGTTTCAGCGCACCGCCATGCCGGTCGATCTGAACGATGTCAGCCAATGGTGGCATTTCAGCTTCGGCACGGACTGGCGTCATCCCCACGGTCCCGACAGCAATCTGGACGATCTTTGGGATCATCCTGTGGTTCATGTCGTCTTTGAGGACGCCGATGCCTATGCCCGATGGGCGGGCAAGGCGTTGCCGACCGAGGCGGAATGGGAATTTGCGGCGCGCGGCGGGCTGGACGGCGCGGATTATGCCTGGGGCGATGAACTCGCGCCTGGTGGCATTTGCCAGGCCAATTACTGGCAGGGCCTGTTTCCCTGCAGCAATCTGCTGGAGGACGGCTATGAACGGACCTCGCCAGTGCGCAGCTATGCGCCCAATGGCTATGGCCTTTACGATATGATCGGCAATGTCTGGGAATGGACGGCCGACTGGTATGCCCAGCCCAGGATCGCGCGCAAGACGAAGGGAAGCTGCTGCGTTCCCGCGAACCCGCGGGGCGGCACGAAGCGCGAAAGCCTCGATCCCGCCAATCCCGACGTGCCTATCCCGCGAAAGGTGTTGAAGGGGGGATCCCATCTGTGTGCGCCCAGCTATTGCCAGCGCTATCGCCCTGCCGCACGCCACCCGCAGGCGGTGGACAGTTCGACCAGCCATATCGGCTTTCGCTGCATCGTCCGCGATCCGCAGCGCTGACTATCAAACAAACGGAAATCTATCATGCTCAACATGCCCTGGGACCAGCCCGCCACCATGATCGACCTCGACGGAAAGGCGCCGATCATCGGCACGATCCGCGATTGCGCCCAGCATTTTGCGATCTTCAAGCCCCATGCGAAGGAACAGGCGCGCATCCTGCTGACCCAGCCAGTTCATCGCGAAGGCCGCAAGACACGGACCTGGGTGTTGGAGCCATGGGAGATCGAAAAGCTGGTCGAACGGCTGAGGGCGGAAGTGCACTGAGATCGCGGCGGATCTGGAGCGGTCAATCCGAGCCGATCGATCGCTTCAACCAGGCTTCTTCAAACGGCCCCGCCCAAGGCCCTCACCAGCGCGACGCTCGCCCGCATCCGCTGGGTTTGCACCGCCAGCAAAGCCCGCTGCGCTTCCAGCGCGTCGGTCTGCGCCGTCACCACTTCCAGATAATCGGACGCGCCATCGCGATATCGCGTGAGCGCCAGCTCGCTGGTCCGCCCGGCCGCCGTCGCCGCGCCGCGCTGGCTCACCGCCTGATCGGCCAGATGCCGGTTCGCCGCCAGGGCATCCTCGACCTGCCGGAACGCGCCCAGCACGGTTTCCCGATAGCCCGCCGTCATTTCCTCATATTCCGCGCGCGACATTCTGACCCCCGCCCTGCGCCGTCCCCCGTCGAACAATGCCAGGACTGCGGATGCCGGGCCTAAACCCCAGAAGCTGTTTGGCTTGCTGAACAATTCGCCATGACTGGCCTGATAGCCGCCGGACAGTCCCAGCGTCAGCGTCGGGAAGAAGGCTGCCCTCGCCACGCCGATCCGTGCATTGGCCGCAAATATTCGCCGTTCGGCAGCGGCAATGTCCGGCCTGCGCTGCAACAGTTGCGAAGGGGCGCCGACCGGCAGTTCGGGCGCCGTGAGCGGCTGCACCCGCACCGGGATCGAAAAGTCGGACGCTATGGCCCCCACCAGCGCGGCGATCTCATGCTCGGTCGCCGCCCGCTCATTGGCGACGGCGGAAATCTGCGCCTGCGCATTGTCCAGCACGGTCTTCGCGCGATTGACGTCGATGCCGGACGCTATGCCGCCATCATGCCGCGTCGTGGTCAGGCGATAGGCCTTGCCGAACGCATCCACCGTCTGGCGCAGCAGTTCCGCCTCCGCATCCAGCCCGCGCAACCGGGCATAGGCATCCGCCACAGCCGCCTGAAGGCTGAGCCGGGCGGACGCAAGATCGGCTTCGCTTGCCTGCGCGTCAGCCCGCGCCGCTTTCACGCTGTTGCGGATGCGGCCCCACAGGTCCAACTCATAGTCGAGCGTCGCCCCGACCGAAAAATCATCATAGACCGGCGCCGCCCCATTGCCGCCGAAGCGATTGCCCGACAGCCGCTGACGGCTCGCGTCGCCCCCTGCGTTTACCTGCGGAAACAGGTCCGCCCGCTCGATCCCTGCCGCCGCCTTCGCCTGGTCATAGCGCGCCAACGCCGCCGCCAGGGTCGGGCTCGCCTGCTCTGCCCGCGCCTCCAGATCGTTCAGCACCGGGTCGCCAAAGGCTTCCCACCACTGGCCACGCGGAGCCTGATCCATCGGCGTCGCAGCCGTCCACCCTTCCAATTCCTTGAAATTCTGCGGCACCGGGGTTGCAGGCGGTTGATAGTCCGGCGCCATCGAACATCCCGCCAGCCCCACCAGCAGCAGAAACGCAATCCTGCGATCAACCACCATGGGCCACAGCCTTGGCAGCTCTCTGGACGCGCACCTTGTCGCCGCTGCGAATGGCGTCGGGCGGCGTGTCGATGACCTGGTCTGTTGGCCGGACCCCACCCGAGAGCAACACGACATTGCCCTCGTCGCGGGCGATGGCGACTGGCTTTACGGCCACGCGGCCATCCCCTCCCACCACCGCTACGGTCGGTCCGTCATTGCCGTAGAGGATCGCGCTTCCCGGCAAGGTCACGCCATTGCCGGATCCCGCCGGCACCTTGAAGCGGACCTGCGCGTAAGCACCCGGCTTCAGCGCGCCGTCGCCATTGTCCGCCTGCAACTGCACCAGCACCGCGCCTGACTGCGCATCTACCGCACCCGAACTGCTGGTCAGCATCGCATCGAAACTGCGCCCGGGATATTCCGGCAGGGTCAGCGTTGCCGCCATGCCGGGCCTGATGGCCGCCGAATAGCCCTGCGGCACGCGCACATAGATGCGCATCCGGTGGGTGTCCGACACGGTGAACAAGGGCTGGGCCGCCGCATTGCCCGCCACCACCAGCGCCCCGATCTGCGCCGACCGGCTGGTCACTACGCCGCTGAACGGCGCCGACAGCCGGGTGAATCCTTGCAGCGCCTGCAAGCGCTTCACATTGGCGAGCGCGGCGTTGGACAGCGCCTTGCGCGCGGCAAGATCGCCGGCCTTCTCGTCCGCCTCCTGCCGTGAAACGGCATCCTGCGCCAACATCGACGACCACCGCCGGGAGGTGGTGGCGGCCAGCCGTTCATTGGCGAGCGCGGTCTGATAATCCGCCTGCGCCTGCGCGAGCTGCTGGTCAACCTCTGGCGCGTCCAATATGGCAAGCGGCTCGCCGGCCCGGACATGATCGCCGATATCGGCCAGCCAGCGCCGCACATAGCCGTTGGTCCGGGCAAAGATCGCCGCGCTGTTATAGGCCTGAACATTGCCAGGCAGAACCAGCGCGTCGCCCTCGCCGGCGGTGGCGGGCATCACGACCGCGACGGTGGGTATGGCGGCGTCGGCGGCCACCTGCTTCAGCTCATTGGTCGCGTGGATGCGCGATGCGATGCCCAGGCCGACAACAGCGACGGCGATGACCGCCGCACCGACGCCCACCCGCTTCAGCGTGCGGCTGTCGGGGCCTTGTGCCTCGGGATGTTCGATGGGGTTGTGCTCAGACATGGTGGGGCTGCATTTCCAGGGAAGGCGCCTTCTGCCCATGCTTGCGATGGACGAAGGCAAAAATGGTGGGGACGAAGAACAGGGTTGCGATGGTCGCGCAGATCAGGCCGCCGATGACGGCGCGGCCAAGCGGCGCATTCTGCTCGCCGCCATCGCCCAGGCCGAGCGCCATCGGTCCCATTCCGATGATCATGGCGAGCGCGGTCATCAGCACCGGGCGAAAGCGCACCATGCCCGCCTCCAGCGCGGCCTTGCCGGCATCGCCGAGTTCGGCGAGCTTTTCCCGCGCAAAGCTGACGACCAGGATGGAGTTGGCGGTCGCCACGCCCATGCACATGATCGCCCCGGTCAGCGCCGGCACGGACAATGTCGTGCCGGTAATGAACAGCATCCACACAATGCCCGCCAGCGCCGCGGGCAAGGCGGTGATGATCACGAAGGGATCGACCCAGCTCTGGAAATTGACGACGATCAACAGGTAGATCAGCACGATCGCCCCCGCCAGACCCCAGCCAAGCCCCGAAAAGGCCGTGTTCATCGTCGCATATTGGCCGCGAATTGTGACGGTCGTGCCCTTGGGCAGTTCCTTCTCCAATGATTTGATCGCCCGTTGAACATCGGCGGCGACCGCGCCCAGATCCCGTCCCTGCGTCGTCGCGAAAATGTCCAGCACGGGCGCAATATCATAGTGCGTGACAACCGGCACCGTGTTGGACCGCCGGATCGTCGCCAGCCCGCCCAGCGGCTGAACAGGGGCGCCGGACGCACTGCTCGACACCGGCACATTGCTGAGATCGCTCATCGATCCCACAAGATATTCCGGCGCCTGCGCGACCACCGGATACTGGACGCCGTTTTCCGGATTCACGAAATAGACCGGTGCCGTTTGCGAAGTACCCGCAAGCTGGCTGGCCAGGCTGGTCGTCACGTCGCGCTCCGAAAGTCCATATTGCCCGACCCGCGAACGGTCGACCTCCACCTCGAGCTGGGGCGAGCGTGCCGGCTGCTGGATACGGGCATCGGCCAGCCCGGAAATGGCCGCCATCCTCGCCAGCAGCTTCTGGGCATAGGCGCGGTTGCCATCGGCATTCTTGCCCGCAATCTGCACGTCGATGGGGGCTGGCGCGCCGAAATTTAGGATCTGGCTGGTGATGTCGGCCGGCAGGAAGGCGAAGCTCGTTCCAGGGAAGCGACGGGGCAATTCCCGCCGCAGCTTCGCGACAATCTCGTCGGTCGGCCGGTGATCCCTCGTCAGGGCGATCAGCATGTCGCCATCCTGCGGGCCAATGGTGCCGCTATTGTTGTAGATGGTGTTGATGCCGCTGACCGGCAGGCCGATATTGTCCGTGATGGAGGCGAGTTCCTCCGCCGGAATCATCGAGCGGACTTCCCGCGCGATGCGATCGAAGCGCGCGGCGCTGTCTTCGATCCGCGAGCCCACCGGCACGCGCACATGCATCGCGATCTGGCCGGAATCGACCGAGGGGAAGAAATTGCTGCCCAGCATCGGCAGCAGCGCGAAGGACAGCAGCACGATGGCCATGAAGCCCAGCAGGAAGGGCTTGCGCGCATGGAGCGCCCGGTGCAGCAGCCCGACATAGCCGCGCCTGGTCTTCTCGAAGCGCTTTTCGAACCCGCGCTGGAACCGGACCAGCGGATTGCGGGAAGCGGGCGCCCCGGCCAGGTGCATATCGCCCCCCTCGGCATGGGGCTTCAGCAGATACATCGCTATGGTCGGCACCAGCGTCCGCGACAGGATGAAGGACGCGATCATCGCGAATACGACGGACAGGGCCATCGGCACGAACAGGAAGCCTGCGACGCCGGGCAGGAAGAACATCGGCACGAAAACGATGCATATGCACAGCAGCGATACGAAGGCCGGCGTCACGATCTGCGCCGCGCCGTCCAATATGGCTTCGATCACGCCCTTGCCCTGTTCCAGATGCCAGTTGATATTTTCTATGGTCACGGTCGCATCGTCGACCAATATGCCGACCGCCAGGGCCAGGCCGCCCAGCGTCATGACGTTCAGCGTCTGGCCGAAAGCTGCCAGCGCCGCGATGGCGGCCAATATGGCGAGCGGGATCGACAGGGCGATGATCACCGTCGAACGCCAGGATCCCAGGAACAGCAGGATCATCAGCGATGTCAGCGCCGCGGCGATCGCGCCTTCATGAATGACGCCTTCCACGGCTGCCTTCACGAAAAGCGACTGATCGCCGATGGGCAGGATCTTGAGCGCGTCGGGCAGGCCCGCGGCAATCTGCGGCAGTTTCTGCTTGACGCCGTCAACGATCGCCAGGGTGGAGGTCGCGCCGTTCTTGAGGACGGTCAGCAGCACCGACCGGCTGCCCTCGACATGCACGATATTCTGCTGCGGACCGCTGCCGTCGCGAACATGCGCGACGTCCCGCATGGTGATGGTCGCGCCGTTCACGACCTTGACCGGCAGGTCGTTCAGTGCCTCGATGGAGGACGGGGCGTTGTTCAACTTCACACTATATTGCGTTTCGCCGATCTTGACGAAGCCGGCCGGGTTGATCTGGTTCTGCGCCGCGATGGCAGCGCCCACATCCTGCGCCGACAGCCCCTTCGATTGAAGCGCCAGCGGGTTGAGGTCGATCTGAACCTGCCGCTGCTTGCCGCCGGACGGGAATGGCATGGCAAGACCGGGCACCGTGATCAGAGGCGGGCGGACCTGGTTCATGCCCATGTCGAACAATTGCTGTTCCGACAGCCCCTTTCCCGACAGGGCAAGCTGGAGGATGGGAACGGTCGATGCACTATAGTTCAGGATCAGCGGTGGCGTAATTCCCGGCGGCATCTGGCGCAGCACGGTCTGCGACACCGATGTCACCTGCGCCGTGGCGGTCCGGATGTCGGCGCCCGGCTGGAAATAGATCTTGATGACGCCGATACCCTGAAGCGACTGGCTCTCGATATGGTCGATATCATTGACCGTCGTCGTCAGCACCCGCTCATAGGGATTGACGATGCGGTTCGCCATGTCCTCCGGCGACAGGCCCGCATATTGCCAGGCAACGGCCACCACCGGGATGCGGATGTTGGGGAAGATGTCGACCGGGGTGCGCACGGCCGCCAGAACCCCGCCGATCGCGATCAGGATTGCCATTACGATGAAGGTCAGCGGACGATGTAGGGCAACCTTGACGATATCGATCATTCACGACTCCACGCAAGCGCCGCCAGGTGATCCCCGCCGCACATGAAACGCGACCTCTCCGAATATATTTTCGCCTTCTGGGACCAGGGACGAACAGCGCCAGGAAATGCGCATATCTTTTTTCGCATTTTCAGGCGATTGTCGATGACCGGCCTGCCTGACAAAGCGCCCAAGAATGCGACGACATCCCCGACCATGGCGGAGTGCTGCGGCAATGAGGGGGCATAGCCCGCGCACCTCCGCCCGACGGTCATGGGACACCGCCGCATTCGGAAACGCCCATGCGCCCTTGGACATTCCACGTCTAATATATAATATGGCATGATCGATATCTTTGACGACATGATATATGGACCTGCGCCACCTTCGTTATTTCCTGTGCGTCGCTGAAGAGATGCATTTTGGCCGCGCCGCGCTTCGCCTTGGCATATCCCAGCCGCCGCTCAGCCAGCAAATCCGCGCCCTGGAGGAGGAGCTTGGCGTCCGCCTGTTCGATCGCACCAGCCGCAAGGTGCGCCTGACGGAAGCCGGCCGGCTGTTCGAGCCGGAAGCCCGCAGGACGCTTGCCCAGGCCGACCGCGCCGCACAGATCGCGCGCATGGCGCAGCGTGCGGAGATCGGGCGGCTGGGGCTGGGTTTCACTACGTCCGGACCCTTCGTGCCGCCGATCGCGCGCGCACTCTACCGCTTCCGCAAAGCCCATCCCGACGTCGAACTGATCCTGCGCGAACAGGGCCGGGACGAACAGATAGAGGGGGTCGCCAGCCGTCAGCTCGATCTTGGAATCTTGCGTGATTTCACGGCATTGACGCTGCCTGATGGCTTGCTGTCGCAATGCCTGCTCAAGGAAGAGATGGTGCTGGCGCTGCGCGCGGATCATCCGCTGGCGCTGAGGGCGGACCCTCCCCGGATTGCCGACCTTTTCGATGAACCGCTGGTCCTGTACGGCGCACCCAATGGCACCGGCTTCACGGAACATTTCCGGGCCCTTTGCACGGAGGCTGGCTTCGTCCCCAAAATCTCCCATGAAGCCCGCAGCCTGGCCACTCTGCTGGGCCTGGTTTCGGCGGGGTTCGGGCCTACGGTCATACCCTTGTCAATGGCGCGGCTGCACCTTGACAATGTGGTCAACCGCCCGTTCGACTTGCCGGTCATGAGTTCACTCTGGCTGATCCACGATCGGGAACTGTCGCCCACCGGCCTGGCGTTCCTCGACACCCTGCTCGAAGAATGCCGGTCGACCGGAATCACTTCCAGCGACAGCCGATGCGCCACCCCGCCATGACGGGGTTCATCGCCCAATGCTTCATCAGGGAACGACCGCTGATGAAGCATTGGGCGATGACGCCGCCCCTTCCCATTTCTTTTCCCAGCCTCTATGCACGGCCGTGAAGACCGGTTTCGGTTGGTCTTCATGATCGCGCCGGTGCCCTCGCAAGGGGCTTAATAGGGAATGCGGTGATGAATCCGCAGCTGTCCCTGCAACTGTAAGCGGTGAGCGAGACGCATAGCGATCCTCCGGAACACCGGATGATCAGCCACTGGGCCGGACGCTAAACCATGCGAGGCCTGGGAAGGCCATGCGCCGAGCCGTGACCCGCAAGCCAGGAAACCTGCCTGCGTCTGGTCGCTCTTGCCTTGGTCCAGGGGATGGCCGCGGCACGGTCCTCCGTCTGAGCGACGCTTCTCGCAGCGGGAGCTGCTGTCCGCATGCCGGGCGC
This sequence comes from Sphingobium sp. LSP13-1-1.1, assembly GCF_040676415.1. NCBI lineage: Bacteria > Pseudomonadati > Pseudomonadota > Alphaproteobacteria > Sphingomonadales > Sphingobiaceae > Sphingobium > Sphingobium sp. LSP13-1-1.1. Next base: position 105,588 of record NZ_JBEGHU010000001.1, on the reverse strand, counting down.
AAGAGCGTCCGCCCGGCATGAAGGCGGTTTCCGTCCGGTTTCGCAGACGCCGACGGGATACCGTCCGATGACCATTTCCTCCGATGCGCCAGCATCGATGCAGGCGCCTCCTGGCGGCCTGCGTCGCCGCGCCACCGGCATGTTCGCCGGTCTCATCGCCGCCAATCTGGCCGCCTGGATCGCGGCCTTCACCATCTTCGCGGGCGATCCCGTCATGCTCGGCACGGCGGTGCTTGCCTGGAGCCTGGGCCTGCGCCATGCCGTCGACGCCGATCATATCGCCGCCATCGACAACGTGACCCGCAAGCTGATGCAGGACGGCCAGCGGCCCCTTACGGTCGGCTTCTGGTTCGCCATCGGCCATAGCGGCATCGTGCTGATCGCCGCTGTCCTCATCGCTTTCGCCGCCAATGCTCTCAGCCGCGTCGAAGCCGCAGGAGCCATTGGCGGCACCATTGCGACGCTGGTGTCCGCGACCTTCCTCCTTGCCATTGCGGCGATGAATCTGGTCATCCTCCAATCCGTGCTGAAGACCTTCAATCATGTTCGAAGGGGTGGCGCCTATGTCGATGAAGATATGGACATTCTCCTGAGCAATCGGGGTCTCCTGTCGCGCCTTTTCCGCCCGCTTTTCCGGCTGGTGACGCGAAGCTGGCACATGGCGCCGCTCGGCTTTCTTTTCGGTCTGGGCTTCGATACCGCGACAGAGGTCGCCATTCTGGGGCTTTCCGCCGGCCAGGCCGCCAGCGGCCTTTCCATTGCGACCGTCCTTATCTTTCCCCTGCTCTTTGCGGCGGGGATGGCGTTGATCGACACCACGGACGGCGCGCTGATGATGGGCGCCTATCAGTGGGCGTTCGTGAAACCGATCCGCAAGCTCTACTATAATATCACCATAACGCTGATGTCGGCGCTGGTCGCGCTGCTGATCGGCGGGATCGAGGCGGCGGCGCTGCTCGGCGACAAGCTCGGCCTCAGCGGCGGCATCTGGACCCTCGCCGCCGATTTGGGCGCCCATTTCAACAGCCTCGGTTTCATCATCATCGGCCTGTTCGCCGCCTGCTGGCTGGCGAGTTGGGCCTTCTATCGCTGGAAGGGCTTCGACGAGATCGAACTCATCCCCGCCGCTAGCCGCCAACCGCAAGGAAATCCCGCATGAAAAAGGTATCTGCAACCGTCATCACCGGCTTTCTGGGCGCCGGCAAGACCACGCTGATCCGTCACCTCATCCAGCATGCCGGCGGCCGCCGCCTCGCCCTTATCATCAACGAATTCGGGGATGTGGGCGTCGATGGCGCGCTGGTTCAGGGGTGCGGCGACGCAGCCTGCCCGGATGACGACATCATCGAACTGGCCAATGGCTGCATCTGCTGCACCGTGGCCGACGATTTCCTGCCGACCATGCAAAAACTGCTCGATCGCCCTGTCCCGCCTGATCACATCATCATAGAGACCAGCGGCTTGGCCCTACCCAAGCCGCTGGTGAAGGCGTTCCAATGGCCCGACATCCGGACGCGGGCCACGGTTGACGGGGTCATTGCCCTGATAGATGCCGACGCGCTGGCCGCCGGCCGCTTCGCCCATGACGAAGCGGCGCTCGCGGCTGCCCGCGCCGCCGACCCGACGCTGGATCATGACAGCCCGATCGAGGAACTGTTCGAGGATCAACTCGCCTGTGCCGACCTCGTCCTGCTCAACAAGACCGACTTGGTGGAGCCAGATCGCCTGGCGGTGCTGGAGCAGGAGCTGGCCCGGGAAATCCGACCCGGCGTCCGCATCCTCCGCACCGCCAGAGGAGAGATTGACCCCGCCATCCTGCTCGGTCTCGACGCGGGCGTGGAGGACCAGATCGATGCCCGCCCCTCCCACCATGACGATGAGGAGGATCATGACCATGACGATTTTGACAGCTTCGTCGTGGATCTGGGCGAACTTGCTGGGCCAGAGCCGTTGCTGACGGCGCTCGCGCAGAGCATTGCCGCCCATGACATATTGCGGGTCAAGGGCTTCCTCGCCATTGAGGGGCGCCCGGCACGCCTGGTTCTTCAGGCGGTCGGTCCGCGCATCCAGCATCATTATGACCGGCACTGGCAGGCCGGCGAGCCGCGCCGGTCCCGGCTGGTGGTGATTGGCCAGCGCGGCATGGACCGCGCCGCGATAGCGGCCGGACTGAGCGCCCAGATGGCGACCGCTTGAATGCATCTGCTGACCGCCACGCCCGGCACCGTCTCCAATGGCGACGAAGCCATAGACCTCGGCCAGTCACCGGGGGATATCGTGCTGCTGACCGTGGCGGACAGCGAACTGGCCTGTTTCGCCAGCGCAGCCCATGCGCTCACGCAGGAACTGGGGGAAGGCGCGCCGCGCATCCGGCTCGCCAACCTTCTCCAGCTCAAACATCCCTATTCGGTCGACATGTATGTCGAGAAGGTCGTGGCCCATGCCAAATTCGTCTGCATCATCTTGCTAGGGGGTAAGAGCTATTGGCCATATGGCATTGATGAGATTTCAAATATCGCGCGGGAGAAAGGCATTGCCTTCGCCGCCATCGCGGATGATCGGGAAGATGATCCCGAATTGCGCGCCGCTTCGACCGTCGGCCCGGAAAGCTGCGGTCTGCTGCGCGACTATCTGAGGCAGGGCGGCATAGCCAATGCCATCGCTTTCCTGCGAAAGGCCGCTGATCTTGCCGGCTTCGACGCGGGCGCTGCCGATGCGCCCGTCCCGGTGGCCGATGCGGGCCTTTATCTGCCTGGTCACGATCGCCCGACCCTGGATCAGGTCAAGGCCCGATGGCAGGCCGGTCGGCCCACCGCCCTTTTCCTCTTCTACCGTGCCCTGCTGATCGCCGGTACGCTGGATGCGGTGGACCGCATGATCGCGGGACTGGAGGCCGCCGGCCTTAATGTCCTTCCTGTCCATGTCCGTGCCTTGCGCGAACCATTTGCCAGGGATTTCCTGCGCCATCTGATGGCGGGAACCCCGCCGGACGTCATCCTCAACGCCACCGCCTTTGCCGCCAGCGCGCCGGGAGAGCCGCGCACGCCCTCGATCCTTGAGCAGGCGGACTGCGCCATCCTCCAGACGATCTTCGCCAGCGCGGAGCATGACAATTGGGAGGCCAGCGCGCGGGGATTGGGCCCTCGCGATCTTGCGATGCATATCGCCCTGCCCGAAGTGGACGGTCGTCTCTTCACGCGCGCCGTCGCCTTCAAGGCTGTGGCGCGGTTTGACGAGCTTACGGAATGCAGCATCGTGACACCCCATATTCTGGAAAACCGTGTCAGCTTCGTTGCACAACTTACTGCAAACTGGTCAAAACTCAGAAAGTTACCAGCCAATGAGCGCCGGGTCGCGATGGTTCTGGCCAACTACCCCAACAGCGACGCCCGCATCGGCAACGGCGTCGGGCTGGACACGCCCGCAAGCGCCGCCGCCATTTTGAAGGCTCTGTCGGAGGCGGGCTACCAGACGGGCACTGCTCCCACCGACGGCACCGCACTGATGCACCTCATGACCGGCGCAGTCACCAATACCTCTCCGGATCGCCCCGGCGAGGTCAGCCTGCCGCTCGACGCCTATCAGGTGGCCTTCGCCTCGCTACCCAAAGCGGCGCGTAATGCGGTCCAGGACCGCTGGGGCCCACCCGAAGCCGATCCCTTTTTCCGCGACGGCGCCTTCCACCTGCCGGCGCACCGTTTCGGCAACATCGTCGTCGCCGTCCAGCCTTCGCGCGGCTATCATATCGATCCCAGGAACAGCTATCACGACCCGGCGCTGCCGCCGCCCCATGCCTATCTCGCCTTCCATATCTGGCTGGCCGACGCGTTTGGAGCGCATGCCGTCGTTCATGTCGGCAAGCATGGCAATCTCGAATGGCTGCCGGGGAAGGCCGTCGCCCTGTCGGAAAGCTGTTTCCCGGAAATCTGCGCCGGACCGATTCCGCAAATCTACCCCTTCATCGTCAACGACCCCGGCGAAGGCACCCAGGCGAAGCGCCGCATCGGCGCGTGCATCGTCGACCATCTGACGCCGCCGCTGACGCGCGCCGAAAGCTATGGTCCGCTCAAGGAGCTGGAGGCGCTGGTCGATGAATATTATCTTGCCGCCGGCATGGACCCCCGCCGGCTGGAAACGCTGCGCAAGGACATATTGGCGCTCGCCGCCGCGCAGGGACTGGACAGGGATGCAGGCGCGCGAGGAAGCGGAGACGAGGCCTTAGCAGCAATCGATAACTATCTGTGTGAACTCAAGGAAATGCAGATCCGTGATGGACTGCATGTCTTCACGCAGAGCCCGGAAGGCCGTCTCCGCCGGGATCTCCTCATCGCCCTCGCCCGCTGTCCCAGAGGGATGGAGGAAGGCCAGCAATCGCTGCTGCGCGCGCTGGCCGATGATCTGGCGCTGGATTTCGATCCCCTGGATTGCGTGATGGGCGAGGCATGGACCGGCGCCCGCCCGGTCGCCCTGGAGGCTGTCGCGAAGGCCCCCTGGCGCACCAGGGGCGACACGGTCGAACGGCTGGAACTCTTTGCCATCGACCTGGTGGACCATCTGTCCCGCGAACAGGGGCATGACGGCATTCAGCGGCCGGGCACCCCTGGCCCGCTAAGCGAGGCCGTTCTCAAGGCCATAGAAGCCGATCTCGCGCCCCGCGTCGATGCCTGCGGACGTGCCGAAAAGGCCGCGCTCCTTAACGCCCTCGACGGCAAATTCGTCGCCCCCGGCCCTTCCGGAGCGCCCACCAGGGCCCGGCCCGACGTCCTTCCCACCGGCCGCAATTTCTATTCTGTCGATACCCGGGCCGTGCCCACGGTCGCCGCCTGGAATCTCGGGCAACGCTCCGCCGATCTCATCGTGCAGGACTATCTCCAGCGCGAGGGCGACTATCCCCGCGCCATCGCCCTTTCGGCCTGGGGCACCGCCAATATGCGCACGGGCGGCGACGACATTGCGCAGGCGCTTGCCTTGATGGGTGCGCGTCCCCGCTGGGACTGGGCTTCCGGCCGCGTCATCGGGTTCGAGGTCATGAAGATCGCGGAACTGGGCCGCCCGCGCGTCGACGTCACCTTGCGTGTTTCGGGCTTTTTCCGGGATGCCTTCCCGGAGCAGATCGACCTTGTCGACAGCGCAGCCCGCGCCGTCATGGCGTTGGACGAACCGGAGGAAGACAACCCGGCCGCAGCGCGCCATCAGGCGGAAACCGCGGCCCTGATCGCGGAGGGCATGGCGGAAAAGGTCGCGCTGCGCCGGGCAGGCAGCCGCGTCTTCGGGTCGAAACCCGGCGCTTATGGCGCAGGCCTTCAGGCGATGATCGACGAGAGGATCTGGCATGACAGGTCGGATCTGGCCAATGTCTATCTCGACTGGGGCAGTCATGCCTATGGCGGCGGGGTGGAGGGCGACAGCGAACGCAGCCTCTTCGCCCGGCGCCTGACCGACGTCGACGCCCTGATACAGAACCAGGACAATCGCGAGCACGACCTGCTCGACAGCGATGATTATTATCAGTTCGAAGGCGGCATGGCCGCCGCCGTCGAGCATCTCTCCGGCAGGAAGCCGCTCAGCTATCATAACGACCACAGCCGCCCCGAACGTCCTGTCGTCCGCACGCTGGAGGATGAGATCGGCCGGGTCGTCCGCGCCCGCGTCACCAACCCCAAATGGATCGCCGGGATGATGCGTCACGGCTATAAGGGTGCGTTCGAAATCGCGGCCTCGGTCGACTATCTGTTCGCCTTTGCCGCCACGACCCATGCCGTCAAGGACCATCATTTCGACGCCGTCCATGCCGCCTTCATGGAGGATGAGACGGTCCGCGCCTTCATGGCGCAGGCCAATCCGGCAGCCCTGCGTGAAACCGCCGCCCGCCTCCACGAGGCGCTGGACCGCGCCCTTTGGAAACCCCGGTCGAACAGCGCCGCCATGCTTCTCTCCCAAATCAAGGATGCCTCGCAATGATCGAACGCACGCCCGAACAACATGCCGAAAAGATGAAGAAGAAACAGGCCGCCCATGACAGGATCATGGCCACCAAGACGCAGGAAAAGGGCCTGTTGATCGTCCACACCGGCAAGGGCAAGGGCAAGACGACCGCTGCCCTGGGCATGGTGGTCCGCGCCATTGGCCATGACAGGAAGGTGGGCGTCGTCCAGTTCGTCAAGGGTGCGATGACCACCGGAGAAAAACGGGTGTTCGACGCGTTTCCGGACAATGTCGAGTTCAAGCCGATGGGCGAAGGCTTCACCTGGAATACGCAGGACCGGACCCGGGACATTGCCCTGGCGCGCGAAGCGTGGGATGAGGTGAAACGCATGATCGCCGATCCGGCCTATGACATGGTCCTTGCCGATGAACTCAACATCGTCCTGCGTTATGACTACCTGCCCGTGGAAGAGGTTCTGGAAGCCGTGACCGCCAGAAGCCCGATGAAACATGTGCTCATCACCGGCCGCAACGCGCCCGAAGCGCTGATCGACGCGGCCGATCTCGTCACGGAAATGACGCTTGTCAAACATCCCTTCCGCAGCGGCGTGAAGGCCCAGCCGGGAATCGAATTCTGACACACACCGCCTTCGACATCGCCGCCTTCGAGGATCTGGTCCACCTGCGCCGCGACGTTCGCCATTTTTTGACCGACCCGCTGGACGAAAGCGAGGTGGAAAGGCTCCTCGCCCTTGCGCACAGCGCCCCGTCCGTGGGGCTGTCGCAGCCCTGGCGGTTCGTCCGGATCGAAACGCCGGGGCTGCGCCAGGATCTCGCCGTCCATGTAGATGCCCAGATTGCCCGGGCAGGCAAGATCTATGACGGGGAGGAGGACCGGCTTTACCGCAGCCTCAAATTGCACGGGCTGCGCGAAGCGCCCGTGCTGTTCGCCGTCTATTGCGACGAAGGCACTGAAACAGGGCACAGGCTGGGCGCAATCACCATGCCGGAGGCGCGCCGCTACAGTTGCGTGATGGCCATCCACACATTGTGGCTTGCCGCCCGCACGCGCGGCATTGGGCTGGGCTGGGTGTCGATACTGGATCCTGCGACGGTGGATGCGATGCTTGCCATTCCCGGCAACTGGCGCTGCCTCGGGCTGATATGCCTGGGCTATCCTGTAAGCGAAGAGGCGACGCCGGAACTGGAAAGACGGGGCTGGGAACATCGCACCGACTGGCATTCCGCGATCGTCACGCGCTGACGATTGCCGCTGAACGGCTCTTTCCTTTACCGTCCTCCCCGCCTATGAGGCGTTGCTGGAACGGGTTCCGCCCGCTCCATCGATCGCGTCGGTGCCCCGCGAGGGGCTTAAATGGGAACGCGGTGCGGGAGGATACTCCCTAATCCGCGGCTGTCCCTGCAACTGTAAGCGGCGAGCAAGGCAAGGACGGCCCCCCATCCGGGGTGGCCAGCCACTGGAGCAATCCGGGAAGGCCCGTGCCAAGGCGACGACCCGCAAGCCAGGATACCTGCCGAACGCAAAGGTCGCTCTAGCCATGGTCCAGGGGATGGTCACGGCTCGGTTCTCCGCACGGGCGACGAATGCGGCTGGGGGACATCCTCCGGTCGTCGTTGCGACGTGGGAGGTGAAGTTCGTTGCCAGACGCGCAAAGCGCATCGTCCGCCGCCGTTCGCGGCTGGTGTCCATCGGCATGGCGTCCGATGACGGCAGGCGACGGGTTGCTGGTACGGGTGCGCCCGCGCCTGGGCCGCCTCACCGTGCCGCAGGCCATCGGACTTGCAAAAGCGGCCCGTTCGCACGGCAACGGCCTGATCGACCTTACCAACCGCGCCGCGCTCCAGCTTCGCGGCGTGACGGAGCAAAGCCATGCTCCACTGCTCCGGCAACTCATCGCTCTTGGTCTCGCCGATCCCGATCCCGGCCGTGAGGCTCGCGGCAATGTCCTGCTCACGCCAGATTCCTCGCCAGGGGACGACACGGAAAACATCGCCCTCAGCCTGATCGAGCATCTTGATGAAATGCCCGAACTTCCCCCCAAGATCGGGATCGCTATCGACGCCGGCCCGGCGCCCTGCCTTGCGGCTGTTCCTGCTGACTTCCGCTTCGAACGCAGCGCAACGGGCGTGCTGCTGCTGAGGATGGACGGACGGATGCTCGGTTCCCCGACCAGGGGCGAAAACGCGGCTCGCGACCTGAGCGCCCTTCTCCACTGGTTTCTGGCCACGGGCGGGGCAGCATCTGGCCGCGCAGCCCGGCACAAGGCGCCTCTGCCAACCGTTGCGGATGTCGCGCCCGCGCCGTCCCGCCCACCTTCCCAAGCGCTGGCGGCGGCAGCCGGCTCGTTTCACGGCATTCCCTTCGGCCAGTTCCATGCCGACAGCCTCATCGCGCTGGCGGAAAAAGGGAATGTCTGCGCCGTGCGCATCACCCCCTGGCGCGGCCTGATCCTCGAAGGGGCCAAGGAGGATGCCGACAACGTCTCCATTGACCGGCTGCTCGGGATGGATGCCTGCCCTGGCGCGCCTGCATGCCCGCAGGCAAGCGTTGCGACCCGCAGCCTCGCCTCCCGGCTCGCACCGCTGGTCAATGGCTCCCTGCATGTGTCGGGCTGCGCCAAGGGCTGTGCCCGACAGGCGCCTGCCGACCTTGTTCTCACCGGCAGGCAGGGCCGCTTCGACCTGTCCCGCAACGGCCCCGCCGGATCATCGCCGGAGTTGACCGGCATGACCGCCGACCAAGTCCTCGCCCATTTTGGAAGGCCCTGATGCCCCAAAACTATGAAACCGATGGCGCCGCCATCTACCGGCAGTCCTTTCGCATCATCCGCACCGAGGCTGATCTCGGCCGCTTCTCGCCTGAGGAGGAGCGCATCGCCGTGCGCATGATCCATGCGGCGGGACTGGTCGAACTTGCGTCCCGGATCCGCTTTTCTCCCTCCTTCGCAGAAGCTGCCATCGCCGCTCTTCAGGCCGGCGCCCCGATCCTCTGCGACGCGCGTATGGTGTCCGAAGGGATCACTGCAAAGCGCCTGCCGGCCGCCAATCCGATCCTCTGCACGCTGAACGATCCGCAAGTGCCCGCGCTGGCGGAGCGCATGTCCAACACCCGCTCTGCCGCCGCGCTTAAACTCTGGCGGCCTTATCTGGCAGGCGCGCTTGTTGCGATCGGCAATGCGCCGACGGCTCTGTTCCATCTGCTCGACATGCTGGAGGATCCCGCCTGCCCTCGCCCGGCCGCGATCATCGGCTGTCCCGTCGGCTTCGTAGGAGCGGCGGAATCGAAGGAGGCGCTCTGGCACGCCCAACCCGTCCCCTGCTGCGTCGTGGAGGGCCGCCTTGGCGGCAGCGCCGTCACGGTCGCGGCGGTCAATGCCATTGCGAGCCCCGCGGAATGACCGGCGGGACCATCCACGGCGTTGGCCTGGGACCGGGCGCGCAGGACCTGATGAGCGTCCGTGCCGACCGGCTGATCCGCGACGCCCGACATATCGCCTATTTCCGCAAGCGGGGACGGTCGGGCCATGCCCGCAGCATCGTGGAGGGCATGTTGCGCGCCGATACCATTGAATTCCCGATGGAATATCCGGTGACGACGGAAATCCCGCTGTCCGACCCCCGCTACAATGACCTTCTCTCGGCCTTCTACGCCGATTGCACCGCGCATCTGGAAGGACTCTCCGCGCGCGGAGAGGATGTGGTCGTCCTCTGCGAAGGCGATCCCTTCTTCTATGGCAGCTTCATGCATCTGCACAGCCGGCTGGCCGCGCCGGTGAAGATCGTCCCCGGCATCACCGGCATGTCCGGCGCCTGGACCGCCAGCGGCACGCCGATCAGTTGGGGGGACGATGTCCTGACCGTGTTGATGGCGACGCTGCCCGAAGAGGAACTCGTCCGCCGCATCCGTGACAGCCATGCGCTGGCGGTGATGAAGATCGGCCGCAACCTCCCCAAGCTGCGCCGCGCAATCGAAGCGACCGGCCGGCAGGACAACGCCTGGCTGATCGAATATGCGACGATGGCGGATCAGCGCATCAGGCCGCTGGCGGAGGCGACCGATGTCACCGCCTATTTCTCGATCCTGCTGATCCATGGGCAGGGCCGCCGCCCATGACCGGCTGGATCGTGGCAGCGGGTCTTGGGCCGGGCGCGGATGCGCTCGTCACGCCAGAGGTGACGGAGGCGCTTGCGCAGGCAACCGACGTCATCGGATATATCCCCTATGTCGCCCGCGTGGAGCAAAGACCGGGCCTCATGCTCCACGCATCGGACAATCGCGTCGAACTTGAACGCGCCGCCCTTGCCCTGAGCCTTGCCGCCCAGGGCAGGCGGGTCGCAGTGGTGTCTTCGGGCGATCCGGGCGTGTTCGCCATGGCTTCGGCCCTGTTCGAAGCCATGGAGGCAGGCCCGCAGGACTGGCGCGATCTCGATATCCGCGTGCTCCCCGGCATCACCGCCATGCTCGCCGCCGCGGCGCGCGCGGGCGCTCCGCTTGGCCATGATTTCTGCGCCATCAACCTGTCCGACAATCTGAAGCCCTGGCCGCTGATCGAACGCCGCCTGCGCCTGGCGGCACAGGCCGACTTCGCCATGGCTTTCTACAATCCGCGATCCCGCTCCCGGCCGGAGGGCTTCGGGCGGGCGCTGACGATCCTGCGCGAGGAATGTGGCGAGGATCGGCTTATCCTGTTCGCTCGCGCCGTTTCCACGCCCGAAGAAACTCTGCGCATCGTGCCGCTGAGCGAGGCGACTGCGCAGATGGCGGACATGCGCACCATGGTCATCGTCGGTTCCAGCCGCACCCGGCTGATTACCCGATCAGGGCCGCCGATCCTCTATACGCCGCGCTCCGCCGCATGACCCAGCCATTGCAGCACCGCGGCAACCTCATGCGTCATCAGCGCGGCCGGACAGGCCGGGCGCTCGATCATCACGACCGGCAATGCCAGTTGCCGCGCCGCAATCAGCTTCGCCTGCGCGCCATCGCCACCAGCATTTTTCGAAACCACGCAGTCGATCCCATGGGCGCGCATCAAATGCATTTCGGCCTCCGCGGTGAAGGGGCCCCGGTCGACCACCAGCGCATGTCGGGGCAACTGCGGGACAGCGTCGGGCATGTCTACGAAGCGCAGCAGATAATGATGCTGCGGCTGTGCAGCGAACACATCGACATGCATGCGACCCACCGCCAGCATCACGCGGCGGGCGGCTCCCGCCAGCGCCGCCACCGCGCCGGCCATGTCGGGCACGCGCGTCCACTGGTCCCCCTCAGCCGCAGTCCAGGGTGGACGGGTCAACATGATATGCTCGACCCCCGCCTCCCGCGCCGCGGCAACGGCATGCTCGCTCATCGTCGCGGCGAAAGGATGGGTGGCATCGACCAGATGAGTGACGCTCTCCTCCCGCAAATAGCGCACGAGGCCTGCAATCCCGCCAAAGCCGCCGACACGCACCGGCACCGGCTGCGCCCGTGGCTTCTCCGTGCGCCCTGCGTAGCTCAGCAGCGCGGGCGTCCCCCGCTCGGCAAGAGCTGCCGCGAGCGCGCTGGCTTCGGTGGTCCCGCCCAATATGAGGATGTTGGAAATGCCCGATACTCCTGACGGTCCCTGGCTGACGATCATCGGCTTTGGCGAAGACGGCGCCAGCGGCCTGTCATCCGCCGCCCGCGCCGCGCTGGACAAGGCCGCGTTCATTGCCGGATCGCCGCGCCATCTTGCGCTGCTGCCAGCCCTTAGGGCCGAAACCTTCAGCTGGCCAGCCCCGTTCGCGGAAGGGATTCCGGCGCTGCTCGCCCGCCGGGGAATGCCGACCGTCCTGCTTGCTTCCGGCGATCCCTTCTGGTTCGGCGCAGGGTCCGTCGTGATGCGCCATATGGAAGCCGGCGAGTGGACGGCGCATCCCGCCCCCTCCTCATTCTCGCTTGCCGCCTCCCGGCTGGGCTGGCCGCTTCAGGAGGTGGAATGCCATGGCCTTCATGCCGCGCCGCTGACGCGACTGCGCTCGTGTCTGGTACCGGGACGGCGCGCCATATTGCTGTTGCGCGACGGACGGGCAGTGCCCCAACTCGCCGCCTGGCTGACGGAACAGGGCTTTGGTTCCTCTACCCTGCACGTGCTGGAAGCGCTGGGCGGTCCTCGCGAGCGTATCCGCCAATGCAGCGCCGAAAGGCTGGACATCGCCAACATCGCCCATCCGGTGGCGATCGGCCTGTCCGTGGCGGGCGGCGGCAGGACGCTCCCTCGCTCCAGCGGTATCCCCGACGATTGGTTCGACCATGACGGCCAGATCACCAAGCGTCCCGCCCGCGCCCTGACCCTGTCTGCCCTCGCCCCCCGCCCCGGCGAGATGCTGTGGGACATCGGGGCAGGCTCCGGCTCTGTCGCCATAGAATGGCTGCTTACCCATGGCTCCACGCGAGCCATCGCGTTCGAGGCTGATCCGGAACGCGCCGAGCGCGCACGCGCCAACGCCGTCCGTCTGGGCGCCGACCGTCTGACCATGGTTGCGGGGAAGGTGCCGGATGTGCTGATCGGGCGCGATCCCCCCGACGCCGTCTTCATCGGTGGAGGACTGAGCCAGCCCCTGCTCGAGACCCTGTTCGCGATGCCCGGTGGCCGAACGCGACTTGTCGCCAATGCCGTCACCCTCGAATCCGAAGCGCTGCTCGCCCAATGGCATGCGGAGAAAGGGGGCGACCTGCTTCGCATCGAACTTGCGCAGGCGGTACCATTGGGCACTCGGCGCGGCTGGCGTTCCGCCTATCCGCTGGTGCAATGGAGCGTGTCGCTATGATCGTCGCGGGCTTCGGCTTCCGCCAGAGCGCCTCGCTCGCTTCCTTGCAGTCAGCGCTTGAGGGGGCGACGGGCGCGATGATCGCCGTCGATGCGCTCGCCACCATTGGTCACAAGGCCGGGCAGCTTGCGCCCCTGGCACGCCACCTCGCCCTTCCCCTTATAGCGGTCAGCGTGGAAAGCCTGTCGGATCAGCCCGTGCTTACCCGATCCCCTGCCAGCATGGCCGCCTATGGCGCGGGCAGCGTTGCCGAAGCGGCGGCTCTTGCCGCGCTGAGGCCCAAGGGCCGGCTTCTCGCGCCTCGCGCGCTCTCTTCCGACCGCCTCGCAAGCTGCGCCATCGCCGAAGGTCCTGACGAATGACTGTCCATTTCATCGGCGCCGGTCCCGGAGCGCCCGACCTTATCACCCTGCGCGGCCGCGACCTGATCGCGCGCTGTCCGGTGTGCCTCTATGCCGGATCGCTCGTGCCGGCCGCCCTGCTCGATCACTGCCCCCCGGACGCGCGGATCGTCAACACGGCGCCGCTGACGCTGGACGAGATCATCGCCATCATCACGGAGGCCCATCAAATGGGGCAGGATGTCGCGCGCCTGCATTCCGGCGATCTGTCCATCTGGTCGGCCATGGGTGAGCAGCTTCGCCGGCTGAAGGCGATCGGCATACCGTTCAGCATTACACCGGGCGTCCCCTCCTTCGCTGCCGCCGCCGCCGCCATCGGCGCTGAACTGACGTTGCCCGAAATCGCCCAGTCGCTGGTCCTTACGCGGACACCGGGCCGGGCCAGTTCCATGCCGCGGGGTGAGAGCCTGGCTGCTTTCGCGACAACCGGCGCGACGCTTGCCATTCATCTTTCGGTCCACAATCTCGCGCAGGTGGTGCGCGACCTGACGCCGCATTATGGCGGCGATTGCCCCGTGGCGGTGATATGGCGCGCAAGCTGGCCGGATCAGCGGATCGTTCGCGCAACGCTTGGCACCATCGTGGCGGCCGCTGCGGATGGGCCCGAACGGACCGCCATCATTTTGGTCGGCCCGGTGCTGGACAACGAGGATTTTGCGGAAAGCAGCCTCTATGCGCCTGGTTATGACCGCCGTTTCCGACCGGCCAGCGCCGACTCCATCTTCATCGACAAGCCATGACGCCGGGCCTTCTGATCGCGGCGCCCCGATCCGGATCGGGCAAGACCACCGTCACGCTCGGCCTGTTGCGCGCCTTTTCCCGTATGGGCATCAGAGTTCAGCCGTTCAAATCCGGCCCCGACTATATCGACACGGCCTTCCAGCAGGCCGCCAGCCGCCGTCCTTCGTTCAATCTCGATAGCTGGGCGATGTCCCCATCGCAGATGGCCGCGATCGTGGGCGGCGCGGACGCGGACCTGATGGTGGCCGAAGGCGCGATGGGACTGTTCGATGGCGCCCCCGCCGCAGGGGAAGCTGGCAACGGCGCGAGCGCCGATCTCGCCGCGCTGTTCGGCTGGCCCGTGATTCTCGTCATGGACGTGTCGGGCCAGAGCCAATCCGCCGCCGCCATCGCCAGCGGCTTTCGGGGGCTGCGCCCCAACCTTTCAATGGCCGGCGTCATCCTCAACCATGTCGCCAGCGAACGCCACGAACGCTTGATCCGCGTGGCAATGGAGGAGATCGCGATCCCCATATTCGGCGCGATCCCGCGTTCCGCGTCGCTACGCCTGCCTGAACGTCACCTGGGTCTGGTGCAGGCCGCCGAACAGGCTGATCTGGACGGAGTCATCGACCGCATGGGCGACATCGTCGAGGCCCATGTCGACCTGAATATCGTCCGGCGCGCAGCTCGTTCCGGCGCGCAGCACTATCGCGGATCGGGCCTGTCGATGCCGCCGCCCGGCCAGCGTATCGCCGTCGCGCGTGACGAGGCCTTTTCTTTCACCTATGCGCATGTCCTGTCGGACTGGCGCAATGCTGGCGCGGAAATCCTTCCCTTCTCCCCGCTGGCGGACGAAGCCCCGGCGGCCCATGCCGATGCGGTCTGGCTGCCCGGCGGCTACCCTGAACTGCATGCGGGCCGGATCGCGGGGGCAGGCCGCTTCCTGTCCGGCCTGCGACGCCACGCGTCGGACCGCCCGATCCATGGCGAATGTGGCGGCTATATGGTGCTGGGGCAGGCACTGATCGACGCCGATGGGCAGGCGCACGCCATGGCTGGCCTGCTCGGCCTCGTCACCAGCTTCGCGGAACGGCGCCTCCATCTGGGCTACCGGCGGGCGCGCTTGCTGGCGCCCATGGGGGGCATGCCCGCAGGAACGATGCTGAACGGGCATGAATTCCATTATTCCACCATCGTCGAGCAACCCGACCACCCGCTCGCCCAGGTGACCGACGCCGAGGGGCAGCCGATTTCCTCCACGGGATCGCATCGTGGCCGCGTCACCGGCGGTTTCTTTCACCTTGTCGCTCACTCCTCGAAAGCCGCCCCATGATCAGCATCGACCTTATCGGCATCGGCACGGGCAATCCGGATCACCTCACCCGCGCGGCTGAGAAGGCGATGAACATGGCCGACATGATCCTGCTGCCGCGCAAGGGCGATGCAAAGTCCGACCTTGTCGACCTGCGCCGCGCCATCTGCGCGCAGCTTCTCACGCGGGACGTGAAGATCGTGGAATTCAACATGCCGCGGCGAACCGACAGGAGCGACTATGTCGGCGCCGTCCGCGACTGGCATGACGCCATCGCGGGGCTATGGATGGAACAGATCGCCCTGCATCTTCCCAATGGCGGAAGGCTGGCGCTGCTCGTCTGGGGCGATCCGTCGCTCTATGACAGCAGCCTGCGCATTGCCGCCCGCCTGCCGGGCGCAACAGTGCGCGTCATTCCCGGCATCACCAGCATACAGGCGCTGACGGCTGCCCATGGGATCTGCCTCAACGACCTTGCCCAACCGGTACTGGTCACCACTGGCAGGCGCCTTGGCCAGCAGGGCTGGCCAGCCTGCGCCGACACCCTGGTCGTGATGCTGGATGGCCATTGCGCCTTCCAGACCCTGCTGCCTGAGGATTTCGATATCTGGTGGGGCGCCTATCTGGGACTGCCGCAGGAAAGGCTGATCCACGGACCCCTGGCGATCAAGGGGGACGAAATCATTTCATGCCGCGCCGAACTCCGGCGGCAGCACGGCTGGATCATGGACATCTATCTTCTGCGAAGACGCGGGCCCGGCTGATCGGCCCGGAGGCCATCAGGCCACGTTCGGCATCAGTTCGATGATGGGCCTGCTGGCGGCCTGGGGCATGCCGCCAGATGCGGTCTCGGCGCGGCGACGAAACTCCGCGGCCATGGCCTGATGCATCATTCTCGCGGAAGCATCAGCGGTCGTGGCCGCCAACTGATCATGCATTCTTGCCCGGTCAAGGCATTCTTCTGGCGTAAGAGCATTCGTCATGAATCGAACTCCTGCCTGTCGCGGACATCATCTTCTCCACCGCCTTTAGAGCGAGAGATCCGAATTCAGCCACGAAAAACGGGGCTCAACTTAGCCTTTCCTATCATCGATTGAAAACAGAATCTCGTTCCGGCACTTGTCCCGTCCGCCGGGTGCAACGGTTCAGCGCAGCCAGGCCATGTTCGGCTGCGCGCTATGACTTTTCAGCTCCTTGCGCGTTTCGGATTCCACTTCCTTCAACAGCACCTCATACCCCCAGAGATTGGCGAGATTTTGCAACACCATAGCAGCATCGCCCTCATCCAGTTGCACGCCGTCCAGCACTGAATGCTCGAGGATCAGCTTGCGGTCCCCGGACAGGTCGACATCGACCACCTGTATGTCCGGCTCCTGTCGCCCGATTTCATATTCCCGCGCCAGCGATCGCCGGATACGGCGATAACCACGCTCGTCGTGAATGGCATCCACCCGCAGTTCCGAGTCGCCCTGCTTGTCGAGTATCTTGAACAGTCGCCATTGACGTATCAGATGCGGGCTGAGGAACTGCGAAACGAAGCTTTCGTCGCGGTAATTGGCCCAAATGTCCTTGAGCACTTCCATGGGGTCGCCCGATCCGGCGATGTCGCCGAACCATTCGCGATCCTCCTCGGTTGGCTCCAGGCAGATCCGCTCGATATCCGACATGATGCCAAAGCCCAGGGCATAGGGATTGAAACCGCCAAATTGCCCTGAATCATAAGTGGGTTGATAGACGACATTGGTATGGGACGAGAGGAATTCCATGAAGGCACCGTCGGTCAGCCATCCCCGTTCGTGCAGCGTCGTCATGATGCGATAATGGGTATAGGTCGCGGCGCCCTCATTC
Source organism: Sphingobium sp. LSP13-1-1.1 (assembly GCF_040676415.1). Taxonomy (NCBI): domain Bacteria; kingdom Pseudomonadati; phylum Pseudomonadota; class Alphaproteobacteria; order Sphingomonadales; family Sphingobiaceae; genus Sphingobium; species Sphingobium sp. LSP13-1-1.1. The sequence continues at coordinate 88,566 of NZ_JBEGHU010000001.1, read as the reverse complement.
ATCGCCTTGGTCTGGCGCTGGGGATAGAAATATTGGGCGATCAGGCGCACGATCCGCAATATCTCGCGCTGCCAGCTTTCCAGCCGAGGCCCCGTTTTTTCCAGGAAATAGAGGATATTCTCCTGCGGCAGTCCCAGCGCCGCGCGCCGGGCGTCGCTGGGGATCGCATCGGCTCTCGCCCCTGTCGGCACTGTCCGCCACAGATCGTCATAGATGCGATCGCGATAGGCCTGCCGTTCCGCTTCCCGTGCCGCCTCGGCCTTCAGATCCCTCGGCCGGACGCGCGGATAGCGATGCACGCCCTGGTTCATCAGCGCATGGGCGGCATCCAGCACCCGCTCCACCGGCAACTGACCATAGCGCTCCTCGCACTGCGCGATGTAGCGCTTGGCGAACTCCAGATAGTCGAGGATACCTTCCGCATCAGTCCATTGTTTGAAAACATAATTGTTCTTGAAGAAATGATTATGCCCAAAGGCCGCATGCGCGATGACCAGCGTCTGCATCGTCGCGCTGTTTTCCTGCATCAGATAATTGATGCACGGGTCGGAGTTGATGACCAGCTCATAGGCAAGGCCGCGCAGCCCCTTGCGGTACATCATCTCATTGGTGACGAACTGCTTGCCGAAGGACCAGTGCTTGTAGAAGAGCGGCATGCCGATAGAGGAATAGGCGTCCAGCATCTGCTCCGCGCTGATGATTTCTATCTGGTTGGGATAGATGTCGAGCTTCATTTCCTGGAGCGCGATGGGTTCAACCGTTTCATAGATGCGATTGATAAGCGCGAAATCCCAATCGCTTCCTGAAAACAGAGGGGCAGGTGCCAAAGCGACGGTCATGCCAATGCCACCATCATGAACTCCGCTCCGCCACGCCCTTGCGCTGAAACAGTTCGCGAAACACCGGATAGATTTCGCGCCGGTGATGCACCTTTCGCATCACGAAATTGCGGTTGGCGTCGCTCACAGGCGCATAGGCCTGCCATAGGCCGGTCGTCGTTCCGACCATCTCTATATCGGCGAATTCCTCTCGCCCAACCTCCAGATAGGCGAAATATTGGCTGAAGGGCAGGATCTCCTGCTGCATCAGACTGACCACCCGGCCATTGTCGGATTGCATGGTGTCACCGTCCGACGCCTGCGCCACATAGATGTTCCAATCATCCGGACGGAAGCGTTCCTGCACCACTTCGATCAGCTTCTCCAGCGCGCTCGACACCAGCGTGCCGCCCGTCACCGTGCTGTAAAAGAAGGTCTGTTCGTCAACCTCCGCCGCCCGGTCGGTATGGTGGATGAACACCACCTCCACATGCTCGTAGCAGCGCGACAGGAACAGATGCAGCAGCGCGAAGAAGCGCTTCGCCAGATCCTTCATATGCTCCGTCATGGAACCGGAAACGTCCATCAGGCAGAACATCACTGCCTGGGCCACGGGCTTTGGCACCGTTTCGAACCGGCGGTAGCGCAGGTCGACAGGGTCGATATAGGCGATCAGGTTGCGGCGCCGGATGATGGTCGATCGTTCCTCGCGCAGCGCTTCCAGACGAACGGCATCGTCGGGCGAGGGAGGATCGCGCGCCTCGATCAGCGCGATCTCCTCCTCGATCCGCGCCAGATCCGCGCCCTTGGGACGACGCAGGGCCAGTCGCCGCGACATGGCCTTCTGCATGGTGCGCGGGACGGACAGGTTGGAAGGGTTGCCGGCCGTCGAATATCCGGCGCGCCGGATACCATCGACCGCACCGCCTATCAGCCGTCTCTTGGCCAGATCGGGCAGTTCCAGATCGTCCAGGAACAGGTCCAGAAACTCCTCCCGGCTGAGCGCGAACTGGAAATCGTCATTCCCATCGCCCTGCCCGGCCTTCGACCCCGAGCCCGCGCCGCCGTCGGGGCGCTTGATCTTGTCCCCCTCCATATAATCACGGTTGCCGGGGAACACCCGTTCGCGGCTTCCCCCCTGCGCCGCGCGATGCAGCGTCGGTTCGTGGATGACATCGCGCTGGATGGAAATCTGGCCTTCCTTGTCCAGATCCTTGATGCTGCGATCCTTCAGGCTGTCGCGCACCGCCTGTTGCACATATGCCCTTGCCCGTCGCAGGAAGCGCTGCCTGTTGACCAGGCTCTTGCCCCCCGGATTCAACCGTCTGTCGACAATGTGCATGGTGCCCTATAGGCCCTCCATCAACCGGCCTGCTTCACGCGGATATACCATTCCACAAGTCGCCGGACCTGTCGTTCCGTATAGCCTCTTTCGATCATGCGCGCGACGAATTCATCGTGCTTTGTCGCGGTTTCGCCGTCCTTTTTCGATCCGAAGCTGATGACCGGCAGCAAGTCCTCGACCTGGCTGAACATCCGCTTCTCAATAACCTCGCGGATCTTCTCATAACTGGTCCAGGAAGGGTTGCGCCCGTCATTGCTGGCCCGCATCCTCAGGGCGAATTTCACAACTTCGTTACGGAAATCCTTGGGATTGGCGATGCCGGCGGGCTTTTCGGTCTTGGACAGTTCCTGGTTGATGATCTCCCGATCGAGAAGCTGCCCGGTATCGGGATCCTTGAAATCCAGGTCCTCGATCCACGCGTCCGCATAGGCGACATAGCGGTCGAACAGATTCTGGCCATAGTCATGGTAGGATTCCAGATAAGCCTTCTGGATTTCATTGCCGATGAACTCTGCATAGCGCGGGGCCAGTTCGCCCTTGATGAACTCCAGATAACGGGATTCCACCTCGGTGGGGAACTGTTCCTGCCGGACCATCCCCTCCAGCACATACATGAGGTGCACGGGGTCGGCCGCGATCTCATTGGTATCATGGTTGAACGTGGCTGACAGCGCCTTGAACGCGAAGCGGGTCGAAATGCCCGACATGCCTTCGTCCACGCCCGCCGCATCGCGATATTCCTGAAGGCTTTTCGCGCGCGGGTCTATTTCCCGCAGCATCTCGCCATCATAGACGCGCATCTTGGAGTAGAGGTTGCTGTTTTCATGCTCACGCAACCGCGTCAGCACGGAAAAGCGCGCCAGCATGTCCAGGGTCCCAGGGGCGCAGGGTGCCTTGTTGAGATCGGATTCCCTCAGCAATTTTTCATAGACGTGCCGTTCTTCTGTCGCCTGCAGGCTATAGGGAACCTTGATGACATAGATGCGGTCGATGAATGCTTCGTTGTTCTTGTTGTTCTTGAAATTCGCCCATTCCGATTCATTGGAATGGGCCATGATGATGCCGGTATAGGGAATGGCGCCGATATTTTCCGTACCGATATAATTGCCCTCCTGCGTTGCGGTCAGCAACGGATGGAGCATCTTGATCGGCGCCTTGAACATCTCGACAAATTCGAGCATTCCCTGGTTCGCGCGGTTGAGGCCGCCCGAGTAGCTGTAGGCGTCCGGATCGTTCTGCGAGAGCATCTCCAGCTTGCGGATGTCGACCTTTCCGACCAGCGAGCTGATGTCCTGGTTGTTCTCGTCCCCCGGCTCGGTCTTTGCGATGGCGACCTGCCGCATGCGCGAGGGCATCATGCGCACGACCCTGAACTGGGAAATGTCGCCACCGAACTCGTCGAGCCGCTTACGGCACCAGGGGCTGATCATGCCGGTCAGCCGCCGCCGGGGGATCGCGTAATTTTCTTCGATGAAGTCGCCATGCGTTTCCGCATCGAACAGCGCGAGGGGACTTTCGAAGATCGGGCTGATCTCCTCTCCCGCCTTCAGCACATAGATGGGATGAACCTCCATCAAGGCCTTCAGCCGCTCCGCCAGCGACGACTTGCCACCGCCCACCGGGCCAAGCAGGTAGAGTATCTGCTTGCGCTCTTCCAATCCCTGGCTGGCATGGCGCAGGAAGCTGACGATATGTTCGATCGTCCCCTCCATGCCGTAGAAGTTCCTGAAGCTCGCATAGCGCCGGATCGTCCGGTTCATGAAGATACGGCCCAGCCGTTGATCGCGTGAAGTGTCGATGATCTCCGGCTCACCGATCGCCGCGAGCAATCGTTCGGGCGCCGATGCATGCATCAGTGGATCATTGCGACATCCCAGCAGATAATCTTCGATGGACATTTCGGCCTGACGCCGATCATCGAACTTCCGCGTGAAGCTGGAAAACAGCTCATTCTTTGTCACTGGCGACTCCCGCTAAAGTAGCCATGGAATGTATATAGACCCTTATGGCCTGTAAAAACAGTGCAATACCATGCGCGCAGAGTAAAAAATTCGAATCTGTCCAATCTTTAATCCGCGCCTGTTGCAAGGAATTACGCAATGCTTGCCCGGCCGTGCAAAAACATTGCCGGCAACGATAGGGGCATTAATTTACGACCGACAAATATTGCCGCGCCGCTGTCATGCAGCATCTTCAAATCAGCGCGACGTTCCCCCGCCGCGATCCAATGCATAGTGTCACTTGAGGCCCGGAGAGGGAAGAGGGCAAAGAAGATAATCTCGCCAGAGCCGATTTGGTTCCGTTGCGTAACATGCTGCCCCGCCGGCGGAGGATTCACCCCCGCCCCGAGAACTGATGATCTCAAGCTCTCATATCGATCGTCGCGATCAGCCCGCCGTCCGACGCATTGACCAGACGGACCGACGCTTCAAAACTGAGCGCCAGCGATCGAGCGATGGTCAGGCCGATGCCCGTTCCGTGCCGTCCGCCCGGCTGTCCCGCCACGCCGCGCGTAAAGGGTTCGAACATCTGGTCCAGCTGATCGGGCGGGATGCCCGGACCGTGATCGCGCACCTCGATGAGCACGCGCCCGCCCTGTCTTGAGCAGCTGACGTCCGCGCTGCCGCCATATTTCACCGCATTGTTGACCAGATTGCTGATGCAGCGCGTGAGGGCATTGGGCTTGACCCGGACAGTGCCGCCGCATCCCGACAGGAACCGCACGGGTGATCCCAGATCCTGCGCATCCTCCGCCATGCTGGTGAGCAGCGAATCGATGTCGATCACCGACCAGTCTTCATGGGCTTCGGTGCTGGCCGCCAGATCCAGCCCTTCGCGGACCAGCGTCATCATCGCCTGGTGGTCCTGCAACAGCCGCCCACGCAGTTCCTCGTTTTCGACCAATTCCAGCCGCAAGCGCAGGCGGGTGAGAGGGGTCTGGAGATCATGGCTGATCGCCGCCAGCAACTGCGTCCGCTCCGCAAAACCCGCCCTTACCCGGCGCTGCATCAGATTGAAGGTGGACAGCGCAGCCCGCACCTCTTCCGGGCCCCGCTCCGGGATTTCCTCCGGATCGACGGATACCGAAAAGGCTTCCGCCGCCTGCTCCAGCCTACGCAGCGGCTTGGCGACAAAACGAGCCACGATGATGGCCAGTCCGGCCGAGGACATCAGGATCAGCAGCAGATAGATCGGCCTGGCAAGATTGCTCGACGGCTTCACGAGGCGCGGCAGGTAGAGCGCGAGCGAACGCCGCTCGCCCGTCCTGTCGGTAAAGCGGACGACCCAGCAATCGGGGCGCGGCGCGTCGATCAGCCCGGCCGCCCGATTGTTCGGATCGACCTTGCTTGCTGGAAAACAGAGACCGATGGGAACCTGGCCTGCTTCGGGGTTGGACTGCGGCCCGAAGCGCGCCTCCAGAGCGTCTGCCAGCGTCGGGTCGGGGTCCGTCAGAGCCACGCCCTCCGGCGCGGTCCGTGCGCCCATGATCTGCTGGTCTTTCAACATCGCCTCTATCTTCACCGGGTCGTGGCTCAGCCGCTGCGCGATGTCCGCCGCGCTTGCCACCACGCGCTGGAGACGCCAGCGCTCGAAGTCGAGATGCCGGGCCTGCTCCGCGACCAGCAGCGCCAGCACGGCGGCCACCGTCATGCCGACGGTCAGCAGCAGGAATATCTGGCCGACCAGCGACCGGAAGAAATTGCGCGCCCGCGCCACGACAGAGACCATCATGTGCCGATCAGCCAGTCATCATTCATAGGTCACCGTGCTGGCCAGCACATAGCCCTCCCCCCGCACCGTCAGGATCAGCCCGTCGCCGCCTGGACTGTCCGCCAGCTTCTGCCGCAGCCGGCTGACCTGCAGGTCGATGGACCGATCGAACGCTGCCGTGGCCCGCCGTTCGGGAACGAGCGCCTCGCGTGAGAGCACCACATTGGGGTCGTCGATAAAGCGGGACAACAGGCGAAATTCCGCAGAGGACAGCATGATCAACCGATCGTCGCTGGCGATCAGCCGTCGCTGGAAGAGGTCCAGCCGCCACGATCCGAAGCGCGCAATCCGCGCGGTTTTCAGCCGCGCCGGCTCCTCGTTCCGTGACCGGCGCAGCAGGTTGCGCACCCGCACCAGCAATTCCCGCGGCTCGAACGGCTTCGTCAGATAATCGTCCGCGCCCAGTTCCAGCCCCAGCACCCGGTCGATGGCGCTGCCCCGCGCCGTCACCATAATGATCTGGACACCGCTGCCCTGCGCCCGCAGGTCGCGGCACAGCGACAGCCCGTCGCCGTCAGGAAGGTTGAGGTCGAGCACGATGAGGTCGGCTTCATGTTCCGCCATCATCGCCCGCAATTCGCCAAGGCTGCCGGCCGCCAGAACCTCATAATGCTCCTGGGCGAGCTGGCCGACGATCAGACCCCTGATATCTTCGTCATCGTCGACGACGATCACGCGGAATGGGCGGGATGGCGGCATGTCGGGCATTGTCTCCTTCTAGTGGCGTTGACGCTGCGAGTCTGCGCTCGCCGCTGCGGTCGTTACATATCGATACAATCCGCTACAAAATGATCCAGCCGGATGAAAAGTCGCTCTACAATGCGACGCGCCTTGGATGGATTAGGGGGAGGTCGGCGCCGTTGACCGGAGCCGACCTTCGCCCGGCGCGCCCTTCCCTCCCCCTGCGCCGGGCGAAGTCCCTCCTTCCGCTGTGGAACCGCCTGTCGACCATGCTCAGCCGCCTCTCCGTCCTTCGGATCGCACCTGTGGCGTTCTGCATCCTGATCACCGGCTGCGGACATAAGGAAGCGTCGAAAAAGCCGCCTCAGGAGGTGGGAGTGGTGACGCTGGCGACTCAGGAGGTCACGGTATCGACCGAACTGCCGGGACGCACTGCATCCACCATGATGTCGGAGGTTCGGCCGCAGGTCGCCGGCGTCATCCAGAAGCGCCTGTTCACTGAAGGGTCGATCGTGAAGGCGGGGCAGCCGCTCTACCAGATCGATCCCTCGCTCTACCGCGCGTCGCGCGACGAGGCGCAGGCCGCATTGGCCAGTGCGCAGGCGACCGCCGCCGCCGCTCAGGCGAAGGCCAGCCGCTACCGTACGCTGGGTCAGAGCGAAGCAGTGAGCGCGCAGGACCGCGATGACGTCATCGCCACGGCCCGCCAGGCCGCCGCCGCCGTGCAGCAGGCGCGCGCCACGCTCCAGACCGCCGGCATCAACCTCAATTTCACGCAGGTCAGGGCACCCATCGACGGACGGATCGGCCGGTCCGCCGTCACGCCCGGCGCATTGGTGACGGCCAGCCAGGCAACACCCCTGGCCGTCATCCAGCAGCTCGACCCGATCTTCGTCGACGTGACGCAGTCCAGCGCCAAACTGCTCCAGCTGCGCCGCGCGCTCGCGGCGGGCAAGGCGTTGCCCGCCAGCGCGACCATCCGGTTGAAGCTGGACGACGGTACCGATTATCCGCTGGAAGGCCGCATCGAATTCGCCGAACCGATCGTCGATCCGGACAGCGGCACCGTCACGCTGCGCGCCCGTTTCCCCAACCCGGACGGCCTGCTGCTGCCCGGCATGTTCGTGCGCGTGGTCGCGCCGCAATCGGTGGTGCCGAACGCGATCCTCGTGCCCCAGCAGGGAATCAGCCGCGATCCGAAGGGCAATGCGACCGCGCTGGTCGTGGGCAGGGGAAACAAGGTCGAACGGCGCATCGTCACCGCTGCGCAAGCCGTGGGCGACAAATGGCTGATCACCGACGGTTTGCGTAAAGGCGACAGGCTGATCGTCGAAGGCACGGACAAGGTGAATCCCGGCGACACGGTGAAGGCCGTCCCGATCGACCGGGCCGCGAAATAAGGGAGCGGAACCTTGCTCAGCCGCTTCTTCATCGAACGTCCGATATTCGCCTGGGTCATCGCCATCGGCATCATGATGGCCGGCCTGGGCGCCATGCTGACATTGCCGATCGCGCAATATCCGGACATCGCGCCGCCGTCCGTCAACATCAGCGCCAACTATCCCGGCGCCTCGGCCCAGACCGTGGAGACCAGCGTCACGCAGGTCATCGAGCAGCAGCTCACCGGGATCGACGGCCTCATGTATTTCTCATCTTCGTCGACGGCCAACGGTCAGGCGCGGATCACCGTCACCTTCAACAAGGGCACCGATCCCGACACCGCGCAGGTACAAGTGCAGAACAAGGTGCAGCAGGCGCTGAGCCGGCTGCCCAATGCCGTGCAGCAGCAGGGCCTGACCGTTACCAAGTCGCAGAACGACTTCCTGATGGTGGTCGGCCTGTACGACCGCACCGATACGGCATCGCAGGCCGATATTGCCGATTATCTGGTCAATAATTTCCAGGATCCGATCGCTCGTATCGATGGCGTGGGTTCGTCGCAGATCTTCGGATCGCAATATGCGATGCGCATCTGGCTGGACCCCTATAAGCTCGCCACCGTCAAGCTGATGCCGTCCGACGTGCAAAGCGCCATCGCCAGCCAGAATGTCGAAGTGTCGGCCGGACAGATCGGTGCCGACCCGGCGCCGGAGGGGCAGCAGCTCAACGCCACCGTCACGGCCCGCGCCCGCCTGCAGACGCCCGAGCAGTTCCGCAACATCATCGTCAAGACGCAGAGCGACGGTTCCGTCGTCCGCCTGTCCGATGTGGCGCGGGTCGAACTGGGCAATGAAAGCTACACCTCCCTGGCCCGCCTCAACGGGCATCCGGCCTCCGGCATGGCATTGCAGCTTGCCCCCGGCGCCGACGCGCTCAAGACCGCCGAGCTGGTCAAGGCCAAGGTGGACGAACTGTCGAACAATCTGCCGCACGGCTACGCCGTCGTCTACCCGCGCGACACCACCCCCTTCATCAAGCTCTCGGTCGAGGAGGTGGTCCAGACCCTGATCGAGGCGGTCGGGCTGGTCGTCGTCGTGATGTTCCTGTTCCTGCAAAGCTGGCGCGCGACGCTGGTGCCCGCCGTCGCCGTTCCGGTGGTGCTGCTGGGTACGTTCGGCGTGCTGGCACTGTTCGGCTATTCCATCAACACGCTGACGCTCTTCGGCATGGTGCTGGCCATCGGCCTGCTGGTCGACGACGCCATTGTCGTGGTGGAAAATGTCGAACGCATCATGGAGGAGGAAGGGCTTTCCCCACGGGACGCCACCATCAAGTCGATGGGCGAAATCGGCAACGCCCTGGTGGGCATCGCGCTAGTCCTCTCTGCCGTGCTGCTGCCCATGGCCTTTTTCGGCGGGTCGACCGGCGTCATCTATCGCCAGTTCTCCATCACCATCGTCTCTTCGATGCTGCTTTCGGTGCTGGTCGCGCTGATCCTGTCTCCCGCTCTCTGCGCCACCATCCTGAAGCCGATTTCGCACGAGCATCGCGATCATGGCTGGACCGGCAAGTTCAACCGCTGGTTCAGCCGCGTCACCAACGGCTACATGACGCGCCTCCACGCCTTCATCGGCCGCCGGAAATGGTTCTGGATCGGCTATGCGGTCATTCTCGTTCTGCTCTGGCTGCTGTTCGTCCGCCTGCCGACCAGCTTCCTGCCCGTGGAGGATCAAGGCCAGGTGATGGTCCAGATCACCTTGCCCGCCGGCGCAAAATCCTCCCGCACGGCCGCAGCGGTGGAGCGCGTCCAGAATTATTTCCTGACCGATGAAAAGGACAATGTCGCCTTCGCCTTCATCGCCCAGGGCTTCAGTTTCGCCGGTCAGGGCGAGAACACCGCCCAGGGCTTCATCAATCTCGCCCCATGGGACGAGCGCAAGGGGTCGGCGAACAGCGCGACGATGATCGCCAACCGCGCCACCAGGCAATTGGCCGCGATCCGCGATGCGAAGGCGCTGGCCATGACCCCGCCGCCCATTCGCGGCCTGGGGCAATCCAACGGCTTCACCTTCGAACTGCTGAACACCGGCGGCCTCAGCCGTGACCGTTTCCTCGCGCTGCGCAACCAGCTTATGAAGGCAGCGGCGAGTGATCCCAAGCTGGCGGGCGTACGTGCCGCCACGCTGGAGGATACGCCGCAGCTCAAGGTCGACATCGACTCTGAAAAGCTCGCTGTGCTGGGCCTGACGCAAAGCAGCGTCGACAATGTCCTGAGCGCCGCCTGGGGCAGCACCTACATCAACGATTTCGTCGACCGCGGCAGGGTGAAACGCGTCTACATGCAGGCTGATGCACCCTATCGCGCGCTGCCGACGGACCTCGACAACTGGCAGGTGCGGTCCAGCACGACCGGTGAAATGGTGCCTTTCTCGGCCTTTGCCACCACCCACTGGACAATGGGTCCGACGACCGTGTCGCGCTATAACGGTCAGTCATCCTATGAAATCCAGGGGCAGGCTGCGCCCGGCGCCAGTTCGGGCGAGGCGATGGACGAGATGGTGAAGCTGCAAAAGCAGCTCCCTGCGGGCACCAGCTACGCCTGGAGCGGCCTCTCCTATCAGGAACAGCTTTCAGGTGGACAGGCGCCGTTGCTCTATGGCCTGTCTGTGCTGGTCGTTTTCCTCTGCCTCGCCGCACTGTATGAAAGCTGGTCGATTCCTCTCGCGGTGCTGCTGGTCATTCCGCTCGGCCTGATCGGCGCCGCGCTGGCGGTGACGCTGCGCGGTCTGGAAAACAATATCTACTTCCAGGTCGGCCTGCTCACAACCATGGGGCTGGCGGCGAAGAATGCGATCCTGATCGTCGAATTTGCAGAGCTCGCCTATCTGCAGGGCAAGGACGCCATGTCCGCCGCGCTGGAGGCCGCGCGCCTGCGCTTCCGTCCGATCCTGATGACATCGCTCGCCTTCATCGCGGGCGTCATCCCGCTGGCCACCGCCACCGGCGCCGGCGCACAGAGCCGCGTCGCCATCGGGACCGCCGTGGTCGGCGGCATGCTGACCGCGACCGTGCTCGCCATCTTCTACGTTCCCCTCTTCTTCCTGACGATCATGCGCATCTTCAGCCGCAAGGATCCGCCGCAACCCGCCGCTCCCGCTGCGGAGGTTCCGGCATGAAACGCACGCTCTTGACCCTGACTTCGGCTGCTGCGCTGTCGGCCTGCAACATGGCGCCGACCTATGTCCGGCCCTCGCCCCCGATTCCCGCCACCTTCCCGGCTGACGCCGCCTATCCGTCGGCGACCGCCACGGAAAGGCCGGGCCTGCCGTGGACAGCATTGATCAGCGATCCACGCCTCAAGGCGATGATAGAGCGCGCCCTTGCCAATAACCGGGACCTGCGCGCCGCGCTCGCCAATGTGGAGGCCGCCCGCGCCCAATATCGGGTCCAGCGCGCCGCCCGGCTCCCCACCGTCACCGGCGATGCCGCTGCCAGCTTCGCCCGCCGCAACGACGACCGCCAGAACAGCTACAGCGCCGATATTGGCTTCAGCGCGTTCGAGATAGACCTGTTCGGCCGGGTGAAGAACCTGAGCCGCGCAGCACTCGAATCCTACCTCGCGACGGAGGAAGGCGCGCGCGCGACCCGCATCACGCTGATCGCGGAAACCGCCACCGCCTATGCCACCTTGGCCGCTGACCAGGAACTGCTGTCGCTGTCCCGCCGGACCCTGGCGAGCGCCGAACGTACACTGGCCCTCACCCGTTCGCTGAATGGCGCGGGGCTGACCGGCAAGCTGGACGTGCATCAGGCCGAAACCACGGTGGAACAGGCACGCAGCGATATTGCCGCCAATGTGACGCAGGTGGCGCAGGACCGGAACGCGCTCGACCTGCTGGCGGGCGCACCGGTCGAGGACGCCCTGCTCCCCCAGTCGCTTGAAACGCTCACCGACGGCATCGCGAAGACGCCGGCAGGCCTCTCCTCCGACGTGCTGCTCCAGCGTCCCGACGTGCTGCAGGCCGAACATCAGCTGAAGGCCGCCAATGCCAACATCGGCGCGGCGCGTGCCGCCATGTTCCCGAAAATCAGCCTCACGGCCGCCATTGGCGTTGCGAGTTCGGCCCTCTCCTCCCTCTTCACCGGCGGCGGTTTCGCCTGGTCCGCCGCGCCTTCGGCCAGCATGCCGATCTTCGGCGGCGGCGCGCGCGGCAATCTCGACTACAGCAAGGCTCAACGCGACCTGTATCTGGCCCAATATGAAATGGCGATCCAGACGGCATTCCAGGAAGTGTCCGATGCGCTCGCGCGGGAGGGTACGATCGACGAGCAGCAGGCTGCACAGCAACGTCTGGTCCTCGCCAGCCAGCGCAGCTATGCGCTGGCCGAGGAACGCTATCGCGCGGGCATAGATACTTTCCTCAACAGCCTGACCAGCCAGCGGAGCCTCTACAATGCGCAACAAAGCGCGATCGCGACCAATCTGACGCTGATCGCGAACCGCATCCTGCTCTATCGGGTCATCGGGGCGGATTTCAGGGAAGAATGATACTGCTGCCGGCTCCCTTCGCTCGCGAAAGGCGCCGGCATGTCCTACCCTTTCAGCCTCAGCGGCAGTCCGGCCGCCATCAATATGACCTCATCGCACAGGGCTGCCATCTGCTGGTTCAGCCATCCTGACTCATCGCGAAACCGACGGGCCAGAACATTGTCCGGCACGATCCCCAAACCCACCTCATTGCTCACCAGAACGACAGGGAGGGGACAGGCCGCAATCGCCTCGGCCAGCGTAGCCCGCGCCTTCGCCACATCCGCTTGCGCCAGCATCAGATTCGTCAGCCAGAGCGTCAGGCAATCCACCATCACGGCGTCGGCCCGCAGCGCCGCTTCCGACAGGGCGGAGGGCAGATCCATCGGCGCATCGATCGTCCGCCAGCGGTTTCCGCGTTCGCTTCGATGGCGGGCGATGCGCTCCTCCATCTCCGGATCAAAGGCCTGCGCCGTCGCGACATAGGCCAGATCGCCAGTAGCAACAGCCTCGCATCGCTCCTGCGCAAAGCGGCTCTTGCCGGATCGACATCCGCCCAGCACCAGCATCCGCTTCATCCAACACTCTCCCATATCGCGGCCAGAACCCACAGCAGCAGGCAAGCGCGCAAGTAGATGCCGAGCGCCGTCCTCATGCTGTGGACGTCCGCCTCTCCGCCCGTCCCTATCCACGGCTTGTCGTGCAGAACGCCCTCATATTGGACTGGCCCCGCCAGCCGTATGCCGAGCACACCGGCCATCGCCGCCTCCGGCCATCCGGCATTGGGCGAGGCATGCCTCCGCCGATCCCGCCGCAGCACGGCCCATCCGCCACCGCCAGCGATGCACAGGATGACGCCCGAAAACCGTGCCGGCGCCCAGTTCAACAGATCATCGAAACGGGCCGCGGCCCAGCCGAAATCGGTGAAGGGCGCTTCCTTGTGCCCGATCATGCTGTCGGCCGTATTGACCGCCTTATAAGCCCATATTCCCGGCAGCCCGAGCAGCAACAGCCAGAAAAGCGGCGCCACGACGCCGTCGCAGAAGCTCTCCGCCAGGCTCTCTATGCCGGCCCGCGCCACACCGGCTTCATCCAGCGCCGCGGTGTCACGCCCCACGATCCGGGCCACCGCCCGCCGCGCGGCATCCAGTTCGCCTCTTTCCAAAGCGCGGACAACTGGCAGCACATGGACATAAAGACTGTTCTGCGCCAGCGCTGGCCAGGCGGCGAGCGCCAGCCCCAGCCAGGCCCAGGGGCCGCCCCAGCGGCGGATCGTCCATTCCAGCGCCAGACCCATGCCTCCTCCCGCGCCGAGCAACAGCAAGAGGAGGGCAAGTCCCGTCCAGCGACGTAGGCGGCCGTTCAACCGACCCTGGTTCCATCGCCGCTCCACAGTGCCGATGATCCGGGCAAAGCCGCCCACCGGATGGCCGATCCGCGCATGAAGCCAGCCTGGCCAGCCCAGTCCCGCATCCATCATCAGCGCCGTCACGGCCACCGGCTCAAACATCGGCCAAAGCCTGGTCCAGCCGGGCAAGGGCAGCTGCATCGGCGGGGAGGCCGAGCCGCAGCCAGCGCCTGTCCTCATCGAAGGGGCGTGTCAGGATTGATCGGCGCGCCAGCCTGTCGAACAGGGCCAGGCCGTCATCCACTTCCACCAATCGGAACAACGGGCATCCACCGTGCCCCTGCAATCCATGCCGCGCCAGCACGCCGTCCAGCTTCGCCGCCTGCTCCTCCAGGGTCACGACCGTCTCGTCGATCCAGTTCCGGTCCCGATAGGCCGCGGTGCCAAAGGCGATCGCCGCCGCGGAAACGGGCCATTCTCCCATCATCCGGCGCACCTGCGCGACAACCGCCCGCGGTCCGAGCAGAAAGCCCAGCCTCACCCCGGCCAGCCCGAAGAACTTGCCGAAGGACCGCAACAGGATCAGCCGCCGCTCGTCCCCCACCATGCCCGCCAGGCTGCATGCCGGCACGGCGTCCGCATAGGCCTCGTCAACGATCAGCCATCCTCCGGCATCTTCCAGCCGATCCAGCCATTGCAGCAGGCGGGCTGGCGGCAGGATGCGGCCATCAGGGTTGTTGGGATTGGCCAGCAGCAGCACCATAGCTTCGCGGGGCGGCTCCTCCCCTGCGCGCATGGGGGCGCCCTGGGCGAAAATCTCCCCATGGGTGCGATAGCTGGGCACCAGCCAGCGGCCGGGCATGTCCAGCATCCGTCCGACCAGCCGCAATCCCGCCTCGCTGCCCGGCAGGGTGCAAAGATGGTCGGGATGAAGCCCGAAGCAGGCCGCCGCCATTGCCTCCATCGCCGCCAGATCATGCGGATCGGGCAAATGCCGCCAGTCGACGGCCAGATGATCGCCCCCCGGCCATGTGAACGGGCTGATCCCGGTCGAAAGGTCGATCCAATCATCGCCGCCATAAAGGGCGCGCGCGTCGGCCAGACGGCCGCCGTGGGATGTGAAGGCGCTCATCGCGCCGACACCATCGCCAGCAACAGCGCGCTTTCCAGCAATTCGATGCCCGCGCCATGCCCGTCACCTGAAATGCCGCCGATCCGGGACCGCAACCATAGTCCCCAGAGCGGAATCAATGGGATCGCCGCCAAAAGGGCGGGTTCCCGAAGACACGCCACCAGCGCCAGCATCGACCAGAGGACACACGGTTCCGGCCGCCAGCCTGCGCGAAAGCGGCTCGCCAGCCCTTCGTGAAGCGGCGGCAACCAGCGCGTCCAGAATAACGGTCCGATACGCGCCACCATCGCCACGACAGCGAGCATCCAAAGTGGAAAGCTCTCCAACCACGACCGCAACAGCACCAGCTTGGCCAGCAGTTGCAGACCGATGGCGACCGCGCCGAAGCTGCCGATATGCGGATCGGCCAGCACGGCGGACAGGCGCGTCCGGTCGCCATGCGCTGCCCCTGCCGCATCTGCTATATCGCCCAGTCCGTCGAGATGCAGCGCGCCGGTCACCGCGACCCAGGCCACCAGTCCGGAAAGAGCGCCCACCCATGGATCGATCCGCATCCCCAGCCCGGCGCCGCCCGCCACGATCAGGCCGACCGCCATGCCGGTTGCCGGCAACCAGCGGATCGCGGCCGCGAAATCATGCTCATCCACATTCAGGGCGGGCAATGGCAGGCGCGTCATCAATTGCATGGCCAGGACCAGCCGCTTCATGTGATCAGGTCCATAATCTGTGCCGACCGGCTCTCCGGCCAAACCCGCAGGCTCAAAATCGCGCCATAGGGCAGATCCACCGCCCATCCCTGTCTCACGTCAAAGCCGCACAGCACGGCCAGCGCCGCCCGCATCGCCCCGGCATGGCAAACCACCAGAGCCGGCTCACCAGATGCGCTCAGCGCCTCGCCGATCCGGGTGCAGAGGCCAGTCCAGCTTTCCCCACCCGGCGGCGGAAATCGATCCGGATCATCCCAAAAGCGCGCCAGGTCGTCCGCCGGAAGGCTCGTCGGGTCCGTCCCCTCCCAATCCCCGAAATTCAACTCCCGCCAGCGCGCATCCACCCGGTGTTCGATTCCGCGCTCCGCCGCGATGACGGCGCCCGGCACTCGCGCTCTGGCGAGGTCCGATGTCACCAGCCGGGCGAAATCCAGCCCCCGCGCCCGCTCGACGCAGAGGGCGATGCCCTCCGTTTCCGGCGGTGCGTCCAGATGACCGAGCAGACGCCCGGCAAGCTGCGGCGCGCCATGCCGCATCAGATGGAGGGAAAAGGCGCTCACAGGGCGCTGGCCACCGCCGCTTCGGCAAAGCTCGCCATGTCCCGATGCGCGGCAAGGGCGGAGCGGACGATCTGCGCCGCGACCGCCGCACCGCTTCCCTCGCCCAGCCGCATGTCGAGCCGCAACAAAGGTTCCAGTGCCAGCGCAGCCAGCAGTCGCTGATGCCCTGCCTCCGCCGACAGATGAGCCGCCAGGCAGTGGCCGGTGATCGCCGGGTTATCCTTCGCCAGCGGCGCGACCGCCGCGCAACCGATAAACCCGTCCAGCATCACGGGAACGCGCCGCATTCGCGCCGCCAACACCGCTCCGGCCAGCGCCGCGATCTCTCGCCCGCCCAGTCGCCGCAGGGTTTCGAACGCATTGATGCACTGCCCTCCATGCACGGCGAGTGCCCGCTCCACCGCATCGGCCTTGCGTATCAATCCCTCGCCGTCCACTCCCGTGCCGCGCCCGATCCAATGACCCGCCGGACCGCCGAATGCCTGGGCGCAGAGCGCCGCGGCCGGCGTGCTGTTGGCAATGCCCATTTCGCCCAGCAGCAGCAGGTCCAGCCCCGCTTCCACCACCGCCGCGCCCGCATTGATCGCGGCCAGGCAATCGGCCTCGCTCATGGCGGCCTCGACACAGATGTCGCCCGTAGGCCTGTCCAGGTCGATCGCGACCACGGTCAGTTCCGCCCCACAGGCCTGGGCCAGCGCATTGATTGCCGCTCCGCCATGACGGAAATTCGCCACCATCTGCGCGGTCACCTCGGCGGGATAGGCGCTGACCCCCCGCGCGGCCACGCCATGATTGCCCGCGAAGATCGCGGCGCGGAGGCGCTCCGCCACAGGCCGCTCCCGGCCCTGCCAGCCAGCCATGAACAGGGCGATTTCCTCCAGTCGCCCCAAGGAACCGGCGGGCTTCGTCAATATGGCCTGCCGCGCCGCTGCGGCATCGATGAACTCTGCATCCGGAGCCGGCAAATCCTTCAGCGCCGCAGCGAAGGCCATGCTGTCGCTGAACCGGATCATGAGCAGACAAAACCTTCAGGCGGCGTCCGGACGATGAAATGCCCCTTAACGCCCTGCGGCCATTCGGCATAGCGCACCACGCCCTCTTCGCTTTCGGCATGGCGCACGGCATAATCGAGGATCGCGCGCGCGGCGTCCTCATCCGGAGTGAAATCGCCCAGCACATAGCCGACCTTGCCGGTCCCGCGCACATGCACCGTGCAATGGCGCTGACAAGCGAAGAGGCAGGGCATGTCCTGCACGGCGACGCCCGCATAGGCGGGATCGCCGTCGCGTATCTTCTGCATCGCCTGCGCCAGCAAGGCGCCGCCCCGCCGCCCCGCCGCATCCTCCCGTTGTTCCGCCGAAAGGCGGCAGGTCGAACAAACGACCACCGAAGCCCCAGGCCTCACAGGCCGCAACATCAGCGATGGCCCCGCAAAAAAGTCATATCATATCCTCCAGCCCCGACGGCATATGCCCTGTCGGGAACCGCGCGGGAGAGGACTGGCCGGCATCGGGCAGGCGACAGAACTCCCCTGCACGGCCGCGCCGGCAAGGCGATGACTGTCGCTCGGCGAGGATATCCCCGTTCGTCCGGCACACCCTGTCCGGCCGAAGAACGACCGCGTCAGGCAGGTCTCCTGGCTCACGGGTCGACGCTTTCCGGCCGCCTTCTCGAAACCTTTGGTTCCAATGGCGCGATGGCTGGATCGCTCGCCGCTTACAGTTGCAGGGGCAGCGCGGGCGTTCCACCCGACTTCCCTTTTCATCCCCTGACGGGGAACCTGTCGCACTGGCGCTGATAAGACTGCATTCGCCCGATCGCAAGGTCGTAAAAAGCGAAGAATTCACCGACCCGCAGCGGTGCGCCGATTTGCGATGGTTACACTTCTCCTCACTCGCCCGAACTGCTATCATCGCCCGTAATGAGGGAGAGGAACCATGGCGATTCTGACGCGATGGATGGATTGGTTCTGTCAGTTGTTCGCATGCACCGCTGAAAATGAAATGCGGGTCAACGGCCTGATTGCACATGTTTCTTCCGACAGCGACGACCGTTAACATCCCATAGCGGACGCGGCCTGTCGAATTCGTCGCCGTGGATGGAACGGCGAGTCTCCTTCGCGTGTATTATGGCCATGTTGGCCAATGATTTCGGTACCACGCTCGTCCGCCTTTTGCTCGCAACCCTGCTGGGCCTTGCGCTGGGATTTGAGCGGGAACGTCACGGTCATGATGCGGGCCTGCGTACCCATGGACTGGTGTCGCTGAGTTCGGCGATGCTGACTTTGTCAGCACTGGAACTGGCGGAAGCCCATCAGGACAGCGATCCGATCCGCGTCGTTCAGGGTCTTGCCCAGGCAATCGGCTTCATTGCAGGTGGCCTCATCTTCGTGCGCGGCGGCGATGTGCGCAACATGACGACGGCCGCCAGCCTGTGGATGGCGGCAGCCGTCGGGATCACGGCAGGAGCCGGCCAATATGTGCTCGTGCTTGCAGGATCGCTGATCGCGCTGGTCCTGCTGTCCCTGCTCCTCCTGATCGAAAAGCGCATGGGTCGGCGCGAGAAGAAGGCGGACGACCCGGAAAGCGGTTCCGTCACCATGCCCAATCGTCGGGGGTCGACGGTCCCCAAGCGTGACGGCTGAAGGGGCCCATCGCATCGCCGCCTTCAGCGACACCTCCGTTGCGCGCATGGTCGCGATAGGAGAAGAGGCGAGCGACGCGGGCGGAAACCCTTGTTGCGATTCGCGCCATGATATGGTGCAGGGTTCGCTCCCGAACCGCTTGAGGAAAGAGCAATGAGCAAGGATATCATCATCGCCGGCTATGCCCGCACCCCGATGGGTGGCTTTCAAGGCGCGCTTTCCGGCGTTTCCGCGCCGGAACTGGGCGCCGTGGCGGTAAAGGCGGCGGTCGAGCGTTCGGGTGCCGCGCCGGAAGCCATTGACCGCATCTATATGGGCTGCGTCCTGCCCGCCGCGCTTGGGCAGGCGCCCGCCAGACAGGCGGCGCTTGGCGCAGGTCTCCCACAGTCCGTCGAAGCGACCACCGTCAACAAGATGTGCGGTTCCGGCATGCAGGCGGCGATCATGGCCGCAGAAGCGCTGAGCGCGGGAACCGTCGATATCGTCATTGCGGGCGGCATGGAGAGCATGACCAATGCACCCTATGCCCTGTCCAAGCATCGCTCCGGCGCGCGCATCGGCCATGACCGGATCATCGACACGATGATGATGGACGGGCTGGAGGACGCCTATGACCGCGGCAAGCCCATGGGCGCCTTTGCCGAGGATACGGCCCGCGACTATCAGTTCACGCGCGCGGAGATGGACGCCTATGCGGTCGAGAGCCTCGCTCGCGCCAACGCCGCGATCGCCAGCGGCGCCTTCGCTGGGGAAGTTGTTCCGGTGACGGTCCGGACGCGTGGCGGCGAGGTCCAGGTCGACAAGGACGAGCAGCCCGGCAATGCCAGGCCCGAGAAGATTCCTTCCCTGAAGCCTGCCTTTGCCAAGGACGGCGCGATCACGGCGGCGTCCTCCGCCTCCATCTCGGATGGCGCGGCCGCGCTGGTGCTGACCCGTTCCGACGTCGCGGAGAAGCTGGGCCTCGCAAGAGAAGCGCGCATCGTCGCCACCGCAGCCCATGCCCATGCTCCCGCGCTGTTCACGACGGCCCCGGTCTTCGCGATCCGCAAGGTGCTAGATAAGGCTGGCTGGTCCTCTGGTGAGGTCGACCTCTACGAAGTCAACGAGGCATTCGCCGCCGTCGCGATGATCGCGATGCGCGACCTCGACATCCCGCACGACCGCATCAACGTCAATGGCGGCGCCACTGCGCTGGGGCATCCCATCGGTGCTAGCGGCGCGCGGATCATTGCCACGCTGGTGGCGGCCTTGAAGGCGAGAGGCCTGAAAAAGGGCGTGGCGGCACTCTGCATCGGTGGCGGCGAAGCGACCGCCGTCGCCCTCGAAATACTGTAGGCGAGAGGGAAGGAAATATTGAAGGATCGGCCCCGTCCGCCCGGACGGTATCTTTTCCAACCCATGTCTCTTTGGTTCTGAATGCTTCCATGGCGCAACACGCCGCCATGGAACGTCCTGCGCGCAACTGAAATTCTCTCTTCAGTCGGTGACCAGAGCCATGGAGCAAGTCGATGCTCGAACATATTCCCGCCTGGATGGGCAGGAACTTCGCCAATGTCCGCGCAGGCCATGAAAGGCTGATCATCGTCAGGACCGGATTGCAAGAAACGGCGCCGATGATTCCCTTGTCCAGCCCGCCTTTCGCCGCCAGGGCAGGCTGAGCGTCGTCTCCCATCCTACCCGTCCGGGCTCAGAGCGATCCGCACAAGGGCGCGCAGCGTCGGAGCCTCGTCCGCCCCGCGCCATGCCAGGCCCGTTTCCAACACAGGCGCCTCGTCCGCCAACGGCAGGTAGCGAACGCCCGTTCGCGCCAGATTGCGGAGCGAGGCGGGAACCAGTGCCATTCCCATTTCGGCGGACACGAGGCTGATGATCGTCTGCATCTGGATCGCCCGCTGGCGCACATGGGGTTCCCGTCCCATGGCCCGATAATGGTCGACGACCAGGTCGTGGAAGGTGGGCGAAACATGCCGCGGGAAAAGCAGCAGCGGCTGGTCAAGCCAGTCCTCCCCGGCCAACCTGCCGTCCTTGACCGGCAGACGCCCGTCCTCCGCCCAATTTTCCGGCACGGCCGCCACCAGCGGCTCTCTCAGCAACGGGCGATAGTCGATGGCGGCGGGCAGGCCGGAGGCAGGCGGGATCAGCAACCCCGCGTCCGTTCGCCCTTCGACCAACGCCTCCACCTGAACGTCGCTCGTCGCTTCCATCAGTGTCATGTCCACCTCTGGAAAGGCATGGGCATAGCGCCTCACCAGTTCAGGCAGAATGCTGTAGTCAGCCGAACTGACGAAGGACAGGGCCAGTCGCCCGACCGTCCCTGCCCGCAAGTGCCGCGCCACGGCAGCCAGATCGGTCACGGCGCCCACCGCCGGCCGGACATGTTCCAGCCATTGGCGGCCGAAGGGAGTCATCGCCACCTGACGCTTTGTCCGGATGAAGAGAGGCGCACCCAGTTCGCGTTCCAATGCCATGATCGACTGGCTGAGTGGCGGCTGCGTCATGCCCAGCCGCTCAGCGGCACGACCGAAATGCAATTCCTCTGCCACGGCAAGGAAATGGTTGAGCTGGCGCAGATCCATTTTATTCATTCATCCTGCGACTTTATAGCATGGCTGCAATATATTTCACAACCTGCTCGCAACGGCGTATGACGGCAGGAGAAAAACCGAGGACAGACCATGCCGCATTATCGTTCACGCACCAGCACCCACGGCCGCAACATGGCGGGCGCGCGGGGCCTTTGGCGCGCCACCGGCATGAAGGATGAGGATTTCGGCAAGCCCATCATTGCCATCGCCAACAGCTTCACGCAGTTCGTGCCGGGGCATGTGCACCTGAAGGATCTGGGCCAACTCGTCGCGCGGGAGATCGAGGCTGCGGGTGGCGTCGCCAAGGAATTCAACACCATCGCGGTCGACGACGGCATTGCCATGGGTCATGACGGCATGCTTTATTCGCTGCCCAGCCGGGATCTGATCGCGGACAGCGTCGAATATATGGTGAACGCCCACACCGCCGACGCGCTGGTCTGCATTTCCAACTGCGACAAGATCACGCCGGGCATGCTGATGGCCGCCATGCGCCTCAACATTCCGACCATCTTCGTTTCCGGTGGCCCGATGGAGGCCGGCAAGACCGAACTGCGCGGCAAGATCGTCGCGCTGGACCTGGTCGACGCCATGGTCGTCGCGGCGGACGACAGCTACACCGACGAGGAGGTGAAGGTGATCGAGCGGTCGGCGTGCCCGACCTGCGGTTCCTGTTCCGGCATGTTCACCGCCAATTCGATGAACTGCCTGACCGAAGCGCTGGGGCTGTCGCTGCCGGGCAACGGATCGACGCTCGCCACCCATGCCGACCGGGAAAAGCTGTTCCTGGAAGCAGGCCGTACCATCGTCGATCTGGCCAAGCGGTGGTACGAGCAGGACGACGCGTCGGCCCTGCCCCGTAACATTGCCACCTTCGCCGCGTTCGAGAACGCCATGAGCCTGGACATCGCCATGGGCGGTTCCACGAACACGGTGCTGCACCTGCTCGCCGCCGCTTATGAAGGCGGGGTGGATTTCACCATGGCGGACATCGATCGCCTGTCTCGGCGCGTTCCCTGCCTCTGCAAGGTCGCGCCGGCCAAGAACGACGTGCATATGGAGGATGTCCATCGCGCTGGCGGCATCATGGCGATCCTGGGTGAACTGGAGCGCGCCGGACTGGTCGATGCGAGCCTGCCCACCGTCCATGCGCCGACACTGGGCGACGCGCTCAATCGCTGGGACATCGGCCGCACCAACAGCGAGGAGGTGCGCAACTTCTTCCGGGCGGCGCCCGGCGGCGTCCGCACGACCCAGGCGTTCAGCCAGAACGCCCGCTGGGAGGAACTGGACACGGATCGCGAGACCGGCGTCATCCGCAGCGCGGAGCACCCCTTCTCCAAGGATGGCGGCCTCGCCGTGCTGTTCGGCAATATCGCGCCGGAGGGTTGCATCGTGAAGACGGCTGGGGTGGACGAATCCATCCTGACCTTCCACGGCACCGCCCGCGTCTATGAAAGCCAGGACGCTGCGGTCGCCGGCATCCTGGGCAATGAGGTGAAGGCCGGGGATGTCGTCGTCATCCGCTATGAAGGGCCAAAGGGCGGCCCTGGCATGCAGGAAATGCTCTATCCGACCAGCTATCTGAAATCGAAGGGTCTGGGCAAGGCCTGCGCACTCATCACCGACGGACGTTTCTCGGGCGGCACGTCGGGGCTGTCGATCGGTCATGTCTCGCCGGAAGCGGCAGAGGGCGGCCTGATCGCCCTGGTCGCGACCGGCGATCCCATCCTCATCGATATTCCCAATCGCCTGATCAAGCTGGACCTGGATGACGCCGTCCTCGCCGCCCGCAAGGTGGAAATGGAGGCACGCGGCGCCAAGGCATGGAAGCCATTTGGGCGGAAGCGCAATGTTTCGCCCGCCCTGCGCGCCTATGCAGCGCTCACCACCAATGCCGCGCGCGGCGCGGTGCGGGACGTGGGTCAGGTAGAGAAGGATTGATAACCGAACTGCGCGCCGCATTCAGCGATGCGGCGCGGCCTTGAGGCTGCTCATACACGAACGATTAGTGAAGCAGGATGTAGACCGTGCCGGTCAACAGCAGTGCCGACGCGCTGAACAGGCTCAGCAGTCCGACGCTGCATTGGCACATGCTGTAATGCATACGCTCCATCGCACTCTCCCTCGCCGCCGGATCTTGGCCGGTCAGGCGGAGCAATGCTAACAGAGAATCTCACGGAAATCAAAAGGTCAGCTATCGGCCAGTCCCTCCAATAGTTTTTGCAGTGCAGCATGAAATTGCCGACGATCCGATGGGGTCAGGGGCTTCAGCAGCTTCGCTCCAAGTTCGATACGAAGGGGCTCGGTCACGGTCACCGCCGCCTCCCCTGCTGGGGTGATCGCCAGCCGCTTCACCCGCCGATCATCCCTGTCGGGCACGCGCAGGATCAGACCCTCGCGCTCCAGTCCGTCCAATGCCTCCGTCACCGTCCGCGGCGCCAGATTCATCATTTCCGCGATATCGGCGGCGCGCGCCGATCCATTCTGCGCCTTTATGCACATCAATATCTTGGTCTGGGCCAGCGAAGCCCCCTGCCCGGTCATGGCACGGTCGAAGGACCGGCGGATCAGTGTGATCAACCGAAACAGGTCCGTCAGTAGCTGTTCGTCTGCACCATTCATGAGGAACCTCAATAAATGGTATTGCGCTATAGTGCAAGTGCGAGCATATGAAACGGAATTGAATGCAGCAGGCTCCCCTATGAATTCCGAAACAATGGCTTCTTCCCCCAGCACGGCCGACGACTCGGGCCAGAGCCGGCCTTCCCCGCTCAAAAGTCCGCGTGTCCGCCTGATCCTGCTGCTGGTGGCTCTCGCGCTGATCGGCGGCGGCGTGCTGTGGTTCATCCGCTTCGAAACCTTCGGCAAATATCAGGAATCGACCAATGACGCCTATATCCAGGCCGATTCGATCACCATTGCCCCCAAGGTTTCGGGCTATGTCGACCGCGTCTTTGTCGCCGAGAATCAGGATGTGAAGGCAGGCCAGCCCCTCGCGCAGATCGATCCGCGCGATTACCGGGCGCAGGCGGCCCAGTCCGTGGCGCAGATCGACCTGGCCAAGGCCAATGCGGCCGGCGTCGTCGCCCAGATGGCCGAGCAACGGGCCGCCATCGCCCAGGCCGAGGCTGATCTCAATGCCGCCAATGCCAGCGCAAGCTTCGCCGCGAGCGAGGTGGAGCGCTATCGCCCGCTGGCGGCGAGCGGCGCAGAGACGCGCGAACGCCTGTCGGAGCTTCAGAACCAGGCCACGCAGGCGCGGGCAAGGGCGGCCGCCGCCCGCGCGACGCTGAACGGCGCCGAGAAGCGGATCGCCACGCTGGAGACACAGGTCCGACAGGCCCAGGCACAGGGCGAGGCTGCACGCGCACAGCTTTCGGCCGCCAACACCAATGTGGAAGCGACCATTTTGCGGGCAGCAGCCGATGGCCGGATCGGCGACAAGAGCGTCAGGCAGGGCCAGTTCGTCCAGGCCGCCAGCCGCCTGATGACGCTGGTCCCCAAGGCCAGCCTCTATGTCGAGGCGAATTTCAAGGAAACGCAACTGGGGTTGATGCGCGTCGGCCAACCCGTGACTATCGAGGTGGATGCACTGCCGGGGGTTGAACTGCCAGGAAAGCTCGCCAGCATCGCGCCCGGCACCGGCGCCCAGTTCTCGATCCTGCCGCCGCAGAATGCCACCGGCAATTTCACCAAGATCGTCCAGCGCATACCGGTTCGCATCGCCATAAGCGCGGGGCCTGAGACCCGAAAACTGCTGGTTCCAGGCATGTCGGTCGAAGTGTCCGTCGACACCCGCTCGGCCAGGAATGCCGCCGCCCAAATCCGGCGGGAGCAGGAGCGGCATAACGCCCGGACCGAGCGATGAACGCCCCTGTCTATACGACCGCGCCCGAACGCGCCGACGCCGCCGCATGGCTGGCCGTCATCGCAGGCAGCCTGGGCGCAATGATGGCGACGCTGGACATTTCCATCGTCAATTCCGCACTGCCCACGATCCAGGGCGAAATCGGCGCCAGCGGCACGGAGGGCACCTGGATCGCGACATCCTATCTGGTCGCGGAAATCATCATCATTCCGCTGGCGGCATGGCTGGAACGACTATTGGGGCTACGCACCCTGTTGCTCACCGCCGCCTTTCTGTTCACCGGCTTTTCCATGCTCTGCGGCATGGCGGGCGATCTGACGACAATGGTCATCGGCAGGGTCGGCCAGGGCTTTACCGGCGGTGCGTTGATTCCGACGGCGATGACGATCATCGCCACCCGCCTGCCCCGTTCCCAGCAGCCGATCGGCAATGCGCTGTTCGGGGTCACCGCCATTCTGGGCCCCGTGCTCGGCCCGCTGGTCGGTGGATGGCTGACGGAGAATATAAGCTGGCACTATGCCTTCTTCCTCAACCTGCCCGTGGGCATCCTGCTCATCACCCTGCTGTTGGTGACGATGCCGCATCAAAAGCCGCGCCCCAGCGAATTCTGGCAGGCCGACTGGCTCGGCATCGCGGGCATGGCGCTGGGACTGGGCGGCCTTACCATCGTGCTGGAGGAGGGACAGCGGGAACAATGGTTCCAGAGCCGGGAGATCGTCCTGATGTCGATCATTTGCGGTATCGGCTTCATCCTGCTGTTCGCGGGGCAATATTTCGCGAAAAGGCCGGTCATCCGCTTGAAGCTGCTGCTGGACCGGCAATTTGGCGCCGTTGCGCTGATGGGGCTGGTCATCGGCATGATGCTCTACGGCACCGCCTTCATCATTCCGCAGTTTCTGGCGGCGATCGCCGGCTATGATGCGCTGCAATCGGGACGGATCGTCCTTCTGTCGGGCATTCCCAGCCTGATGCTGATGCCGCTCACCCCGCTGCTGATCCGGCATCTCGACATACGTATCGCCGTTGGCGCGGGCCTGCTTGTGATGGCGACAAGCTGCGGGATCGACACGGTGCTGACCAATCAGGCGGTGGGTCATGATTTCGTCGAGTCGCAATTACTGCGGGGTATCGGCAACGTGTTCGGCTTCCTCTTCCTCAACCAGGCCGCGATCGCAGCAGTTCCGCCCGAGGATGCAGGCGATGCCGCCGGGCTGTTCAACGCCGTTCGCAATCTGGGCGGATCGCTGGCGCTGGCGGGCATCGCCACCATCCAGGACCAGCGAAGCTGGCTGCACAGCCGCCGCATGGAGGAAAGCCTGAGCGCCAATAGCGGGCAAGTGCAGGATTATATCGGTGGCCTGGCCCATTCGCTGGGCGGGCAGGACGCCGCGCTTCGCTCGCTGGCGGGCACGATCCAGCGGGAAGCGCTGGTGATGACCTATAACGACATTTTCACGATGCTGGCGGTCGGCATCATTGCCGTGTTGCCGCTGGTGCTGTTCCTGCGTCCCTTGCCCAAGGGGCAAGCGATCGCGATGCATTGAGGCTGGTTCCATGCGTTTCCCCCCGAAAGTCCTTTTCTCGGCGGCCCTTCCCCTGCTGATCCTGGCTGGCTGCACCGCCGGACCGGATTATCATGGACCGGAAGCGGCCAGGCCCGTCAGCCCGGCCGCCAATTTCGCCAGGACGCCCGCTGACATCAGCCCGCAGGCACCGGCCGCGGCGAACTGGTGGACGGCGCTGGCAGATCCGGTTCTCGACGCGCTGGAAACCCGCGCGCTTGCCGCCAATCCGGGCGTGGCCGTGGCGGAGGCGCGGGTGCGGCAGGCCCGCGCCGCCCTGCGGACAGAGCGCGCCAACACCCTTCCCAAGGTCAATGCATCCGCCATCTACGTCCATGCCGACGTTCCCGGCGTCAACCTGGGCAGTTCGAACGATGGAAGTTCCGACGGTGGCGACAGCCAGTCGCTCAACTTCTATAATCTCGGCTTCGACGCGAGTTGGGAGATCGACCTGTGGGGCGGCCGGCGACGCGGCATGGAGGCCGCACGGGCGCAGTTCGAGGCGGCGCAAGCCAATGTCGCCGACGCGCAGGTCAGCCTGACCGCCGAAATCGCCCAGGCCTATGTCAATCTGCGCGATCGCCAGCAGCGGATCGCCCTCGCACAGCAGGCCACGGCCCGGCAGCAGGAGATGCTGCGCCTGACGGAGCAGCGCCGTGCCCAGGGCACTGCGTCCGCGCTGGAGGTGGAACAGCAGCGCAACCAGTTGGAGCAGAGCGACGCAGCGCTGCTGCCGCTCAGTGCGGAGCGCGACGCCTATCTGAACGCGCTGGCCACGCTCGCCGGGGAAGCGCCCGGCGCGCTTGACGGCATGCTGGCCACGCTCGCCCCCGTGCCCTTGCCTCCCGCGCAGGTCGCCGTCGGCGATCCGGCTGCGCTGCTGAAACGCCGTCCCGACATTCGTGCGGCGGAACGCCAGTTCGCGGCCGCCACCGCCAGGATCGGCGTCGCGGAAGCGGCGCGTTTTCCTAGCCTCAGCTTCATGGGCCTGATCGGGATCGGCGGCACGAATCCGGGCGATCTGGTCGATCTCGGTACGCTGGCGGCCATCGCCATGCCACGCCTGAGCTGGAGCTTCCTTGATTTCGGCCGCAACGCCGCCCGCGTGGGCCAGGCCGAAGGCGTGCGGGACGAGGCGGCCGCGCAATATCGGCAGGCAGTGCTCAACGCCCTGCGCGACAGCGAGGATGCGCTTTCCCGCTTCGGCGCCCGTCGGCTGAGTGTCGCCAGCGCTGCCCGGTCCAAGGCTTCGGCCGACCGCACCGCCGCGCTGACACGCCAGCGTTTCGACGCCGGAACGGCCACGCGTATCCAGCTTCTCGACGCGGAGCGGCAGAGCCTGTCGGCGGCACAGGCGCTGACGCAGGGAACAGCGGCCATGACGGCGGATTATATCGCCCTGCAAAAGGCGCTTGGCCTGGGTTGGCAATCAGGAATTTAACCTTTCCGCAAGGCTTTAGGGGCGAAATGCCTTTCTGGAAGTCCATATCGTCTGGATGAGAGCGCGACCCGTCCGGGAGGGGGCCCGGCACGTACGGAGAAGCGCGCTTCGGTTCAGACAGGACGGACTCTCAACTCGGGGCCGCGCATCATCATGTTGAAAAGAATTCGTACCGAGCATGTCGAGCTGGGCATGTTCCTCCACAAGATGGAAGGGTCCTGGTTCTCCCACCCCTTCTGGAAGAGCCGGATGCTGCTGGAGGACGCCGATCAGCTGGAAAACCTGAAGGCGAGCAAGGTCGAATGGGTACAGATCGACACGACGCGCGGCGCTGACCTGAAACCCAGGGAAACGCCAGCCGTACCCCGCGCACCGGCGAACGACCTGCGCGACCGCCCGTTCGGCCGCGCAGGCGCAACCATAGCCCGGCGCGCCGCGCCCGCTCCTGTCAGCCGTCCCTTCGATCCGCTGTCGAAGGACCGGCTTTCGACCAAGGCAGAGATGGTTCACGCGAACCGCCTCGTCCGCAAGTCCGTGCGCGCGATGCACAAGATCTTCGACGACTCCCGGCTGGGCAATGCGATCAAGCTCAACAAGCTTGAGTCGATGATCGACGAGATTTCCAGTTCCATCCAGCGTAACCCTCATGCCTTCATGGCCGTGACGCGGCTCAAGAACACGAGCGAATATCTCTATCTCCACGCCCTGTCGGTCTGCGCCCTGATGATCAGCCTGGCGCAGCAGCTCCGCCTTTCTCCCGAGGAGGTGCAGCAGGCCGGGCTTGCCGGATTGCTGATGGACGTCGGCATGGGCCATGTGCCGCAGGAAACCTGGGACAAGGACAGTCCGCTCACGCCAGAGGAGTGGGAGGTGGTGAAGAGCCACACCACGCTGGCCCATGAATTTCTGGCTTTGGGTGGCGAAATGCCCGACGCCGTGCTGGACGTCTGCCTTCATCATCATGAGCGGCTGGACGGCAGCGGCTATCCCCATGGGCTGAAGGGCGAGGAAATCGGACGGTTCGCCCGCATGGCGGCGATCTGCGACACCTATGACGCGATGACGTCCAACCGCATCCACCGCCATGGCGAAGACCCGTCCCGCACCCTGCTGATGCTGGATGAGGCACAGACGCTCTACGACCCCGAAATCTTCCAGGCATTTCAGCGGGCGGTCGGCATCTATCCGGTCGGATCGCTGGTTCGCCTGCGCTCGCACCGGCTGGCGATCGTGGTGGAGCAGAATGCGGACGATCTGACGCTGCCGGTGGTGCGGCCCTTCTATTGCCTCTCCGACCGCGGCTTTGTGAAGGCAGAGGATATCGATCTTGCCAACTGCTTCGGTGCGGACCAGATCATCACCCGCGAAACGCCCGAAGGCTGGGATATGACCGAATGGCCCGCGCTCAGCGCGAAGCTGCTGGCGGCGGGGTGAAGGCGCGACCTCGCTTCTGAAAATCCGTTGCGCCTGCCGGTTCGGCGGGTGATACAAGCGGCATGATCGTACCGGACAGCCCCTCTACCGCGGCGGGCGTCGCCGTTCATTATGACGAACTGGACCTCGCCTACCGGCGGATCTGGGGCGAGCATGTCCATCATGGCTACTGGCGGACGGGACGTGAAAGTCCCGCCGAGGCGGCCGAAGCGCTGGTTGCGCAGGTGGAGGCCCGTCTGGCGCCGGAACCGGGGCAGACGCTGTGCGACATAGGGTGCGGCTATGGTGCCACCGCCGCCCGGATCATCGCCCGCCACGATGTCCATATCCTGGGCCTCACCCTTTCCGCCGCGCAGGAGAATGTTGCAAAAGCGCGCGCGCTCTTCCGCTTCACCTGCCTGCGTCGCGACTGGCTGCATAATGAACTGCCCGATGCGGGTTTCGACGGCGCCTATGCGATCGAAAGTTCCGAACATATGGTCGACAAGACCCGCTTTTTCACGGAGGCTGCGCGGATATTGCGGCCCGGCGGGCGGCTGGTCGTCTGCGCCTGGCTGGAGGGCGAAGGAGCGCGGCCATGGGAGGTCCGCCACCTCCTGCATCCCATCTGTCGCGAAGGGCGGCTGCCCAGCATGGGTAGCCGGGCGGACTATCAGGCGCTTGCGGCCGAAGCGGGGTTCGTCCTACGCGATTATGAGGATGCAAGCGTTCGCGTGCGCCGCACCTGGACCATCTGCCTGCGGCGCCTGGTGCTGGCGATGATCCACGATCCGATGCTGCGAAGCCTCGCCTTCAACCCCCGTACCCGGAGCCGCGACTTCATCCTCAGTTTGCCGCGCCTGATCCTCGCGCTTCGCACAGGCGCCGTGCGCTATGGCATTTTCCTTTGGGAAAAGGGTGCGGACCAGCGATCGGTTCCATCGCTTGAAAATCCCTCTAGCGCACCCGCGTCCAGCGCTGCGACTGGCAGATGAACAATACGCAGCCCGTCAGCTTGAGCGTTCCATCCGGGTTCAACCCCAGCGTCGCGCGGTAGCTGCGCCCCGATTTGGGATCATAGGCGCGCCCATCCTTCCACATCGCGCCGACACGGCGGAAACCCCATAGGGTGAGCAGGCCCAATATCGGCTGCCCGCGCAATTTCGGCTCAGGATTGTTGATGTCGGTCGCCGGCACGCCCGGTCCCCTGTCCAGTACTCGCGCGATCCGTCCGCACATCTGTCCCCCGCATGGCGCGATCTGCACCACGCCCTTCCGATCCTCCGTCAGCCATTGCCCCTCTACGGACGCTGGCTGGGCTCCGGCCGTCAGGAGCAGGAACGCGGCGAATAATCCCATGGCATGCACCTCCACGCCCATGAAGATATGCTATGATGCAGGCAAAGAAGAGAGGGCTTATGGCAGATCTTTCGATCCGTTCGCGGCAGGAAGAGCAGATGGACGCGCCAGACCTGGATCCCGCCGTCTATGAGCGCGTGCTGCACGATCTGGCGCGCGTGAACCGCTGGACGTTCACCGCGTGGCCCACCATCGCCTTCCTGAACCGCGCAATCGGTTCGGCACGGCATTTCCGCCTGCTCGACGTCGGCTTCGGCGACGGCGACGTCCTGCGTGCCGTTGCGCGCTGGGCACGGCGGCGGGGCATCGAAGCGGAACTCATTGGCGTCGACCTCAATGAAAAGAGTCTTGCCGCGGCTCGTCGGGCCACGCCGCCCGACCTCATCATCGACTATCGCGCCGGCGACTATCTGGACCAGCCCGAACAATTCGACTTCATCATCTCCAGCCAGGTGACGCATCATATGACGGACGCGCAGTTGATGACGTTCCTGCGCCATATGGAGGCGAAAGCGCGCATGGGGTGGCTGATCTGCGACCTGCACCGGCATGGCTTTGCCTATTGGGGCTTTCCGCTGCTCGCGCGCCTGCTGCGCGTCCACCGCATCGTCCGCGAGGATGGTCAGCTATCGATCGCCCGGTCCTTCCGTCCCGGCGACTGGGCGGAAATATTGCCCCAGGCGGGCGTAAGCCTGGACGATGTCCGGATCATCCGACGCTTTTCCTTCCGCCTGTGCGTGGAGCGGATATGCGGGTGAACAGCGCGGCCTGAGCACCAAGGGCCGGCACCCGGCGCAGCAACTGCATCAGCATCCCGCGCGCCCATGGTCCCGCCGCCCCGTGACGCAACGCTTCGGCAATCGCCAGCGGCCGGCGGCTGCGACGGCGCCATTCTTCCTGCCAATCCATCGCCACGTCCGCACCGCCGCGCAGATAGGCCTGCGCCGCACTTGCCCCGCTGTGGAGCGCGATGGCGATGCCGTCCCCAGCCAGGGAAGCGATCACCGCGCCCTGATCCCCGATGCGGAAGATGCCCGGCACATTCGCCGCCGCGCGCCAGCCATAGGGTACGCCAGCAATCGCCTCGAAAGAGTGCGGCATTTTTCCAGCCATGCGATCGGCCAGATGCGGCGCTTCCTTCATGATGGCCTGGATCAGCTCCGGGACGCCATCCGACAGGCGGTCCCGCGCAACGGACAGGCAGAAATTGGCGGAGCCATCCTCCTGCAACAGCAACCCTGCATAGCCGCCGTCGAACAGATGCATCTCGATCACGCCCGCCAGGTCCGCACCGCCGGGAAGGGTTGCGCGTATCCCGACGCAGGGTGCCTCCCGGTACCGGGCAAGATCACGCGCCAATCCGCGCAATTCATGCTTGCCCGTCGCCAGGAACAGCGCGTCTCCCTTCAGATGTTCGCCATCGTCCAGCCGGATGGAGCGCTCTGCGGGATCGGCGGCACGCACTGCCCGGCCGCGCCGGATGACAACTCCGGCCTGCGCCGCACGGCCGATCAGTGCTTCGTCCAGCGTGCGCCGCGACAGCCCCGCCGCCGCATAGGGCAGCGGCAATTCCAGATGCCGGCCGTCCGCCAACAGGCGCAATCGCTGGATCGGCCGCGCGCCCAACAGGTGCGCGTCGAGACCCAGATCGCCCAATGCCGCCAAGGCATCCCAGCCAAGGAAGCCACCGCACACGCTATCATGGGGGCCGCTCTGGCGGTCGATGAGCTGCACCTCCACCCCCGCCTGCGCAAGGGCGATCGCCGCCACCGCACCCGCCGGCCCGCCACCGACGACCAACGCGGGCAAGCGCGTCGTCATGCCAGTCCTTCGAAGCGAAATCCCTCCGCCGCCAATCCCGGTCCGAAGGCGAGCGCCACTCCCTGCCCCGCGCCCTCCAGCATGTCGTGCAGGATGAACATCAGGGTGGAAGACGACATGTTCCCGAACCGCGCCAGTACGCTCCGTGACGGCGCCAGGGCATCCCGGCCAAGGTCCAGTCCCTGCTCCACCGCGTCCAGGATCGACCGGCCGCCGGCGTGCACCGCCCATCGCTCTATCGCCGCCATATCCTCATTGCCCCAGAGGCGGCGACGCACCGCAGGATCGGCCAGCGCCACCTGGATGCGCCCCGGCACCTCGCCGGACAGATGCATGATGAAGCCGCTATCGCCTATGTCCCAGCGGATCAGTTCCGCCGAGTCGGCGAGGTTGAGCGAGAATGGCCGGTCAATCGCAATCCCCGCGCCAGCGCCCGTCACCAGCGCGGCCGCCGCGCCATCCGCGAACTGGAGCATCATCAACAGCCGCTCGATCTTCCGTTCCGGCTGGAAATGCAGGGAAGACAGTTCGACCGTCACCACCAGCACCCGCGCATCGGGCTCCGACCGGACGATATGCCGCGCCGTGCGCAACGCCGCAACGGCGGCATAGCAGCCCATGAAGCCGACTAGGGTCCGCTCGACATCGGCCAGGCCCAGCCGCTCGGCAATGATCTGATCGATGCCGGGAGCGACGAAGCCCGTGCAGCTTGCCACCACCAGATGGCTGATCCCCTCGACCGGCACCTGCGCCTTCAATCGGGCAATCGCCTCCATCGCCAGCCGGGGGGCATGATCGGCGTAGCAGCGCATGCGCAGCGAAGTCGGCGGCATTTCGCCCGCATAGAAGCCGCCAGGGTCGACCGGCGACCCGCCGTCTGCCGTGGACGGCAGCACGCACCAGCGATGTTCGATACCGGATCGCTCCGCCATACGCTGAAACAGCCGTCGTTCGTGCGGGTCGTCCAATTGCCCCGTCGCCCATCGGACGAAGGGTGCATGCATGTCCAGCGTGGGCACGGCGCACCCGATGGCGTTGATGCGAGCACGCGTGTCGGTCATTGTATCAGTTTGTCTCCTGCAGCCGGTAAAAGCATCAAGGTCGGGAAAATCAGTCGACCCCGGCAGCCTTTCCCTCTGCCCTGAACCTGCATCTTGCGCCGCCGGAAGATCGGATCGGGCCGGACGCCGCAATGGGCGCATTGGTGCACGCGGCAGGAACGGCTGTCAGCCATCGTCAACAATCGCACCGGACAAGAACCGTTCCCTTCCATCTGCAATGACGGCGCCATATCCGCCATCCCGTTGCTCGATCCATGACGCCGTGCCGGACGAAGCCCCGCAGTGAAGGGCATGGGCCGCTGTGCGGGCTGCGGTGCGAAGCGGATCATTTTCATACGCAATTTCTATGTCTCGCTCATTTCCCCTGTCTCGATTTCAAACGCCGCCATGTCCTAATTGACCAGCGGCAGACGATAGCCCGTCCCGCACCCCTGCGCGACAGATTCGGCTGCGGGAGTTTTCTTATGCAAGACATGCTCTGGATCGGCCTGATCCTCCTCCTTCTCGTCGCCAGCCTCGGCTATGCCGCGCTGTGCGAGCGGGCGTGAGGAGCGGCGTCATGACCATCGACCTCTGGCTCGCCGGGCTCACCGCCATCGGCCTTCTCCTTTATCTGGTCGCCGTGCTTGCGCGGCCCGAACGCTTTTAGGGAGGGCGTTTCATGACCTTTCAGGGATGGCTGCTGATCGCGGCCTTTGTCGGCCTGCTGCTTGTCCTGGTAAAGCCCGTCGGCCTGTGGCTGTTCGCGCTGTACGAAGGGCGCCGCACGCCGCTTCATGCCGTGCTCGGCCCGGTCGAGCGCGGCTTCTACCACCTTTGCGGCATCGACCCGCAGGAGGAACAGGGCTGGCGTCGCTATGCCGTGCACATGCTGGTCTTCAACGCGGCGACACTGCTCCTCACCTACGCGCTGCTGCGGATGCAGGCGATGCTGCCGTTCAACCCGCAGCATCTGGGCGCGATTGACGAGCATCTCGCCTTCAACACCGCGATCAGCTTCACCTCGAACACCAACTGGCAGAGCTATTCGGGGGAATCGACCATGTCGAACCTCAGCCAGATGCTGGCGCTCACCCTCCATAATTTCCTTTCCGCCGCGACCGGCATCGCGCTCGCATTCGCCTTGTTCCGCGGTTTTGCGCGACGGAACAGCGCCACCATCGGCAATTTCTGGGCCGATACGGTGCGGGTGACGCTCTACCTGTTGCTGCCGCTCTCCGTCGTGCTTGCCATCTTCTACATGGCGAGCGGCGTGCCACAGACGCTGGCGGGGTCGATCGACATCACGACGCTGGAAGGCGCGAAGCAGACCCTCGCCCTGGGCCCGGTCGCGGGGCAGGAGGCGATCAAGATACTGGGCACCAACGGCGGCGGCTTCTTCAACGCCAACAGCGCCCACCCGTTCGAAAATCCGACCGCCATCACCAATTTCGTGCAGATGCTCTCGATCTTCGCAATCGGCGTTGGCCTCACCTACACCTTCGGCAAGGCGGTCGGCAATGTGCGCCAGGGATGGGCCATCCTTGCCGCGATGATGGTCCTGTTCCTCGCCGGCGTAGCTGTCACCTATTGGCAGGAGGCGGCGGGCAACCCCATCCTCCACCATCTGGGGGTGCCCGGCGGCAATATGGAGGGGAAGGAGGTGCGGTTCGGCATCGCTGCCTCCGCCCTCTTCTCCGTCATCACCACGGCGGCGAGTTGCGGCGCGGTCAATGCCATGCATGACAGCTTCACCGCTCTCGGCGGCCTGGTCCCGCTGTTCAACATGCAGTTGGGCGAAGTCGTGGTCGGCGGCGTCGGCGCGGGCATATATGGCTTCCTGCTGTTCGCCATCCTCGCCGTATTCGTCGCCGGGCTGATGGTCGGCCGCACCCCGGAATATGTCGGCAAGAAGATCGAGAGCCGGGAGGTGAAGCTCGCCGTTCTCGCCATCGCCGTGCTGCCGCTGGTGATATTGGTCTTCACCGCGCTGGCGAGCGTGCTGCCGGCTGGTCTTGCGGGGCCGCTCAACAAGGGACCGCACGGGTTCAGCGAGATCCTCTACGCCTTCACCAGCGCGGTCGCCAACAATGGGTCGGCCTTTGCCGGCATCTCCGCCAATACGCCCTTCTACAACGGCCTGATGGGCGTGGCGATGTGGGTCGGGCGCTTCTTCGTCATCATACCCATGCTGGCCATCGCCGGCGGACTGGCGGCGAAGAAATACACGCCGGAAACCGCGGGCAGCTTCCCCACCACGGGACCGCTCTGGACAGGGTTGCTGGTCGGCATCGTGTTGATCGTCGGCGGCCTCACCTTCCTGCCCGGCCTCGCCCTTGGCCCCATCGCGGATCATCTCGCGATGATCCATGGCCAGCTCTTTTAAGGATCACCAGCCCATGCCCCGGTCCGAAGCCAAATCGCTCTTCACCGTCGACCTCATCCTTCCCGCGATCGGCGACGCCTTCCGCAAGCTGAAACCACGGGAACTGATCCGCAACCCAGTGATGTTCACGACCGCCACGGTCGCCGTGCTGCTGACGCTGCTGCTCGCCGTGGGGCAGGACCATCTCGGCATCGGCTTCAAGCTGCAACTGGTGGTCTGGCTGTGGCTGACGGTGCTGTTCGGGACCTTTGCCGAATCGCTGGCGGAAGGACGCGGCAAGGCGCAGGCCGCCTCGTTGCGCGCAGCCAAGGCGGAACTGACCGCAAAGCGGCTGAGGGGCGACGCGGTCGAGACAGTCCCGGCCAGCCTGCTCAGGATGGGCGACGTCGTGCTGGTCGAAACCGGCGACCTCATCCCCTCCGACGGCGAGGTCATTGCCGGTGTCGCTTCGGTCAATGAAGCGGCCATTACCGGCGAATCCG
This sequence comes from Sphingobium sp. LSP13-1-1.1, assembly GCF_040676415.1. NCBI lineage: Bacteria > Pseudomonadati > Pseudomonadota > Alphaproteobacteria > Sphingomonadales > Sphingobiaceae > Sphingobium > Sphingobium sp. LSP13-1-1.1. The sequence goes on along the minus strand of NZ_JBEGHU010000001.1, from coordinate 51,692 downwards.
CGCCGGTCATCAGGGAAGCGGGCGGCGACCGCAGCGCGGTGACGGCAGGAACGCGCGTCATTTCCGACCAGATCCGGGTTCGCGTCACGGTCAATCCCGGACAGGGCTTTCTCGATCGCATGATCGCCCTGGTGGAGGGCGCCGAACGGCAGAAGACCCCCAATGAGATCGCCCTCACTTTGCTGCTGGTGGGCCTGACCATCATATTCCTGATCGCCGTCGGCACGATACCGGGCTTTGCCAGCTATGCGGGCGGCAGCATTCCGGTGGCGATCCTCGCCGCCTTGCTGATCACGCTCATTCCAACGACCATAGCCGCCCTGCTGTCGGCCATCGGCATTGCGGGCATGGACCGGCTCGTGCGGTTCAACGTGCTGGCCAAGTCGGGCCGCGCCGTGGAGGCGGCCGGCGACATAGACACGCTGCTGCTCGACAAGACCGGCACCATTACCGTGGGCGATCGTCAGGCGACCGAGTTCCGCGCCGTCGGGGGAACAACCCAGGCCGCATTGGCCGAAGCCGCGCTGCTCGCCAGCCTGGCCGACGAAACGCCGGAGGGCCGCTCCATCGTCCTGCTGGCGCGGGAGAAGTTCGGGCAAAGCGCGGATACGCTGCCCGAAGGAGCAGTGGTCATTCCCTTCACCGCCCAGACCCGCCTTTCCGGGGTGACGCTCCAGGGATCGACCATCCAGAAGGGTGCCGTGGACAGCATCCTGCGGGCCAATCCCGGTCTGGAGGAGGAGCCCGCGGCACAGGAGCTTCGCCGCATCACCGACGAAATCGCGCGCGCGGGTGGCACGCCCCTGGCGGTGGCGAAGGACGGGCGGCTGCTCGGCGCGATCTTCCTCAAGGATATCGTCAAGGCGGGCATCCGGGAACGTTTCGGGGAACTGCGGCAAATGGGGATCCGCACGGTGATGATCACTGGCGACAATCCATTGACCGCAGCCTCCATCGCGGCGGAAGCGGGCGTGGACGATTTCCTCGCCCAGGCCACGCCTGAGGACAAGCTGGCGCTGATCCGCAAGGAACAGCAGGGGGGACGGCTGGTCGCCATGTGCGGCGACGGCACCAACGACGCGCCGGCGCTGGCGCAGGCGGATGTCGGCGTGGCGATGAATACCGGCACCCAGGCGGCGCGGGAAGCGGGCAATATGGTCGACCTCGACAGCGATCCGACCAAGCTGATCGAGGTGGTGGGCCTTGGCAAGCAACTGCTGATGACGCGAGGGGCACTGACCACCTTCTCGGTAGCCAATGACGTCGCCAAATATTTCGCGATCATCCCGGCGATGTTCGTGGCGCTCTATCCCGGCCTTGGGGTGCTCAACATCATGGACCTCGCCAGCCCGGAGAGCGCGATCCTTTCGGCCATCATCTTCAACGCGTTGATCATCCCGTGCCTGGTACCCCTGGCGCTGAAAGGCGTGACCTATCGCCCAATCGGAGCGGGACCGCTGCTGGCACGAAACCTCGCCATTTACGGGCTTGGCGGGCTGGTGGCGCCATTTGTGGGGATCAAGCTGATCGACCTTGCCGTGAATGGGCTGGGCCTGGCCTGACCCGCAGCGCAACAGCCGTTCGTTTCGCGCGAACGGAGGAAAGGACTTTCCGATGTTTACCGACCTGAAGACCGCCCTGCGCCCCGCGCTGGTCATGACCTTGCTTTTCGCGCTGCTGCTGGGGCTCATCTATCCGCTGGCGCTGACCGGCATTGGCCAGGCGCTCTTTCCCTTTCAGGCCAATGGCAGCGTGATCCGGCAGAACGGCAGGCCGGTCGGCTCCGTCTTGATCGGCCAGAACTTCTCCGAAGACCGCTATTTCCATCCACGCCCGTCCGCAGCGGGCAAGGGCTATGATGGCCTCGCCTCCTCCGGCTCCAACCTCGGTCCCACGGCGAAAGCGTTGGCGGAGCGGGTCGCAACGGACGTCAAAGCGCTTCACTCGCCCGGTCGTCCCGTTCCATCCGACCTGGTGACCACCTCCGCGTCGGGGCTGGACCCCGATATCAGCCCCGATGCGGCCTTTTTCCAGGTGGAACGGGTGGCCCGGGCACGTCGACTGAACGCTGACCAGGTCCGCGCGCTGGTGCAAAGGAGCATCCGGCAGCCGCTTCTCGGCTTTCTGGGCGAAGCGCGGGTCAATGTCCTCGAAATCAATCGACGGCTGGACGACATCGGCGCCAATCCGACAGGATGAAGCCGACGGCCCTGTCCCTTGTCATTCGGCGGCTGAGGCCATGACGCATGAGAGGGCCTCGATGATGCCATTGGCGACAAGCACCGCATGATGTGTCACTTCGGGAAGACCCATCAGTTCGCCAAATTGCCCCCGAGCCAGTGGACCGGCCACGAACAACGAGTCATTCGCGCCGCCTTTGCCGAGCAATCGGCTTTTCTCGTCCACCGGCAGCCCAAGCCCGGTCGGATCGACCACGACCCGGCCCGCGTTCAACAAGTCGGCAAGAAAGGGCTGGGACGTCAGAACGTCCGAATGACCCGGCCCCGTCGTTGCCACCACAGCGTCGAAAGTCTGTCTTTCCGTCCGTCCGGACCGCCTTTTGAACGACACATGGAAACCATCAGCGTCGGCATCGGCCGATCGCAGGGATGCGGCATATATGTCGAGCGACCCGCTCGCCAATCGTCGATCGAGCAGCGCGTCGACCTGCGGCGCTATGCGAAATCTGTGCGTATCCCAGAAGGGACGGATATGGCGAATGAGACGACGCCGCTCGGCAAGCGGCAATGCGCGCCAGATGCCCTGGCCCTGCGTTCTAAGACAATCAAACAGACCCTGCCAGGGGCGGTCCGGCCGCACCGCCCGACGCACGCGGCGAACCAGGTCGCGTGCCGTGCGCGAAGGCGGCGTCAGGAAATCGCCATAGGGTTCGACCGGACTCCGGGCATGGGCGCGCGACCGCTGGCCGCGGCGGGAAATCGCGGTGATGTGACCCGCATGTTCCTTGCACTCCAGCGAAGCGACGACGTCGGCCATGGTCAGCCCGGTCCCGACGATCAGTACCCTGTCGCTGGCATCAATGCCATCCAGCGCGCCCGGCGCCCATGGATCGGCAACGAACTTGGGCTGCCCCGCCAATCCGCCGGTCAATATCTCCGGAGGCATGGGCGGGGGGTGGCTGGTGGCGATGACGACCACATCTGCCTGATATAGCTCTCCTCCGCTCGTCTCCAAGGCCCAGCCAAGACGGGTGGAAGGACGGACGCGGGCGATTGCGGACCGGATATGGCGGACGCACCCGCTCGCCAGCACCGGTTCCAGCATCTCGCGGACATAGCGCCCGAACAAATGCCTTGCCGGAAAGCGGCGCCCGTCCGGCAGCACCGCATCCGGATCGTCGCCCAGCGCGTCATTCTGGTCGAGCCATTGGCTGAACTGGTCCGGTTCATCGGGGTCCAGCGTCATGCGACGCGCCGGAACATTGACGCGATGCGATGGATCGAGGGTTGAATAAGCCAGGCCCGCACCGATCGCATCACGCTGTTCGAAGATCAGGATGCGCACGGCATCGCCCCCAATCCTCGCCAGATGATATGCAGTCGCCGCGCCCGAAAAACCGCCGCCGATGATCGCTATCGTTGGAGGAAGATCGTTTGTCACGCCATCTTCCTCAGGACTGACCGGTTCGCAGCAACGGGCGGTGGTCGCCGGCGATGGTTTCGCCAAACGGTCCCATATTGCTGATGGCCGCTCTCGGCCCGGTCGCATGGGCAAGCGGCAGGCGCGGCAGCACCAGCTCGCCGAAACGATAGGCTTCCTCCAGATGCGGATAACCCGACAGGATGAAGCTGTCGATGCCCAGGCGTCGATATTCGTCGATGCGCGCCGCCACCGTTTCCGGATCGCCAACCAGAGCGGTGCCCGCGCCGCCCCGGACGAGGCCAACGCCCGCCCACAGGTCGGGGCTGATCTCCAGCCGGTCGCGGCGGCCGCCGTGCAGGTTGCTCATGCGCTGCTGGCCCACCGAGTCCATCCGCGCGAACACGCTCTGCGCGCTGGCGATGGTGTCGTCGTCGAGGCGGCTGATCAGACGGTCGGCTTCAGCCCAGGCCTCCTCTCGCGTCTCCCGGACAATCACATGCAGGCGAATGCCGAAGCTGACCTCACGCCCCTCCGCCCTGGCCAGCGCACGAATATTGGCGATTTTCCCGGCGACATCCGCCGGGGGTTCGCCCCAGGTCAGATATTTGTCGACCATGCGCGCGGCGATGCGCGACCCGGCATCGGACGATCCGCCGAAATAGAGCGGCGGATAGGGCGTCTGAACCGGCGGAAACAAAAGACGCCCGTCAGAAATGCGGAAGTGCTTGCCCTCATGCTCCACGACCTCGCCGCGCAGCAGCGCCCGATAGATGCCGAGAAATTCCTCGGTCACCTCATAGCGTTCAGCATGGCTTTGAAAGATGCCGTCGCCGCCATTTTCCACCGGGTCGCCGCCGGTGACCACGTTGATGAGCAAGCGACCGTTGGAAATGCGATCCAGCGTCGCTGTCATCCGCGCGGCGAGCGTGGGGGACTGCAGGCCCGGGCGCACCGCGACCAGAAAGCGTAGCCGCTCCGTCACTGGCGCAAGTGCGGAGGCGACCACCCAGCTATCCTCGCAACTGCGGCCCGTCGGCAACAGTACGCCATAATAGCCCAGTGAATCCGCGGCCTGGGCCACCTGCCTCAGATAAGGCAGGTCGACCGCCCGGCCACCCTCCTGCGTGCCCAGATAGCGGCTGTCGCCATGCGTCGGCAGGAACCAGAGAACATTGATCTTGTCAGGGACAGGGGCGGCCATGGCTCAGCTCCACGCGTGAAGCGGCGGCTTTTCGCCGTTGAGATAATAATTGCCCAGGATCGCATATTTCCAGCGGACCGGATCGTGCAGCGTATGGGTGCGCGCGTTCCGCCAGTGCCGGTCGAGTCCATGTTCGGCGAGCGTCGAGCGCGTGCCGGCCAGCTCGAACAGCTTGTTGGTTGCATCGATGGCAAGCTCGGTGCTCAGCACCTTGGCTTCGGCCGTGGTGATCTGCGCGGCCGCGACGGTTTCCGCATTCGGGTTGGCGACCGCCTCATCGACCGCGATCGCCGCACGATCAAGCAGCGCGCGTGTCGCGTTGAGGCGCAGCTTCAGCCCACCGACCGCCTGGATGACATAGGGATCCTGCCATGCATGGTCGAGGCCGCTGTCCAGCCATGGCCGCGACTTGGTTCGCACGAACCGGATGGTGTCCTCGATCGCGGCAGCGGCGATGCCGGTATCGACCGCGACCTGAATGATCTGGAAGATCGGGCCGTCGGCCGTTGGCTCGGCATAGCCCTTCCACCCTGGGATCACATGGCTCTTGGGTACGCGAACATTGTCCAGGATCACCGTGCCGCTCAGCGTCGTGCGCTGACCAAAGGCGGACCAGTCGTCGATCACCGTCAGACCCGGCGCGCCCCGCTCGGCAATGGCATACCAGGCGCGGCCTTCGCCATCGACGGCGACGATCGGAACCAGATGCGCGAGCAAGGCGCCGGTCGAATAGAATTTGCGGCCCGAAACGATCACATCGTCGCCGTCCTCCGCGAAGCTGGTTTCGAATTCGGCGGCGCGTTTCGATCCGAATTCAGAAAAGGCATTGCCGAACCGCGTGCCCGACAGCACCTTTTCGAACAGGATCTTCTTTTGCTCCGGCTCGGCGGTGGTGCGGATCGCCGCGACGACGCCGATATGGTTCTGCGGAATCTGGCCCAATGAAGGATCGGCGGCCGAAATGATTTCGATGACCTTCACGATCGTCCGATAGGAAAGCTCCGGCCCGCCATGGTCACGCGGCACGTTGAGCGACCAGAGTCCGCTTTGCGAAAAGGCGTCGAGTTCAGCGACTGGCCAGATGCGCTCACGGTCGCGTTCCGCAGCGCCCTCGACAAAACGCGCAGCCAGCCTTTCCGCCGTCTCGATCGCTTCGGCATCGCTACGGATGATGTGGGCGGGGTCGGCAGGCCGGGCAAGCGGCGGCACGCCTTCCTGGACATTGGGCTTGTTGATCGCATTCATGACGATACTCCTTTTGAAGCGGGAATGGACGGATTGTCTGTTCAGTTGATGCTGCGAAACGGCAGCAGCGCGGCACGGCTGTCGAATGAAAGCGCCGTGTCATCTGCGGAGAAACTGCTGTTCGGCGGGGTCGCGTGACGGCTCGGTGGCGCGCTCGACAGTGGATCTTCGAACATCATCGCAGACGCGCGCACCGACTTGGTGAGCAAGCGCGGATCGGAATAGGTCTTGAAGGAATCGTTATTGGCCAATGCCTTGCCTCCTTCTGAGGGGTGATCGGCGTTTTCGCGCCGGCAGGTTCACCCGCCTGCCCACGAGACATGGTCGACGGCCGCCGCCGCAGGCGGGCTCCGCTCCATCATGCGCGAGAAGGACGGGTGGTGCGCTACGCATCGGGATCAAGCCACTTCGAGCGCCGCTTCGGCTTCCAGCTCCCGCACGATCGGCAGGACATTGCGGCCGAAATATTCGACCTCCTCCTGGAAATGCAGAAAGGCCGAGAGGATGAGGTCGACGCCGACAGCCTTCAGCGCGATGATGCGCTCGGCGATCTGGCGGGGCGTGCCGATCAGGTTCGTCTTGAACCCGTCATTATACTGGACGAGGTCGTTGAAGGTCGACTTGGCCCAATTGCCCTCACCCTCCGGCGAAGCCTTGCCTGCCTGGCTTGCCGCCGATCCGAACGCCTGGACCGCCTCCGGATCCGCTTGCGCGATGATGTCGTCGAGGACCTGCCGGGCCTCTTCCTCAGAATCGCGCGCGATGATGAAGGCGTTGACACCGATTTTGACGCTGCGCCCTTCGGCCGCCGCCTTGGCACGCACGTCGTCGACCTGTGCCTTGATCCCTTCGATGCTGTTGCCATTGGTGAAGTACCAGTCGGACACGCGCGCCGCCATGTCGCGCGCCGCGCGCGAACTGCCGCCCTGAAACACCTCGGGATGCGGCCGCTGCAGCGGCTTTGGTTGCAGCGTATAGTCAGTGAAACGGTAGAAATCGCCACGGAAGCTGAAGTTGTCCGTAGTCCAGATGCCTTTGAGCGCGCGAATGAATTCCTCAGAGCGGCGATAGCGCTCGTCATGTTCCAGCCAATATTCGCCAATGGCGGTGAACTCGCCCTTGAACCAGCCGCTGACGAGGTTGATGGCCACTCGGCCCCCGCTGATCTGATCGATGGTGGCAAGCTGCTTGGCAACGACGGCCGGAGTCCACGGCCCCGGCAGGATCGCGGCGATGACCTTCAGCCTGGTCGTCGCCGCCAGCAGCGCCTGGCTGAAGGCAACCGGCTCATGCTGATATTCTGCGCCATAGCCTGCGGTGAAGCGGATTTGCGAGAGCGCATAGTCGAAGCCTGCCGCTTCCGCGATCTGGGCAAGCTTGCGGTTGTAATCGATGTCCCAGCTCGTCCGCTGCTGGATCTTGCTGACGACCAGGCCGCCGCTGACATTGGGCACCCAATAGGCAAAGCGAACTGGTTCGACTGAGGGGGAGGACATGGGCAATCTCCTGTCGTGATGGGGAAGAATTGGGGGGAGTCAGAGCTGGGCCAGAAAGGGCTGGCGCAGAATGGCGGCCTGCGTTGCCTCCAGCCGGTTGAGCCAGGGGAGAGCGGCATCGACCGCCCTTGAGATGCGCTCGACGAGGGCAGGATTGGCCGGGCGAAAATCGATGAAGTCGCCTTCGGCCGCGTAGATGCCGAGCGGGAGCGGCACTGCGTCGAAAAAGGCAAATAGCGGGCGCAATTGATGATCGATCATCAGCATGTGCCGCTCCGTGCCACCCGTCGCGGCGAGCAGCACCGGACGCCCGACCAGCGCCTCCCGCCCGACAAAGTCGAACAGATGCTTGAGGAGCCCGGTATAGGATGCCCGGTAGACGGGACTGGCGACAATCAGCAGGTCCGCCTCCTCGATCGCCTGAACGGCAGCGAAGGCATCGGCGGGCAGATCCGCGCGCTGCATTGCGCCGCCGACCTGCGGCCCGATTTCGGAAAGCTTCACCGTGCGAACGCGAGCGGGAAGCGCGGCTTGCAATTCGCCGATTATCGCATCGAGCAACGCCTCGGTGCGGGAGGGCTGCTGCAGTGATCCGGCAATGGCCGTAACGTTGAGCATTTTGGTCATCGAACTGCTTCCTTGTGGACGAGCTTCACTAAGCAGAAATCGTGCCAATTTTATTATATCTTTATATTTCAGTTGATTACATCGGTTTTCTTCCAAACCGTTCTGCCGACATGCTTCTTATTGCGCAGCGATGTGCTGATCCGCTGCTGCATAAGCAGCAGGAGGCAATCAGGAGTAGAAGGTAGGCAGCGGCTCCTGATCGTTGAGCGCCCAGTCCCCGAGTTCCCGCAGCTTGTAGTCGACCGGGTCATCAGGGCGTGGGTGCGCAAATTGCGTCAGAAGCGGTCGAAACCGAAATGTCCCGTGGTCGATCGCGCGCCCAATATATCGAACATGCGTTTGTGATCTCCATCCTGCCGCGTACCGACACGACCTTCGCAGTGACGATGCCGATCACCGTTTCCGACCACTGCTGTCCGGATAGGGCGTCGTTCTGCTCCCACGCAGCGTCCAGCAGAGCTGCGGCACGATCGTTCAACAACCGCGCACCTTCCAGAGCAAGCCAGGCCTCCCAGCCCGCTCCAGTGCATAGGAGTCTTTCGACAGCTGCTCGGCGGACATGAACAGGCGGACGTTCACCCGACCGAACGTCGCGACTCCGCTGTCAAATCGGAACTTGAATGTTATACATTTTAATATATTTTCTGCAGCGTTGTTTAGGCCCATGAAGGACATGCCGCCAGCAAATCTGTCGGCGCTCATGGCGCAAGTCACGGAGTCAATATTGCTCTCGATCCTCAAAAATGCGTGGTATGCGGCGGCTTTTTCGGATGAGGTGATCGATAAGCCGCTGTCCCGGACCCTGGTCGAGCGAAAGGTCGCCCTGTTCCGCGGCGAAGATGGCAAGGTGGGCATGATCCTGGACCGCTGTCCCCATCGCTTCGCACCCCTTTCCGCAGGCCGGCAGGATGGCGACACACTGGAATGCCCTTACCACGGACTGCGCTTCAACCGCGCTGGCGAATGCGTCTACAATCCGCATTCCAAGACAAAGGGGCCATTGCGGGCGGCGGACATCCCGTCCTGGCCCGTGATGGAACGCTACGGCATTATCTGGTTCTGGCCAGGCGACCCGCAACAGGCGGATGAATCCAGCCTTCCGTCGATCGATTTTCTCGACAAGCCGGAGGAATATGCGCTGGTCAAGGGCCGGCTCCATGTCCGCGGCCATTATGAACTGGTCGTGGATAATCTGCTGGACCTAAGCCATGCCGCTTTCATCCACCCTCAGTTCAGCGGCGGCGCCAACACGCCCGAGGAGATACTGGCCGCTACCAGCCAGCGCCTGGAACGGCGCGCAAGGTCGATCGTGAACCACCGCATCCGCACCGGCCTTGGGCCGTCCTCCGCCCATGTCCGGCTGTTCGGCATGGACCCGGCCATACCGGTCGAATCCGACCTCACCATGACATGGTACCCCCCCGCGATGTTGGATTTTGCGCTGGGCAGCTGGGAAATGGGGCAGGAGCGCGAACAGGGCATCCACATTCCCCAACTGCACATCATCACACCGGAAACCGAGTTTACATCGCATTATTTCTTCATCAACGGGCGCAATCGGCGGCAGGGTGAACCCGAAGTTGACAAGGCCCTTCTCGATTTCTTCGACATGGCATTCGCCCGGCAAGATGAACCGATGATCGAGATGGTGCAGGCCAATATGGGCGCTGTGAGCGATATTAACGAACTGGGCCCGATCCTTCTTCCCACCGACGCGGCTCCCGTCTCCGCCCGCCGCATGCTGGCAGACCTGATCGCGACAGAAAGGCATGATGCGGAAAGCCGCCAATCGAACGAGGGGGTAGAACTCACCGCATCCTGACGCACCGGGACGAATGGTCCTGACGAAGCGGCAAATTGCCAACTTCGGACGAATATCTTCATATAGCCTTGGCATATATGCTCGCCAGCTGCGGCGTACGTAAAAATATTCTTCGCTCTGATGCATGCCACCAATGCCGAAAAGACAATGCGGGGCTGCTCAACAAGGAACCCCCTTGATCGCCACTCCAATATCGCCTATCAAAATGGACTAACAATATTGCCGCTAAAGCATAGAGAGGGATAGAAATGGCCATGACCGCTCCGACGGATATTGTCGGCCGCCATGCGACGAATGGCCGGCCCATCCTGCAATCCAGCGAACATGCGCTGGCAGAGGCGCGCGCCCTGCTTCCCCTGCTGGCACAGCAGGACAGCCAGTTCGAAGCCGACCGGCGCCTGCCCGACGCAGTGGTCGACCGGATCCGAGCCACCGGGCTGTTCGGCATCGTCATGCCGCGCGATCTGGGTGGTTCCGAACTGGGCTTTGCGGATCTGGTCAGGGTCACGGCGGAAATCGGGGCCGTGTCGGGCTCGGCGGCCTGGATCTATGGCGTTCTGGCCGGCCATAGCTGGCTGATCAACCTGTTCCCCGCCGATGCGCAGCAAGAGGTGATGCAAGATCCCACCACGCTGCTCGCCACCGTTTTTCGCCTTAATGGCGAGGTTGTGGAGGAAGGGGACGGCTATCGACTGCGGGGAGGCCTTGGCCGATTCTGTTCGGGCATTGATTATGCGAGCTGGGTCATCATCGGCAATGCGGTCAAGAAATCCGACGGCAGCATGGAGCCGCGCTTCTTCGTCATACCCAGGTCGGATCTGGAGGTTCTGGATGACTGGCACACAATGGGCATGCGGGCGACGGGCAGCCGGTCGATCAGGATCGACGATGCCTTCATTCCGGCCCACCGCAGTTGTTCGTTGGCGGACATGCTGGCTGGCTCCACGCCGGGTGCCCGGCTCCATGAATCAGCCGTCTATCGCCTGCCCTTCTCAAGTGTCGCCCCTTTCTCCATCGTTGGCGCGCCTCTGGGCATGGCACAGGGGATGATCAAGCGCTTCGCCGACGATCTGGGCAGCAAGTTGGCCGAGGCGGATCCGCTGGAGGTCGCCGAACAGTCCGCAACGCTTGGGCGCATCGCGGAAGTCTCGGCAGAGGTGGACGCCGCATTGGCGCTGGTGATCGCAGACGCGGAAACCATCGACCGCGCCCGGGATCCGCGGGAAATCACGCCGCTGATCAGCGCCCGCATATCCCGCGATTGGGCATGGGCCGTGCAGCGCGCCCGTCATTCCGCCAACCGCATCTTCGAAGCGTCGGGCGGCACCGCCATCTATGACGGGGAACGAATGCAGCAGATGTTCCGCGACATTAATGCCTCGTCGCAGCATTTCGCCTTCACCTGGGACCGGGCCATGCCGGCATATGGCCGGGCGATGGCGGGCCTGAAGCCAGGCAGCTTCGCCCTGCCCTCCCGCAAATAGGGGGTCGGCGAGCCAGGTCGAAAAGGATGCCCGCGATGTGTGGCATCCGCATCGCCGATGTAGCGTCGCGCATCCCAATCCGTCTGGGGTACGCACCCCGCTACCTCGCGCGCTTTCGCAGTGGATGGAAACGCTTCCCGACCGGGAAATCAGCGGATCAAGGAACTGCGTTGAAAGCGACGGCGAAATGTGCATAAGATCGTTATACGATTAATTATATCAATTATCCGATAGGAACACTCATGGCGCAGCATGTCCAGGACACGATCATCTGCGTGTCGGCCAATGGCAAGACCGACTCCTCCAGCCAGCGCGCGGCGCGACGGATGCTTGTCGCCACGGCGGACGGCGTGCTCGACTTCAGGCGCAGCGGGCCGGGCGCGCCGTGGAAGCTGGAGGATGAAAGGCTTTTGCCTGGCCGCCATGTCAGCGCGCTCGTCTATGACGAACCCACCGGCCTTCTTTTCGCGGGGCTGCATTTCGAAGGCGGACTGTTGGTCAGCCAGGACGAAGGCGCCACATGGGAGCCACGCAATACCGGGTTGGATTCGGGTCATGTCTATTCGCTGCTGGTGCAGCATGTCGGCTCTGCCACGATCCTGAACCTGGGAACCGAACCAGTGATGTTTTATCGCAGCTTCGACCTGGGCAAGAGCTGGCAGGCTTATCCCAAATGCACCGAGGTTGAAGGGACTGAACACTGGTTCTTCCCGCGCTCGGCACCCCATATCAAACATATTGCGTCACACCCCTCCCGTCCTGAAGCCATCTATATATGCGTGGAACAAGGCGATCTGCTGCGCAGTGACGACAGCGGAGAAAATTGGCGGTCGATCAATTCGATGGAACGGCCTGACGACAAGTTCCGCCGCGATCAGCATCGCGTCATATTCGTTGGCGACAATGCCGAAGAACTTTATCTGACCACCGGCATCGGGCTCTACCACAGCAGCGACGACGGCGAAAATTGGGAGCGATTGACCGACACGTCGCACGAATGCGCCTATCCCGACCCCTTCTTCATCCACCCGCATCATGACCTGCTGTTCATGGTGGGGGCCGGCATGAACCCCAATCCCAATTGGGGCGCGGCAGGCACGGCCTATCCCAAGTTCATGACCAGTACGGATCGCGGCCAGAGTTGGCAGGTGGCGATGAATGGCATGCCCGATCCAGTCGCCGGCAATCTGGAAGTGGCTGCGATGCATGTGTCCGAAGAAGGCGGTGTCGAACTTTACACAGGATCTGCCTGTGGGGAATTTTTCGCAAGCTTCGACAACGCCCAAAGTTGGACCCAGATCGGTCGCGGCCTGCCCCCAATGTCGAAAGGGCCGCATTTCCGGCATTTCCTGCCGCCCGAAGAGCGCGTCGCCTATGAAGAGAAGCTCAAGGCGATGAACGCCTTTGCCTGACGCGGACCGGCTTGCGAGAGGAATTGGAGTGATGACGGAAACAAGCCGCGCGGCGGTCAAGACCGGCGTGGAGAAGACCGAGCTGCGCGAATTCGCCTTGCCACGGCTTGGCGACGGCGATGGCCTGCTACGCGTCGAATCCTCCGGCGTGGGTGGCAGCGACCCTGAAACCTATCGCCGGGAAAATGCCGCGCCGTGCATCATGGGCCATGAAAATGTCGGGACGGTCGTGGATCTGGGCCAGGCCGCGCAAAGGCGCTGGGGCATCAAACCGGGCGACCGCATCGCATTGCACGAATATCTGCCCTGCTGGCATTGCCACTGGTGCCGGCAGGGCGATTTCCGCCTGTGCATGGAAGCAGATTTCTTCAATGTGAAGGATCGCTTCAACACCCTGCGCTATGGCACATGCAACGCGGACATCCCTCCCCATTTGTGGGGCGGCTTTGCAGAATATATGTATCTCGCCCCCAATGCGGTGATCCACAGGATCCCGGCCACGATGGACGCGCGTCATGCGACGATGGCAGTGCCGCTGGGCAATGGCGTACAATGGGCGGTGTTGGATGGGGGCGCGGGCCTGGGCAAAACCGTGCTGGTGTTCGGTCCGGGGCAGCAGGGGCTTAGCTGCGCGCTCGCGGCCAAGGCGGCGGGCGCGCTCAAAGTCATCATCGTAGGGCTCAGTCGCGACCGTGTGCGTCTCGACCTCGCCTTGCATCTGGGCGCGGACATCGCTGTCGATGCGCAACAAGAGGATCTTTCGCGGATTGTGGCGGCGGCTACGGACGGCAAGGGTGTTGACGTGGTCGTCGATACCACCGGGGATCCCGATGGCACCATAGCCGAACAGGCGGTCGCCCTTTCCGCCAAGGGCGCGTGGTTGAGCCTCAACGGACTTGGCGCGACAGTGCCGATCAATGAGATCAAGAAGCGCTACCTCACTGTCCGGGCGCCCCGCGGCCACAGCTATGGCGCAGTGCAAACGGCGTTGAACATCATCGCGAGCGGCATGTGGCCGATTGACAGGATGTGCAGTCACGATTTCGGATTGGACACAGTGCATGACGCCATCCTGGCAACAGCGGGACGGGGAATCGAAGGCGCAATCCACGTAACGGTAAGTCCGGCCAATGATCGGCAAAAATAAAATTTGAATGGAAAAGGAAATTATCGGCGGAAATGAAGGGTAGAATAACCAGTCCTGACTAGATCATGCCTTCGGCATATCACCGGCCGAAGCAGGCCTTGGTAAGGATTGCTTCACCTTCCTGCTCAGGATCTTCGGGACAGAACGGTTTTCGTGTCTTTTCTATAAAGACCTGGTGCTCTCACGAACTACCAGGATGGGAGGCATGACCACACTCGGGGTATTTTTCCCTCCCATTCTTTCCTTGAGCTTCTCGACCATCAATTTGGCGCCTCGGGAAATTTCCTGCCGGATAGTGGTCAGAGGTGGGGCCGAGTAGGAAGACAGGGGAAGGTCGTCAAACCCTACAACCTGAACATCCTGAGGTATCCGCTTTCCAATGCGGTGCAGGGCGCTCAAGGCTGAGAGCGCGATCAGGTCAGAGGCAGCCACGATGCCATCATAGGAGAATCTTGATGACAAGGATTTCTCGATCTGTGGCCCCATATCCTCCCCTGCGAGCGTGATTTTCACATGCTTCAAAGCGATGCCCGCCGCTGCCGCCGCCGCTTTGGCGCCTTCGAGCCGCATCTGGATTTCGATCCCCGCCGCATCGCCCATAAAGAGCAATTTGCGCGCGCCCGTGGCGACGAGATGTTCGACGGCCAGCCGTCCGCCGGCGAGATTGTCGGTGCCGACTACACAATGGCGCTGGTGTGCCCGCTGGTGTCCCCATATGACCAATGGCTCATATTGCGCCGCCACCTCCTCGATAATGTCGAACTGGTCCGACTGGCCAATAACCAACACGCCATCGACCATTCCCGAGCGTGTGACCTTTTCGAGCCAGTCCTTTGTTCCGTCCGGAATGACACGGCTAAGCATCAAATCATATCCGCACTCGGCCAGCTCGTCCGCCAGGTGGCCAAGAAGGGTCAAGAAGAATGGGTCCGAAATATGTTGGCGTCTTTCGTGGCCCAGGGGAATGACCACACCCACAAATCCGGTACGACGAGAGCGCAATTTACTCGCCATCTGATTGGGCCGAAAATCATGTCTCTTGGCCAATGACTGGATACGTTCCCGCGTCTCCGAATTCACAATGCTTTTATCGGCAAGCGCCCTTGAAACGGTACCCGTCGAAACACCGGCGATGCGCGCTAGATCTGCAAGGGTCCTCACGATCTCGGGTTGGGTAATGGTGGGTGGCGGAGCTGTTACGCCTTCTTTTGCGGTTTTGCGCTTCTTCATCACGATGGTCACTTATCATCTTGCAGGTTGATTAGGAAGGAAGTTATCCCCGTCCCGCTGACGCCTGAGCCAGTAGAGCGTCTCCGAATGGGGCGGCATGCGCCGACATGCCTGACTCGCTTAATCTCGCGGAACAGATTGCCTTGTTCTTCCGATCACAACTTCTTGCCTTTCTTGCAATCGTTTGTAAATCTCTCGCGATGATCGAATCCGACAATCCACATTCTGTCTCCTTCTCGCCTCTCGAGTGGCGAGCGTCAGCCTTCTGCCGGCGGGCTGCGCGACCGAGTCGCGCGCCAGTCCTGGACGCTTCAGAGATCCATCGCGTCCTAAATGACCTGGACGTGTGGGACGCATGGCCCCTTGCCGACCGTTACGGCGCCCCGGTCGCCTGGCGAGGAGGAGAATTGTGGTTCGCGCTGGCAGCACCCGCCTTTGACGATCCGGAGGCTCGGCACGCCCATGCCCGCATCCACCACTTCCATCGGACCGACCGTTTCGCACATATAGCTGCCACCTTTCCCGACGGATTTACGCCAGGCAGCCGCGAATGGTCGGGGTCGGCGATATTGGATGGCGATGAAGTCACCCTCTATTTCACCGCCGCCGGTTATCGTGATGAAGGCACAATCAGTTTCCAGCAACGTCTGTTCGCATCTACGACACGCCTTTCCGACGATCCCGAAACCATATTCACCGGCTGGTCCCAACCACGAGAACTGGTGAAACCCGATGACATATTCTATGTCAGCCAGCACGAAGGAACCGGACAAATTGGCGAGATCAAGGCTTTTCGCGATCCGTTTCCCTGGACCGATAGCGATGGGTCACAATATCTGCTGTTCACTGCCTCGGCCGCGCAAAGCCGGGATCGGTTCAACGGTGTGATCGGCTGCGCCCTGCAGGGGGAGGATGGCGCCTTTACGGCCTTGGCCCCGCTGGTCGATGCCTGCGGCGTCAATAACGAACTGGAACGCCCGCATATCGTCGAACATGGAAGTCAGCTCTATTTGTTCTGGTCTACCCAGGCGAAGGTGTTCGCGCCCGGCATCACCGCGCCTACGGGACTTTATGGCGCTGTGGCGGAGCAGTTGAAGGGGCCCTGGCGCCTCCTGAACGGCGACGGGCTGGTCTTTGCCACCCCTGAAAATGAGCCCTTCCAGACCTATAGCTGGTGGGTTCTGCCGGATCTTTCCGTAACCAGCTTCGTCGATTATTGGGGTGTCGACGATCCCGACGCCGAACGGAAGCCGGCGGGCCGATCGCATTTCGGCGGCACGTTCGCGCCGTTCCTGCACCTGCGCCTGACAGGTGACCAGGCCCGGCTGGAGACATAGGCATCATGGGCAAGCTGGCAGCGATTGAAATGGGCGGCACGAAGACCATCCTGGCGTCGGGCCGCGATGGCCATATCGACGAACGCGTCGAATTTCCCACCACCACCCCGCAGGAGACGATCGCCCGCGCCATCGCGACGATCGGGGGCTGGCGCGATATCCATGGGATCGATGCGATCGGCATTGCCAGCTTCGGCCCGGTCCGCGTTTCTCCCACCGCCCCCGATTCCGGCACCATACTCGCAACACCCAAGCCTGGCTGGAGCTGGACTCAGGTCAAGGCGCCCTTCGCCGCTGCATTTGGATGCCCGGTCAAGCTGGACACGGACGTGAACGGAGCCGCTTTGGCAGAACACCGGCATGGCAATGGCCGCGGGTGCGCAAGCCTGGTCTATCTCACGATCGGCACCGGCCTGGGCGGCGGCGTATTGCTGGACGGCAAGCCGGCGCAAGGGCTGCTACATCCCGAGATCGGGCACCTGGCCCTGCGGCGCGCGCCGGGCGACGATTTCGCGGGCGCATGCATCTTCCACCAGGATTGCGCCGAAGGGCTGCTCGCCGGCCCCGCCCTCGCGGCCAGGTTCGACATGCCCTTGCCGGACGTTCTGCCGACCGACCCTTGCTGGGATTTTGTTGCGCATGATCTTGCGCAATTGTTCGTATCGCTGATCCTGACGGTGTCGCCTGAAAGGATCATCGTGGGTGGCGGCGTGACGTTGCGCCAGCCCCACCTTCTGGACATGGCGAAATCCAGGGTGCCTGCCATATTGAACGGATATTTGCCCGATTATACGGACGAACTTCTGTCCCGCCTGATAACCACGCCCCGGTTGGGAAATGATGCAGGCCCCGTCGGCGCGCTCATACTGGCCGAGCAGGCGCTTGAAGAGGCGGGCGGATAAGGGCCGATACGAACCAGCCGGACCAGACCGGCAGCGCGATATCACAAGTTGAGGAGAGAGAGAATGAACAGGCGTGAATTTGCGATGCTGGGCGTCGGCGCATTGGCGGCGGCCGTCATGCCGGTCCGCTCGATGGCCGCGGCCATGGCCGCTTCCACGCCCGCGGCGGGCGCTGGCGCCGACGCGCTGAAATATGTGGATCCGGCGCTGCAAGCGGCGGCGCGCGAGACACTCAAATTTGCGCCGATCACCTCGATCGATGCCAAGGTCTTGAAAGAAATGCGCGGCATGAGCGAGAAATTCGCGGGTGCGCGCCTTCCCGACGTTCCGGTCCAGGAACAGCAGGTGCCCGTCGGCGGCGGAGCGCCCGATGTCACGGTCTATGTCATCAATGCCCGTGCTGGCGACCGCCGTCCCGGCATCCTGCACACGCATGGCGGCGGCTACATCGCAGGTTCGGCCAAGTGGGAAGTGCCCCGCCTCCAGAAGCTGGCGCAGGAAATGGACTGCATCATCGTCAGTGTCGACTATCGCCTTGCCCCGGAAACGACCTACACCGGGTCGACCGAGGATAATTATGCTGGGCTGAAGTGGATGTACAACCGCGCTGCCCAGATCGGCCTCGATACGACGCGCATCGCCCTGATGGGTGAAAGCGCCGGTGGCGGGCACGCCGCACGGCTGGCGATCACGGCGCGTGATCGGCGCGAGGTGCCGATCGCGCTACAGGCGCTGGTCTATCCCATGCTTGACGATCGCACCGCCAGTTCCATCGCCGTGCCGCCCTTCATCGGCGCTATCGGCTGGGGACCAGAGGCGAACCGATATGGCTGGCAGGCCTTTCTGGGCCAACAGCCGGGCACGGCGACCGTCCCTGCCGCCGGCGTGCCGGCGCGCGTCAGCGACCTTTCCAATCTGCCGCCCGCATGGATCGGCGTGGGCAGCATCGATCTGTTCGTGAGCGAAGACATGGAATATGCCCGCCGCCTGATCGACGTCGGTGTTCCGACCGAACTCTATGTCGTTCCCGGCGCTTTCCACGGCTTCGATGTCATTGGCGCCGATACGGAACCGGCTGCCCGCTTCACCAAGTCGAAATTGGATGCCCTGCGCAGGGCGTTCGGGAAATAAGGGATAAGGGTCGACGCGGATTGACTGGCATGCCCGGTCGATCCGCGCTGGCTCGCGCTCCATCGGCGATCGGAACGGTCGCCACGCTTCCAGCATATCAGTATGAATGAGATTGATGCGATGAATAAGCTCCTGCATTCGACCGGCTTGATGCTGCCGTTGGCGCTCGCCGGACTGGCCGTTGCAAGTCCCGTGTCAGGCGCGCCTGCGGTCGCGACGGGCGACCTGCACCGCGATTATGACTATCTGGAAGCTGGCCGGCGCAGCCCTTACCGCCTCTATGTGCCGACCAGCTATGATCCGAAACGGGCCTATCCACTGGTGGTGATGCTGCACGGCGGCGGATCGGACGAAAATGAAATGTTCGAAAATACGGACATCCGGGCGCTCGCGGAAGCGCGCGGGGTGATCGTCGTGGCGCCGCTGGGCTATCCAAGCGGCGGCGGATACGGGAATTTCTTTCCCATCGTAACCACGGCAGCATCCAAGCAACAGGTCATCGCCATGACGGGCAATCAGGTCGCCAGCGCGCCCAAATCGGTCCCGCAACCGGCAGCACAGGCCAGATCGCCGTCCGCCGCACCAGAAGACTATATCGAGATGCCGGCGGGTTTGCTCAACGATCCCAAATCAGCGGAGATGAGCGAGCATGACGTCCTCAACGTCGTGAAACAGGTTCAGGGGCAATATCATGTCGATGCGAAGCGCATCTACCTGACGGGCAATTCGATGGGTGGGTGCGGGACGCAATATCTGGCCGCCCGCTACCCTGAATTATGGGCCGCCGTCGCGAGCGCGGGATGCCTTGTCGGCAGCTGGGCCTATCCGTTCCGCCGCCTCAAGGACGCGCATCTGGCCATCATGTATGTCCATGGCGAGTTCGACCACCATTCCAACCCCCGCTGGGCCAAGGCGCTCAGTAAGACGGCGGCCAATAATGGCGTTGAAACCGAGTATCTGATGGTTCCCGGCGGCACTCATGGCAGCGCCTACAGCATTGCCATGCCGCAAATCCTCGACTTTCTGCTGCGACACAGCAAAGGCTGATGCCGGACTGAAGCACGATCGCCGAGGCATCATGCTCCAGTGCCAGCCAATGGGGTCCGCTCTGCCCTCCGTTCAGTGCGAATCCAACAGGAATGCAAGGGGGACGCGGCCATAGACCACCTGGCCCATGCCCGTTCGCCAGTCGGTCCAGGCGGCATGCACATAGTCGGCGCTAGCTGCTACTACGTTGATGAAATCGCCCCGCGCTGCATAGTCCTTCGCGAATGCCGTCGGCACGATCGAACGGGCTGTCGACAGCCGCACCGCCGGCCGAAACGCCTTTCCGTCCGGCGCCGCCGCCACGAACACGTCATAGGCGCCATCCTGATAATAGCCGCGCCACATCAGGACCAGCGTCCCGTCCGGCGCATAGCTGAGCGCAGGACGGGACGCGCGCACCACAGCCCCATCGACGGTCGCCGCTGACACGGTCTGCCATGTCATGCCGCTGTCGCCCGTGACCATTACATCGGGACTAGGCCGATCCTTCCTGATCATCGCCAGCGCGTAGACATTCTCGCGCCTCTCATCCGCCGCGATCGGCGGATAGTGGACCAGCGTGTCCATTTCCTTCGATGCCGCGACGAAATGATGGACCACCTGTCCGCCATGCGGGCCGCTGGCGAACACTACGCACAGGCACTCCACCCCTGTCAGCGGTACATGATCAGCCATGTAGGCAAAAGCGATCCGACCGTGGGCCGCGGCAATATGTCCATCCCAGCGCTGCGGCCATTGCAGGTCGCCAAACGCCTGTATCGGCGCCCAGCTGACCCCGCCATCCTTCGAGGTGACGTAGAAACGCTGAGAGTGCGCCGCCCCCTCCGGCGGGGCGGGATAGCCACCGGACAGGATGATCGTTCCGTCCGCCTTGTCCACATACAGGCGCGCGCCATCCCATGGCGTTTTCTTCGCTACTTCGGGAACGGCCGGGTTGGGCGCGAACTTGTCGAGCATGCCCGTGGCGATTGGCGCGACCAGAGGGGACCAGCTTGCCCCGCCATCGGCCGAAGCACGCATCGCGACTCGGCCCGGCGGTGGCGTGTCCTTCGGTGCGTTTTGCGGCAATTCACCGGCCAGAGTTGCGGCAACCAGCAGCTTGCCGTCGCGATCGAAATCGACGTCGGGGGCATTGCATTTGGGCGTGTCGGGCGTGCCCCACTCCAATGGCTGGCTGCTGAAACGCACGCCCCCGTCGGTGGATAGCGATACATAGCACCGCATTTCCCGGCCTTCACCGCTGGTGGCGGCGACATTGGTCGACAGGTTGCGCCAGATTACGGCGACTCGATCGGGATCACGCGGATCGACCGTTATGGCAGGGACGGAAGCCGCATGGGTGAGTTCGTCGGGACTGAGGCGGCGGTTGATGACATTCGCGCCTGCCGCGCCGGCGCTCCACGCCGTCCCCGCATGAACCGCACCGGTCAGCGCCGTAGTCATCGCTATGGCAAGCGCCATTTGTCGCTTCATAACCTCTCCTTTTGGACCATTGCCCGATCCTGCCGCACTGACCGTTTACAATCAATTGCAATCGTGCAAAACCGCCATTTCCACGCCAGTAAGAGAATGGCGTCCATATAGTCAGGAGAGCACTGAAATGCGCATAGGGCGCCGCCCTTCCCTGGGCCTCATCACCGCCAGCTTGCTCCTGGGCGCGGGGGCTGTTCCAGCCTCGGCACCAGCACAGGATAATAAGGGGCACCCGGAAATAAAGGTGGATGACGACGGCACGCTCCATGTGCCGGAACTCACCGTCCCCACCTCCAGCTTCCTGACACCGGAGGGGAAGGCGTTCCTCACCTATCAGCTCAAGAGCATGAAGGACCCCCGCTCGAAGATCCTGCCGCCCGGTGGCGAATTGCCCTTCTTCATGATTCCCTATCTCAAGTCCGCCGAGCAGATGTTCAAGGTCGACATCAAGGAGACCAAAGTTGCGGGCATACCGGCGATGGTCTTTACCCCGAAGGATGGTGTGAAGCCGGAGAATCGAAACCGCGTCTTGTTGAATCTCCATGGCGGCGGCTTCATGGGTTGCTATCCGGGCTGCGGAAAGCTGGAATCGATGCCCCTGGCCGCACTTGGCGGGTACAAGGTGATCATGATCGATTACCGGCAGGGACTTGATCACAAATTCCCTGAAGCAAGCGAGGACGTCGCCAAGGTCTATCGGGAATTGCTCAAAAGCTATTCGCCCAAGCGCATCGGCATCTATGGCTGTTCGGCGGGCGGAATATTGGTCGGCCAGTCGCTCGCCTGGTTCGACAAGGAAAAGCTGCCCATGCCCGGCGCGGCGGGATTATTCTGCGCTGGCATGACGCTGTCCGACGTCCAGTTCGGCGGCGACGCGAACTTCATCTCCACCCCGTTCGGCGAAGCGCAGATGCCTGCGGAACCGCCGCCGCCCAAGGGCGCTGGCCTGCCGCCCATCCCCTATTTCAGCAAGGTCCGCTACGACGACCCGCTGGTGGCCCCCGCCAACTCACTGGAACTGCTTGCGAAATTCCCGCCAACGCTGTTTATCACGGGCAACCGTGCCTTTGATTTCAGCTCGGCCATCTATTCGCATGGCCGCATGGTGAAGGCGGGGGCGGAGGCGGACCTCCATGTTTGGGATGGCCTGTTCCACGGCTTCTTCATGAACCCGGCCGTTCCGGAATCGAGGGATGCGTTCGACGTGATGATCAAGTTCTTCGGCAAGCATCTGGCACGCTGAACGAAACAGATTAACAGCCGGTCGAAATGCACAAAGCGCGACCGTGAACGACCCGCTCCACCTCTTGCAAGCGGGAGCGGGAAAGCCGCTGTGATAGGGAAATCATCATGAGTATCTGCTCCAAGGAGGGCCGGCTGGCCGGCCTCCTGCCTCGGCTGATCCTGGCATCGTCTCTGCTTGCCGTCGCGACGGCAACGTTCGCCCAGCCCGCGCCGTCCGCGCAGCAGCCGACCCCATTGCGCGTGGACGAACAGGGGACGATCCAAACACCACCCATGACGATTCCGCTGTCGTCCTACCTGTCGCCCGAGGGCAAGGCTTTCGTGGCAGAACATCTCAATGCCTTCCAAAAAGGCATTGGTGCCATCGACGACAATGGTGTCCCCGAATGGATGAAGGGCTATCTTGCCTCTGCCAGGAAGCAATTCAATGTCGAACGGCGGGATACCAGCATTGGCGGTGTCCACAGCTATGTCTATACGCCGCGCGACGGCGTCCTTCCGCAAAATCGGCGGCGCGTGCTCATCAATTTGCATGGCGGCGGTTTTGGCGGCTGCTTTCCAGGATGCACCGAACTGGAATCCCTGCCGATTGCGGGGCTGGGCCGCATCAAGGTCGTGTCGCCTGACTACAGGCAAGGCCCGAAAAGCCACTTTCCCGCCGCCAGCGAGGACGTGACCGCCGTCTATCGCGAACTGCTCAAATCCTACAAGCCTGGCCAGATCGGCGTCTATGGCTGCTCCGCCGGGGGTATGCTGGTCGGCCAGTTCCTGGCCTGGATCCAGAAGGAGGGGCTGCCCAACCCCGGTGCTGCGGGCATTTATTGCTCCGGCTTGTCCTTCGGCGATGTCGCCTATGGCGGCGACGCGACCTATATCGGCCTGCCCCTTGGCGACGCGGCTGTGCCGCCGCCGCCGCTTCGGTCGGGACAGAAGGCGCCGGTATTGCCTTATTTCGAAGGCGCCGACCTGAAAGGGCCACTGACGGCACCCGCCCTGCACCCCGATGTGCTCGCCAAATTTCCTCCGACCATGTTTGCGACCAGCACGCGCGCATTCGACTATAGTGCTGCGATCTATGCCCATCGCCAGCTCGTGAATGCGGGAGTCAAAGCGGAGTTGAACATGTGGGAGGGCCTGCCCCACGGCTTCATCTACAATCCCGATATTCCCGAATCCAAGGACTTCTTCCAGACCGTACTGCGCTTTTTCGACAGCCATCTATCGCGGTAAGCCATGGACCCAGGATCGGGTCCATGCGCTGATTTCCTATTTTCCTTCATGGCCCGCCGCTCCCGGCGGGTCTTTTTATTTCCAGCGACAGATCTATCCGGCACAGGATGGATCGACATGATCAAGACCCTCGTAAATGCCGATCTGCCAAGCCGACCGCCTGCAAGGCATCGCCGGCGTCATGCACGACACCACCTGTTTCTGTTGTTCGCCTCACACGCGCAAAAATAAGGCTGGGATGTGCACCGCACATCCCAGCCACAGTCCCAACGGGAAGGTCGAGAGCTTTTCGTCGCTCCCGATATCCCCGAAATCAGAACTTCTTGCGGATGTTGAAAGCAATCATCCGACCGAGAGGGCTTGCGACCGTGGAGTCATAGACTTGATTGAGCGCTACCGCCGCGAACGGAGGTTTGCGGTCGAACAGATTGATCGCGCTTACAGACAGACTCAGCCCATCCATCGCTCCACCATTGGCTCCCAGATCGTAGTTGAGCGACAGGTCGAAGGTGGTATAGGATTTCACCCGCTGCACTGGCGCGATCGAGCCGACAGTATTCTTGTACCTGTTGGAATAGTTCACGAACAGGTTCGCGGTGACGATCTTGTTTGACCAGCCCAGATTACCGCGCGCCCGGAAACGGAGCGGATAATTGACTTCATTCAGACGATCGACGGCCCCCGCACCCGGCGCGAGCTGCTTCTTGTATTTCAGCAAATAGGTTCCCGAGATACCCGTATTCACTGTCCCGTCGGCAAGTTCGAAAAGATAGTTTGCCGCAAAGTCGAAGCCCTGCATCTTCACTGCAGTGGCGTTGTTCCGACGCACGTCGACAAGCGCATTCACATTGGCCGCAGGGATCAACGGCGTGCCGGCCCAGGGCAGAGAATAGACTTCCTGGACCTGCGCAGGCGTGGGATTAAGGATCACATATTGCGCATAGGCGGGATCGGTGAACACTTGCGGACTGAAGAAGGGCGCCGTTTCAATAATGTCGCGATAGACGATGTTGAAATAGTCGAGCGAGGCGCTGAAACCCGTGCTTGCAGGCGTATATTTCGCGCCCAAGGACCAGGTGGTTGCGGTCTCTGGCTTCAGATTGGGATTGCCGCCGGCATATTCGACGACATTGCCGAAGGGACCGAAATTGGGAATGTAGAAAACGGCGGCCGCACTGGCGGGATTGACGTCCGCGAGCAACGGTGCGCGGAAGGACGTGCCGTAACTCGCACGCAGCGACAAGTCACTGAAGGGATCGTAACGCAAGCCGAATTTTGGATTGGTTGTCGATCCGATGTCGCTATAGTTGTCATAGCGAACCGCTGCGTTCAGCTCCAGCCGTTCGAGACCAGGACTTGCGTTGGCGCTGCCGACGAGAGGGACATTGGCTTCGGCAAATAATGACCAGACGTCACGACTATTGCTGGTGCCAGACAGCACATTTTCCTGCGACAGCGTCGGCGTGGTGAAGTTTTCATAAGCGCCATTGAAAAACGCGTCATGATGGAACTCAGCACCGACCGCAACGCGAACCGCGCCGCCCGGAAGCTGGAACAGTTCACCGTCGGTCTTTATGCTCGCAAGATCCATCTTGTAGCTGCCGGCGATGCGGAAGTGTCCCAGCAAAGAGCGTGCACGCTCCCCATTGACGCCGCCCGAACCATAGGGGTTGAGCGCCGTTGCCGGATCAGGATCAGCCAGAGCGGCCGTGAGAAGATTGATATTCTCTTCCTGCGGAGAAATGCTCCGACCTTCCGTGAAGCTGTGCGACGCGTAAGCCGAGATCTGCCAGCTTCCGCCAATATCCCAGTCCAGGCCGCCTGCGATCTGATAATTGGATTCGGCAGCTTTGATGATCGGCGGACCGACATCATCGATCAGCGCGAACTCGACGGTCTGTGGTGTTGTCTGGCCAGGTGCGAAGGATATGAAGAAAGGATTGGTGCTGGGCACGAGCGCGCTGACATCAATGCGGCCATTGCGGGAATTGATCATGCGCTTTGCATAGAAGCCGCTGACCCAGCCCTTGAGCGACGAACCCAGCTCCTGGTCGAGGCGCGCCACGAGGCTCCACCGATCGGTTTCAGGTAACAGATCCTGCCCCTGGTAGGATTGAGCGTAATTGGGCGTGGTGGACAGGTCGGCAGGGGTCAGATTCCGCCCCGAACCGCCCGGCAGGCCATAGCGTATGCCGGTTGCGGGATCGGTGACATTGCCGGGAGACGCAAAGAAGGAGCAATTGTTCGTGCCGCCGAACGCGACCTGGTTGCAAGGAAAGAGATTCGAACGATCTTCCTGGCGGAGACGGCTGTGATAATAATATTCGCCCGCGATCGTGACCGATCCCGTGTCCCATTTGCGTCCCAGTACCGCGCTGCCCTGCCATTCGCGATAATCATCGGCAAACCCGTAGCGACCGCTGGTCTCGAAGCCATTGAAATTCTTGCGCAGGATGAGGTTGGCGACGCCCGCCACCGCGTCTGAACCATAAGTGGCCGAGGCGCCGTCCGCGACTATGTCGATGCGTTCCAGCGCGATGGCCGGAATGACGGACGGGTCGAACAGCGAACCAGTGATGCCGGCCGGCGGCACGCGACGGCCGTCAAGCAGCGTCAGCGTAGCCTGCACGCCCAGGCCGCGAAGATTGAGGCCATTGGCGCGCGTCGTGTTGAGCGCAGCGTTGTTGACGGTGCTGCCGATCGTAGCTTCGCCCGGTCCAAGCGACGAGACCTGCGGCACCGTCTTCAGAATATCTGTCGTGGTGGCCAGGCCCGTCTGTTGCATGGCGGCCTGACCGACGGCGATGACGGCCGAACCCACCGGCGCCACTCCACGCAGGTTGGTCCCCGTGACGATGATATCGGCCGAATCATTGCTGCCTTGTTCCTGCCCCTGCGGAGCGGACGGCGCCGGCGAAGCATCAGCCGACGTGGTCTGCGCCGCTGCATATTGCGCAGTGGCGAGCGCCATGAAGGAAGCCATCCCCGCGGTAGCCCAATATCTGTTGGAAAATTTCATATCACCCTCCCATTAAATCGATTGCAATGCAGCTTGAACCGCTGTTTTCTGACCTATGTCCTACGACATCAAATTTGAATACACAATAGTTAGCTTAAATGGCAGAGCCAAGGAACCATGACCATAACATGCCTGGATACCCGGTTGCAGAGCCGAGGCAGGCCATGCCCTCCGTCACTCCACACTTCTGTCTGATAGGAACAGGTGCAGAGATCGCCGGTGCCATAACCACGCCTATTTTCTATAAACACATATCAACCCTTTTCACAATCGATTTCATAATGCATGCGTGAAGAAGAATTGAAGGCGCCGGAGGCACGGCGCGCGGGAGAGAAAAATGGAAATGCGCACAGCCGGATCCATGCCACGCAATGGTTCGACCACCACGTTGAAGCTACTGATATTCATGATGTTTGCGGCCTTTGCGATGACGACCGATTCGGTCGGCACCGTCATCCCGCAGATCATCCGCGAATATCAGCTTGGCATGACCGCGGCCGGATCCTTCCATTACGCAACCATGTCGGGCATCGGCCTCTCTGCTATCGGGCTCGGTTTCCTTGCCGACCGGATGGGACGTAAATGGACGATCCTGATGGGCCTGGGCCTGTTCTGTATCAGTTCGGCGCTGGTCGCCACCGGCAGCCGCTTTGGGCTTTTCGTCATGATGCTGTTCGTTTCAGGTCTCGGAATCGGCATTTTCAAGTCGGGCGCGCTCGCGCTGATCGGCGACATCTCAACGTCCACGCGCGAACATGCCCAGACGATGAACCTGGTGGAGGGATTTTTCGGCATCGGCGCGATCATCGGTCCGGCGATCGTTTCCTACGCGCTGCTTTCCGGCGCGACATGGAAATGGGTCTATATTATCGCTGCCCTGCTGTGCCTGATCCTGATCGCCGGCTCGCTCATGACGCCCTTCCCCCGTCATTCCCGGTCTGCAGTGCAGGAAACCGACACCCGCAGCGCCTTCAGCATGCTCGGCGACCCGATCGCCCTGTTCTTCGCATTGCTGCTGATGCTGTATGTCGGCGCTGAAGCTGCCATCTATGTCTGGGCGCCCACCTATTTCAGCGGCTATTCCGGCGAGAATGCATGGATGGCGGCCTATGTCGTCTCGATCTTCTTCCTGTTGCGCGCAGCCGGGCGTTTCATCGGCTCCTGGCTGCTGAGGCGGCTGGACTGGACGGTGGTGCTGGTGATCTGCAGCAGCGCGATGGCGGCGCTGTTCCTTGCCTCGGTCCTGCTGGGCCGAGGTGTAGCCGCGCTGGCACTGCCCGCGACCGGCCTGTTCATGTCCGTCCTCTATCCGACGATCAACTCGACCGGCATCAACTGCTTCGATCGCGCGCGGCATGGTGCGATCGCGGGCTTCCTCCTATTCTTCACCTGCGTCAGCGCCGTGGTGGCGCCGCTCGCCATGGCGGCGGTCGGCGACCTGATGGGCAATGCCGATTTCAGCATGATCTTTGGCGCGGTCCTGGCAACGCTGCTGGCGCTGCTGTGCATCTGGAACTGTGTCCGCCAGCCCGCTTCGGCGCGCCTGCTGGAACGCAACCAACAGGACTATGCGTCCGACGCCGTTCGCCCTCCTGAGCAGCCAGCGCGGTCGTGAGCCGCCGTCTGGCCAAATTCGCGCTGCGACCATCGCCGCAAGGGCGCCTGCAGTCCCGGCGCACCTGCCGGCAAAATGCGCGGGCGCCGTCGGGAAATGGCAACGGGAGCAGCGATCGCGCCGCTCCTGCGGCGCATCGAGAAAGATTTCAGACGGTCTTGCGCAACAGGTCGACGTTGCTGCCTGCCTTGTCGAGCGCATAGATCCGCGCCGCGGTGCCACCCAACAGAAGCGCGCGATGCGGTTCTGACAACCCGGCCACGGCGCTGCGCCCCAGTTCCACCAGCTCCTCATAGCTTCCGGGCGACTGGGAAATGTCGGTCCCCCACATCAGGCGATCGGCGCCGAACCGGGCGATGAAGCGCTGAAGGATCGCCATGGGATCAAACCCGTCCCCCACGATGCGCGCAAGTGGGATCGCAGTGAATTTCAACGCTATGTTCGGCATGTCGGCGAAAGGCGCGATCAACGCGTCCGGGCCATCCAGAGGATCGCTGTACGACTGGTTGGAAAGATGATCGATCACCACCGGCACATCTGGATAATCGGCAACGAGCCGCGCCAGCAGTTGAAGTCCTTCCGGTCGCATCGCCGGAAACAGGTGAACACATATCGGAACCTGCCGCTCCTGCGCCAGCCTCCACAAGGGCGAAGCCATCTCTCCGCCCAGCCAGTCCATTCCGGCCATGCCAGGCCGTTGCATCAGCCTGAATCCTACCGCGCCGCGTTCCAGCCAGAATATGGCGTCTTCTACCTGGCTCTCGCTCGTGGCATCAATCGCCACCACGGGGAACAGGCGATCCGGGGCAATTGCAGCCGCGCTGCAGATATAATGATTGTCAAAACCATATACCTGGCGGCGCTGGACCATCAGCGCCATGCCAACGCCATTTTCATCCATCTGCTGAAGCAGCCGTTCGGCGGAAAATTCGGACGCCCGGCAGCGCGCCTTCATCTCTTCCGGCAGGGGCAGCGTAGGAAATGCTTCGAAATCGCCGGAAAGGACGTGAGCATGCGAATCGACGATCGCGTTCAATGGATAATCCCCTGTGCTGAAGGACTTTCCTTTTATTGAATACAATTATGATAGGCAATTTATTTCTGAACTGACCAGGAAAGCGAGCACCATCGGCCGGCGCGCGCCCTTCCCGAACGAAGGGCGTCCCTCATCGTCAGCCCAGCGAATATATGTCGAGCGTCGTTTCACCCTGCAGCAGCCGACTGCAAATCTCCGCCTCATCCAGGTCGCGGCGGCGGCTGGCCTCCACCACCTCGGCCGCCCGACCGCGCGGGATGGCGACCACTCCGTCCGCATCGCCGATCACCAGGTCGCCCGGATGGACGACCAGTCCATCGAACAGCGTCGGCGCATTGATCCAGCCGATCGCCTGCCGGTCCTTGCTCGTGCCGCGAACGCACAGCCCCCTGGCGAAGACCGGGAAATCGACTTCGGCAAGCAGGTCGAAGTCACGGACGCAGCCGTCCAGCACCAGCCCGCCCAGTCGGCGCACCTTGGCCGCCGTTGCCATCACCTCACCCCAATATCCATGGTCATATTGGCCCGAACAATGGGCCACCAGGACATCGCCAGGCTGCGCCGCATAGATGGCGTAATGAAGCCAAAGATTGTCGCCCGGCGGACAGTGCACCGTCATGGCTGGTCCGCAAAGTCGGAAATGCGGATGAACCGGCTTGATCGCACGCGGCATGACCCCGATCTTTCCCCCGGCTTCATGCACGGTGGCCGAAGCCAATCCCTGCGCCTGCGCCACGATTTCGGGGGCCACCCGCTCGAAACCCCCGGTAAGGACGCGCGATTTGGGGTCGATCATGAAATATCCTCCACAAACAGGCCGAGCGCCGCAAGCCTGCGGCAGCGAACAGCTTCATAATAATGATACGATCGTGTATTCATTATTGTTGGGCAGGTCAAACTTCCAGCTATCACGCCTCTGAATGGTGTGGCGGGAGGCGAAAGCGATAAAACCGCTACCCAGCCAATGGCACCACCTCACCGAGAAATCAGACGAAGGCTGTCGATTACCCTTTCCATATGCGACCAATTGGAATAATTGCCTAACGATCAGATATGCAGATATCTCATCGGCTACGAGGAGCTGAGCTTGTCAGAAAAGAAAGCCGCGGACCTGGCCGACGCCCGTTCAGCATCGCCGGGATCCGAATTCACACTTGCACTTGAACCCGACTATTGCTGCGGCGGTGGCCATTGCGGCCCCCTGCCCGGCTATGATTTTCGCTGCCCCAGTTGCGGCAAGGATAGTGCCGACCGCCTTGGCGACTATCTGAAGGTAGGGGAGATCCTCACCTGCTATTTTTGCCGAAGACGCATGCGCGCGATCGAACAGATCGGCGATTTTGAATATCGCTTTGAATTTGCGGACTGATTTCTGAAATGGTGCGATGGCTGAAGTGATGGAAAGAATGGAAACGGACGTCCTAGTCATTGGCGGCGGTTCGGCCGCCACGCGGGCGGCGCTGGAAGCGTCCGATGCGGGCGTTTCCGTCCTGTTGGTCGACAAGGGCCGGGTCAGCGAAAGCGGATCGAGCCCACATGCGCTCGTCGGCTTCAGCGTGCCCCTGCTGGACGAACAGGACAGCGAGCAGTTGTTCATTGACGACTGGGTCGAGGCTTCAGGCGGCATATGCGACCGCGACCTGGTGACGATGTGCGCACGGCATGGCCGGACGCTGGCGGAAGATGTGGAGAAGCGTGGGGTTTCCTTCATCGCAAACCCCGACGGCAGCTGGTTCATTTCCAAGCGGGCGGGCCATTCCGTCCGCAGGACGCTACAGGCCAAGGGGCTGGGCAAGGGCGTTCATGCCAATGTCATTGCGCCGTTGCGGCAGGCGGTGATCGCAGCCGGCGTGGTGCTGGCGGAAGATATGATGGTCACGCGCCTCCTCAAGCGGGGCGACCATGTGACAGGCGCCTATGCGGTGCGCGCCGATGGCAGCCATCTGGTCATTTCCGCCAAGTCCGTGGTTTTGGCTGCGGGCGGCGCCAATCGGCTCTATTCGATTTTGTGCGAAGAGGTGAAGGAACATCATTGCCGCACCACGGGCGATTCCTGGCGCCTCGCTTTCGAGGCGGGCGCTCCCATCATCGACGTCGAATTTACCCAATTTCGCGATTCGCCGCCCGCGGGGCCGATTTTCGGCGCCAAATATGTCAACGCCCTGGGCGAGCGCGTGATGGAGCGTTACGACCCCGTGAACCTGGAATGTGCGCCGCGCTACATGATGGCGCGCGCGGTTTACCGCGAGAATTTCGAAGGGCGTGGTCCGGTCGTCTGGAATGTCGAGGAGGGTGAAGTCGCCCGTTCGCGTGCGCCGGTGGGCCACCAATATGAAGCGGGCCAGGTCGTTCCCATCACGCTCATGTTCCAGCGTTCGATGGGCGGGGCGCGGATCGACGCCAATGCCGCGACGGCGGTGCCGGGCCTGTTCGCGGCAGGCGAGGCATCAGGGGGCGTGCACGGCGGCGACCGGATGCAGGGCTGCGGCTTTCTGGAAACGCAGACCTTCGGCATGCTGGCGGGGCGAAGTGCGGCCGCCTATGCCGTTTCGCATCCGCGCGTGGGGATAGACGAATCCGCGATCGAGGCGGAGCGAACCCGGCTTTCACGGCGCAAGGGGACGAAGGATCCGTCTTCGCTCGTGCCCGTCATCCAGACATTGATGTGGGAAAATGCCGGTGTCGTATCCAACCGGGAACGGCTGGACGATGTGATCACCCGCCTGACGACAATCCGTGCGGAAGCGGAGAGCAATGTTGCCGGGGAGGATATTTTCGCCGCCGAAGAGGCCGCCAACCTGGCGCTGGCGGCGGAACTGGTGGCCCGCGCCAAGCGGGCACGTGAGGAAACCCGCAGCGGGCACGGGCGCACCGACTTCCCCGAATCGGACGCGAACTGGATCCGGCACGTCTGCCTGTACCGCGAAGCGGACGGCGAAATAGGCCTGACGACGGTGCCTGTGGAGACCTCCGCAACGCCGTCCAGCGCCGCAAGCCGGTGGACCTCGGAAGACGAGTAAGGCCTGCGAAACGCGGCAACATCAACATAAGACGCCGGGAGACGGTAATGCAATCCGCAAGCTTGGGGCGAAAGGCAAAATCATGACGGAAAAGATCACCACGGCGAACTCCTATTCGCCGCGCGAGGTGCAGCTGCTATGGACTGGGGCGATAGTCGCCCTGCTCGCGGGCCTGGCATTTGCGCTTATGTCCGGGGTCAGCACGTTTTTCCTGTACGGTTTCCCGATCATCTTCGGCGTGATCGGCGCCTTCGTGCTGGCGCGCCGCGAGACCGGCAGCCGGCCGGCCATCCATCATGCGATCACTGCGCTGCGGCTCTATTACGCCGCCCATCTTATCTGGACGTCGCTGCGCTACTGGTTCACCGACATGCAGCCGATGATGACTGCCTCTCTTTCCTTCGAGTTCATCGACATGCTCGAAAAAATGGGCATATTTCCAGCCATAAAGACGCTGGAAGGCTTCATCGGACTGATGTTGCTGTTCAACCGGTTCGTGCCGCTGGCGCTCGTGCTCGAAGTTCCGACCAGCATGACGATATTCTACCTGAACACGTTCATTTCGCACACTATCCGGACGATATTTACAGGTCCGGCAGAAATCATCGTCAATGGACTGACGCTACTGGGCTATTTCGGTTATTATCGACCGTTCCTGGCCGCCAGGACCGAACCAGCCCCTCCCCTGTTGAAGCATGCCCCGCCATTGCAGGACGGTTATCCGCAGAGGGACGGAAGCCCATCGATCGGACACATCGCCGAAACGGAATAACCGTAGCGACCCGGCCACATCCTGGACGGGCAAACATTCCGATAATTTTTGCAATCGATTGTATTTTATATTTGCATGACTGCATGAAAGGGCATAACCAGCAGGAGAGCACAAAGCCCGGATCATCGATTTCACGACGATCCCTGATATGGCCTCCTCCTTGACCATATACAGACGCTGGTTGCTCAATTCCGGTCCAGTTGATCCGGAGAAGCACTGGCCTTCATATTGACTGCACACAATGTGGAGGCCAGTGCTTTATCAAAAGCACCAGACAGGTAATAACGGTCCATGATCTCCTTCATGGGCCGTTATTAATTGATGGTCCTGAAATCTGATCGACCGCTCCTCTCTGATCCTTGTCGATAAAGATCAGATCTGCGTTCGGGATTCTCCGTTCCGCGATGTCTTCCCCGATCAGTTCGGATCGCTGGCAAATCGCTTCAGCGCGCGAGCAGCGGCGCGCCCGCCGGCAGCTTGACCATCTTCACGCTCCACACAGCCGCGATCAGGGCCAGCGCGATCAGGCCGAAATAAGCGGCTCCCCCCTCGAAATTCATCGCGATGACGCTGGTGAAGGAACTGGCGATCGCGCCAACCCGGCCAAATGCTGCCGCCGCGCCAATTCCGGTGGCTCGCAATTCGGACGGGTAGATGAGCGCTGACAGCGTGTAGAAGCCGTTATGCACGCCGGCCAGCAGCAGCCCGAGCAACGTGAAGATGAGCAGGATGGGGGCCGGAAAAGCCGGATCCAGTGGCAGCGCGCACAACAACAGGGCGATGCCGGAAGCAATGGCTGTCATGGCCATCAAGGGCAAACGAACGCCATGGCGCTGGATAAGCAGCCCGCTCAACAGGCCGCCAAATGTCGCGCCGCCGTTGAAGGATCCCATGATGAAGCTGGTCGACGCCACCCCGAAGCCGCGGCCATGCAGCAGTGTCGGCAACCAACTGAACAGCGAATAGGTCGCCAGCAGGCAGAAGAAGAAGCCCAGCCAAACGGAAATCGTCTCCAGCCGCAACCGGCCTGCAAACAGGGCTGAAAATTTTCGCCGCTCGTACGTAGGAGCGACATCGAAGAAGCGGCTGGACGAGGCGATCGGCCCTTTGAGCCGCCGCATGACCTTATTCAACTCCCTCTCCCGTTCAGGCCGGAGAGCGAGGAAGAACGGGCTTTCGGGCATGCAAAGGACGAAAAGCAGCGACGTGACGATGGCCGCAGCGCCGACCAGCAGGAACAGACTTCTCCAACCAAAGACCGGCAGCATCAGGCCGCCGAGCACGCCCGCCAGAAATCCGCCAAAGGGGATG
Organism: Sphingobium sp. LSP13-1-1.1; assembly: GCF_040676415.1. NCBI lineage: Bacteria > Pseudomonadati > Pseudomonadota > Alphaproteobacteria > Sphingomonadales > Sphingobiaceae > Sphingobium > Sphingobium sp. LSP13-1-1.1. Next base: position 17,287 of record NZ_JBEGHU010000001.1, on the reverse strand, counting down.
AAAGCCATGCCGATCGCGATGGCGATGGCACGCCGACGCGGCGGACTCGTTTCCGTCAGCATCGCCGCGCCGCTGGGAATGGCCGCGCCCAGGCCGAGGCCGTCGAAGAAGCGGACGATCGCCAGCGTAAATGGATCGGGCGCCAGCACCGCACCCATGGTGGAGATGCCGAACAGCAGCAGGGCCATGATCAGCGTCCAGCGTCGGCCGATGCGGTCAGCGATGAGCCCGCCGCATATTGCGCCAAAGGTGATGCCCGCCAGGCCGATTGCGGCCACCGGCGCCATGGCCGCCTTGGATATCTGCCATTCGGCCAATATTGCAGGGATGGCGACGCCCAATATCTGGTTCGCGCAACCATCCATCATGAAGGCCAGAGCGCCAAGAGCCAGCACCAGTTTCTGCTGAAGCGTCCAGGACGTCGAATCCATGAACTCAGTCAAGTTGACCGGATTTGGGGCATCACGTTCGCCGCCCATCGATCTCTCCCTACGCTGGAAACTATATTGGCTATCTGATTGCGAGAAACCGCAATCGCGATGCCTGCCGCTGTGGGCATTCCAAAATTGTAATCAGTAATGTTATTTGATTTTTATCTTGTAATGAGAGGAATTCTTATTCCGAAAATTCGGTCATTATTGGATCGACATGTTCCCGGCGCCGAATATAGGAAGATCGATTCAACCGGCTTCCTGCTAATCAATCAAGGCGCCTTGATGGCCGCAACTCGGAATGGCCTGACCGATGACAGCGTGAATATATTGTGGATCATCATGGGATCGCCCTCGGCAAAGCGGGTCGCTTCAGCCAATGTGTCGGCTTCATACAGGACGACGCTACCCGCTCCCGCGCCTGCCTCGTCCAACAGAGCGCCCGCCATGACCAGGCGATCGCCTTCCCCCTTCCGGTAGGCGATATGATCCGCACGATGCCGCTCGCGATCTTCGTCGCTGCCCTTTTGGCCATATTCGATGAGGAAATGTGGCATTCATCTCTCCGTTGACGGGTGGAAAGCCTTTTCGCTGCGCGTCTGGAGCTGATGGTAACGAAATTGCCGCCGCGCTTCGTCCAGCCTCGTTCCATTGCGCACGGCCGCCCTGATCTGCTCTTCTGCCTCATGGATCGTTTCGGCAGCGTCCAGCACCCCGTCTTCGTGCTCGCGCGGGATGACGATTACGCCATCCGCATCTCCCAACAGGATGTCACCGGGGGCAACGCGCGCGCCGCCGATCGTGACGACGCAATCCATTTGCTCCACCTGCACGCGGTCCTTGCCTGTACGCATCCAGTGGCCACGGCTGAAGACCGGATAGCCAAGCTTTCGGCATAGCGCCACATCACGGCTGATACCGTCGATCAGTGTCCCCGCGAGCCCTCGGCGATGCGCAATTTCCGTCAGTATATCGCCCCATATGGTGGCATCTTCGCGGCCGCCATTGTCGATGACCACGACGCTGCCTGCCGGCACATCGTCAATATAGTCGCCAACCGTCCCCGGCGGGTTGGCGGCTGGGCCGCAGCGCATCGTGAAGGCCCGGCCCGCCATGCGAAACGTCGGATCGCGCCCCTGGATCTGGTAGCATTGGCCAACGATGCCCAGCTTGTCCAGCGCGTCACTGACGGTCGCGGTATCCAGCTTTGCCGCGCGGACAATATTTCTGTCTTCGGTCATTTGCGCGCCTCATCGAGCATATGTTCATAGTTCCCGCCCAGCACGTCACTGAGGCGACCGCCCGCGAGTATGGCCTTGGACATGGCTGCTTCCTTGGCAACGATTTCCTCGGCTGCTTCCAGAACGGCTTCGATATTCTCGACAGCAATGAAGATCACCGCACTGCGATCCGCGATCACATAGTCTCGGGCATTCACGGTCACATCCCCTATGCGGACCGGTACGTTCGTGTCCTTTTCCACCACGCGCCCACGCGCCGTCAGGGATGTCAGGCGATTGGTGAAGATCGGAAAATCATAGCCGCGCGCCTCGTCAATATCGCGCACCGGGCCATCGGCGACGACACCCGCGACATTCCGTTGCATGGCTCCCAGCGTCAGCAGACCGCCCCAGCAACCTGCCTCCACACCCGAACGCTGCTCAACGACGATGACGGTTTCGTCATCCGATTGCTCGATGGCCGCCGTACAGAGGTGACGCGGCGGTCCGGGCGGCGGGCTGCCGGTGCCCAGCAGGACGGTGATCGCTCGGCCGGCTATGCGCCGGTCGCCCGATTCCTGGCGCAGGCCGGTCACCTGCCCACCCAGTTTCAGCCGGTCGAGCGCGTCCGAGACTGCGCATACATCCAGTCGCCGCAAACGCCGCAGCAGGGGATCGGAGGAATTTGCACTCATATGTTTTCAGTCCTTAATCCCAGTAGACGAAGCCCATCGCATTGCCGGTGCCGGCCTCGCTGCGGTAGCAAGGCACATAATCCACGACGTGCGGCGCCAAGCCCAGGTCAGCCATCACGGCAGCGACGGGCACCCAGTTCTTCATTTCCGATGTTCCGTCCTGGAAGATCGCCTCCCCCAGCGCCTCGACCTGTGACATGTCGGCGGAACGCAGCGCGTCGAGGAAGATGCGGTCCACATTTTCGTCGATCACGAAATGGGTCAGTCCTCCCGACGCGATGACGGCCACCCGCGCATCGCTATTCCAGTTGGCGATCGCCTTCAGCACCGACTTGCCGAACGCATGGCATCGTTTCACGGTCGGCTGATTGGGGGGGTAAAAGGTGTTGACCGTCACCATCACCATCGGCACTGGCCTGTCGCGCATCAGGCGGCGACAGACGAAGCCATAGGCGTGGGGTGTTTCCGGCTTCGGCAGGGCCTTCATTGCCGCGACGTCGAATTCGTCCTGCATCGCCTGCGCAATGATGGCTCTCGCCAGTTCCGGATGGCCCGGATAGTCGGCGCCGCCCGCCGGAATATAGCCAGGCACCGATTCCGCAATGCCAGGCGGCAGCTTGGCCATCCGATCGGGCGAAAATTCATGATTGGTGATGGTGTCGCCATAATGAACGCCGAAAGCGGGAATCAGCCGTTCGTCGAATATTTCCATCTGGTCGTTACCGATCACGACGGCGACATCAATCCTGGCCTCCTCGAACCGGTCGGCCAGTTCCTCAATCGCCGCCTGGCAAAGCCGCTGGCGCATATCCCATGCCTCCTGCGTGATCTGTTCGCGCAGTCCTTCGTCACGGCGCGCGGCGACCAGTTCGTCGAAGGTCCAGCTCTGCCCCTGCCATGCATGGCGATTGACCTTGTCCGCCGGCACACGGGCTCCCCAGACTTCCGTCTCCGTCACCAGCATCGGACCATGGCTGGTGCCAATACCCAGCACTATTTTCGCCATGGCTCAGTTCTCCACCCGATCCAGCTTGAACAGCGCGCGCGCATTCCCCTCGAAAATTGCCGACTTCTCGTCCTGGGACAGCCAGTCGAAACTTTCGATACAGGGACGGATATCGTCGAAGGTCCTGCCCGTATCCGGATTGATCGCCGAACCCACGCCTGGGCATTCCGCACCAAACAGGCAACGGTCGGCGCCTACGGTCTTGATCAGCAGGCGCAGCGCCTCTTCCGAATAAAGGACCGTGTCATAATAAAGATACCGCATGGTATCGAGGAATTCAAAGCCGCGGCGCGCGGCCGACGAACGGAATCGACCGATATGATAGGGAATGGCCCCACCCCCATGGCTGACAACGATCTTGAGGTTCGGGAAATCCTTGAACACATTGGATTCCAGCAGGCCATATACGGCCATCGTCTCTTCCAGAAGGAAGTTGAGCGTATAAGGCGCCCGCGCCGAACGGGATCCGGCCGAATGGATATGCGCCGGAACGTCCAGTTCGCATAATTTCTCATAAAGAGGATACCAGTAGCGGTCGCCCATGGCGGGCGGCTCTACCCCGCTATTTTCGAACGGGTCGGGGTTCAGCAGGCACCCCTTGAAGCCCAGGCGGGACACGCATCTTTCCAGTTCCGGCAGCACGACCTCGACCGGTTCACCGGCAATCTGAGGCAGGCCGGCGACCGGCGCGAAGCGATCGGGCATCAGTCGCGACTGCCGCGCGATGATATTGTTGGTTTCCTCGGTGAACCAATGGACCAGCTTGGCGGGCTTTTCCGAATGCATCATCTGGAAGGGACGCGGGCTCAGCAACTGATAGTCGGTGCCAACCCGATCCAGCATGTCCAGATGGCCGCAGGGCGCCATTTCCTTCCGGTTGGTGTGCGACAAAATCTCCTCATCGCTCAATTCGGGAAAGGCTCGACCATGCTCTCCCCGATGGGAAAGGAGCATGGATTTATAGACCCACAATTCGGCAGGGGCGCTAACATGCCCATGGCAATCGATAATCAAGGCCGTCCCCATTAATGGATTTGGATGCATTTTTGTATAACAATCTTTTAGTAGCCGTCAATGGCACCATTCGGACCGTTTTCCGCCCTTTTCCGCTGGTCCTTTACAAAAGCGGCTTTCCAGCGCGGAATTGGTGGAGTAGGTGATCATTCAATTGTGTCAGTCAGATTGAGGCAAATCGAATGAAAGCGGCTCAGGCGGATGGGAGCGGGGTTCCAAGCCATATTGCCGCGCAGGTCAGGGCACTTGTTGCGCGCGGAATTTTGGCGCCTGGCATGCGGCTCGGCCAGACCGAACTTGCGGAGCGGTTCCAGGCAAGCCGGGTTCCTGTACGCGAGGCACTCAAACTGCTGAGTTCCGAGGGCATAGTCGAACATGACCCCAATCGGGGCTTTTTCGTCACGCCCCTGTCGCGGGACGAGGCGGAACAGTTGTTCGTCATGCGGCACCTTATCGAGGATGAACTGCTCACATCCGTCGCATGGCCCGACGAGGCGCAACTGAAGGAATTGGACGAGCGCGCCCACGAGCTAGAGGGCCTGCTCGATGCCGGAAACCGTACGGAATGGTGGGAGCAACATCGCGAATTCCACCGGATGATCTTCAATCTGTCGCCACGCAAAATCATCGTGCGGGAAGCGATGCGACTGTGGATGCTCACGGACAGGTACAGGGTATTGTTGCCTCTGCCGCGCCGGGTCAGCGAAGAGCGCGACATCGTGAACAAGCATAGCCTGGTCGCCGCACTGGCGGAACAGAACCGCCCCAAGCTCATAAATGAGAGGCGTGCGCGCCGACAGGGATTTGAGCGCCTCGTCATCGAGATGCTCGCCTCCAGGGACCTCTAGGCCGTAAACGGCCGCCAGACCCGGAAAATCATATTTCATTCTCGACGGCGTGCCGCAGCTTGCGCGCGGCCGCCGCGGGTTGATACGCCACGCCGACCAGGTCATGGGCTTCGTTGACGATCTCCCGCAGACGCGTCAGCCTGCCTATTTCTGCATCGGAAAGATGGGCGCGATCAGCAAGCCGCAGGTCGATCAGCCGCCACACCTCGTCCAGTTCGGCCTCTCTGTAGATGAGATGCTCGTCCCTTCGCGACGCCTCCAGCCGCTGCGCGATCAATGCCAATGTGGCGTTGTCAAATCCCAGAACATCCATCGCATCGTCCAAATCCATCCGCCCACACTCCAATTCGCGTGACAATGCCAAAAACCTTCTATATAGAATTCATAATTGTATAGCAATGTGGAGTTGCGCAGTGCTTTCTCGAGAAGATAATGAGATTCTGGTTCGCGTTGGCCCGGGAACGGCCATGGGCAATTTAATGCGCCGTTTCTGGCTGCCGGCCCTTCTTGAAAGCGAACTTCCCGATAATGATGGAACTCCCGTGCGCATCCGGCTGCTGGGGGAGGATCTGGTTGCGTTTCGGGACAGTTTGGGCCGCATAGGCCTGTTGGAGGAACATTGTCCCCACCGCCGCTCCTCACTGGCGCTGGGCGCGAATGAGGATTGCGGCCTGCGTTGCCTGTACCATGGCTGGAAATTCGACGTGAACGGCCAGTGCGTCGACACGCCCGCCGAACCGGAAGGCGCAACCCTGGCCAAGGCGATGCGCGCCAAGGCCTATGCCACCCATGTCGCGGGCGGGATGATCTGGGCTTATATGGGCCCGGCGGAAGAAAAGCCCCCCTTCCCCGATTTCCCCTGGCTTTCAATGACGGGAGGCCATTCCGTCCCCTTCAAGCTGCTGGAAGACTGCAATTATGCCCAGGCGGTGGAAGGCACGGTCGATTCCGCCCATGCCGGCGTGCTGCATCGCGAAAACCCCTGGTCGCAGGAAGCAAAATATCCCCATGAAAAGGATCTCCGCCCACGGCTCGAGATCGATTATACCAATTATGGCCTTCGCTATTGCGCTATCCGTAATGACGAGGGGCTTCGTCACGCGCGCGTGACGCAGGTTGTCCTGCCCTTCTGGACGTTCATTCCCCCCGATGGCGGCAAGGCGCCCGCCTTTCGCCGCGATCGCCGGCTGGTCAACGCCTTCGTGCCGCGCGACGATTATTCGACCTGGCATATCCAGTGGTTCTTCGACGATAATTTCGCGATCGACGTGCCGCATCGCATAGAGGAAGGCGGCCACTGGCATGACGAGCATTTCCGCAAGCTGGTGAACATCGACAACTGGTACAATCAGGACCGGGAAGCGATGAAAAGCAGCAATTTTTCGGGTATCAAGGGCATCATGACGCAGGATCATGCGGTGAGCGAAACCCAGGGGAGGATACTCGACCGCACGAAGGAACATCTGGGCCGGTCGGACATAGCGGTCGTGGGATGGCGCAGGCTGATGCTGCGCGCCGCCCGTGAGCTGGCCGTCAATGGCTCCGCTCCCGAAGCGGCGACGACGACGCTCGACTGGTCGCGGGTGACAGCCGAAACCTTCACCTATCCGTCAGAACAAGGCTGGCGCGATGTCCTGCCACTGCCGGAGGAGTTGAAGCCGCAGACATCCAGTGCGGCCTGACCCGGACGCAATAACGTCATGATCGTAGACAGCCACTGCCATGCCAGCGACAAATGGTATGAGCCGGTAGAGACGCTGCTGGATGCCATGGATCGCAACGCGGTCGATGCGGCGGTGCTCGTCCAGATGCTGGGCGACTTCGAACATGAGTATATGCTGAAAGCCGCACGGCGATATCCTGGCCGCTTCGTCGTCGTCGGCGGCGTGCGCATTGAACGGGACGACGCATGCGAAAACATCAGGCGTGCGGCCGATGCCGGCCTTGCCGGGGTGCGCCTGCGTCCCGGTGGACGCTCGCCGGGCACGGATCCCCTGGCGCTCTGGCGTTGCCTGGAGGAACTGCGGCTTCCCATAAGCTGCGTGGGCAAGGCAGCGGACTTCACCAGTCCCGATTTCACGGCGCTGGTGAAGGCGCTTCCCGGCGTCCCCATCGTGCTGGAACATCTCGGCGGCCTCGCGCGGCCCGATGTGGGCGACCGGAGCAAGATGGCGGAGGCCGTTCTTGAACTTGCCCAATATCCCAACCTGCATCTGAAACTGCCCGGACTGGGTCAACTTGCGCCCCGTATGGCCGAACTGGACCCCCGGATCGCCATGCCGTTGCAGATGGACGGCGTCACGGCTTTCATCGACCATATCATTACCGCCTTTTCGGAACGGCGTATCATGTGGGGCAGCGATTTCCCCCCGGTTGCGTCACGGGAAGGCTATGCCAACGCGCTGGAATGGACGCGCCTTAGCCTTGGCCACCATCCGGCATCGACGCTCCGGTCCATATTCGGCGAAACCGCCCGGCGAGTGTTTTTCCGAGATTGAGGCGAAACAGGGATCTGGCATCACAGGATCCTCTGGCGCCGTCTGACGACCGGGCCGGGCTTAAACCATTGAAGGCAGCAACGGTTACGGTTCGCTTTCTTCTGCGGCTCTGCCCGGCGCATGTGCGATTGGCGCAGCGACAACAATCAGTAGACGGACCGTCTTTATCGGGATCTTACCCGCGATTTCGCTTGATCACCTAAACCAATCGGGCCATGCTGAAGCAATCCATGGATTTCCCTGGGTTCCGACCGGAAACCTTCCCGCGGCTGCAGACACCTCACTGTGACAGAATGAGTGACCCGGAGCGCCGCGATCCCGAAATCTTTCTGCGTCAAGCAGCGCAGGAGGGTCGCGGCCGTCTCAAGATATTTCTCGGCGCGGCACCGGGTGTGGGCAAGACCTATGAAATGCTCACCGACGGCATGCAACGGCTGAAGGCCGGCGTCGATGTTGCGGTTGGCGTGGTCGAAACTCACGGCCGGCACGAAACCGAGGCCCTGCTCCATGGGCATGAGGTCATCCCCCGGCGCGAAGTCGATCATCAGGGCCATGGCCTGACCGAAATGGACCTCGACGCCATCCTCGCCCGCCATCCCGCTCTGGTGCTGGTCGACGAACTCGCTCACAGCAATGCACCGGGCAGCCGCCATCCCAAACGCTATCAGGATGTCGAGGAGTTGCTCGATGCCGGCATCGATGTCTATTCGACCGTCAACATCCAGCATGTCGAGAGCCTGAACGACATCGTCGCGTCCTTCACCCGTGTCCGTGTGCGGGAAACTGTGCCCGATTCAATCCTTGAAACGGCCGAGATCGAGGTGGTCGACATCCCGCCCGACGAACTGATCGAGCGTTTGAAGGAGGGCAAGGTCTATATTCCGGCGGAGGCCAGCCGGGCGCTCAACCATTTCTTTTCCAAATCCAATCTGACGGCGCTGCGAGAGATGGCGCTGCGCCGCGCCGCGCAGGCTGTCGATGCCCAAATGCTGGACTATGTGCGGGCCCATGCGCTGGCTGGCAGCTTCGCGGCGGGCGAGCGCATCGTCGTCGCGATCAGCGAACTGCCAAGCGCACAGGGCCTTGTGCGCGCTGCCAAGCGACTGGCAGATGCCCTGAGGGCCCCGTGGACCGCTGTCCACATCGAAACCCAGCGCAGCCTTGCCTTCACGGCGGAGGAACGCGCTCATCTGGCGGACACCATGGCGTTGGCGTCGCGCCTGGGGGCAACGACCGCGACCATCCCGGCCTCCAGTGTCGTGGAAGGACTGCGTCAATATGCGACAGACGCACGCGCCACCCAGATCGTGATTGGAAAGGCAAGCCGCAGCTGGTGGTTCGAACTGCGCCACGGGTCAGTGGTCGATCGGCTGGTGCGCAATATGGGCGATGTCGCAGTCCATGTGCTGCCCGGCGAAGAAACGGCCCACCATCGCCGTACCCGGCGCGCTGCCACGAGTCCCTGGGGCAAGCCCTCCGACTATCTCTGGTCGACGGCGATGATCGCGATGATGACCGCCGTCGGGCGCCTGCTGGTCCAGACCATTGCGCTTGGCAACATCGCCCTGCTCTATCTGGTGCCTGTGATGTTCGCCGCCGCCAGCTTCGGCCTGCGTGCCGGACTGTTCGCCGGGCTGCTGTCCAGCCTGGCCTATAATTTCTTCTTCCTCCCGCCGACCGGCACGCTGACGGTCAGCAATCCGGAAAATGTCATTTCCATCCTCGTCCTGCTGGGCGTCGCCATCGTCACCAGCCAGTTCGCCGCGCGCGTTCGCGCCCAGGCGGATCTGGCGCATGGCAGCGCGCGGCAAAATGCAGCGCTCGCCGGCTTCTCCCGGCAACTCACGGCCGCTGCCAGCCAGGATGAGTTGATGCACGCCATATGCGGCGAGGTCGGACGGCTGTTCGATGTGCGCACGGTCCTCCTCCTTCCTTCCCCCGATGGGCCACAGCTGCGAGCCGCCGTGCCGCCCGAGGATCGGTTGGAGCAGATCGAGAAGGCGGCCGCCCAATGGGCGATGGACAATGAGCAGCCCGCGGGACGCGGATCATCGACGCTGACGGCATCGGACTGGCTGTTTCATCCCTTGCGGACGACACGCGGGGTGCTCGGCGTGCTGGGGCTGGCGCGGGAGGATGCCGGGGAACCCCTGCGATCCGATCAGTTGCCACTGCTCATGAGCTTGCTGGACCAGGCCTCGATCGCGTTCGATCGCATGGCGCTGGAGGAGGAGATGCTCGACGCGCGCCAGATCCGGGAACGGGACCGGCTGCGTTCGGCCCTGCTTTCCTCCGTGAGCCATGACCTGCGCACCCCCCTCACCACCATCATCTCGGCCATTCACGAGTTGAAGCGCCAGCACCCCTCCGATCTTGCCGACACGGTGGAGGCGGAAGCCCAGCGACTGACCCGCTTTGTCGCCAACCTGCTGGACATGGCGCGCGTCGAAGCCGGCGCGTTGCCGCTGAAGATCGAGCCGATCGACCTGTTCGATGCAGTGGCGGGCGCCGTACATGACACGCGCCAATCGCTTGCAGGGCATGAGGTTAAGGTGGATATCCTGCCCGATATTCCCTTGGTCCGGGTCGATCCGACGCTATTGCACCATATCCTCATCAACCTGCTCGACAATGCGGGGCGCTACGCCGATCCTGACACGCCCGTGATCATCAGGGGGCAGCGCCTGCATGATGCGATCACCCTTTCGGTGATCGATGAAGGCCCCGGAATTCCGCCGGGCAGTGAGGCTCGGGTGTTCGACACCTTCACCCGCATGGAGGGATCTGATCGGGCGAAGCACGGTACCGGCCTTGGCCTCGCCATCGTCAAGGGCTTTGCAGAAGCCATGGGTCTTGGCGTCTCCGCGGCAAACCGGGGCGACCCGACAGGGGCCTGTTTCACCCTCCGCTTTCCACAGACGCTGATCCTGTCTCCGCTTCCCGATGAGGACATATTATGACGACCCGCCACAAGGTTCTCATCATCGACGATGAACCGCAGATCCGCCGCCTGATCCATGCCGCCCTGGCCCGCGCCGACTATGCGACGGTGGAAGCAGCCAATGCCCGGGAAGCGCTCGAGAAACTGCGGGAGGAGCGACCGGACATCAGCCTGCTTGATCTGGGCCTGCCCGATCGGGACGGGCTGGAACTGGTGCCGCTCATCAAGAGGGACTCGGACACCAGCCTGATCGTCATCTCGGCACGGGACGCGACCGAACAGAAGGTCGCGGCGCTTGATCTGGGCGCGGACGATTATCTCACCAAACCTTTCGACACGGACGAGATGCTCGCGCGCGTGCGCGTGGCGCTCCGCAATCGGATGACCAAGGATGGTGGCGTTTCGGCAGTCCGCGCGGGAAATGTCATGATCGACCTGATGGCGCGGATCGTGACGAAGGAGGGACAGGAAGTGCATCTGACGCCAAAGGAATATGGCGTGCTGGCGCAACTGGCCAAATATCCCGGGCGGGTGATCACCCATCAGCAGATCATGGCCCATGTGTGGCCGCACGAACATGCGCATCATGTTGAATATCTGCGCGTTCTGGTGCGCACTCTGCGGCAGAAGCTGGAGGATGACCCCCAACGACCGCGCATCATCGCCAATGAACTGGGAATAGGCTACCGGCTGAAGGAGGGCGATGGCGGTTAAGCGCTCCCGCACTGAGCCGCCGAAGCGCAGCGTTCAGATCTCGACCTGCGATCCCAGTTCCACCACGCGGTTGGTGGGCAATTTGAAGAAATCCATCGGCGTCACCGCATTGCGCATCATCCAGGCGAACAGCTTCTCGCGCCAAATGGCCATGCCGGGCTTCTCCGATGGGATCAATGTCTGGCGGCTGAGGAAATAGCTGGTCTGGCTGACGGCGATCGGTCCGCCGCAACCTTCGACCGCTTTCATCGCGGCGGGTATGTCGACCTCTTCCATGAAACCATGGCGCAACATCACGCGATAGAAGCCCGCGCCCAGATCCGTCACTTCCGACCGGCCGGTGAGCGGCAGGTGCGGCACCCCTTCCGTTCGCACGGTCAGGATGATCACGCGCTCATGCAGTATCTTGTTATGCTTCACATTATGGAGCAGCGCCGGCGGCACCCCCTCTATGCGGGAATTGAGGAAGATCGCCGTGCCCGGCACACGCTTCAGGGAGCCGGAAACAGACTGGATGAACAGTTCGACATCCATCGCGCCTTCGAGCAGATAGAAGTTCATGATCTTCCGTCCTGTCGACCATGTCGTAAGGGCGATGAACACCACGGCCGCCACCAGCAGCGGGAACCAGCCTCCATCGGGAATCTTGGTCGCATTCGACAGGAAATAGGCGCCGTCCACCACCAGGAACAGCCCCGTTACGCCCGTGGCGATCAGCCGGTTCCAGCGCCAGACGCTGAAGGTCAGCACGGCCATCATGCAGGTGGTTATGACCATGGTCCCCGTAACGGCAATACCATAAGCCGCCGCGAGATTACTCGAAGACCGAAAGCCCAGCACCAGCAGCACGACCAGGAACAGCAGCGCCCAATTGACCAGCGGCACATAGATCTGTCCCGCCGCCGAGGCGCTGGTATGCGCGATCTTGAGGCGAGGCAGGAAGCCTAGCTGCACCGCCTGTTGAGTGACCGAGAAGGCGCCGGAAATCACGGCCTGGCTGGCAATCACCGTAGCGAGTGTGGCCAATATCACGAGCGGCAGGCGCGCCCATTCCGGCGCAAGCAGGAAGAAGGGATTTTCCGCCGCCTCCGGGAGGTCGAGCAGCAGCGCGCCCTGGCCCATATAGTTGAGCAGCAGGCAGGGAAAGGCGGCGTAGAGCCATGCTATGCTGATCGCCTTGCGTCCGAAATGACCCATATCGGCATAGAGCGCCTCCGCTCCCGTCACCGCGAGCACGACCGACCCGAGCGCGAGAAAGGCGAGCTTTGCATCCAGTACAAAGAAATGGATGGCCCACATCGGGTTGACGATCGCGACAATCGCCGGATGGCGAATGATGTTGAGAATGCCGAGCCCGGCCAGGACCAGGAAATAAACGGCCATGATCGGTCCGAACAGCGCCCCCACCCGCGCCGTGCCATGCTTCTGGATCAGGAACAGCCCGATCAGGATAACGATCGCGGCAGGAAGAACGAAGGGCGTGAAACCGTCATTCACGGTCTCCAATCCTTCCACCGCAGAGAGAACCGATACGGCGGGGGTGATGATCGCGTCGCCGTAGAACAAGGCTGCCGCCAGCACGCCCAATATGGCGATCGTCGGAGTCCACCGGCTCTCCCCCAGCTTGCGCGAGATCAGCGCGAGCAAAGCCATGCTGCCGCCCTCCCCGTGATTGTCGGCACGCATGATGATGAACACATATTTGACCGTGACAATCAGCGTCATGGTCCAGAACATCAGAGACAGGACTCCATAGATATGGGCGGGGTCCACGGCCAGCGGATGGTGGCCGACAAAGCTCTCCTTCAAGGCATAAAGCGGTGATGTGCCGATATCGCCGAAAACCACGCCCAGCGCACCCAGCGCCAGAAGCGGCAGCTTCTCTTGCGGATGGCCGTGGCCCACCCCCTCACCCGCTCGATCCGTCATCCGCACCGTCACCCGCTGTTTCCCGGCCGCCCATTGCATGGAGCCACATTATATTTCCAGTGGAACTTTATTCGATCAGCATAGGATTCGCGTAGGAATGCACGAAAATCCTGTCGGATCCTATGGAATTTAAACGCAGAGCGCGGCCTTTCGCTCTCGATAATCTACGCCGAAATGCGCAATTGGACATTCTCCCCGAAGGAGAATGCCGAAATGACGCGCTGGTATGAACATGGGGCAGCGAAAATCGGAGTGAGGCTGGCTGGCTTGGTCCTGTTGATCTCCACCTGGCCAGAGGAAGGCCTGCTACATCGGCTGGTCCTGGGCACTCCGGGCACGGAGATGAACGCTGCAGAAATCGCACTCGCCGCTCTCTTGTTTCTGAGCGGATGCGCAGGCGCGGCTCTGACTATCATGGGACCACGGCTGTGGCAGCCGGTGAAACTTTCAGCACGCTGGTCCAGCCAGGGGTCCGCCAACCCAAAGTCGCGTCAGCCACTGCACGACAAAGCCGATCATCCTTAGAAAACCGCCTGTCGGCACTCTGTACCAGCGACGCCTGCACTTCCGTTTTCTCCGTGTCATCCACAGCTTGGGCTTCGCAGCCCAAATCCATGCGAGATTTCCGATGGCCAACCGCGACACCGACCGGCCGCTGCTGTGCTTGATCCATCAGCGCGCGTCCGGTCAGCTGCGCTGACCATCGAGCTGTGCGATCATCGGCGACAGACGCTGCTACCGGCGGTACGTCACGGTAATACCTATGGTACGCGGGCGGAATGTCGCATTCTCGAAAAGCAGCGTGCTGCTATCTTGATGAGCAAGGGCCAGACGGGGGGCGCTATCGAGCAGATTGTCCACGAACAGCGATATATCCGCGCCATGTACAAGCGCGCCCGCACGCAGACTGACGAACGTAGTGGCCGCGGGGGCGATCAGACCGGGGTCATAGCTGGCGCTAGCAGGATCGCGTTGGGGTATCGGACGTCGCAGCCGGCTTTGATACTGAAGATCGCCGCGGAGGAAGGCATCGACGCCGCCAATTCCAAATTCATACCGCCCGCCGACGCTCAATGTCCAAGGCGGACCTTCGATTGCGTCGCCGTTCAGCACCACGATCTGACCTTGCGACGCCAACCGCGCATCCTGCGTGAAATGCGTATCGGTGTATCCGGCCGCCAGGTCCAGTGTCACGCCCCGCAGCGGCGAGAGCGAAGCCTGAAGATCGAACCCGCGGCTGCGCGCAGTGCCAAGGTTGGCGATGAAGCGCAGGGCGCAGGTCGGCAGGTTGACTATTTGCTGGATGTTGCTCCAGTTCGAAGTGTACGCCGACGCTTCAATCTGGACCTTTCCTCCGAAAAACTTGTTCTTCGAACCAAGCTCCCAACTCGTAACCTTGTCGGATTTGTAGGCGCCTGGAGCAGAGTTCAGACCAAGCGCAGCAAGATCGTCTGCGCACGGAGTGACCGGGATCGGCGGATTGGCGCCGGCGGCGCGAAATCCCTTGGACCAGCTGGCGTAGAACAGGTTGTTCCGGTCGGCCTGATAGTTCACGCCAAGCTTTGGCGTAAAGGGCCTGTCGGTTTTCCTGCCGGAGCCTTCAGTCCGCGAACCATTTTGCGAGCCATCGGCGAAATTGACCACTGAGAATTTGGACTCGGCGTAACGGCCGCCGGCGACGATCTTGAGCTTTTCGGTGATCCCATAGGTGACATTGGCGAAACCGGCGATCTGGCTTTCCGTGGCGACCGAATTGTTGATGTAGCTGTCCTGTCCATAGAGCGGATAGCTGAAAAAGTCTTCGAGGCTTTGGCCGAACACTGCATTGAAGAAGCTATTGCCGAGTGGATCGACCAGCTCGTCCGTGCTGCGTTGGCGGCTGTGCTGGTAGAAAAGGCCGACTACCCAGTTCAGACGTGCGTTCGGATCCGACGATTGCAGGCGAAGTTCTTGCGTCACGAGCCGCTGTGTATTGGTGACGTGCGATGGGCTAAGATAGTAGGGCAATCTCTTATCGATGCCGGTCGGCGTCAGGAAAGGGTAGAGTGGGCCGGGATGGGCATCGGTGCTGCCGCCGGGGCCAGTGCTTTGAAACCCGCAACCATCCAGATAGCATTTCTGGTAATAGGAAAGATTGTACAGCGTGCCGCTGTAACCGGTGCGGTTCATACGCTGAAAATATGAGCTGATCGATGTAATCGAGACTCCACCGGTGTTGTACTGGATGTTCAGCGAGGGTTGATACCAGCGGTCGGAACTCCCCCGATATTCCGGAGTGCTGGTGTGGAAAACCCCATTCCCCGGATCAGAAATGCCAACAAAGAAATTGTCAGATGCGTTTGTAACACGCTTCTGGTAGGTGATACCGAGCGTGATCTTGAGGTCGTCGTCCGGCGCATAGGTAAGAGCGCCCCGCAGCACAGTGACATCGCCCTGATTGATGTTCTTGTCATCAACGATCCCGGTTTGGTTGTCGACATGATCAATGTAGCCGGCGTCACGCCGGTGCCAGGCGCTGATCCGGAAGCCCAGTTTCTGGGGAACGATCGGTCCGCCAATCGCTGCGCCGGTTTCCCAGTTGACACCGCCATGCGCAACGGCAGCGATCTCTGCCCGATCATAGGTCTGAAAATGATCAAGATTGGGCTGCGGCGTGATGAAGCGCACCGTACCGCCTTCCGACCCGGCGCCGAACAACGTCCCTTGCGGCCCGCGGAGCACTTCGACACGCTCGAGATCAAAGATGGCAGGCAATGTATTGTCGGAACTGAAGCCCAATCCGCGTATCTGAATTGGAGTGTCGTCTATGTAGATGCCGGTCGTACCTGCCCCCGCGTCTGACGCGATGCCGCGGATGCTGATGTTGTTGCTTGCACCTCCCGCGCTTCGCCCGAAACGAATCCCAGGGGTGAAACGCGCTACGTCGGCCAAGGATTTGATGCCGCGAACATCCATCGACTCTTGGGAATAAGCGCTGATGCTGATTGGAACGCGTGAAGCGACCTGCGCCTGGCGGGTGGCGGTAACTACGATCTCGCTCGGTCCTTGTGCCTCATCCCTTTTCGGTGGCGCGTCTTGCTGCGGCGCCTGAGCGCGCGCAGGTATCGCCACCAGCAGGCCGGCAAAGGCAACCCCCATCATCACACCATTATGCAAGTATTGATGCTTGTTCATTTCCGTGCCCCGTTCGTTTGCGCTCTTGATGTCGCGATGCAGGTGCCCGGCATCCTCCGATATAGCCAAGTCTAGGACGATTGCGCGCTCCTGCTACGCCAGGAGTGCCACTACACAAGGCTTGCAGTGCCATCGGCCGGTGCTGAGCGGAACGACCAGGGCTCGTTGGAACGGGTAATGTCAGCCCTTGCCGCAGGCGTGGTTCTGGCCTGGGATATATTTGCACCATCACGAAACCTCATCAACAAGAGCGACAAAGCGCCGCGCGTGATCCGCAATAGCGTTCCTTATGAACTGATGCTGTGGATGCCTCCTTCGCCCGGCATCGTATGATGCTGATTGCGCCGATTTGGTGCACGAAGGAGGAGCGGATGGCAGAAGCATACATCTTGGCGATCGATCTGGCGAAGCGGAGCTTCCAGGTCTGTGCAACGGATCACGCGGGATCGTGTGTGGATGCCCCCAGGTTCGCAAGGGGATTTTCCGGCATTCCTTGATCTGCCCCCACCGAGTGGACCGATCGGAGTGTTAGTGGATTAAGCCCATCGCCGCCATATCCGGGTGGAGGTGGAGCGAAGCGGAACCGGAGGCCGGATATGGCGGTGTCGCCGTTTCCGGGGCCGGTGGCTGGTATCCAAGACTGCTGTGCGAGCGCACGGTGTTATAATGCCGCCGCCAGGCTTCGATCAGTGAGGTGGTGTCGGCAATTCGGACAGGGTGATAAGCTCATCCCGACCTGAAGGAATGGACGGGAATGAAGACGACGAGAAAGCGCTACAGCGCCGAGTTCAAGGCGAAGGTGGCGATGGAAGCGATC